>JASJHD010000001.1:0-627505 GCA_033791225.1 Crocinitomicaceae bacterium
AATCTGTGCTTGAGCTCCGCGAACCGCGTAGCTTCCAGAAATAAATTGGCGTTCACCTGTGTTTACATTGGAATTTTCGATACGATACGTACCTGATCCTCTCTGTTGAAATAATGCGTCTGAATAAGAATTGCCTTGAACTTTGATGAGTCCATCATTTTCCAAAATTCCTGTGCCTTGTCTCATATGGACGTCTCCCCATACATGTACTTCTGCTCCTGCCTCAACATGAACCAATGCTCCATCGTTATAGAACTCGTTGTTATGTTGAGCAAAAACACTGCAAGCCGACAAGGCTATTGTTATTATAGTAAGTAGTCTCAAGATGTCAAATATTAGTCTGTTAGTCAAGCCAAATATACGACAAACTAGACTAATTACCAAGCACTTATACTGGAATTTTATTGCATTTGTTTAATATGCATTCGATAGGCTAAAAGCCCAGGCATACCTACAATAAAAATGACTGCCATAAAGATTCCTTTGGTTGTCAAGTAGAAGTCTTTCACATTGGCCATATCGGCTTCGTTATAACCCAAACCGATGAAATAAGACAAGCTCAAATTCGTATTTATTGTATACTCTCTGTGTGGTTCTACCATTAAAATCTGTCCATCAAATAAATTGATAGGTAATGTGAAAAAGATCAATGCTAGTATAAGCGAGAGTGTAAAAAAGAGTACAATTGGACGTTTCATGAATTCACTAAATAGTTCTACCAAATTTGGTCGGGACGAAGTTACTTTTAATTTTACACGATATGAAGGCAAAACTTGCGTATTTCTGTAGTTCTGAAAGTTGGGGTGGACTCGAAATGAATCATTTGAGGAATGCCGCTTGGATGCAGGAACGTGGACATTCGGTTGTTGTATTGTGTGTTCAAGGAAGTCCCATTGATAAGAGTGCGCTTGACTTCAATCTTCCCGTAACTCATATTTCTAAGCAGAAGAAGTACTACGATTTTAAGCAAGGGAAGTATCTGGTTGAAATAATCAAGAGGAATGACATTTCACATTTGATAATACGTTCTACGGGCGACATGAGTATACTGGCGTATGCAAAATCGAAACTGAAGAGTGCAATTCACACTTCGTACTTCATGGAGATGCAACTTGGCGTTAAGAAAACAAACCCATTGCACACTCTTCGATTCAAATACATTGACCTGTGGTCTTGCCCATTAAATTGGCTAAAAACACAAGTAGATGAGATGACCAAATTCAATAATGAATTAGTTGTTATTCCTTCTGCAATGGATGTTTCTCAATTCAACAATCTTCCCTCAAAGACAGAATCACGTACAGCATTAGATCTGCCTGATGACACAACAATTTTCGGTTTAATCGGACGATTTGATCAACAAAAGGGACAGCTACTTCTTCTGGAAGCAATGCGATTGACCAAACGAGATAATTATTCCATTGCCTTATTAGGTGAGCCAACTTTACATGAGGGGCAAGATTACTTCAATGAAATGAAAAAAGTCATTGAACAACCCGAGTTTAAAAAACGCGTACACCTCCGATCGTATAGAAAAGATACTGAGACATTTTATAATGCAGTTGACTGGCTTGTGATGGCCACAAAAGCGGAAACCTTTGGAATGGTGACCATTGAATCACTTGCAACCGGAACTCCAGTACTCGGCAGTAACGCTGGTGGAACTCCGGAAATCTTGGAGAATGAAAAAGGAGGGAAACTCTTTACTTCTTTGGACGCTCAAGATCTGGCATTGAAGATTGATGAAATCCTTGACAAACAGGAATCGTATGACCCAATTGAATTAAAACAAATGGCACAGCAATACGATCATCATTCGGTTTGTACTGCAGTAGAAATGGCACTTGGAATTTCATCCAATTAATTGCTCACAATCTTTATAGTTTATTCTCGTTAATTTAGGGTCCTAATGAATTTGTATTCAAATAAGCAGAAATGGAAAATCGCCTTGTTGATTTTCGCTCTCCTCACAGTAGGAGCTTCTCTGTTTATTTCAAATAACATTGTTTCTAAGGTTGGAGATAGAGAACGAGATCGCGCTCAACAATGGGCGGACGCCATCAAGAAAAAAATTGAATTGGTTAGACTGACGAATAGTACCTTTTCTCAATTGAGAGATTTGGAGCGTGAAAAAATGACCTTGTGGGTAGAAGCAACAAAAGAAGTTTCGAAAATGGGACCTTTGGATGTAAACTTTGAGAACAATTTTCCACTTGATATCATTGATGGCAACAAAAACATTCCAGTAGTGGTTTTAGATGATGACGGCAATTACTCAAGCAGTATTAATGCTGGATTCACTGAAGATTCATTAAGTCGCAAATTTCCTGAAGTATCAAATACTGATATCTCTACAATGTTTGAGGATTCAATGATCCACTTGGCCGAAAACTGGGCGAAGAAAAACCCGTCTTTTTCCATTGAGATATTTGAAGGGTATTACATGACCTATTATTACAATGATTCGAAAGAGATTGTAAAGCTTGAACGAGAAAGGGATTCATTGATTGATGCATTTCACAATGATTTGATTAATAACGAAGGACTTGTTCCTGTGCTACTAGTGGACACTAAAACACTTGAAATCCTTGGTACCAATATCAATGAGTATGAAATTACGACGGAGAATCTTCAGCAATACATCACTGAATTATCTGCGCAGAATGATCCCCTTATCATAGATTTTAAGGATGGAAATACCAACACCCTCTATTTCGATGACAGTCCAGAATTGAAACAATTACAGTTCTTCCCATATATTCAGTTCATTGTGATTGGATTATTTGCATTCATCGGTTACCTCATCTTTAGTACCTATAGAAAGGCCGAACAAAATCAGGTATGGGCGGGAATGGCAAAGGAAACTGCGCATCAACTTGGGACACCACTTTCTTCCTTGATTGGTTGGATTCAATTGCTCGAATCGCAAGGTGTGGATCCTATGGTTACCACAGAGATGCAGAAAGATGTTGACCGTTTAGAAATGGTTACAGATCGTTTCTCGAAGATTGGTTCGGGTGCTCATCTAGAAGATCTTGACGTTAATGCAACGGTACAGCACATTAGTGATTATTTACGTCCGAGAATCTCTGACAAAGTAGACTTTAAAATAGTACTGCATGAGGAAGCGTGTGCAAGTCACAATGCATCTTTGATTGAGTGGGTAGTGGAAAACATTAGCAAGAATGCTGTGGATGCCATGGAAGGAGTAGGAGAGCTTATTATTGAAGTGCACACAACCACGGGCTGGGTAAATATTGACATTAAAGATACCGGTAAAGGGATTCCTACCAATCAACTAAAAACAATTTTCGAACCTGGCTTCTCAACCAAGAAGCGCGGTTGGGGATTAGGGCTTTCTCTTGTAAAACGTATCGTCAAAGAATATCACAAGGGAAATGTATTTGTCCTTGAATCACAAGTAGGTGTCGGAACAACATTTCGAATTACCTTACCATCAGATATTTTGTAAATCCACTTGCCTCATTGAAATGAAGGCTTTCAGTATTCTTTCGCCGATTTCGGGAACTTCTACATGAATTAAATGAACTCCGGAAGCAACAGGAATTCCTGCCTCATTGATCAAGAGCCAATCAATGAAAGTACTTGGACTGTCTTTCTTAAACGTTTTAATCAGCTTTCCTTGAGCATTGTATATTTTGATTGTACAACGTTCTGGTAGATTCGTAATTTTCACTCTAGAATCTAATCGATTGTTTTCATACTCGGAATATGCGTAATATGGATTCGGAACTACATTGATAATATCCAATGCACTTGTCAATTCAGATGCGCTTCCAAATTCAGTACGAATGTCATCCATGCTCCATGAATACATTGGCATTCCACCATTTACTCCTCCTGTTAAGTTATCTGGAGCGGAGAAATTTTTGTACTCCTTATTCACACGTAGGCTTATCGTCGCCGTAGTTGGAATATCAGTTGGGTTTATAAAGGTATAACCTGTTGCTACAATTGGATATGCTACCCAACTAATGCTACCGTACACCTTCTTCTTGGTAGCAATATCTCCTCCTTGCATTGCAGTGTAATCATTGTACAATTCATTTCCTGAATTGTCTTCGGCAGATAAAGGATCATAGTAAGGATAATTAATCCCTTGTACATAGTTGTTTTTGTCCTTGTTGTGGAAGCTGAATACATACACCGGATGCATTCCTCCCATAACTGGATTACCGTTGTCGTCCGCTATTCTATTCGTTGGATTCCACATCATATCGGAACCATTGTCTGTTACCAAAAATGAATTTTCACCGAACGCCATGTACAAGCGAGCACCTGACTCAACATCAATTGCGTATCCTGGGAACCAGCTCATTCCCTCGCCAGTGCCATCGGGAAGACCATTCGTTCCCAGACTTGGGCTCTTTCTCATCTCTCCAGGTTGAGCACCTCCAACATTAAATGCAGCATCTCGTCCCAACTCTATTACTGGACACCTTGTCCAAAGGTCTTGATCTGAAGTCAATACAATATCAACTGAAGGAGAGAAACTAATGGAAGATACACTTCTATAGGCTGTAGGCGAACCTGAGACTCCCGTATATCCATAATACGCCATTGGTGCATAACTTGATTCATACCCAACCAAACGGTGTGGCGCTACTGTTCCTCCAAGGATTTTCGCCCATTTCTTATCGGTGTCAATATTCAATTCATCAGGATAATTACACGGATCTGTATAATCTCTGTACGTCGGCTCAGCGGCGTCTGTACAATCATCATCTGTTAAGTCAATTGGAGTTCCATGCGTTGGATCGTACTCTCCGGAGCGAATCCAGTTTGTAGGGTAGAAAGCATCATTGTCTGGCACACCCATCAACCACTGCTTTGAACTATCTCCAAATTCAAGGGATGCACTTAGCAGATCTGTTGTCTTCAGGTCAATAGAACCTGGGTTATCTGGAAAGTAATACGGTCTTTGGGTAATCTGAACCGAAACACCCCATTGAGGAATCAATTGTTCATTGTTTGTAGAAATCAATGGATCCGTGGCAAGCGCAGGATCAATACCTATTGTGTGATCAGAATCAATTGAATCTACTATAATTCCGTCGATGTATCGGTAGATAATCCAGCTTGCTGTATCGGCTGCATTTTCAATTGATTCATCGTAATTTCTGAACCTACACTCGTAATAGCCGTCTGCAACGTTTAACGGGTCTACCACTTTTATTTTGATAGGACCACTTCCGTAATCATATGTAGGTGTTTGATCATATCCGGTATTCAATACCTCAGTAACTGATGAAGAATGTAAGTTAACTACGTTACCTCCATTTCCATATCCATCCAAACGAGTAATTAATGGTCCATAACCATACGAAATATTATGAACAGTTCCATCTGCTTCTGGCGAAGGATTGTGAGGTATACACTCAACTACTTTTATCTCTCCAGAGGGTGCTTTTCTACTTGCTATATATTGTTTCTTTTGTCCATCAATTGCCGAAGCATCATCTGGAACATAGGTTTTGTAATTGTTGTAAGCATAAGCTATTGCCAGGTAATAATAACGTTTGAAGTTGACAAGTTTCTTATCGCCTTGCGCAAATAGGTCTTCAGTAATTAAGAAAGAATGCTGAAGTCCTTTGTTCTCTCCATCTACCTTTTCAACCGGCGTACTCGCTTCCACCTCAGCATCATATTCGAAATTGATAATTCGTGCGATATCATCTTCAATATCACACTGCGCAACCAATCTCGCTTTAGATTCATCACCAATATCAGAATTAGAGACTCCTTCTGAAGCCAATTGATAAATTTGATACCCTTGGAATCTATAATTTTTATCCGCTGCTGGATCTGCAGCAACAATGAAAGGATCAAACTCTTCATATTGCTCCAAATAGTTATTCGAATTTAGTGGATTACTAATTGTGAGGATAATCTCATTTTCCAATTCCTGTATAGCTAAAATAGGTGCATGAGGAGCATCTAAAACTTTAAAACAATTCTCAAACAATGACTGAGCTTTATCATCCGCTCTTTTTAATACTTCCACAGAAGCAAACGGATCTCCACCTGTACCTCTCGCCCAAACAACTCCAACTGTAATGTTGTTTACAGCTCCTGGCTTTAAAACAAATGGTCCAGCCGATTGAACAAAACGTCGATCATTTGGCTGATTTCCGGCCGTTTGTTCCGTCCAGTCTGGCTGTGGAAAACCACCTGTACCCCAACCCAAAGGATCAGTGTCTGCTGGGAACATGAAATCTGCTGTTACACCTTGATTGGCTGCAGGGTCCGATTGGTGTCCAGAACCTCCATAGAAAAATCGTGTTCCGTCTTTCCAAAATCCACGCATGTAATTATAGTAATCTACTGCAATAATTGGATCTGTTTGACTTGGAGGTGCTCCATTGGTTGTATTACTATAATAGCAGAATCTACGCATTCCGTAGCGCTCGTTATCAATAACCCCATCGCCATATCCAATCCCATTTAATGCTTCACCGGCACCAATTCCATAGGCGTTATCAATACTATCATTGTCTTGGAATGGACCTTCGAAGAAATCTACTCCAACTGCTGGAGGATTATCTCCGTATCCAAAGAATCCACTGTTGTCGCCATCATAATTATCTCCATTGTAATAATAAGCCAATCCTCGATTCACGTCACATCCAACGTAATCATCAAATGGATCTCCCAATGCTCCATCTGTGAAACACCCGAAATAAGTATCATAAAGTGTTTGACTTCCACGGTTAATTAACTCGTAATTGTAGAAAGTCATATTGTTAATCTCATCATTCGAAGCAAAGGCAAATGCTTGTGCTCGGATTTCCATTCCAATAGGATCAGCACCCGTTTCTGTGTGAATATTCCCTTTGTCATTCATGATCCACCAGTAATTCAAATCTCCGTACAGAGAAACGCGTCGATCTGTTGCACAGTCCTTTGTTTTATGGATGTCATGCCATGGATAATCACCGTCTTCCCAGCTGTAATGTCCGTCTTCATCTCGGTCAAAAAACGGCGCCAAATAGTAATCTTGTCCTACAGACTGGTCACCATGCGCAGGCCATTCTTTGACAATCAATGGGATTTCATAATTTGGAAACAACTCGTCCTGAGTAGCAGTTCCGTTCTGTGCATCATCCAACCCAGCTTGAAACCAAGCATCGAATTCTCTAATGTCATCTTGCGAAGTGACATAATGTCTATCGTATGCAGCGCAGGTTTCAAAATCTGTTTCTGCTGCTAATTGGGTCAAAGGTCCAGTCCAGTAATCCTGTCCACTTCGGTACCGTAATGCTGCTAATTTAAGTTGATTACTCCCATCTACCCCTCCCAGCCACAAAGCCGAAGTGAAAAGCGCCATGATTCCTGTATTCTTAGGAACCTCATATGTCGATAGGTTTTGCCCTGGGACTTGCCATAAATTACCAGCAGTGTGAATCATCGCACGCACATTGTTCATCTGCATGTACGTTGTTGTGGAAGGCGGAGTACAACCTGCACCTTTATTCTCTATTAATACCCCTATTCCGTCTTCTCCCGCATATGGCTGTGAGAACCCAGCAAATGTAATACCGATGCATAGTAGTGAGAGTAAACCTTTCATAGCGTGTAATTTAATAGTATCGCCAAAATAGAGATTATTTAGCAGAAAACTGGGCGATTATTAGATTGAATGAGCCTGCTGTATGAAACAATGAGTGTTCACTTTAACAATTTCACAAAATCGATCAACAATGTGGTAATATCGTCGTATTCATTGAAGCTCAATTCTTCATAGGTATCGAATACATCATGATAATGTTTGTTGGGCCCCATTGTGTAGATGAAAAATGCAGGAACGCCTGCTTCGGTAAACCAATAATGATCTGAATTTGCTGCCGGACCTCTTTTCTTTACTTTCGCCAATAGATCATTTTCGGCACTGATGCTCTGCAATAATTCAAATTCCTTTTCAAAAAGTGTTGCGTTAACTACCGTTATTCCCTCTTCACCGCTTCCCATAATATCCAAATTCACCAAGAATTTGATTTTCTTTAATTTGATTGGCGTATTCTCTACGAAATACTTTGAACCAACTAGCCCTGCTTCCTCACCTCCGAAGGCAATGAAAAGGATATTGTACTTTGACGGGTTCTCTTTGAAATATTTCGCCATAGTCAAGAGCATTGCAGTTCCAGAGGCATTATCATTTGCTCCAGGGAAATACGTATCTCTTCCCATTCTACCAAGGTGATCGTAATGCGCGGTAAAAACAATCGTCTTTGCACATGATCCCTTCGAAGGAATATAGGCCATCACATTTTGAGATGGATAATCTTTGATGTGCTTACTCTCAATAGAAACTTCAAATGGAGCACTTTTATTTACTACAGAATCTTGTATTTGCAGAAAAAGGAAAGTCTCAGGCATTTGACTTACCGACCAAGTAAACTTTTCGTTTACTACTTGAATTACGGGTACAATTGTCGCCACTTCATAAGACAACCCTCGGACTTCCTTCAGAGTATCACCTGTCAATGCAGATAAGTCAAACAAGATTGCATTCTCGGCAGACCCTCCACGCACTTTTGAAATTGCATCTTTGATAAAATCAACGTCTAAAACGCGATCATCTGGAATTGAAAGTGCGTTAATTGTCTCTTGTCCACCAACCGAGGAATGATGAATCACAAAGTCTTGCCCAGGGATTAATTCGTTTCCGTTGTGGGATATCGACATATCACCAGGGAACGTATTTACATTTAGTGTAAATGGTTGAAAGTAACTGTCACCATAGGATTCAACATCTAATTTTTGAAATTCACTTGCGATAAAAGCTGCCGCAATTGAATCCCCTCTATTTACATAGCCTCTTCCATGAAACTCAGGAGAGCAAAGCGTTTCGGTAATTCTTCTTACTTCTTCTATTTGCCCAAAAGATGATAAGCTAAAGGCGCAAACAATCCAAAGAAGTAGATTACGCATAACGGCGATTTAAAATTGTAATGAATTCAACTACTGATTCTTCTTCTGGATCCCACTCGTGTTCATCAGCAAGTCCATTCACTTTTTCTTTCGCGTCGTTCAAGCTGTCTTGGCTGTCCAGCAATTTAATCGCATCACCAAAATGTTCACTTGAACCGTCGAATAAATCGTTGATGTATCTCAATTTTTCATTCAATCCAAAAGCTCCAACGAGCGTATCAATTTTTCCGTCTGAAAATTGCGTTCCCATTCCATTGTCTTCAATGCTGATCTGATCCCAGAAAGAACCTGAATTACTCTTCTTTTCAACAACAGGAGTTGGTTCTTCAACTTCTTCTGGAGCCTCTTCCTCAATTTCCTCAACAATTGTTTCTTGAACTTCCTCTACAACTTCTGGCGCGGGGATGTCAGCAATTGGTTCGGGTTCTGGAATAATTGCAGGCTCAACAATAGGGTCTTCTTCTTTTTCATCAAAAATGGCAAAATCAAAAGGGGCAGCATCTTCCTCCTCAACGGTTTCTTTGGCAGGTTCAGCCTCTTTTTCTTCAATTTCCTCTTCTACTGGCTCATTCGCACCACCAACTTCATTTTCGAAAGCTTTGTACTTCAAAATGATGCTTTTCTCGTGCAATTCACGCGTCAATTTTTCGAGACTCACTAACTCCTCCAACATCAACTCACCTTTCTCTAATTTCGTGATGTATCCCTCGATCTCTTTGATCTGCTGCTTATATACTTTTAAATTTTCCATTTGCGTTTGTAAATCGACTTTTCAACATTTTAAATAAGTTGCTAACGAAGTGTCTTTTGTGTGCAACTAAATAACGATTTTTAATATTCAAAGTTACCCAAGAATTCGAGGCTAGGAAATAGAATTTCTCCTTTTTGTCTTCGGGTCTTTGTTGATAACCTCAAAGTAGAAAAATATGTTTTTGGAGCATTTCCCAGATGAATTAAGACAGCACGGTTGGATTGAAGTTGTTTGTGGATCAATGTTTTCTGGAAAAACGGAAGAATTAATCCGCCGATTAAGGCGCGCCGAATTTGCCAATCAAAAAATTTTATTGGTAAAACCGAAAGTTGACGATCGTTATCATAAGGAGAATGTTGTGAGTCATCAAGGAAGTAGTTTCGAAGCTATTTGCGTAGATTCTGCAGCAGAAATTTTAGAGATTTGGGAAAAAGAGAAAGTCGTTGCAATTGATGAAGCACAATTTTTTGATGATGAAATTGTTAGGGTTTGCAATGAACTATCAGCCAAAGGAGTCCGAGTAATTGTAGCAGGATTGGATATGGATTTCCAAGGCGTGCCATTTGGACCCATGCCGAAGCTTTTGAGCATCGCCGAATATGTAACTAAGGTTCACGCTATTTGCGTATCTTGCGGTAACTTAGCACAGTTTTCACACAGAACTGTAGAAGACAAAGAACAGGTGCTCGTGGGTGCCGTTGAGGAATATAAACCACTTTGTCGCTCTTGTTACAATAAGATAAAACGTTGAAACTAGAATACGTATACAAAGACATCTCACTTCTAATCTCAAAGGAATCTTCCGATGATCAATCCATCATTAGTTCCGTAGTTTTTGATACGCGTAGAATCGCAAATCCAAAAGGAGTCTTATTTTTTGCATTGGAAGGGGTTTTCCGTGACGGGCATGACTTCATTGAAGATGCGTATGCCAAAGGTGTTAGGCATTTCGTTGTATCCAAAAGAAATTACACGAAACATTTAGAAGGAGCTCATGAAATTGTGGTCAATAATGTTTTATGGTCTCTGCAAAATCTAGCTGCAAACCATCGCAAACAATTTGACTGTAAAGTAGTAGCAATTACAGGCAGTAATGGAAAAACCACTGTCAAAGAATGGCTAGCACAACTGCTAAGCAAAGACTTTCATGTCACCAGAAGCCCGAAAAGCTACAATTCAAAATTAGGTGTGGCCATTTCCTTACTGGAAATAACTGCCGCAACAGAAATTGCTTTGATTGAAGTAGGAGTTCCCGAACCTGGAGAAATGCACAGAATTGAAAAACTTATTGTGCCCACGCATGGGATTTTGACGTCGTTCGGTACCGCCCACAGTATGCTCTTTGATTCCGAGGAAGCTCATCTGAGTGAGAAATTGACCTTGTTGCGTCATGTGAATGATCCACTTTATGCTTCCGGTATTTCACTTCCTGATTCGAAAAGATGGCATGCAGTTTCAGCAGATGATTATACTGAATTAATAGAACAATTCCCTTTCAAGGACAATATAAACAAGCAAAATGTTAGCCTCGCGATTGCCATGGCTATGGAACTTGGCGTGACTGAAGAAGCAATTAAGGACCGTATTCCAGAATTGAGTTCTTTGGCACTAAGATTAGAAACATATGACGGAATTAACAACAATTCAATCATCAACGATACGTATACTTTAGACAAAGACTCCCTGCGTCTATCGTTGGAATATCAGTTAGCTAACGCGATTGGCAAAAAACGAATTGTTATTGTTGGGCACACAGAATCGGACGAAATCGATCAAGCCGAAATCGAAGCTATCATTCAAGAATTTGCGCCAGATGAGTATTATTTTTATACAAATGGCGAAGAGGTAAACCAAGAATTCAATAATGCCAGTATCCTCATCAAGGGGTCTCGGAAAGCAAGGATGGAGTTGTTGGCCAATCAGTTCAAACAGCAGCACCATCAAACTTATTTGGAGATAGATCTGACAGCCGTTCGACACAACATTAACTTCCATAAATCGCTGTTAAAGCCTGAGACTAAAATCATGTGTATGGTCAAGGCTTCCTCGTATGGCTCTGATGCAAAAACAATGTCGAAATTCATTTCGAACATGGGGGTCAATTACTTAGGTGTAGCCTACACTGATGAAGGAATTCAACTGCGTGAATCAGGCGTGAAATTACCCATTCTAGTTATGAACTGCGAGGAACGATCTTTCGCTCAATGCATCGACAATAATTTAGAGCCAGCCATCTTTAGTTTAAATCAATTGACATCGTTTATTAAAGAGTTAATTAATCGATCAATGGTCAATTACCCAATTCACATTAAACTTGAATCGGGAATGAATCGTCTTGGTTTTAATCAGAAAGATCTTTCTTCCCTCATTGCAACAATAAAAAGTCAACCTGAGGTTATCATTAAAAGTATTTATTCCCATCTGGCGGAATCGGACAAGGTTAATTCTCCTTTCACTGAGAGACAAATAGAAGTTTTTGGACTGTTTTGTGATCAAATTGAGAATGAATTTCCCCACCCAATTCTCCGTCATATTTTGAACTCAGCTGGAATACAAAATTATCCTCACGCACAGTTTGATATGGCTCGATTGGGAATTGGGATGTATGGCGTAACGAATGACCCCAATTTACGCCCAGCAATTTCATGGTACAGTACAGTTTCACAAGTTAAGGAACTGGAAGTGAACGATACTGTGGGGTATGGAAGATCATTTAAGGCAGACAAAGCAATGAAGATTGCAATTATCCCAGTAGGTTATGCCGATGGATATAGACGCTCTTTAAGTCAAGGCAAAGGAGGTGTTGTCATTAATGAAAAATTCTGCCCTACAATTGGCAATGTTTGTATGGACATGATTATGGTGGACGTCAGCGGGCAATCAGTTCAAGAAGGTGACCGTGTTGAAATTATCGGAAATCACATGTCGATGGAAAAAATCGCAATGCAATTGGATACCATTTCTTACGAGGTGATGACCAGCTTGTCTATGCGTTTACAACGGCTTTTCGTTGATCAATAATTAACTTCCTAATTTGAGAGAAGAAGTATCAATCGTCCTTTTCTCATCCACATCCACTTTCTTCGTAATAATGAATACCGAAGCTTTCACTTTACCGGTTAATCGAATTTGAATACTGGGTTTACTAAGTAATGTCATCACTTTGAACAAAGCCCCATCCGCAATAGTTGCAGTAAATGGCGCTTCTATTGTAGTCACTTGGTTTTTTTTCAACTTGATTTTTTTATCCAAGTGAATATTGCCCATGTATTGGTCACCGACATATACATCAAGCGTTGATGGCTTTACTTTAATGGCGTAACCGTTGTCGTTTTTAATTCTAGCAGTAACATTGAATTCAGCCACGCGCCCTTCGAAGTTATCCAAAGCAATATTGTCCATGCCAAGTATTTCTGGCTCTACGAACGTGCAGGATGCGAGAATCAGAAGGAATGAAAGGAGGGCGGTGATCTTTATCATACTATGCTTTTAACAGTTCAGTATACTTAACGTAAAAATGAGGAATAGTTTCAATGCCTTTGTAATAATTAAACAATCCGAAATGCTCATTTGGTGAGTGAATCGCATCGCTATCCAGTCCGAAGCCCATTAATATCGTCTTAACTCCGAGTTCTTTTTCGAACATCGCAACGATTGGAATTGATCCTCCGCTACGCATTGGAATAGGCTTTTTACCGAAGGTCGCTTCGTAAGCCAAACTCGCGGCTCTGTATCCATCAGAATCTATTGGAGTAACCGCTGGTTCACCACCATGATGAGGTGTTACATTTACAGTCGTTCCAGCTGGAGCAATACTCGTGAAGTGGTCTATAAACAATTGTGTGATTTCCTTAGGATCTTGATCCGGTACTAAACGCATCGATATTTTCGCATATGCTTTTGAAGCAATAACTGTCTTGGCTCCTTCACCAATGTAACCGCCCCAAATTCCGTTCAAGTCCAAAGTTGGGCGAATAGATCCACGCTCTAAAGTTGAATATCCTGCTTCACCCATTACATCATTAATGTCTAAAGCCTTGCAATAGGCTTCTTTACTAAATGGGGCTTTCGCCATTTCAGCGCGCTCCTCGTCAGTCAATTCAACTACTTTATCGTAAAACCCTGGAATTGTAATATGGTTATTCTCATCATGCAATGATGCTACCATTTTAGCCAATATATTGATTGGATTAGCCACACAACCTCCATACAGTCCTGAATGCAAATCTCGATTCGGTCCTGTAACTTCTACTTCCACATAGCTTAAACCTCTTAACCCCGTAGTAATCGAAGGAACATCATTCGCAATCATTCCCGTATCAGAAACGAGTATAACATCTGCCTTCAATCGATCGTGATTATTCTGAACGAAGATGCCCAAATTTTCACTTCCAACTTCCTCTTCTCCCTCTATCATAAACTTTACGTTACACGGAAGTTCATTCGCTCTCATCATTGCTTCAAATGCTTTCACATGCATATACATTTGACCTTTATCATCACATGCCCCTCTTGCGAAAATTGCACCATCTGGGTGGTTTTCTGTTGCTTTCACAACAGGTTCAAAGGGAGGATTGGTCCATAAATCAATTGGATCCGCAGGTTGCACATCATAATGTCCATAGACTAATACAGTTGGTAAAGATGGATCTATCATCTTGTCTCCATAAACAATTGGATAACCTGCAGTTTCACAGATTTCAACGTTTTCAGCACCTACTTCATTTAATCTATCCGCAATAAATGCAGCGGTCTTGTTAACATCACCAGCGTACGCTGGATCAGCAGAAATTGACGGAATCCTTAATAGATCCAATAATTCACTTAAAAATCGATCCTTGTTTTCAGAGATAAATGCTTGCGTTGCTTCCATGTTAAAATAGTTTATGAGTGCGGTAAAAGTCGTAATTATATTAAATAAATTAGGTATTGTCTGCACATTATTCGATTTTCGTGCAACCTTTTTAAAGGAATCCATGTCTTACCTTAAATTACAGACAAAGTTATGAACTTGAAAACGCTAAAATTGTCATTCTTAATGCTCCTTTTTGGAAGCTCACTGAATGCACAAATAATTGTAGACCCAACTCCGACACCTTTAGATTTAGTGCAAAATACACTTATTGGTCCTGGTCTTGTGACTTCGAATATTACATTTACTGGTAATGCCGCGCAAAGAGGATTCTTTGACGGAACAGGTAGTAACATTGGTTTAGCTGATGGTGTCTTTTTATCTTCAGGTAATGTTGTGGATGCGGTACCTCCTAATCAACCAAGTAACGGTCAGTATGGTGGGCCTGGTGATCCTGATTTGGTTACCGTAGCACAGTCAGTAACCTCTAACCCAGCAGCAGCTGGAATTACTGTTACTCAAGATGCTGCTATTCTAGAGTTTGATTTCGTTCCGAACGGAGACGTGGTAATTTTCAACTTTGTTTTTGCATCGGAAGAATATACAACGTATATCAACACTCAATTTAACGACGCATTTGGATTCTTTATCAGTGGTCCAGGATATGCCGGACCATATGCTTCTCCTGCCGCGTTTCCGAATGGTGCAGAAAATTTAGCAGTTGTTCCAGGAACAACAGATCCAATTACGATATCAACAATTCATCCTGGATTGAATGCTTCATATTACATTGGAACACCAGTTGGACATTCTTTCAATGGATTCTCTATTCCAATTGAAATTCGATTTGATGTAATTTGTGATTCAACATATCACTTTAAATTCGCTGTAGCGGATTGTGTTGATGATTGGCTTGATACAGGGGTTTTTCTTGAAGGAGGAAGTTTTCAATCGATTCCTGTAGACTTGTCTTTGGAAACAAACGTTGGACAAGGACAATGGGGCGATTCAGTAATATTTGAAGGATGTGGAACTGATGCAGATTTCGTATTTACGCGACCTTCATGTCAATCAGGAGATTCTTTATGGGTAGATGTTTCTATTGGAGGTACAGCCACAAATGGGACAGATTATTTAACCTTACCCGATTCGGTCCTTTTCCTACCAGGAGCAACGTCAGTATCTATTCCTTTTTCAGCATTCCAAGATGGAGTGCCTGAAGGATTTGAGAGTGTTATATTAACTGTTACAAATGTTCTTCCAAATGGAGATACGATAGTAACTACTGGTATCGTTTGGCTTTTGGATAATTTAAATGTCGAAGCCGTCGCGCATGACACCACCACCTATTGTAGGGTGGACTCATTGGACATCTTTGCACATGCAATTGAAGGTGTGCCCCCTTACTCGTTTGTCTGGGATGTCACTCCTAATGATACTATAATGGGTGTTTTGGACTCTACCACAGTGAGTGGAAGTCCAAATGGATTCTTTGATTATTACGTCACCGTTATTGATGCCTGTGGCTTTACAGATACCGACACGCTGACCTTACATGTAGATCAAACCTTGTCTGTTGATACCTTAATAAGTTCTCCTGCTGATGGTTGTGGAAATCCTACCGGATATGTCTCTGCTATGACTAGTGGTGTGACGGATGTATTGGGTCAACCATTCAATCATTGGGATGATCAAGCAAATCATGATGTTCAGGGAACTGGAAGTTATATAGATGCTACCGTATGGACGAACTTAAGTCCAGGTTGGTATTTCTTTGACATTACTGATGATGTATGTACTGAGCTAGACAGTGTATACATTGATATGGTAGATCCACCAATTGCACAATTTACATTGGTTCCAGAATCTGGATGTAGTCCAGTTCTAGGTGGAACGACAAATGAAAGTCAAAATGCGAACACATACTATTGGGATTTCGGAGATGGTACTAACGTTAACGCAAATGACGAGTCTGGTCAGACTCATACATTTACTCAAACATCTACGGTTGCACTTGTTGCGTATCAAAACCCTAATTGTGCCGACACAACGATGCATTTAATTATTGTTGAAATATGTGGCTGTACAGATCCTGATGCAATGAATTACGATCCTGATGCGACATACGATGACGAGAGCTGTGTATTCCCTTATCCTGAAGTTGTAGTGCCGAACATATTTACACCAAATACAGATTACGTGAACAACCTGTTCTACATGACTACAAAGCATACAGTTAAGTTGGAATACTCAATTGTTAACAGATGGGGTAACGTGATGTTTGAAGCTTCATATGATCCTAACGATGCATTTGCAAACATGACTGGATGGAATGGATTAACACCGTCTGGAACCGAAGCTGATGAAGGAACTTATTTTTATCAATATGTTGCTACTGGAGTAGACGGAACCGAAATTGACGGTCATGGATTCGTACAACTTGCAAGAGATTAGACTAGAAAAGTGAATACTCAAGGAGCCCTGTCATCAATAGATGATGGGGCTTTTTTATGGGGGTGGAGCTTCGAGAGTCTCGGCTTAGACTTAGGGAACTTTAGGCTGATAAAGAGGAGCCAGTCGTTGTTCCTCAGTATCCAAATAAATCAGTTGAGTATAACAGACAATAAAAAAAGAAGAGTATGAAATCAATGACTTGTGAAGAGTTGGGCGGTGCTTGTGAATTAGAGTTTCAAGCTGAAACGTTCGAGGAAATAGCAAAAATGAGTATGGAGCATGGCAAGGAAATGTTTCAAAAAGCGGATGGCCCACATCTTAAGGCGATGGAAGAAATGAAGTCCTTACGCGAATCAGGAGACATGGGTGAATGGTTTGAGCAAAAGCGTACTGAATTTGACGCACTACCGGAAATTGACTAGCAATTCAATAAAACAAGTGTCCCTCACATTATTAGACAATAATATAGCTGTTTTGTTGTCTAGTATAAAAGGCCTGAGGCAAGGCAATCATGGGACGAATGATAAAAACCTTGGGAAGTTCGATTTTATGGAAATAAAAATGGCCCAGATTGCTCCGAGCCATTTTTAATTAAGATGGATTAGTATCTATTTAACGACTACTTGTTTTCTAAGCTGTCCAAAAGCCGATTGAACTGTTACGATGTAAACACCGCTCGATACATTTTTTAAATTGATCTCAAGTTTCTTCCCTGTTTCCGAGATCATAGAATATACGGATTGCCCCATAAGACTTTCGATTTCAACAGTGATTTCTTCAGCACCGTTTCCAACTAATTCTAATGTAAAGGAACCGTTGTTTGGATTTGGATAGAGGTTGATTGATGTTCCATTCGAAAGTTCATCAATTCCAATTGTGGTAACCGCTTCACATGCTGATGTTTCTGTACATCCATTCTCTGTTACTTCTACAGCATAATTTCCATTTACGGTTGGTGTGAAACTTTGACTTGTTTCACCGTTAACATCTGCGTTACCGTTGTCACAATCAACCCATTGGTATGTGGCACCAACTACATCCGCTGTAATTGTAATTCCTGCAACAGAAACTCCAGCATCAACTGCTGTAACGATTAGTGTAAAATCTACCGTAGAATCACAACCAGCTACTGATTGAAACAATTCCGTATATGGTCCAGCAGCAGTTAAAGTTTGTGTTCCAAAAGTGTAGCTATCGCCATTACAAATCGTTGCGTTAGCTGTTTCATTGTATGGACCTATTTCAATTGTAATTACAGCACTCATATCCATTGCCTCGCATTGCATTGCACAATGTTCAACTCCCAATCCCCAAGGTGAATTCAATCCATAATTAGTTGGTACCAAGTGATGAGCGTTAACTGTCAAGTCATCCCCTCCTGATTGAAAAGAATAGAATGCAACCAAATCTGGTTCGTTTCCTACAAGACAGTTGTACATATCTTGTTGTATTTCTGCTTGTGTTTTTTCTGTTTCCCAAACACGAACATCGTCAATCACACCATCGAATACAGTTGTTCCCGCCTCATCTGCTCCAACATTGAACGCGTACCAAGAGTATGGCGGATTAGCAGCTTGAGTTCCTGTATTTGCAAGGTTTCCATTAATGTAAATTGACCAAAGATTCGATGTATTCGAAGATATAGCAACATGTACCCATTCGTTTGGATTGATCGCTTGATTCGAATATACATAGCCAACTCCTCCGAAGAGAATGTATATAGTACTATCTGTATTCAATCGAAGAGAATAACCTCCATTGCCTTCATGTCCGTTAACCATTAGTGTTTTGGAAGTGGAGGTATTTCCATCCCATTTAAACCAGCACTCCATAGTTACATCATTCTGTTTTGAAGTTACTGGAGAACCACCGTCTAAATATGCTGAACTGATATCAAATGAGGCACCTAGTGCTTGTTTCACAGCATAAACAGAATAGTCAGTTGTTGCATAAACCATTCCTGGATCAAATGCAAGACCTGCACCTGTGCCAGTAAATGGACCATCAATTGTGTCGTTTGTACTGTTGTCTCTTAAATAATATTGAACTCCAAGCTCGCTGTTCGCCATATTAATTAGAACTGTACCGCTATCACAAAATGCTGATTGTATTGGTGTAATCGTTTGATCATCTAAAAGCGGTTTAATGATTAGCTCAACTGTTACGGTTGAATCACATCCACTTATAGAGGACAATACATTTGGGTAAAAACCAGCTGTAGATTCATAGTTTCCCCAAATCAAAACACTATCACCTGAGCAGATTCGCTCGAGAGTGTTAATGTCATATGTTGGATTGGCATAGAGGTCAACGTCATTATAACCACCATCCGCGCATCCATCACTACCATTAATTTCAATGTTAGTACTCGTTCCAACAACGATTTGAAGTGAATTTACGTAAACAGTATCTTCTTGTCCGGTATTACCGTTGTATACGTACCAGAATAAATTATCGTTCAGGTTTCCTGTCCAAGTGATGGTCATGGTGTCTCCTTCACAGTAGCTATTCGCATTTGTTGGTGAAATTACTGGTGTGTCTGCAGAAATACATTGTCCAAAACTAAAATTGAATGCTGAAAGAACGAACAGGATTGCAATTGCAGTATTGGGTAAGAATGTACTTTTTCTTTTAATTGTGGAGTATTGCTTTTTCATAAGTATTCAATTTGTTTTGAAGTTGGGTTTCGTATAAAGAATCGTGTCGTAAATGACAAATACACTTATTATGACCCCTTATATTTTTTAAACACCCTTCGTTGACTGCCAAAGATATTGTAAAGACCAGCTCTATCCCATGACAATAGTCATGTAATGAACACAAATGGCTGGGATTTCTCCGAGCCATATCCAATTAATATGGTCGTGTTCTATCTGACCACTACTTGTTTTCTAAGCTGTCCAAAGGCCGATTGAACGGTTACGATAAACATCGCTCAATACATTTTCTAAATTCACCTCTTCAGTTGTGCTTCCTTTTAATTCTAGTGTGAAAGAACTATTGTTCTGATTTGGATATATGAGTAAACCCATCAGAGGAAACTTTAGTCGTAAAAATTCTACTACTATTTCGCTACAAAAAAAGCCACTCTATTTCTAGAGTGGCTTAGTAGTCTACGAAGATTTTTATTGCTTAATAATGCGCACTGAATGAATGCCAACTTCACTCTTAATATTGAGGAAGTAAACACCGTCGGCCGCACTTAATAAATTAACGTTGTAAGATTCACCTACCTTCACTGACTTCACGTCTTTGTAAACTAGTCTCCCGGCCATGTCTACAACTTCCATTGTTGCCTGTCCAGTATAGTTGGCAAAAGTAACATCAAACTCTCCAGAATTCGGATTTGGGAAGATTGAGATTCCCATGCCCTCTGTTATATCTGATAATCCAACATTGCTATCAACAAATACAAGCAGTGTATCAGTACATCCATTTTGATCTGTAACGATTACCGTATAGTTTAGATTACCAGCGAGTGAATTCAAATCCTCTGTGTCATCGTTATCACCAACGCCATCGTTGTCCCAATCAAACGAGTAAGGACTAACCCCTCCAGTAACGGTAAGGTTAATTGCTCCGTCGTTACCAAGAGTTTCAGGAGTTGTTGTCGCAGAAAGAATAATCTCAGACGCTCCGTTAATTGTTCCTGAAGCGTTTGCAGTACATCCTAGCGCATCCATAACGACTACTGCGAAGTTACCCGCGAATGCGTTAGTTAAATCTTCCGCATCATCGAAGTCACCAGTACCGTCATTGTCCCAGTCAAACGTAAATGGTCCTTGACCTCCCGTAACTGTAATGGCAACTGCACCTGTGCTATCACCAAAACAAAGTACATCAGTCACTGCATCAATCGTAATCACTGGAGCCGTACTTGGGTTCAACACTTCTGTACTTGTAACTGAACAACCATTAGCATCTTCTACAACGATGTCATAAGTTCCATCTGCCAGTCCGGTGAAACTACCACTTGCCTGGAATGTTACTCCATTATCGATACTGTAGTTTAAGGTACCCGTTCCACCTGTAGCAACAATGGTTATTGCACCATCTGGGTTACCACATGCAGGCTGTGTAAGTGAAATCGAGGTGATCGTCGGACTTCCAAGATCTACTAGAGCCATTGTGCCCATTGAAGTCTGACAACCGATAGCATCTTCAATTACGATGTCATAGAGTCCTGTAGGCAACGTTCCAAAGAAGTTGCCAGCTTGGAATGTTACTCCATTGTCGATACTGTAGGTGATTGCACCGGTACCTCCAGATGCGTTAATTGTAATATCACCATCGTTATTTCCACATGTAGGATCGTTTGCAACGACACCATCAATAACCGGAGATCCAGGATCTGTTAAGGTTATTGTAGCACCAAAGGTTTGACAACCAATTGCATCTTCAACAACAATCACGTACGATCCAGCAGTAAGTCCACCGAAGAGGTTGCTTCCTTGGAACGTCGTTCCGCCATTAATACTGTACGTTAATACTCCTGTTCCGCCGGTAGCATTAATTGTTATATCACCATTCGGAAGGCCACATGTAGGTTCTGTAAATGCAACACCGGTAATTACCGCTGAGCCAACACTCGTTAATGAAACTACTTGTGATGACTGACATCCTATCGCGTCTTCCACAACAAGGGTATAGGTTGCAACTCCTAAGCCTGCAAAGAAATTACTTGCTTGGAATGTTACTCCATTATCAATACTGTAGAGCAATGCTCCAGTTCCACCAGATGCTGTAATTGTTATGTCGCCATTGCTTAGACCACATGTTGGATCTGTTGTCACGACATTTGATATTGTCGGTGATCCAGCATTGGTTAAAGTAGCTGTAGTTGATACTGAACAACCAAGTGCATCTTCCACTACGATAGTGTATGTGGCACCAGCTAGACCAGCGAAGTTGTTTGAACCTTGGAAGGTTACTCCATTGTCTATACTGTATTGCAATGCTCCAGTTCCGCCGGTAGCGTTAATTGTTAAATCTCCGTTCGGGTTACCACATGTAGGGTCATTGGTCGTCACACTTGTTATCGAAGGTGCACCAAGATCAGTTAAGGTAACTGTCGTTGTTGCTTGACATCCAACTGCGTCTTCAACAACAATTATATAGGTAGCAGCACCAAGACCGGTAAAGTTGTTACCTACTTGGAATGTTACACCATTGTCGATACTGTACTGTAAAGCGCCAGTTCCGCCTGATGCAGTAATGGTAATAATACCATCGCCAGCACCACATCCCGGATCTGTTGTAGATACATTTGAAATAGTAGGAGCTGCTGTATTGATTAATGTCGTGGTAGTTGATACTTGACATCCAGCACCGTCTTCAACAACAATATTGTACAATGCAGCAGTTAAGCCAGCGAATACATTTCCAGCTTGGAATGTTACACCATTGTCAATACTGTACTGCAAAGCTGGTGTTCCACCAGAAGTTGTAATATCAATTTGTCCATCGCTATTACCACACGTTGGATCCGTTGGCGTTACCAGCGTAATTGATGGCGCTCCAGGATTCGTAAGAACCGAAATTGAAGCTGCTTGACATCCAAGTGCATCTTCAACGATTATGTTGTATGTTCCATCCGCCAAACTGGTAAAGCTATTTGTTCCCTGGAATGTTACTCCATTATCAATACTGTATTGTAGGCTTGGCGTTCCTCCAGTTCCTGTAACGGTGATATCACCATTGTTTAGACCACATGTAGGATCATTGGAAGTAACACTTGTGATACTAGGTGCTCCAAGATCTGTTAATGTAACTACTGAAACATCCTGACAACCATTCACATCTTCCACAACAATGTTATATGTTGCTGGGCCAAGACCGGCGAAATTATTACCACCTTGAAATGTTACTCCATTATCAATACTGTACTGTAACGCTCCAACACCTCCTGAGGCGGTTATCGTAATATCTCCATTTCCAGCACCACAAAGTGGGTCCGTTGTAGAAATGGATGTAATTGAAGGAGCCAGTGTATTGGTTAATGTCACAGTAGTTGATACCTGACAACCAGCAGCGTCTTCTACAACAATATCATACGTTGCAGCAAGTAAACCAGCAAAATTAGATCCTGCTTGGAATGTTACACCATTGTCAATACTGTATTGTAGGGCTGGTGTTCCTCCAGATGCTGTAATATCAATTTGTCCATCGCTATTACCACATGTTGGGTCCGTTGGCGTCACAACCGAAATTGATGGCGCTCCAGGATTCGTAAGAACCGAAATTGAAGTTGCTTGACATCCAAGTGCATCCTCAACGACTATGTTGTACGTTGCAGCACCCAAACTAGCAAAGCTAGTCCCTCCTTGGAAGGTTACTCCATTATCAATACTATACGTCAGTGCTCCAGTTCCTCCAGCAGCATTAATGGTAATGTCACCATTGTTTAGACCACATGTAGGGTCGTTTTCTGTAACACTTGTAATATTAGGTGCTCCAGGATCAGTTAACGTTAACGTTGTAGCGTCCTGACATCCATTTCCGTCTTCTATAACAATGTTATAGGTTGCTGGTCCTAGACCTGCGAAATTATTTCCTGCTTGGAAGGTTACACCATTATCAATGCTGTATTGGATTGCTCCAACACCTCCTGATGCGGTTATTGTAATATCTCCGTTTCCAGCACCACAAAGTGGGTCTGTTGTAGCAACCGATATAATAGAAGGTCCAGCAATGCTATTTACTGTAACGGTACTACTTCCTTGACATCCATTTCCGTCTTCGACAACAATATCATAAGATGCAGCACTTAGACCAGCGAAGGTATTACCCGCTTGGAATGTTACTCCGTTATCATTACTATATGTATAAGGTCCACCATCTCCACCCGCAGCAGCACTAATGACAATCTGGCCATTACCTGTTCCACAATTCTCATCTGTAATAGTTGTTGTATACGTAACCAATGCTGGCTCCGATAAACCTTGAGACAGCACTACGGTACATCCTGCACCTGCGTTGTCTACAACTGTTAAGGTGTACGTGTCAGCACAAAGGGAACTAATAGTTGCCGAGTTACCCCCGACAGCACCACTTAAACCATCAACCCAAGTATATACATAAGGTAATATACCTCCGGTTACTGTTGCTGTCATTTGACCATTACAATCTCCGTTACACAGCAACGAGTTGTCAATCGTAATTCCTGTTATAGTTGCTCCACCTGTTCCATTTACCGTAACAATTCCTGGTATCTGACATCCACTTGCATCTTCTACGATAACATTGTAAGGACCGGCAACCAATCCATTAAATGTACCTGACGCTTGGAAGGTAACCCCATTGTCAATACTATAAGAGTACGGACCACCGTCTCCACCCGCTCCGGTCATAACAATTTGACCATCACCTGCACCACAGTTTTCATCCGTTACTACTTCTCCATAGCTAACTGCTGCAGGATTAGTTAATGTTACTGAACTCGTTACTTGACAACCAACAGCGTCTTCTACAACGATATCGTAAGTTGCTGCACTTAGACTAGAGAATGAATTACCTGCCTGGAATGTTACTCCATTGTCAATACTGTATTGCAACACTCCTGTTCCTCCTGATGCAGTAATTGTTATATCACCATCATTCCCTCCATTACATGTTGGATCAGTTGAAGCAACAAGCGTAATGTTTATCGCTGAAGGAGCTGTTAAAGTTTCTGTAGTAGTTGCTTGACAACCAACTGCATCTTCAATAACTACATCATACGTTCCTGCTCCAAGTCCTGGGAAGTTATTTCCTGCTTGGAATGTTACACCATTATCAATGCTGTATTGAATAGCTCCATTTCCTCCAGCTGCAATAATCGTTATTGAACCGTCGGTGCCACCATTACATGTGGCGTCAACCAATGTAACAGAAGTAATAGAGATGGAGACCGTACCTCCAACAGTTTCAGTGCTGACTACTTGACATCCACTCGCATCTTCAACGATAACGTTATAGGTAGCGGCACTCAATCCGTTAAATGTATTTGATCCTTGGAAAGTAACTCCATTGTCAATACTATAAGAGTATGGACCGCCGTCTCCACCTGCTCCGGTGAATACTAATTGACCATCGATTGCTCCACAAGATTCATCCGTAATCGTGACAGTATACGATACACTGGCAGGATCGGTTAATGTTACTGAACTCGTTACTTGACATCCAACAGCGTCTTCTACAACGATGTCGTAAGTAGCTGCACTTAGACTAGAGAATGAATTACCTGCTTGGAATGTTACTCCATTGTCAATACTATACGTTAATGCTCCAGTTCCTCCAGATGCTGTTATTGTAATATCTCCATCGGCACCTCCATTACATGTTGGGCCCGTGGTTGCAATATTCGTAATTGTCACAGCTGATGGAGCTGTTAATACTTCTGTAGATGTTGCCTGACAACCAACTGCATCTTCAATAACTACATCATATGATCCGGCACCAAGTCCTGGGAAGTTATTTCCTGCTTGGAATGTTACACCATTATCAATGCTGTATTGAATTGCTCCATTTCCTCCAGCTGCAATAATCGTTATTGAACCGTCGGTGCCACCATTACATGTCGCGTCAACTAATGTAACAGAAGTAATAGAGATGGAGACCGTACCTCCAACAGTTTCAGTGCTGACTACTTGACATCCACTAGCATCTTCAACGATAATGGTATAGGTAGCTGCAGCCAATCCATTAAATGTATTTGACCCTTGGAAAGTAACTCCATTGTCAATACTGTATGAGTAAGGACCACCGTCTCCACCTGCTCCGGTGAATACTAGTTGACCATCGATTGCTCCACAAGATTCATCCGTAATCGTGACAGTATACGATACACTGGCAGGATCGGTTAATGTTACTGAACTCGTTACTTGACATCCAACAGCGTCTTCTACAACGATATCGTAAGCTGCTGCACTTAGACTAGAGAATGAATTACCTGCTTGGAATGTTACTCCATTGTCAATACTGTATTGCAATGCTCCTGTTCCTCCTGATGCGGTTATTGTAATATCACCATCTGTACCACTATTACATGTAGGATCCGTGGTTGCAATATTGGTAATTGCTACAGCCGATGGAGTAGTAAGAATCACAGAAGTTGTCGCTTGGCAACCCACTGCATCCTCAACAACAAGATCGTATGTTCCAGCTCCTAGACCTGCAAAGTTATTTCCAGCTTGGAACGTTACACCATTATCAATACTATACGATAATGCTCCAGTTCCTCCAGATGCTGTTATTGTAATATCTCCATCGGTACCTCCATTACATGTAGGATCCGTGGTTGCAACATTCGTAATTGATACCGCTGCTGGATTCGAGAGTGTTGCATTAGATGTTGCTTGACAACCAACAGCGTCTTCAACAACGATGCTATAAGAACCTGCGCCTAAACCTGCAAAGGTATTTCCCGCTTGGAATGTTACCCCATTATCAATACTGTATAGCAATACTCCCGTTCCTCCGGCAGCTGTTATTACAATAGAACCATTGGTGCCACCATTACATGTTGGATTAGTACCAACGACATTAGAAATTGTAACAGTTGGAGGATTGCTAAGTACCTCAATTGTATTTGCCTGACAGCCATTTACATCTTCAACAATGATATTATACGTTGCACCTCCGAGCGAAGAGAATGAATTTCCAGCTTGGAAGGTTACTCCATTGTCTATACTGTATTGCAATGCACCTGTTCCGCCAGAAGCCGATATTGTAATGTCTCCATCTGTGTCTCCGTTACATGTTGGGTCTGTTGATGTAACCAACGTAATGACAACTTGCGGTGGATCTGTTAGTGTTGCTGTAGTTGCTACTTGGCAACCTAATGCGTCTTCTACAACAATGTCGTAATTAGCTGCACCCAATCCAGAGAATGAATTTCCAGCTTGGAAGGTTACACCATTGTCAATACTGTAAGATAAAGCTCCCGTTCCGCCCGAAGCGGTAATTGTAATGTCTCCATCAGTACCACCAAAACAAGAAGGGTCGTTTGTTGCCACGTTTGTAATAGAAGGTACCGGTGCTGGACTTAAGGTAACTGAAGATGTTGCTTGACAACCAAGTGCATCTTCAACAACAATATCATACGTTCCATCTGCTAAACCTCCAAAGACGTTACTCGCTTGGTAGGTAACACCATTGTCTATACTGTATTGAAGTGTACCTGTACCACCGGTAGCAGTAATGGTTATATCTCCATCATTTCCTGTACATGTAGGGTCATTTGATGCAACCAATACTATAGTCGCTGGGTCTCCGACGAGAATCGTTATTGTGTCTTGCGTACATCCACCGGCGTTACATGATTCAAAAATCACAAAGTAACTACCAGCTGTAGCATATAAATGTGGTGGTGGGTTTTGCAAGGTAGAAAACGATGCATCACCGAAATTCCATAACCAACTAGTGGCAGGATCTCCAACTGTTGTAGCATCTGTGAAAGTCACTGTAACTGGATTACAACCTGCTGTCACATCAGCACTGAGAACAGTTACCGGAGGTAAAGTTGTACAATCGATTATTTCTACATAATCAGTATACAGCACTGAATTTGTACATCCTGGATCGGCTGTACCAATTCTAATATTGTCTATTGCTAATAAATTCATCCAATCAGAGTTATTGATGAATGCGATATTAATCGTCTGTCCAGCATAAGCAGAAAGATCTACACTATGTGTTGTACTAGCGGCATTCTCCGCTGCGATTGAGAACAATACAACAGAATAGTTACCAGCATTCGCAGGCAGCTGTCCCGTAGTAGAGATTCTTACTTCATACCCATCAGGAAAGTTTATGTCTGATGCTTCACCGTCCCAATAAAGTCGTTGATTTGGTGGCAATACACCTATATCAGAAGTACACATCCAATCATCTGCCAATTGACCTGCAAGTAAATTCCAAGATGTAGAAACTGCTTCTACATCACCATCACCTTCCATATCCAATGGCAACCATGCAGTAGCATCTGTTCCGGTAAAAGGTGGGTTAACGCCTGGATCAGGAGTCCATACATCATTGTTAAAGCGAGCATATCCTGCAGGCCAACCTGCTTCGAAATTTTCTAAATAGAAGGTATCCGCAGTGGTTACTCCAGCACTTGTGACTGTTAGTTCCACATAGTATGTTCCTGCTAAAGCGTATGGGTGGTTTATATTATCAGTACTACCTGATGATACTATTGGCGTTCCGTCACCGAAATCCCAACTGTAATCCATGTAATCACTCGTATTGGCCGTGAACGTTACTCCGGGAGCGCCTTCACAAACAGGATTCAATGGTGAAGAGGTAAACTCAGCATCTGGTGTTGACATGAAATTATAAGGAATAGACCAATAAGTAGTATCGGCTCTTCCACATTCATTGATGACAGCCACTTGCACTATGTCAGGACCAGGAGCAGTATACACTCTATCGATTGTCATCGGGTCAGTTACAGAATTAATTACTGTACCATCCAGAAATGTGAATGACCAACTCACGGGTGAGCTATAAAGAGCTGTGTCAAACAGAGTAACATAGGTTGTATCACACACTACATCTTCAGTAAATCCTGTTATTAGCGGTAGGGGTGTATAACCACCAAGCATAGGGACTAAATCAAGGTCAACATTTAATCCATAGTCACCCAAAAGGTTTTCATATCCAAAATCTTCACTCCAAATATGGTTAAGGCCGTTAGCCTGTCCATCACCTAAGGCGTTGCTCGATGCAACGAGAACCAATTCATCCGTTAAATCACCAGGGAATACTTCAATTCCTATGTGAAAGGTAGCAGTCGTTGGTGTTACAGGTGTAAAAGGAATCCAGTATTCTTGAAATGAATTAGATCCACTTATAGGTACTCCAATAGCCGTAGGTGAAATTGGATTAGATCCACCGAGTAATGTCCCTGGTTGTCCACTTCCGTTATCATCATAAACAGACACTTGGAATACCATGTCATCATCAGCATCACCTAACTCTGCTAAACCTACTCTCAATGCGCCAACTTCGGTTACACCAGGGTTAGGAGTTATATAGCGTTCGTATGCGCCTTTATCTCCATTGGTTGGAGAGTTAACGAGGTCTGGAGTACATAATATATGCTCGCCTGCGGCCAACCCACCATAAATTGTTGGTGTGGAAGTAGGTGTTGTCCAGTAAATATCTAAGGTATCACAATCACCTGCTGGAGCAAGTACTTCGATGTAATCTAGTTTTGTTTCTGCGTCAGGTCCATTTGCGCTAGTTACAGCTAATGACACTGTATAAAGACCAACGTTTGGATAGGTTACCGCCGGTGGAGTTTGTCCAACGAACGTTGCATTTGTACCTGTACAACCTACACATGTAACCGAGTTACTTGCAGCAACATCAAACACCCATGTCCAACTTGTTATGATAGCGGTTGGTTGGGAAAGATCGGTGAAATTTACATTTGCAGGAGCTTGCCAAGTTGTTGGGTTTCCCGTAAAATCAGCATTTGGTGGCTGCGTACCACAGATACCACCTCCATAGCCGATCCAACTTCCAAGGTAGGTGTCAGTCATACAGTGCATCCTTAATTGCTGCTGTGGAGAAAATTGTGATGAGCAGAAAGAATAAGACATGTGGTTACTCACAGGGGCATTTGCCCAGGGGTTAGTATCACACGTTCCATTCGAGTTTGAACTTGTAAAACAATTATAAGAATATGTATCGTGCGGATTAGTATCAGAACACCAATCACCTTCTTGGTCACCTTCTTGAGCATATGGTCCTCCGAAAGGGGTCGCAACACCTGAAGCATTACTTGAGCCATTGACGTTTCTAACTTGTTCGTAACATGCTGAGCATTCTACGCGTTCATCAACACCAGAAAAAGTATGCTCAAGCCCAAAAGTATGACCCATCTCATGCGCTAAAGTATGTGTGCCGACATTACAGTTTCCACGATTCAAAACAATTCCACCAGTGGTACTTGTTCCACCCATTGGGTCGTACGGGAATCTAGCATAACCTCCAGCTGTCATGGCCCCAACAACATAGATGTTAATCAATTGTGTAGGGTTTACATTGTATGTGGTTTTAAGAGACACTTCCTCTGTATTTGAATCGTGATTATAATTGATGTCATCTACATAGAACGTTGCTGGATCAGCGCAAAATATCATATTGTTAGTTGCGTAATCGGCATTTAGTTCAGCCATCAAATCATCAATTCTAGTTTGATCTATATTGGATGAAACCCCTCCAGTGGTAGACTGCATAACGTGCCATACCAATTGAAAGTATTTTACTGTGGTCGTAGCTGCGTCTCTATTGGCAGGATTATCACAAGGAACAGAGAATGGACATCCTGCGCTTTTAGCACCAACAGCATTGTCGATATACGGTCGCTTCGTTCCACAAACGTTGGAGATTGCAGGATTGCTAGGTAATCTGAAATCAACCTCATACCCATCTACCGAAAGTAAATTTCCATTTGGTGACAATGGTAGAAGTGTTGTGTCTTCAACGTTCCTAGAAACATCATTAACAAGCCCTTGTTGGCCAATCATGAATTGCTTTTTTACACCACTTGTTGAGAGCGATTTAGAGCCAATTTTAAGAGCGTTACCAGTATTGGAATTTCCAGAATCTCTAAGAACTGGATTTTGAGCGTTACTAGTGCCGAAAATAAACAGTGACACAAATAGAAGTAGGTATCTTTTCATAGTATAGTGGTTTATAGAGCCTGAGAGTAGAGTATCATCAAGTGTGAGTACTTTCTTCTCGGATTCCTAGTAAATGTAAAGCATATTTATGATTTTTTGTTGAATGAAGATATTTAGTTTCAAAAACAAATCAAGGTGCGTTGTGGCACATCAGTTTAGCCTTGACAATTAAACTTGATGCCAAACGACGTTATCCCACACGGGACGACGTAATTCGTTGTATCTCTTTGTCTTACGTTATATGATTTCGTGCTGCATATCTATCATTCCATACTAAGCATGTCACAGTAACCTACTCTTGTAGTCCTGTGTCGACTAATTTAAGATAAACCAAATATGTGCTTTCGGCTCGATACCAACAATTCCTACTCCCTTTATTGTTAGGTAATTATATAGTCGATTTACTGTCTTGTATAGACTAATACAATAAATGATGATAAGGGTAACGCTCTTGGAAGATTTGTCGTACTTGTGTATAAACCACTTGCTTTAGTTCATCTATATTCTCCTTTTCTGTGGCCGAAATAAATACGCACTTCGTATTATTCAATTTTGCCATCCAAGTCTTTTTTAACTCATCCAAGGGTAACTTTTGCTCATCCACAGGAATTAACTCCAGAGGATCTTCCTCGTGGTGATAGGCGTCTACTTTATTGAAAACAACAATGGTAGGTTTGTCTGTTTTATCAATCTCCGCCAACGTTTCATTTACTACCTGAAATTGATCTTCAAAGGTAGCATGAGAAATATCAAGCACATGAATTAACAAGTCAGCCTCTCTAACCTCATCCAAAGTTGATTTAAAGGATTCAACCAATTGATGTGGTAGCTTACGAATGAACCCAACAGTATCCGTTAATAAGAAAGGAAGGTTATCAATCACCACCTTGCGAACGGTAGTATCCAATGTAGCGAACAACTTGTTTTCCGCAAAAACATCTGATTTACTCAACATGTTCATGATCGTGCTTTTTCCTACGTTCGTATACCCAACCAAGGCCGCACGTACTAATTGACCACGATTACCACGTTGAACAGCCATTTGCTTATCAATGCTCTTGAGTTTTTCTTTCAACAAGGATATCTTGTTCTGGATGATTCGTCTATCGGTTTCGATTTCTGTTTCACCTGGGCCTCTCATTCCAATTCCTCCCTTCTGTCGGTCAAGGTGTGTCCAAAGATTGGTAAGTCGAGGAAGTAAATATTGTAATTGGGCCAATTCAACCTGTGTTTTCGCATGAGAGGTTCTTGCTCTACTTGCAAAAATATCTAGGATCAGATTGTTTCTGTCCAAAATCTTCACTTCCAATACGCGTTCAATGTTACGCATTTGTGAAGGAGAAAGCTCATCATCAAAAATGACTAAGTCAATCGACTTTGAATTGATGTATTCTCTAACCTCATCAAGTTTTCCCTTTCCTAAAAACGTTTTAGGGTTCGGATATGGTAGTTTTTGAGTGAAGCGTTGCTTTGAAATAGCGCCAGCCGTTAGGGCTAAGAATTCTAGTTCATCCAAATACTCTTCTGCCTGAGCCTCTGTCATTTCAGAAGTAATTACTGAAATCAACACGCATTGCTCCTCAACCGCATCCACTAAAACGTGTCCTTGTCCCATTACTTTCTTAAGTCTTTAACAAATTCAATCAATTCTGTCATTGTTGAATCCGATTCTATGTACGGTGAAAATGGAGGCATTCCATTCTTTCCATTCTCAATTATTGATTGTATTTCCATCGTATTCATTGAAGATACACTTAAATCATTAGCGTTAGATGTTTGTGCTGCTCCATCATTCCCATGACAAACCGTACAGCGCTGTATAAAGAAGTCTTCACCACTTAAATGCTCTCCAGCCTCTAGCGAATCAGATGTTGATGATTCACCACATCCAACCAATACGATACTGATGAAAAATAGTCTTAGAACCAGCTTCCACCTAATGCTTCTCTGAATGGCCATGGAATAGAAATAAGAATAAGTAATAATCCAATTGTGTAACTGGTCATAATCTTTCTGTGCTTATCACGTGTTCCTTTCAGTTTCTCGGCCTTTTTTCTACCAAAAGTGATCACAGCAATGGCAACTATCATAATCAATATATGTTCCATACCGAAGAAGCGGAGCATTGAATTCCCCATCCATCCTTCAGTAAAGGCAATTTTTGATTTCTCATTGATAAAATATAGACCAAGACCAATTAGTAATTGAATGTGCAACATGATCATTGCAAATAAATTGATCATTTTATCCTTTTTCAAATATTCACCGGAAGATTTTGATCTTGCAGCGTTGATAATGGCAATAAGTAGTAGTAGTAAAGCAATCCATCGTAATCCTGAATGTGCATGAAGTAGACCGTTATACATAAGGTGTTTTTATTTGCAAATTTAAAATAAATGCCCGAGTAGTTTTATCAAACTCTACTATGTCCTTACATTTTTTTAATTTCACAGCATTATCAAACATTGCTCAATGAAATTATTTCTTGTAATTGGTCTCTCGCTCCTGTTTTCGTTTGCCTTCGGTCAAATTAAACCAAACAATGGAGTTCAGGAATCACAACCACAATATTACGCGCTGAAAAACGCTACCATCATTGTCTCTCCAGACAAAACTATTCTACGCGGTACAATTTTAATCAAGGGTGATAAGATTTTAAAAGTTGGTCCAGCGGTAAGTATACCAAATGGAGCAGTTGTAATAGACTGTGGCGGTAAAACTATTCTCCCTGCTTTTGTTGAGTTGAATTCTTCTATAGGATTGCCAACATTAAAGCGCACCGAATGGACAGGAGTTCCACAATTGGAATCACGGAAAAAAGGTCCATATTATTGGAACGAATGCATTCATCCAGAGATGAACGCAAATGAGCTTTACACAAATGATGAAGATGCCAACGAGGCTTTGGTTAAAATGGGGTTTGGATATGCCTTGACACGCCAACGTGACGGAGTTGCACAAGGCGTTGGAGCATTTGTAGCGCTAGGTCGAGATGAATTATCAGTATTGAAACAACAACAGGCAACAAGTTTTTTCTCTTTCCATAAAGGAGTTTCACGACAAACTTATCCTTCTTCACAAATGGGTTCCATTGCACTCTTAAGACAAGCCTTTTATGACGCTGCATGGTATCAAGACAACGGTGAAGAAACGAACATATCTCTCGATGCTTTAAACGCACAGATAGAAGGACCAATGATTTTCACTACATCTGATAAGTTGGAAATTTTAAGAGCTCAAAAAGTAGCTGATGAATTCAGTCTTTCTTTTACTTACATCGGATCGGGAAATGAATATCAACTCGCAGAAGAACTCGCAGATATAAAATCTACAGTAATTCTTCCCTTGAATTTTCCTGAAGCATATGATGTAAAGAGCCCTTATATTGCTCGCCAAATTCCTTTGAGTGAATTAAAGCACTGGGAATTGGCACCAATGAACGCAGCTATTCTAAACAACAGTGGTGTTTCAATATGCTTATCATCAACGGATATTGAGAAGGAAAAAGACTTTTGGAAGAACCTTCGATCAGCTATTCAAGGTGGACTACCAGAATCGGTTGCACTTGATGCTTTAACAATGCAGCCTGCAAAATTGATCGGACAGGAGAGTCTAATTGGAACCATTGAGCCAGGAAAGCTTGCAAGTTTTATGGTCTATGATGTGAATCCATTAGAACAGGAAGCAGAATTATTGCAATCGTGGATCTTAGGAAAGCAACAAGTATTCAAAGTGCCACCGCTTCACGATATTCGTGGGAAATACAACATTCAATTAGACGGAGAAAAATTCCCGATTGAAATTACTGGATCAACGGACGATCTTGAAGGTGAAGTAACATATACTCAACGAACTCCAAAAGGAGAACTCATCGAGAAAAAAACCGAAGCATTTGTTGAGTTAAATGGACACGATGTTACCATTCAGTTTGTTGTACATGGTGAAAATTACGAAGGAAGTATTTCTCTTCAAGGTAAAGTGAGCTCTAAATTCGGTGTATTTGAAGGTGACGCAATGTTACCCGATGGACGCTGGGTTAAATGGTCAGGGATTAAGAAAAGTGGGGGCGAACGTGATCCAAAGAAGGAGCCCGTGGCAGAAATGGATACGACCAAGAACGTTTGGTTCCCAAATATGGCCTATGGATTTGAGACATTGCCCGAAGCAGAAACTATCATCATTAAAAATGCAACACTTTGGACGAACGAAGCAGATGGAATTATTGAAACCGGAACCGTTGTAATTCAGGATGGAAAAATAGTCTACGCTGGAGCTGGTTCTAAAAGCATTGCTGGGGCAAGAGTTATTGATGCCGAAGGAAAACATGTGACTTCAGGGATTATAGATGAGCATTCACACATTGCCATTTCAAATGGAGTGAACGAAGGTGGACAAGCGATCTCAGCAGAGGTAAGTATTGGCGACGTTGTCGATCCGGACGATATTGATATTTACCGCCAACTTGCGGGAGGAGTTACTGCTGCGCAATTGTTGCATGGGTCAGCTAATCCAATTGGTGGACAATCGGCGTTGATTAAATTAAAGTGGGGACACACGGCAGACGAAATGCTCATTGACAATGCACCAAAGTTCATCAAGTTTGCCCTTGGAGAAAACGTTAAGCAATCCAATTGGGGAGATTACAGCACGATACGTTTTCCACAGACGAGAATGGGAGTTGAACAAGTATTTTACGATGGTTTCTTTCGAGCACGTGAGTATAAAAAAGCGTGGGACGCATTTGCATTGGACCCATCTTCAACTCAACCGCGTAAAGATTTAGAGTTAGAGGTACTGAATGAAATACTCAATAACGAATGTTTTATTTCTTGTCATTCGTATGTACAATCAGAAATCAATATGCTTATGCATGTTGCCGATTCAATGGGATTTAGAGTGAATACATTTACCCATATCTTGGAAGGATACAAGCTTGCAGATAAGATGGTAGAACATGGTGCTGGAGGTTCAACTTTTTCCGATTGGTGGGCGTACAAGTACGAAGTAAATGATGCTATCCCGTACAACGCAGCTTTGATGCACAGCCAAGGAGTTGTTGTTGCCATTAATTCTGATGATGCAGAAATGGGACGTCGCTTGAATCAAGAGGCAGCCAAAGGAGTGAAGTATGGTGGCATGTCTGAAGAAGATGCATGGAAGATGGTCACATTAAATCCAGCTAAGCTCTTACATTTAGATGACCGCATGGGAAGCTTAAAGGAAGGGAAAGATGCCGACATCGTAATTTGGAGCGACAATCCACTTTCTATCTTAGCTCGGGTTGAATACACAATTGTAGACGGAGTCATTTTGTATGATTTAGAAGAAGATGAGCGACTACGCGTGCGGAATCAAGAAGAAAGAGCCCGCATCATTAGTAAGATGCTCGACGATAATGAAAACGGAGGGAAAAAGAAACCATTCTTTAGAATCAGGAGGGGACATTTCCATTGTAACACATTGGGTGAAGATGCTTCACTAGAAGAAAACCATCATTAATATGAAGCAGATACTTAATATACTCGCAGTAGTACTTTGTTTGACAAACGTACAGGCACAATCGCCTTCGAAGGTGTTATTGGTCAATGGAACTTTGCATGTTGGAAACGGAGATGTTCAAGAGAGCGCGGTTGTAGCCATCATTGATGGTAAAATTTCCTTCGTTAAGAACTCGCTTGCTTACACAATTGAACCAAGCGAATGGGACAGCATTATCGAACTCGATGGTCGTCATATTTACCCTGGTTTTGTAGCACCAAATTCAACATTAGGAATTACTGAAATAGATGCTGTTCGTGCAACTGAAGATTACGACGAGGTTGGAATATACAATCCTCATATACGTTCACAAATAGCGTACAATGTAGAATCAAAGGTAATTAGCACAGTGCGCACAAACGGTGTTCTCATTACGCAACCAACACCACGTGGAGGAACTATTTCTGGGACTTCATCTGTTATGAAAACGTATGGTTGGAACTGGGAAGATGCTACAATTGCAGCAAATGATGGTATTCATCTAAACTGGCCAGAAAGTACACAAGGTGGACATTGGTGGTCGGAATCTCCACAAATAGAACGCAGTGAAGATTACGCCGAGGAAAAACAAGCCATTTACGACTTTTTCGCCATGGCAAGAGCATATGCCAGCACTTCTAGTTTTAATAAAACGGCTGACAAAGACCTTCGACTTGAGCACATGCGCGCATGTTTCAAAGGAGGAAAGCGCGTATACATTCACGCTGAAGACGTACAGCAATTGGTGGACATCATTGAATTTGTGAAAGAATTTGATTTGAAATACCCTGTGATTGTTGGTGGATATGATTCACATTTAATCACACGGAAATTGGCAGATGCGAAAATTCCAGTAATGTTGGGTCGTCTACACAGCTTGCCATATAATGAGGCTGATGATGTTGACCTTCCGTATAAATTGCCCGCACTTCTTATGAAAGGAGGCGTGAAATTTTGTCTTCAAAACGAAGGAGACATGGAAGCTATGAATGCTCGAAACATGCCTTTTTTAGCTGGTACAGCAATGGCTTACGGATTAACCGAGGAAGAAGCGATAAGTTCCATTAGTTTATGGAGTTGTGAAATCATGGGAATAGATAAGCTCTACGGAAGTATTGAAAAGGGAAAGTCGGCTACGCTATTTGTTTCTGACGGAAACGCCCTAGACATGCGGAGCAACAATCTATTCATGGCGCTTGTGGATGGGGAGTTTATGCCATTGAGCAATACCCAAGCTGAACTCTTTAAAAAGTACACGAACAAGTACGTAGATTAAAAAAGACTGACTTTTCGATATATTATTATTTAGAATCATTTTAAATATCATTGCTTTTGTTATTTTTGATATTGAATATTAAAAACACAATTATGGCATTCGAATTACCACAATTAGCATACGCGTATGACTCTTTAGAGCCTCACATTGACGCGAGAACGATGGAAATACATCACTCAAAACACCACAACGGATACACAAATAACTTGAACAACGCTATCGCGGGAACTGAGTTTGAAGGAAAATCAATTGAAGACATTTTAACTTCATGTGCTGATTCTCCAGCTGTTCGAAATAACGGTGGTGGATTTTGGAACCACAGACTTTTCTGGGAAGTAATGAGCCCTAATGGAGGTGGTGAACCAAACGGTGAATTAGGAGATGCAATCAATGCAGCTTTTGGATCATTCGCAGATTTTAAAGATGCCTTCTCTAAAGCAGCAGCTACACGTTTCGGCTCTGGATGGGCTTGGTTATGTCTAAAAGATGGAAAATTGGAAGTATGCTCAACTGCAAACCAAGACAACCCGTTAATGGGACTTGGATGTGGAGGAACTCCTATCTTAGGATTAGATGTTTGGGAGCACGCTTACTATTTAAACTACCAAAACAGACGCCCTGATTACATCAATGCATTTTTCAATGTTGTAAACTGGGAGAAGGTAGCTTCAAACTTTGCATCAGCAAAATAATTAGAACAATACTCATTGGAAGGGTGCTCTTACGAGTACCCTTTTTTTGTGCGTTTAATATTAACTACGCGTTATGTTGTCCATCTCGACTGCGCTCGATCGAAAATAATAAGAGAATGTGATAAATAAATGGATTACTCTGCAGAAACTGCTGCTGGCATGTTTTCAGCGATTACCTCTTTAACTTCAGGTGCGGCTTTTTTAACCGCTTCTTCCAAGCCAGCTTTCAAGGTCATCATGGACATTGAACAACTTTGACAAGAACCTAACAAACGCACTACAACTGTAGCGTCATCGCGAATTTCAACAAGTTCCATATCACCGCCATCAGCTAGCAAGAAAGGACGAAGCTGCTCTAGCGCTTCCAAAACCTTTACTTCTATCGCTTGCTTATTCATTGACATGTTCCTGTTTTTTGGTTTTCAATAGTTTAACCTCTTTCACAAAGGTAGCAACTAATTCATCAAATGCCTTAGCGGTAGGTGTGTTTTCTTGGAACACTGCCGGTCTCCCAGCGTCTCCTGCTTCACGCACTCCCTGAACCAACGGAATATGTCCTAAGAAAGGTATATTCATTCCGTGCGCTAGATTTTTTGCGCCGTCGCGGCCAAAGATGTAATACTTGTTATCTGGCAATTCGGCTGGTGTAAACCACGCCATATTTTCAATAATTCCAACTACAGGAACTTTGATTGTATCTAATTTGAACATGTTGACGCCCTTGCGCGCATCAGCCAATGCTACCTCTTGAGGAGTACTGATAATAACTGCGCCGTCCAAAGGTACAGTCTGCACCAATGACAAGTGAATATCGCCAGTACCAGGAGGGAGATCAATTAATAAGTAATCCAATTCGCCCCAATGTGCATCCGTAAACATTTGCGTCATTGCTTTTGAAGCCATTGGTCCACGCCATACAACGGCGTTGTCTTGCTCCGTAAAAAATCCGATCGATAGAATTTTAATTCCATAAGCCTCAACAGGATTGATCATTGGTTTATCGTCAATATCAACCATGGTTGGGCGCTCCTCTACCACATCAAACATTGTTGGCATGGAAGGGCCGTAAATATCTGCATCAACAATTCCCACTTTGTAGCCTGCTTTTGCTAATCCACCTGCAAGGTTTGCAGTAATTGTAGATTTACCAACTCCTCCTTTTCCGGAAGCAATGGCAATTACATTTTTAACATGGGGTAATATTTTACGATGCGCCGACTTGGCTTCGGCAGGCATTCCTTTTACTTCTATGTTTAATTCAACAGAATCTCCAAAAGATCTTTTGAGATTAAATTCAACTGCTTCTGTCATACGCTTTCTTGCATGCAGTGCAGGGTTAGAAACAAGTACTCGTACGGAGATATTGTTATCTTCTAGTCTAATGTCTTCTACTAAATTAGCAGTAACAATATCTTTTTTAAGGTCTGGTTCTATGATAGAACCCAATACCTCAAGTACTTTTTCGCGGGTGATTTCCATATACGGGAGACTGTTTAAGAAGTAGTAAAAGAGAAATCCTACTCTTCTATAGCCTTGAATGATTTGATTGACTTGGCCATCAATTCGATAATTACTTTTTCGTAACCATCTTCTCTTGACTGCAATTCATAGGTGATATTACCAATTGTTCTTTGTCCATATACGTGGTATGACTTGTGCTCAATTCCAACTGTAGGAGAAGCATCATCTGCTCCGTCCACCAACAAAGTACGCTCGTAAAGAATCATATCATCTTCATCAATAATGTATTTCACTCCGAAAAAGTCTTGCTCAGCCAATTCTTTCTTCTCTACTGCAATAAGGTCTGTGATATCTCCGTAATCCTCAATAATCAACTCGAAGTTCGTACCAATTTTAATCTCCCATTTAATATCATCTTCGGTATGACTTACCTCTGGCGTAGTAGATGCACCAATGTTTGCTGTTTCGTCTGGAAGAGAAATCATCGCCGGGATATCATAATCTTGCAAATTGAATGACTGGAACTCGTAATAGTCATCATCTACGACTATATCTCCCTCATTAGTTTCAACTGGTTCAGTACATGAAGTATAAGAGATCGCTAAAAAAGCAATTCCAACAATCATCCATCCTTTATTTAACATTGATCTAAGCATAGCTATCATTTTTATACCCGATGGGCATATCGTTCAACAAATATACAAAATGGTTTAGATGTAAATCACATGATCATGACCCCTTTCTCACCAATCACGGGGATTGTCTTCAAATTTGCCTCTGATATTGACTCTGCGACAAAAACGAATTTTTTATCATACATTTTATCGTGCTTGTAAAAGCTCACCCAATATTCATTCGAAAGTCCAAAAACGTTTTCTATAATGGGTTCAATTTTAGCAAATTCATTGGGCATCAATAAATCTATTCTGTGTCGTAAAACGGAGGTTTTAATTTTTTCTCCAGTATTCGCATTGTGACCATAGCCACGGCTAGTAATTAAGATTTCGTCAATGATATCTTCCGTTAAGTTCAACAAATAGACATTGTAAACCATCTTATTGTCTTCACCCATCTGATTTACTACTGCCACTCCAACATTTTCAACTTTTGGGCCTAAAAGCTCTTCACGCATTACTCTACTCCGGTTTTCTTTATGATTCGTTTTCCGATTGCAATATATTTAAATAACCCGTACGAATGTCCAATTTTATGCTTGTTTTGTTCGAGATAGGCGGCATCGTTTTTCTTGTCTTCAGGGATCACAAAAGTTTTCTTACGCTCAGCCCCTAAGCGAATAATTAATAAGTCTTGTGAGGGAATGGTAATTATATATTGCCCCTTGATTCCTCTACAGTAATTGACTTGACCATTTTCATCCATATACGTCCAAATATGTAAGCCGTAACGGGAATTATTGATCCCGTCTTCTGTTGCTAAGGCTGATGGAGAAATCATCTCATGGTAATACCATAATGGAAAGATCTGTTCACCATTGTATTTCCCTTTATTGAGGATCACTTGACCGAGTCGACCATAATCTCTGGCTGTGGCGTACATACAACAAAAGGCTTTTTCATCACCGAGTTCTTTGTCTAAACTCCAATAAGCGTCATGTTCAGCCCCAATCTTTTTCCATATTTTTTGTTCAGCATACGTACTTAAGTCCATTCCCGTTGCCGCCTCAATAATGAAGCCTAACAACTGAGAGTTCCCACTTTGATATTTGAACAACTGACCAGGTTGTCTCTCTAAGTTTTGACGAGTTACGTGTCCATATAGATCATTTCCATAATACGATTCGGCATTGTCAGACAATGGATTCTTTCCACTTTCTTCCCAATCCAACCCTGATGACATTGACAATAGATGGCGAATAGTTATCACTTCTTTCCCTCCCTCTAAGAATTCAGGAATATAATGTGAGACACTCTCATCTAGGCTTTCAATTTTTCCTTCTTCAATCGCTATACTGATCAAAAGCGCAACCAAAGTTTTCGCCACGGAGAAGGAATTAGAAACTGTTTCTTCTGTATGTTCATCCCAATATTCCTCATACATTAGCTCGTTGCCTTTAAACACTAGGAGCGCCTTTGTTTGCATTTGCTCAAGAAACGCCCGATCGTCGGCACTCAACTGCATCTTGTTAAAGTCGTCCGAAAAATCGAATGTAGAAGGTGACTCCGATGCCTCAACGGTTGAGTAATAAAACACATCCTTGTCGTAAATAGTTGGACCTGATCTTCCAATCAAATAGGTATTCGCAATTCCTTTGTACAAGTAAAACCTTCCAGACAAAAGAATGAACATGTTCGCGGTAATGAACAAGCCGAGTAGGAAGATAAGCGTGTACCGAAGTACTTTACGAATAAGTCTTTTCATGCATTTGTATAAGAGAAACCGAATTGAGTTGCGATTTTACTCTTTAGAACCTCTGCGACTTCAGCGAAGTCAACCTCTCTTCCGAGCTCACGCTGCAAAGAAGTTACGGCTTTATCTTGGATTCCACAAGGAATGATATGAGAAAAGTAAGAAAGATCTGAATTCACATTGAATCCAATTCCATGCATGGTTACCCATCGAGAACTCTTCACGCCAATCGCACATATTTTGCGAGCAGTTGGTTTATCTCCATCAATCCAAACACCTGTTAATCCTTCTACGCGTCCTGACTCAAGACCGTAATGTTCTAAAGTTTGAATTACACTTTCCTCCAGATAACGCAAGTATTTATGGATGTCCGAGAAGAAATGATCTAAATCGAAAATTGGATAAACAACCAATTGACCTGGGCCATGATAGGTAATGTCGCCACCTCGATTGATCTCATAATAGGTCGCATTGTTTGCCTCCAGACTCTCTTCATTCAGTAATAAATGGCTCTTGTCACCACTCTTACCTAGCGTGTATACATGCGGATGCTCACAGAACAAAATATAATTCTTGGTTGGCTCAGTTGTCTCCTCATTTCTGAGTTGAATCTTTTGATCAACAGTCGCCCGAAAGATTTTCTCTTGATAGTCCCAAGCTTCTTTGTAATCAATAAGGCCAAGGTTTTCGTAGATTACTTCAGGCATCATTCTTTAGTTGAAATTTGAAAGCTCGTTCTTCAAGAAATCGATCACTTCAATATCAATAGGATCTACTTTCTTGAGGTCTGATAAATACAAAGAAGACCAGTCAACAATGTTGATTAAATAAATCGATCGCATTAAGGTTGTATCACCCTTTGCTTTTACTTCCATGTACTTGCTCGATTTGCTTTTAACTACATCGCGCGAAATTTGAATTCGTTTAGCGTTGCGTTTATTGATATCGTCAGAAACAAACATAATTGTTGCAAAACGATCATCTCCTCCGCCCCAACCAACAAGTTCATTGTGATTCATTTCGGGTATCATATGATGCCAACACAATAACTTACTGTTCTCGTTAAATTGCTGACGTGCACGAATCAATACAGGCTCATACTTCGTCGTTCCATAAAGGATTCCGACATTGCCTTGTAAAAACTTGGCCATTGCCATAGCTTCTTCTTTGATGGCAGCTTCATTTTCAACAATGAGTTTTCTTGCTGCTTCCATTTCATCCAATTCCTTTCCAGCAATTAATCCCAAATGTTTAAAGATGTTTAGTAATTGAACAAGCGAAAATGCCAACGCAGTTCTCGGTGGGTTCCCTCCTGGAACGATCACTGAATCGTAACCATTATCCTTACAAATTTGCGCCAATTTCCCGCCGGAACATACCCCAATGATATGTGCATTTGCAGCAATTGCTGCTTCAACACTTGCAATAGTCTCCTCCGTATTTCCTGAATATGAAGAACCGATTACTAGAGAGTTCTCAGAGACAAATGCAGGCAGTGTGTAATCTTGCGCGCAATAAACTGGCACATTCAATTCATCTTCCACCCATTTCGCGACCATTTTTCCGCCAATACCTGAGCCACCCATTCCACATATCACAATGTTGTGAATTTCATTGCTCGGTTTTTTAAATGTCGACGCCTTCGCAATTGCTAAAGCTTCTGTAATGTTTGCCGGAAAGGCACTAATTAATTCTTCCATCATAACTCTCTCTATTCATTCCTCAAAAGGATTAGCTCTCACTATTTCCTTTTTATTATTTCGTAATTTCTATAACTCGTGTCGATACCGATTTTCTTTAACAACGCTTTTACTTTGTCTTTCGACGTTTTCTTGTTGTGTGAAATATCGTAATCAAATTTCCAATTCTTTTCTTCAATGCGGGCTTTCATCACTTCTGGATGCGTTCCTTCAAATCTATTCAACTGACGGAGCTCTCGTCCATAGTCAAACGCATCAGCCTTCACAATATTATCATCCACCCATTGATCATCGTGCCATAACTTATTAAAGTTTTCCTGTTTACGTTGCATTGCCTCAGGTTCTTTCACCCACCCATAATGGTACATGTAGGCCTTAATTGGAACCACATTCAACTTCTGATTATCGTCTTTTCGAAAACCCTGTGCGTCTTTGTACGAATAAATGGACTTATTGTTCTTTATAACACGGATTTCATTTGGATACCAACTTGTTGCATCACCCACATAATCGTACGAACCGTAAAAATGCTGGTATTGAAAAAGTAATCCATCGACACCTTTGTCATCTTTGAACTTCTCCATTTGTGAGCGAATTATTGGCAGGTACTCTTCATGCACTACCTCATCTCCTTGGATGTAAAAGGCCCAATCGCTATCGGCTGAAATTGCTTGAAATGCCTTGTCTGTTTCAACCGCTAATACTTTACCTCCCTCACGCAGACTTTCGTCCCACACGGTTTCAATAATTCTGATTTTATCAGGAGCAATACTCTGAATCAGTTCCAATGAAGCATCATCAGATTTTCCCACTGCAACCACAAATTCATCACAAATTGGCAGGATCGATTTTATGGCTTCCACCACTGGATAGTCATAAATCAACGCGTTTTTTACAAACGAAAACCCTGTTACTTTCATAGTATTTCCTCCCTTACGGATTGGTAAAATTAATTATTCAACGTAGATGAACATCAACCCGTTTGGTATTCTTCGAAGAATCGGCAAATAAGTTTCAAAAAAGAGGGACAATCTGAGAACAATCTTTGATTAATCGTAGTTTTGTAACTCACAAATCTGGTTGTTATGAAAGCACGTACAGCAAAAGAAACACTATCCATCACCACAAAAGTTGTTCTTCCGAATGATACAAATACCTTGGGGAATCTCTTCGGGGGTGAGTTACTTGCTTGGATGGACGTGATTTCGAGTGTTGCTGCACATAGACACTGTAAACGTGTCGTTGTTACGGCTTCGGTAAATAATGTCTCATTTAAACAACCAATCCCACAAGCTTCAATAGTAACATTAGAGGCCAAAGTTTCCAGAGCGTTTAACTCGTCAATGGAGATTTTTGTTGATGTCTTTGTTGAGGATCATGTAACTGGGAAACGTGAGAAAAGCAATGAAGCGATTTATACGTTTGTTGCAGTTGACCAAAACGGTGGAGCCATCCAAGTGCCTGAATTGATTCCAGAAACGGATGAGGAGATAGCACGTTTTGAAGGCGCACTTAGAAGAAAACAAATGGCATTGATCTTAGCCGGAAAAATGAAAGCTGAAGATGCTACGGAATTAAAGAAGTTGTTTTTTGGGGAGTAAACGCAGTGCAGCCTCCATGACTAACATGGGGCTATACACTGATATACGCTTTTCGAATTATCAATTCTCTTTATTATACTCCGCAGATCATAAGATTCAATTTACTGAAAACACGTGCTCTCAATTCAGCTAGGTCTGTGAACTCATCAGACTCTACCATTGCCTTAATAATTTCAGCGTTGTCGAATTCGGTAATTGATACAATTTCTGGGCTATCTGTTCCTGCTAAATCTTGCATTGTCTTGTAACGTCCTACTGGTCTCGCACCATTTTTTCCAAAAATTGATTGAATTTGTTCTAAGTACGAAGGTAACTCAGCTATGTTCTCTTTATTGACTATTGCCGTGATTACCATGATTGCTTTTTGATCTTCCATAACTTTAATTTTAGTGTTTAATCAAAGGTCGGACATTTGCTTGTGGCTAAATTTGCAAAAAGGTTCAATGATTATGCATTTTGGCTCAAATGAAGTATTGTTACCAGATCGAATCATTACCCGTACTCAGCAGAAGCCATCGATTTACATCGCTTTAAGATTATTATCTTTAATCTCATTGCTTTTTACATGCTAAAGGTTACTTGTCTTATTGCGGTATTACTATTCTCTGCCCAAGGGATCTGCCAGCAGTATCTATCAACAAAGGTTGACAGTACGCTGAATCCGATAGGTCTAGAAAATATCATCTTTGATTCTATTAATGTTTATACCAGTAATCGTTGGCTCTCTTTCGTGAATCGGGAGAGGTATATTTTTGAAAACAAAATTCGTGTACTAAGAAAGCAGGACTGCAATTCGGATTGGGTAACAACTAGTACATATACCCGAGTTTCAGATAGTTCTTTTCAAATTGATTATGCACAATACTATAAATACTTTTCAGATTGTAATGACCTTCCAATTGAGGATGAAATTGATTCTTCTCTTTACATATTAATCAAGGATTATTCGGTGGTTTTCTCATCTAATTTAGAGGTGCTGAAAATGAATTTACGATCGGGAATTGATATTGGCACAAGTCGTGAGTTCTCTCATTTTCTTACATATATATTATGGCCAGAAATTAAGGAATGTTACGATAAGTTAACTTGGGTAGGTCGCTGGCCAAACGACAATGAAAGGATTGATTGGACAGAACGTTCGATGGAGTTGCCAATTTGGTTTAATGACTCAATAGTTGCTAGACCATACAGCGACTTGCGAAATCCGCATCAGGAAACATACAAATATTTTAATGATCATATTTTTGAATTCATGGATTGCCCATGTGATTTCAAATTTTCTTTTACTTCTTATCTATCTGATGCTATTGTTCCTGAAATCCTAGATTGTCTAGAATGTTATGAGTCCATTTTAAAAAAAGAAGATCTAGATCATTTGGTTCTACCACACATATTTGATTACGAGCAAAAACTACATGAACTCCAATATTTTGTGTCAAAATTGATTGAGAAAGGAACTTTTCTAATGAACAATGATAATTTGGACGATGCTTTGTTATGCTTTTTAAAAGCTGAAAAAATTGATTCAGAAAATCAAATCGTAAGGGAGAAAATAGTGGTCATTGAAGAGCTTTTAAATTCTCAGTGAACCATAAACAACGTTTCACACGGTTGTTGTAGGCATTGTAAGCACATTCCTCAATTATAATAGCATTGACTTAACAATCCCATCAACATCTTGCTCCAGCATGCACTTAAAGTGTCCTTTCGGGCACTTCTGATGACCGATCTTAGAACAAGGTCGACAACTTAGGTCTTTTACTTCGTGTATAGAATACTTTTCTGGTTGGTTCGGGTAATATGGATACATACCTAAATCTGGAACCGTATTTCCCCAAACAGAAACGATCGGAACATTCAAACAACTGGCGATGTGCATCATTCCGGTGTCGTTAGAAAGAAGCTTCGTACTTTGCTTTACGATACTCGCAGAACCTGCCAAATTGTATTTCCCACAAGCATTGATGACGTTCTTGCTCGATTCGTTTACTATCTCTTCTGCCAAGGTATTATCCATTTCTCCACCAACCAATACTACAGGGGCATCAACTTTTTCGAGAATATTCAACAACAGTTCTTTCGGCATGCACTTGGTCTTGTACTGTGCTCCGATTGCAATTGTGAGGTAGGATTTAGGTTCAACACCTAATTGACTTACGTCTACTTCGTTATTCGAATCAATGTAAAACTCCCCAGGTTTTCCATCACTTTTAACTCCAATAGCATGGGCAACCTCAAAATACCTGTCTACCACATGGAGATTTGGCATCTTGTTGATTTTTATTTTCACCAACAACCATTTTTTCCAATTCAGTTTGCGCAATGTACTCGAAGGTCGACGTAATTTCTTTTTCAAACCTTGCGTACGAATGTTGTTGTGTAAATCGAGTATATGATCGTAGTTCTCTTCCTTTAATGCAGGGATGACCTCATCAATGGATTTCTTCATGGCTATTACACGATCTACGTGTGGATTATTCTCCACGATTGAGGCAAATTGTTGCTTTGTAATGTAATGAACCGTAGGATTGTTCAATTGCTCCTTCAACGCTCTGAGCACTGGAGTGGTGAGCACTATGTCACCGATGGAACTAAATCGTACAACGAGAATTTTCACGATTCAAAGATATATATAACTATGGATTAATTTGAACACAAGGACACCAAGACACAATCAAAGAGCACAGCTTAATCAAGCTCCTAATTTCATTATAAAACGATATAGTTAAGGCTTAGCTCGTATTGCCATCCATTCAGTTTTTGATACAAGAACAGAAAATCCTCTCAAATTTGGTCTATTCGTACGAAAAAACTACTTTTGCACCCTTAAATTACTATAACACATAATTATGGAATCATTGATTATTTATATGCCAATTGCAGCAGCCCTTATTGGACTGTTATATATGTTGGTGAAGAAGTCTTGGGTAATGAAGCAAGACGCAGGAGATGGTAAGATGAAAGAAATTTCTGATCACATCTACGAAGGAGCCTTGGCTTTCTTAAAAGCAGAGTACCGCCTATTAGCAATATTTGTTGTTGTAGTTAGTATTGCTCTTGCAGTAGTCTCTATGGTTGTCCCTTCTACGCATTGGATGATTGTAATAGCATTTGTTTTTGGTGCTCTATTTTCAGCATTTGCTGGAAACATGGGAATGAAAATTGCTACGAAAACAAACGTAAGAACAACACAGGCAGCTAAGACTAGTTTACCAAATGCATTGAAAGTTTCTTTCGGTGGTGGTACTGTCATGGGATTAGGAGTTTCTGGTCTCGCAGTATTAGGATTAACTGGATTCTTTATCATATTCTATCAATTCTTCATGGGTGGACAATGGGACACTACAGAAGACATGACTATCGTTTTAGAAACACTTGCTGGTTTCTCTCTAGGAGCTGAATCAATTGCATTATTCGCAAGAGTTGGTGGAGGTATTTATACAAAAGCAGCTGATGTTGGAGCCGATTTAGTGGGTAAGGTTGAAGCTGGTATTCCAGAAGATGATCCACGTAACCCTGCGACAATCGCAGATAATGTTGGTGACAACGTTGGTGACGTTGCAGGTATGGGAGCTGATTTATTTGGTTCTTATGTTGCAACTGTTTTAGCAGCAATGGTACTTGGAAACTATGTTATTCGTGACATGGGTGGAGATATCGTTAATGAAGGATTCGGTGGAATCGGACCTATCTTATTGCCAATGGCAATTGCAGGTGTTGGTATTATCATCTCTATGATCGGAACAATGCTTGTGAAGATTAAGAACAATGATGCTAAAGAGAAACAAGTAATGGGAGCATTAAACGTTGGAAACTGGGTTTCTATCGCTTTAGTTGCTGTTGCAAGTTACGCCTTGATCATGTGGATGCTTCCTGAAACAATGAAAATGAGATTCTTCGGTGAAGGACTAATTGAAATTTCATCTTTACGAGTATTTGGTGCAGCTTGTATCGGATTGGTCGTAGGAGCAGTTATTTCAGCTGTTACTGAATACTACACAGGATTGGGTAAAAAACCAATTTTGAAAATTGTACAACAATCAAGTACTGGAGCAGGAACAAACATCATCGCTGGTTTAGCGACTGGAATGATTTCTACTTTCCCAACTGTTATATTGTTCGCTGGAGCAATCTGGGGATCATATGCATTCGCAGGATTCTATGGAGTTGCAATGGCAGCTTCAGCAATGATGGCAACAACTGCAATGCAGTTAGCGATTGATGCATTCGGACCTATTGCTGATAACGCAGGTGGTATTGCGGAAATGAGTGAACAAGAGCCAATCGTTCGTGAAAGAACAGATATTTTGGATGCTGTTGGTAACACAACTGCTGCAACTGGAAAAGGATTTGCTATTGCTTCTGCTGCATTGACTTCATTGGCTTTGTTTGCTGCTTATGTAACATTCACTGGAATTGAAGGAATTAACATCTTTAAAGCTCCAGTATTAGCCATGTTATTCATTGGTGGAATGGTGCCTGTTGTATTCTCTGCTTTGGCAATGAATGCTGTTGGACGTGCCGCAATGGAAATGGTACAAGAAGTTCGTCGTCAGTTTAGAGACATTCCAGGAATTATGGAAGGAACTGGTAAACCAGAGTACGATAAGTGTGTTGATATTTCGACAAAAGCTTCATTGAGACAAATGATGTTACCAGGACTTTTAACGATTGGATTTCCTTTAGTTATTGCTTTCCTTCCAATGTTATTTGGAATGGATAACTTAATCATTGCTGAGATGCTTGGTGGTTATATGGCTGGTGTTACTGTATCTGGTGTTCTTTGGGCAATATTCCAAAACAACGCAGGTGGTGCTTGGGACAACGCTAAGAAGTCTTTCGAAGCTGGTGTTATGGTTGACGGTGAAATGACATACAAAGGTTCTGAGGCACATAAGGCTGCAGTTACTGGTGATACAGTAGGTGATCCATTTAAAGATACTTCTGGTCCTTCAATGAACATTTTAATTAAGTTGACTTGTTTGATCGGTCTTGTGATTGCTCCTATCTTAGGAAATGGACACGGAGATTCGGCTTCAACTTGCGACGGTGAAAAGTCTGAGTGTTGTGCAGGTGAAGAAAAATCTGACTGCACAGCAGATCAAGATGCCTGTCATGGTGATTGGTCAGAAGAAATGACATGTGACATGTCTAAATGTAAGGAAATGACACTTGACGAGTGTATGGCACACTGTGACGAGATGGGATGTTCTGATGAGGAAAGAGAGATCTTCAAAAAGCATTACGATGCTGATGGAAAATTCATGGGCGGAGATATGTGTGACGCTGGAAAGCAATGTTGCGAAGGAGAAAAAAAATGTGAGCACGAAGGTGAATGTACTGAAGAGTGCAAGCACTAAGATTCACAATCTAGATATTAAAACGGCGGTCAAATGATCGTCGTTTTTTTTTGTTATAAACTTCAACAATAATGTAACAGTGAATTTGCAAACATTCGACCACAAATAGCTTATGATAATTGACCTCTACGTTCTTTTTCTAACAGCTTAAATCTTAGTACTATTGATGAAAAATCACCACTATGATAAGTAACGGACTTGGAATCGCACTCGCTGTGATCGCTGGAATAGGAACAATTGCACTTTTTGCATGGCTTTGGAAAATCATGAAAAAGAAACCTGTTGCAGGTGGAACGATTGGGTTCTTTATCGCATGTATTGTTGTAACAGGAATTGTAGTTGTTCCTTCCAATGTGTACGTAATCAACGAAGGAAAAGATTATACGCATTATTGGGTGTACAGCTCTGATACGCAATACGAAAGAAGTAATGGAGAAAGTGTAGAAATAACTATCAGGCAAACACAATGTATGATCATCAATGATACCCAAGATGATTACGCACTTGAATCTGTGATTTACGGATTTGGATTTGCCGACGATAAAAAAATTGGTGCTATGAGTGCTATCGTACTTAGTCGCTCAAAAATTGATTACTTCTTCGATGAAGAGCCCCCAGAAACAATTAGTACTGAATCATCTGCTAGCGCAGTTACACGAACTTGGTTACGTACCGAAGCTGATTATGGCGGACTTGAATACCTCAATGAGGATGCAAGTAATCTCGAAAACCTTCAGGACTTGCTGCACGACGCAATGGAAGATTAATTAATTTCGTTGGATGAAAACGACAGTAGAAATTAGCAACTACCCACTTAGCGAAGAATTCGAACCAATCATTATTGACTTTATTGAGCGTTGTCAGGCTTCTGGATTGACGACAAAGGTCAATGCCACAAGTACGCACATTCAAGGCGATTACGATCGCGTAATGGACGTTTTGAAAGCTGAAATCAAACGCTCATTCGAAAAGTTTGGTAAGATGATCTTTGTTGTGAAGATTCTAAAAGGAGAATTGGACTTGGAATTCAGCATGTAACTTTTCAACTGGATCATTTGTTCTATCTGTGTAACTTACTGCTTATGAGGCACATTCCACTCTTACTAATCTTGTTTCCATTGATGCTGCGCGCTCAACAGGATCCATTAAGCACTCAATTTTGGAATAATTATTCACACTTCAACCCAGGTTCTATGGGCCTATACTATGAACACACGGCTTCAATTATGTACCGCCGTCAATGGGAATCAGTGAATGGAGCTCCCGAAAGTGTTCATGCTAATTATAGCACTTTAGTGAAGAAAAATCATGGCTTGGGAATAAATTACATTTATGATCACGTTGGATTTTCTGAAAATCATACAGCCAACGTCAATTATAATTATCAAATAATGTTTGACAGCTACAATGAACACATTTTGTCTTTTGGTGTTGGGATTGGATTAATGCATTTTTCTTCATACGGAGATTGGATTCCACCCACGACTAATGAAGATCCACTAATTGAGACTGCGACCTCTCCTATTGTCAAACCAAATTTCAATACGGGTATTGCGTATAAAAAAGACTATTTGTACTTAGGCTTAGGGGTAACCCATTTATTTAATTTTAGAAAATCGGACTATTCTCCAGCTCAACATTATTACTTAATGGGGGATTATACCCTGAGAGTCAATAGAGAGTTCTCTTTCGTGCCTCGCTTAATTGTGCAAACTGATGCTGTAAAAGTAAATTTCGACGTAAGTATAATGGCGATATTAAGAAAGAGATATTGGCTAAGTGCAGGGTATCGATATAAGGATATTATTACTTTATCCGCCGGTTGGAACATCTTAAGAAAATTTAAAATCGGATACTCTTATGACTTTTCTGTTGGCAAATTAGCGAATTTCTCAAATGGCACGCATGAATTTGTGATCGGTGTTCAATTTGGATCAAGAGAAGTACACCGACCCATTCAGGGCAATCCTAATTTTTAACTCATCCGACTTAATAAGTCTAACATTATATTGGATTTCATGAGGGCTGAATCAATCCCGTTCTATTTAATATAAGACTCATCATACCGCACATTGATGTGAATCCAAAAAGATCTTCCTAAGCGAAGCATCAAGGGCCAAGCAATAAAAAAGGCAACTAACATTCCTATAAACGCTATCCACATTCCTGGACCATCAATGAGCAACGCTGCGATTAAAAATGGAACTTCAATGAGTATAACTATTGGGTAACTTGTCCAAAGTGCGCCGAGCCAAAACCCAGGTTCAATAGTATAATTGAGATTACAACAAGAGCAGCGTTCCTTCATTCCAAGCATGTCAGAGTACACCAATAAGCCTTGCTTTTTAAACATTCTCCCTTCTCTGCATCGCGGACATCTCAATCCAAATACAGAGCGTGTAAGAGAAGGTTTCTTCATTACTGCTTAATGAATTTAGTTGTCAATGTTTGAGACTCAGACTGAATAGTCACATGATATAAACCATAGGCTAAATGTCCAATGTCCAACATTGTTTTTGACTGATCAATTGCTTGAGTCATAACTAACCTTCCTGTATGATCGTACACGACTATCGTACGTGTTTCGATCGTAGGAAATTCCATGGTTAATTGTGCCGTAGCTGGATTTGGAAAAATACTTATCCCAGCCTCATTCAAAGATGTCAGTCCCGCACCATCCGAAATACTGAACCAAATAGGATTCGAGATAGAATGGAACTCATCCGATTGTGTCATATATTCACTTTGCTGCGCCGAATAATCTTTGAACGATGACAACTCAAGTCGAACATACATGAACTCATTCTGTGGTGCAATACCTGCTCCAAAATGTGCATCCAAAAGCGTATTGAGCGGATAGTTAAGCGTATTAGACCCTGTTGGATTGATTGATGTCAATGCATAGCTCGTTTCACCCGATTCGGTTCCAATGATGAGTACTATTTCATTAATGTCTCCAAATTCATTCGTTGTGGTATAATCGATATTGATATACGCTTGATTTGTAAGGTTTGGATCAATTAAAACATCTTCTCCCAACAGTACTTCATCTGTGTCATCATCCCCATCAGTACTAAATCCCATTGTAACGATTGGACCATCTGAAAGGGTAGCATTTCCGTTCTTCAATGCCTCTAACAAATGTTCTCCATACAGACCTTTACCATCAGGACTATATACCAAGGTGCTTAGTTTACCTACGGCATTTGTTGAAATGACACCAAGACCCGCAAAATCATCTGTATTGGAATAATTGAATGACCCATGCGCATCTGACCCAGCACCATAATAGAACTTCCAATTTTCTGTAGATCCATTAGTGTTTTTCATTTGTAAGCCAAGTTGGTTGACATAGTTCACCACTTCTTGACCTTGCCGAAAACGATAGAAGTGAAACTCCCCATCCGTTGGACTCAATTGAGAGAAGTCATCCCATGGATCGTTTTCATCTCCAGTAGCAACTAAGGAATTTCTACCGTTCCATACCTGTGCTCCTGTTAGTCCATTTTTGATAACTTCATTTGCTGCTGTAGAAAGCACATCTGAATCAATTCCTGTATCATTGCACACAATTCCACCACCTGTCAATGGGAAATTAGATCCATTTGTAGGGAAACCATTGTCTCCTAGATTCCAAATACCCCCTCCAACAGGTATGGTAGGCAATTCATCTCCTGTTGCGAATGGATGGGCAGCATAGGCAAACCCACCGAATGAGTATAGATTAGCGATTGCACCATCTGTGGTTACAGATGTTGGGGTAACATCTCCATTACCGTCTCCCAAATAAGGCATTGTACTTGGAGAAAAAGGGTTAGGGTACGCCAACATGTGCACCAAATCATCTGCGCTATTCATTGTGGCAACCTCCTGCCCAGTAATAAATATCATCGATGAATCAATTGAATTTAGCAAGAATGCTTCATCTTTAATTCGCGTCCAATTTGAAGCGATATCGGCTCCGTAATTGTCAAAGTCTGAAGTATGGTCTGTTGTTGTGACCCAATCCAAACCAGCTAACCTAGCAGCCTCTTTCGTAGCACATAGTGGTAATCCGATTTCAGCATCATTTTGAGTGTACATGGAATGCAAATGCATGTCTCCACGGAACCAATCGGCTTGTGACGGAATATCTTCATCTGATCTAAAAATGCGTAACTCCACATGATCATCAGAAATTGTAAAATTCGCATACTCAATTGTTACTCGTATATCTATGATGTTGTTCATTCCGGCTAAATCAGCAGGTGGAATTGTAAATGTGAAATACCAATATTTTTCGTCGACTGCCACAAATTCATCTAAAATGTCAGAGTCAATATCAAAGTCTAACGTTTGCGTATTTGAAGTAGAGAAAGAGTTCAAATCGAACGCCTTAATATCCAGTGCCGCGTCATACTCTGACATACATGAGAAAAGGGTATCGAAATCTGGTGTAGTCCAACTACTGTACGTTAACACAGGCCCATAACTGGCATCTGACGCATTCTTTAGTTGGATATTAATGTTGTCAATTTTAATGTCTTGCAAGGGAACCAAATCAGCATCATGAAGAAAGAAGTGTACAGGAATTCCTACGTCATTCCCTGCGGCGTCTGTTTTCTTCATTCGCCATGGCGCATCAGCATAAAATTCTGAAGAAACCGTGTTTACCTGCTTATCTGCAACGGCATTGTTCCATCCCCCCCAGTCTTTTCGTTCTCCAAATATTTCAGTGATTCTAATTTGAATTTTATCCTCTTCTAAGTTGACCTTATCTGCATCAACCGTGAGCCATTCACGCGTATATTCAGTTCCAGCCCAATAATGAATCAATCTGACTTCATCAACCGATTGATCATTGACAAATAATTCAATAAGAATGTTTTCAAGGTCATGATGTCCATTGTTCTCAACATTGAACTGAAAACGTACAATACCGTCTCCAATTTTATCAAACACGTGTACTTGTGTAATCACTAACGGATTATCATTATGCGCAAATAGTGGAAGAGAAAATAATAACGTTATTATCAGAAGTAATTGTTGCATGCAGGTTTTTTTACAAAAATAAGGTATTAAATTTTACTGAATAATATCCTCCTACTTAATCCCCCTCCAAAGGTGGAACTTCCAGCCAATAAAAAAGGGTCACTGTTTCCAGCGACCCCTTCTATCAATTTTATTTTCTTCTAGAATTCAAATGTATCCATGAACGCTGTAGTAAAATCACCTTCTCGGAATTTAGGGTCATCCATTAATTTCAAATGGAATGGGATCGTTGTTTTTATTCCTTCAATGATGTATTCGCCTAATGCTCTTTTCATTTTCAAAATTGCTTCCTCACGCGTCTGTGCAGAAACAATCAACTTAGCAATCATTGAATCATAGTGCGGTGAAATCGTATATCCAGCATATACATGCGTATCAATACGTACTCCATGGCCACCTGGTGAATGATAACTTGTAATCGTACCAGGCGAAGGACGGAAGTTAGCATTTGGGTCCTCTGCGTTAATTCTACACTGAATTGAGTGCATTTGTGGATAGTGATTCTCTCCTGAGATCTTTGTTCCAGCAGCCAATTTAATTTGCTCCTTGATCAAGTCATAGTTAATTACCTCCTCAGTAATAGTGTGCTCAACTTGAATACGTGTGTTCATTTCCATGAAGTAGAAATCACGGTGCTTGTCTACCAAGAACTCAACCGTTCCAACTCCTTCGTAATTCACGGCTTTTGTTGCTTTAATTGCAGCTTCACCCATTTTTTCACGTAATTCATCTGTCATAAATGGAGATGGTGTCTCCTCCACCAATTTTTGGTGACGACGTTGGATTGAACAATCTCTTTCAGAAAGGTGACATGCATTTCCGTATTGATCTCCAGCAATTTGAATTTCGATATGGCGTGGTTGTTCAATATATTTTTCCATGTACAACCCGTCATTTCCGAAAGCAGCAGCAGACTCAGCACGGGTAGCATCCCACGCAGACTCCATATCTTCTTCTTTCCAAACTTGACGCATTCCTTTACCACCACCACCGGCAGTTGCTTTAAGAATTACTGGATATTTAATTTTCTTTGCCGTCTTCTTTGCATCAGCTAAATCCTTCAACAAACCTACTGAACCAGGAATACAAGGAACACCTGCTGCAATCATTGTAGCTTTTGCACTTGCTTTATCTCCCATCCCAGCAATTTGCTCTGGAGTTGCACCGATGAATTTAATATCGTGCTCTTGACAAACTTTTGAGAATTTCTCATTCTCAGATAAGAACCCATATCCTGGATGAATTGCATCTGCATTAGTAATTTCAGCGGCAGCAATAATGTTCGGAATGGATAAATATGATTTCGCACTTACTGCAGGACCGATACACACGGCTTCATCTGCAAATCGTACTGGAAGACTGTCTTTATCTGCAGTAGAGTACACTGCAACGGTCTTAATTCCCATCTCTTTACACGTACGAATAATACGCAAAGCGATTTCTCCTCTGTTGGCGATCAATATTTTTTTGAACATGCCTAAGTATTTTTTATGTGATTCGAGGTCTTTAAAAACACCCGAAAATCTATTCTACTTTCTTAAGATGGATCTACCAAAAACAATGGCTGATCATATTCAACAGGTGTAGCATCATCAACTAGAACTTTAATAATCTTTCCTGTTACTTCAGCTTCAATCTCATTGAACAACTTCATTGCTTCGATAATACATACTGTATCTCCTAAACCAATTGTATCTCCAACGTTAACGAAAGCGTCCTTGTCTGGCCCAGATGAACGGTAGAATGTTCCAATCATAGGTGATGGAATCGTAACATATTTAGAATCTTCTTCCGCAGCTGCCGGTGCAGCAGGTACGGCAGGCGCAGCGGGCAATGCAGCTGGTGCAGGCACGGTAGCAACAGGCGCGGACGCTTGAACGATGATTTGCTCTTTGTCTCTGTCTCCAGATTTAATAATGATCTTAAAATCCTTTTGTTCGATTTCAACTTCGTTCACACCTGATTTGGCTACGAACTTTATTAAATCTTGAATTTCTTTGATATTCATTTCTTACAGGTTTTAATATGTTAAAAGTAGTATTTTTTAGGAATTGTAGCCCCATGTTAAATAAACGGCGCCCCAAGTAAATCCTCCACCAAATGCGGAAAGGACTAACTTGTCTCCTTTCTTCAATTGCTTTTCATAATCCCAAAGGCACAATGGTAAAGTACCAGCTGTGGTATTCCCATATTTCTCAATATTGATCATTACCTTTTCTTTGGGTAATCCCATTCTTTTAGCTGTAGCGTCTATAATTCTTAAGTTCGCTTGATGAGGCACTAACCAATCAACATCATCACTAGTCAAATTATTTTTCTCCATGATTTCAGCAGAAACATCTGCCATATTTGTAACGGCAAACTTAAATACTTGTTTTCCCACTTGCTTCACAAAATGTTCACGTTTTTCTACGGTTTCAATCGATGCAGGCTTAAGTGATCCCCCTGCCGGTTGAAGTAAAAATTCTTTTCCCGATCCATCTGCTTTCAGAATGAAATCTTGAATTCCATATCCTTCCTCATTTGGCTCTAGCATCACAGCTCCCGCTCCGTCTCCAAAAATTACACATGTAGTTCTATCTTCATAATCAATGATTGAACTCATTTTGTCTACTCCAACAATTACAACTTTCTTGTAGCGACCAGTTTCGATGAACTGCGCACCAGTAGCGATTGAATAAATAAAACCAGAACAAGCGGCAATCAAGTCATATCCCCAGGCATTTTTCATTCCTAGTTTATCACAGATAATATTTGAAGTACTTGGAAATGGGTGGTCAGGTGTAACCGTTCCCACAATTACCAAATCAACATCCTCAGGATTTGTGTTTGTTTTCTTGAGCAAACCTTCAACAGCAGCAGCAGCCATATCCGAAGATGCTCCTTCTTTCATGATTCTGCGTTCTTTAACTCCCGTTCTAGTTGTAATCCACTCATCATTGGTATCAACCAATTTGGACAGCTCCTCATTCGTAAGAACATAATCTGGAACATATCCTTGTACTCCGGTAATTCCTGCGGTTATTTTACCCATAATCTAGTTAAATGCCTCGTTGATTTTCGTTGCTAGGCCTGACTTGGCAACATCATGCGAGTGTATTATCATATTTTTCACTGCGGTACTGCTCGACATTCCGTGACCAATGATCACATTTCCTTTTACTCCAAGCACCGGTGTACCACCGTAATTTTCATAATTAAAGCGGTCAAAGAAATCATCTGTTAGACCTCTCTCCTTCATGATCCCATACATTCCTTCTGCCTGCTTCAGAACAACATTTCCGGTGAATCCATCACAAACTACTACGTCCGCTTTACCAGAAAACAAATCGTAGCCCTCGATGTTACCAACAAAGTTAATGTTGTCCGATTCAGACATTAGTTTATATGCTGATTGGGTCAATAAATTTCCTTTGGTTTCTTCTGCTCCAATGTTCAATAGACCAACTCGCGGATTTTCAATTCCGTGAACGTTTTTTGAATACAGCGAACCAACCACGGCAAATTGCATCAATACGTCTGGCTTACAGTCAGCATTGGATCCTACATCTAATATAATAGAGTTAGACCCATTTATTGAAGGGAGTGTTGAAGTAATACAAGGGCGTATAATTCCTGGAATCGTATTCACTACGAACATGGACCCTACGAGCATCGCACCAGTATTACCAGTACTAGCAAAAGCATTGATCTTTCCAGCTGCAAGCAAACTAAAACCAATAGCAATGCTACTGTTCGGCTTTTGAGAAATTGCTCTTGTTGGGTGATCTTCTGATGTTATTATATCTGGAGCATGAACGATTTCGAAATCATCTGCACTTGCATCCAAAGCAGAAAGGCCACTCAAGATTAACTCTTGGTCGCCTATTAATACAATCGATACGTCCGTGGGGAGTTCTTTCCTTGCAAGTATCGCTCCTGCTACATTAGCATCAGGAGCAAAATCACCTCCGAGAACATCAATACCTATCTTCATAGAGAAGAATTTTAGTCAGGTTTTAAACTGCTACCTCTTTCTCTGCTACTACCTTCCCTTTGTAGTACAATTTCCCTTCATGCCAATAAGCATGGTGAAATAAATGTGGTTGTCCAGTTGTTGGGCATGTAGCGATGTTTTTCGCTTCCGCCTTAACATGAGTTCTTCTCTTGTCACGTCTCGTTCTCGAGATCTTTCGTTTTGGATGTGCCATTTTACTTTATTTAAAAAACGTTTGTTTCTATTTTACTTTATCTAACCTGCGCTACTTTTTCAAGTTTTTCAGCGCTGACCAACGAGGGTCAATATTTTCATCATTTTCTGGTTCGTCTTCCGACTCTCCTTCAGAAGCTTCCACTTCCGAATCACTTACTAAGATATACTCATCAAGAATCGTCATCATTTCTTCGTTGCAGTCTCCCTCATCGTGAACTGCACGACTTGGTAATGAAACTGTGATCAGCTCCAAAAGGTTTTCTGCAACATTGATCTCAAATTCTTCCGGATAGACAATAATCAACGATTCGTCGTCTGATGGCTCGTCATCAAACTTATAAACCAATTGATATTCTCCTTCCACCTCAACATTCACAACATCGCCACATCTGTCACATTCCGCTTCCACAGTACCGTTGACTGTAAAATCACCAACGAGCATTGTTTCGCGTTTTTCTAGCGACAAATTCACTTTCACCTCACCCTTGTGAATGATCGAGTATTCAAAATATTCAAAGAACGTGTCGGTAACGTTAAATTCGAACGAATGAACTCCAAGTTTTAATCCAACAAATGGAATTATATAGTCCTTATTCAACTTCACTTTTCACCTAATTTACCCTCCTGTTTACGGAAGGGGGCGCAAAGTTAACAATTTTAAATGAAACAAATTGCTAACTATTTATTATTATTTCGTGTCTTTTTTAATCTTCTTTCTAATTATCTCTGTGATTATCTCTACGCCTGTCATCTTTTGGACTAATCGGCAAAGGGTTGGCCATAATTTCTTTCGTCATCTGATGATTGCGATGCACGTCTATTGCTAGATAGATCGCATTGCGCATCGATTGTCCAGAAGCTTTATCCTGTCCAACAATATCAAATGCAGTTCCGTGGTCCGGTGATGTACGAATAATCGGAAGACCGGCCGTGAAATTAACTCCTTCATCAAAGGATAGAGCTTTAAAAGCGGCCAATCCTTGATCGTGATACATTGCCAACACGCCGTCATAGCTTGACATGGCTCCTGATCCAAAAAACCCATCTGCTGGAAATGGACCATAGGCCAAAATTCCATCGTTAAATGATTTGTTAATCGCCGGTGTGATAGCTTCAGATTCCTCTGACCCCATTTTTCCGCTTTCGCCTGCATGTGGGTTTATTCCAAACACAGCAATTTTTGGTCGGGCAATTCCGAAATCCTTCTTTAAAGTAGCTGAGAACTGAGCAATTTTATCGGCAACTTTCTCCATCGTTACAGTTTCACTCACTTCTTTCAATGGAATATGACTTGTAACCAAACCAACTTTCAGCGTGTTTGACACCATCAGCATTAAAGCGTCACTTTCCCCTGCCAAATCTGCCAAATACTCTGTGTGACCTGGGAACTGAAATCCTGATTTCCCCATTGCTTCCTTAGAAATTGGGGCTGTAACCAATACATCAATCTTTCCAGCGGCCAAGTCTTGGGTTGCTCTTTCCAAAGACTCAAAAGCATATTTACCACCATTCTCTGTGACTTCACCTAATTTGAATTCGATTTCGCCTTCCCAAATGTTCACCACATTCACTTTTCGGTTTTTTGCTTCTTCCGCTTTCTCCACAGTCATGAAGTTGAAGTCGTTTAGTTGCAAAGGTTTCTTGTGAAATGTGAGCACTTTTGATGATGCGTATATGATCGGTGTGCAATCCAACATCAAGCGAGGGTCGCTCAGTGCCTTCATTATCACTTCCGGTCCAATTCCATTTACATCTCCGATAGAAATTCCAACACGAACTGCTGTTCTGCTCGATTGCTCTTTCGTAGTATCTTTCGTGTTCTCCATTATTTAAAGTTTTTAAGGAAGTTGTACAACAACCTTACACCAACACCTGAACCTCCGCGAGTTCGGTAGGCATCAGTTTTATCCAACCAGGCTGGTCCAGCAATATCGATATGAATATATGGTGACTCAACAAAATGTTCAAGGAATTTCCCTGCTGTAATCATACCTGCTGATGGTCCTCCTAAATTCTTAACGTCTGCAATTGGTGATTTAATTTCTTCACCGTATTCTTCCCAAAAAGGAAAACGTACTACACGCTCATGGCAGTTATCTCCTGCTTTTGCTAATTGATCAAAATAGGCGTCGTTGGCTGTTCCCATACTGATTGAAGCTTGAGCTCCCAATGCACGGTGTGCCGATCCCGTTAATGTTGCAGCATCAATCACCAATTCCGGATCAAATTTCTTTGAGTAACTCAATGCATCTGCCAATATCATTCTTCCTTCAGCATCTGTATTCAACACCTCAACCGTTTTCCCATTGAACATCGTCACTACATCTCCTGGAGCATACGCGTTCAGTCCTGGTCGGTTATCTGTTGCTGGAATTAATCCAATAACATGAATTGGAAGTTGTTGCAATGCAGCCAAATAAATTGCGCCAGCTACACCAGCTGCTCCTCCCATATCACTTTTCATGATATCCATCGAATTTGGTGTTGGTTTCAAGCTCAAACCTCCCGTGTCGTATACAACGCCTTTTCCAACCAGCACTATCGGTTTAGCGTTTTTCGCATCAGCACTTTTGTACTCCATAATGGAGAATGTTGGCGGGTCAATTGAACCTTGATTCACAGCTAACAATCCACCCATTTTGAGTGACTCGATCTGTGTTTTCTCCAATACATTTATTGAGAATCCAGCATCTGATGATAATGCTTTTATTTCCTCGGATAATTGCACGGCATTTAAGAACGATACTGGTTCATTCACCATGTCTCTTGCCCAGAAAACGGCTTTTTGGATAGCAACCAATTCAGACTTCGCGTCTTCAGAAATTGCCACGGCCAAGGTCTCTAATCCGTATTCCTTCTTGTCTTTTTTGTATTTCTCAAAGGTGTAACTTGCCAAAAGAAATCCTTCCAACAAATCAATTGTTAGTCGGTCATCTCCAATCACTGCCAACTCCTTTGCTTCACGCTTTAATACTGCGCGCAATTTTGCTCCAGATTTTCTATTGTCCTCAGCTTTCTCCTTCCCTTTAATCAAATAGGTCGTTGATTCAAATGATCCAATGGTGAAAAAATCATCTTCACCTTTTAGAAAAGTATCAAACGTTGACTTTTCTTGATCTGATAAATTGGCAGGAAACATCTCTTTGTTTCCAACAATTACCTTGATTTTATATTCTTCAAAGGAGGACGTGTTCTGTATTTGCATGGCGTCTATTTAACTACGCAAAAGTAATCATCTAAATGATAGTAACAGGGGAATTAAAAAGGAATTTGATAATCAGAATAGGAACTGATAATGTGCTATCAATTGCTCGGTTTGTTCTCTGTCCGGTCTGAAAAAGTCTTCAGTCTGAATAGAATTCCCACCGACAAATTAAAATAGTTGTCCCAACCTCGTACAGATCGCATGGACTGATAGTCAACATTAAAATGGTAACTAGTGAGCATTAGAAATGAAAGGTCACTCGTAAACGAAATAACATCATTGACATGTATGTATGGTGTAAGTCCAAACTTAATGTGCCCTACATCGTCATTTCTTTTCATTAGCATGCCATCGTCATATGCTGGATTGTCCAGCTTGAATTTTTTATTCGACATTGTCGTCCAACCAACACCAAAGTGAAAATTCAGGTTGAAACGACGCGTGCTAAATTTTGCCCATTCACTAATACTCACAATCCCTCCGATTGATATGCTAAAAAGATCCGTTTGAGCCTTCTTTAATGTTGTTGCATTGAATGCGTATATTCCATCATAACCGAAGGTTCCTCTGATACCGATAATTCTGTTGAACATGAATCCAATTCCACCTGAAACATAAAATCCGCTGGAATTCATTGCATAGCCTGGTGAAGTATCCATTTGTCCGGCGCGCGCACCCAAATTCCCTTCTATAAAAAGAATTTTATCCTTTTTATCAATGGTATTCGACAAGCCCTGACTGTCAGCCAGAAAGGATATACATAAGACACATATACTCAATAAAAGCTTCATATAATAATTAAGTTAGCCCTACCATTGGGTACGTTTAACAATACGGTTTAGTTACAAGGAGAATTATTCCGATTCAAAGTAGGTATAGGTGAACTGCTCATATTGATAACTTCCATTCTCTGAATTACCAGAAGAATTTTTGTGTTCAACGGTTTCCAATATACCATTTTTTACTAAAAATGAACTCACACGACGGGTTAAAAATTCATTATTACTATAGGTAGAATCCACAAATCCTGTGCATATCCCTTCGCTAGAATAGCAAATGGTTCTTCGGTAATGAAATGGATACTTATCGTAGTCAATCGTCTTAACAAATGGGGATGAGCCGTAATAATTGAATCCAACAACGTCTGATTCATTTACGCGGTTCTTTACTTTGTACTTTTTCACGGGTAAAGAAGGAGTTCCAAGGACAATTAAATCTTCTGATTTTGGATTGAGAATTGAATCAACGGATAATGCTCCCCAGTTCATTTCTTCAAGCATATAGAAGCAAAAATCTCCTGAATCTTCGTCGCGGTATACAAGATACTTTTCCGTATATTTTTCCTTATTGTAAATGGTATATCCCTGCGAAATGTCATCGTACTCATTAATAATTTTACCTTTCGTTACATCACAGTATCCATATTGATCTTGTTCGCCGATGTAGTGAAAGCTGGCACTTCCTACATTTACATTTTCATAATAGTGATTAACATGAAAAGTGATCAATTGCCCATTTGTATCGAATTCATAATTGATGACTTCTTTAGGAGGTAAAGAGTCCTCGGACAATGCGTCTGAAGACATGTAAATACTCCGTGAAATGGATTGAATTCCATGTTGTCTAATTAAGGAATCATTGAACCAAACAGGGAATGATAGATTCGATTCGTTGTCGGTAAAGTAATGCTGCAATTGTACGATACAAGGCTGAAGGTCATCTTGCTCATCTTCCGCTTGCATGTGCTTTTTTTCGCCTGAACAAGACATCAAGCCAAATAATACACTTATGAAAAGTATTCGAAGTTTCATTACACCGTCAATATAGGACAATCTTTTGAAAACATTGACTTAAAACGAGCAAACTGACCGTGCAAATTATCGAAAAAAAAGCGCTCACATCGCATTTTTTTTCTACCTTTTCGCCACATTATTCATTTCATACTGTAGCCATGTTAGTTGATCACCAATCCACCATCTTTGAAATAATTAAGCGGAAAATTAACGGCGAAGATTCTGTAGGGAATGTTGTTAGCGAGATCTTAAACATCAGTCATGATGCTGTATATAGAAGAACCCGTGGAGAAACACTTCTGACAATTCATGAATTGGAAAAGCTTTGTAAGCATTTTTCCATCTCTCTGGATTCCTTGTTCTCTCTTAATAAGAACAAAGTTCTCTTCGATTTTCAACCCTTGGATCAGTTTGGTTTTAGCATGGATTCATACTTGCAAAATCTTCTACAAGGAATGAATGCAATTAAAGCTCAAAAGAATCCTCAATTAACTATTGCGATTAACAATACGCCGCTCTTTCAATTGTTGAACTACCCACATTTGATTCGATTTAAATTGTTCTTTTGGGCCAAAACGCATTTGCAAGTACCAGAATATAAAGACCAATTGTTCAAATACGATAGGATTTCAGAATCAACATTCGCAATTGGGGTGAACATTCTTAAGGCCTATAATACGATTCCTTCAAAAGAGGTTTATGATCCAGATTTGTTGAGAGGTTTCGTTCGAGAAATTCTGTACTACTATAAAGCATGCCTTTTTGAAGACCCTACATATGCCCTTCATCTTTTGGACAAGCTAGATTTATTTGTGGATCACCTTAAGGCACAAGCAGAAGTCGGGAAAAAATTTATTGTAGGAACGCAAGCACCAGCCTCTGGGAATGAATTTGAGATGTACTATAGTGAAACATTCAACTCAGCAACCACAGTTCTTTACAATTCAGATGAGTATTCTGGGTTATATATCGCTCACAATCTTATGAATTCTCTTCACACGACGGATGAAGTGTATATTAACGATTCAATGGGAGTTCTTAATAAACAGCTTGCAAACTCAAGTGTGATCAGTATTGTAAACGAAAAGGAACGGAATTCATTCTTTGCTCAACTCAAAAAAATGATCGATCAGGTTCGTAAAAAAATCAATCTGGATTTGGAAGAAGAATGATTCAAAAAGAGGCAACTTTCGAAATTTTTCCGGAATCTCATTCTATTTTTTTAGCGTAGCTTTGCGGCAATGCTTGATGAACGTCCCATTACAGATTGGTTGCCAATCACAAAAAAAGAACTCGAAAAACGTGGCCTTGATGAGGTAGATGTCGTCTTGGTTTCCGGTGATGCGTATGTGGATCACCCAGCCTTCGGAACTGCTGTCGTTGGAAGAATAATTGAAGACGAAGGTTTTTCAGTAGCGATTATTGCACAACCAAGTTGGCAAGACGATTTACGCGATTTTAAGAAATTTGGGAAGCCACGCTATTTTTTCGGTGTAACTGGTGGATGTATGGATTCGATGGTGAATCACTACACAGCAAACAAACGACTCCGTTCAACCGATGCATATACTCCAGGAGGATCTTCAGGATTCAGACCAGACTACGCGACAAGTGTTTATTCTAAAATTCTAAAAGAACTATATCCAGATGTTCCCGTTTTGATCGGTGGAATTGAGGCTTCATTACGCAGGGTCACGCATTATGATTATTGGTCAGACAAATTGATGCCATCCATCCTTGTTGATTCACAAGCTGACTTATTAGTGTATGGGATGGGTGACCAACCTCTTCGTGAAATTTTAAAATTCTTGAAAAAAGGTGTTCCTTTTTCTAATTTGACAACGCTCAAACAAGTTGCATTTCTTCAAGACAAGGCCGAAGATTTACCAAAAAATAAAAACTGGGAGACAAAAGAACTTTCAAGTCATGAAGAATGCCTGAAGGATAAGATAAAGTACGCAGCCAATTTTAAAACGGTGGAGGTTGAGTCTAACAAATGGCAAGCGAACCGTATTATTCAACATGTAGGTGATAAGACTTTGGTGATCAATCCACCGTACAAAACGATGGTTGAGAAGGAGATTGATCAGTCCTTCGATTTACCCTATACACGCTTACCACATCCCAAATACAAGAAACGCGGAAATATTCCTGCTTATGACATGATTAAGTTCTCCATCAATATGCACCGAGGGTGTTTTGGTGGGTGCAGCTTCTGTACAATTTCAGCCCATCAAGGGAAGTTTATTGCTTCGAGAAGTGAAAAATCTATCATGCGTGAATTGGATGAAGTCGTAACACATCCCGAGTTTAAAGGATATATTTCAGATATCGGTGGACCTTCTGCCAACATGTATGGAATGAAAGGGAAGGATGAAGCTATCTGTGCAAAATGTTCTAGCCCAAGCTGTATTCACCCAGTAATTTGTAATAATCTTGATACGTCTCATAAATCAATGACCCAGCTCTACAAAAAAGTAGATGCTCATCCTGAAGTAAAGAAGGCTTTTGTTGGATCAGGAATACGCTATGATTTATTGGTCGACGATTTTAACAAGAATAATGCGGATGGTAATCATGACGAGTATATAGAACAATTAATAACTCGGCACGTGAGTGGAAGACTGAAAGTTGCTCCAGAACACACATCTGATGCTACCTTGCGTGTTATGCGTAAGCCTTCGTTTAAATTCTTTCATAAGTTCAAAGAGAAATACGATAAGATTTCAGAGAAACATGGTTTGAATCAGCCGCTCATCCCTTACTTCATCTCATCTCATCCAGGATGTGAGGAGAAAGATATGGCAAATCTTGCTGTAGAAACTAAAGACATGGGGTTCCAGTTGGAGCAAGTTCAAGACTTTACCCCTACACCAATGACGGTTGCTACCGTAATCTATTATAGTGGGGTTCATCCTTATACTTTACAACCCTACAAAACTGTAAAGGACAAAGAGTCGAAACTTAACCAACGAAGATTTTTCTTCTGGTACAAGCGAGAAAATCATGCTTATATTCGTCAATCTCTTAAAAAAGCAGACCGAATGGATCTTGCGGACAAATTGATAGGAAACAAATCATCCGAAGGAAGTAAGGCGCCAAAATGGTTAGAGGAGAGAAGAAAGAAGGAGAATAAGTTCAATAAGTCAAAAAAATAGTCCTTATTTTGCCTTACAATTATGAGCAAAAGCCGTCGTAAATCAATTGAATGCTTCAACTGTAACAACAAACTCAAAGTTGCACATAACTATTGCCCGACATGCGGTCAGGAAAACCACAATAAACAGGCTTCCATAGGTACATTAGCGAATGATTTCGCTAGCGATTATGTAGGGTTTGACAATAAATTGTTTCGGAGTATTTTTCCACTACTGACAAATCCAGGAGCTATTACAAAAGAATATTTGAAAGGCAAGAGAGTTCGCTTTATCAAACCAATTCGAATGTTCTTATTTCTTTCTTTCTTATACTATGGATTGTCTATGTTGCTTTTTGAAGATACTGGCTCAAATGTCACATTTACCGAGGGGACCGTTTCGGAAAAAGACAGTCTTGCATTTAATGATAGCTTCCGCCAAAACATAAAACTAGCTGTCTTCTTCTTTACTCCAATAATGGCTTGGTTTTTTATGTTGTTTTATAAGAGTGAGACACGAAAATACTACGTGAGCTTCTTTGTTTATACACTTCATTTATTCTCGTTATTGTTTTTGTTAGGGATAATTTCTGAGTTAGTTGATGCACTGACTAATTTTATAGTACCCGAGAGTCTCTCAGCCAATTATTTTCTGCTGGGTGTTAAAATTATCCTTTTCATTTATATGATCTACTACTCGGTAGTTTCCCTAAAGCGTGTGTTTCAGAAGAAGAACAACATTTTACTTTTCATCATTGTATTACTTATGGCCGTTATTGCTTCTGCTATAATAATATTGGCTTTCCTCTTCTTGCTTTGGTGGCGTCTTGGTGCATTTGACGTTTAAGCATTATTGCTCATTAAAAATAATTGTACCTTAATTCCAACCTTTGAATTCTTCATGTGTCTTTAGTATAGATGAGAAATGTTGTTAACATTCACCGTGATCTAATAGAACGATCAAAAAATGGAGATCGAATAGCGCAGAAGTCGTTGTTTGACCTCTATAGTAAAGCTATCTATAATATAGGTGTTCGGCTCTTGGGCAATACAGAAGATGCAGCCGACATCACCCAGGACACCTTCATAGATGCTTTCACCAAACTAGATCAGTTCTCTTATAAAGCAACGTTTGGTGCGTGGCTAAAAAAAATCATGGTGAATAAATCACTGAACTTCCTAAATCGACGTAAAATTCATTTTGATTTGGAGGAAGACCTAGAAGAGGTGTTGGAGGAGCAGAATAATGTTGAAGAGTTAATGATTCAACTAAATTCCTCCCTCAAAGATCTACCTGAAGGATGCCGAGTAATTTTTACTTTGTTCTATTTCGAAGGTTTGGATCATCAAGAAATCTCTTCAGAATTATCAGTCAGTGTTTCAACTAGTAAGTCTCAGTTAAGCCGAGCAAGACAATTGCTTCGTGAATTAATCGAACAAAAAATTGAAGCATGAAAAAAGAAGAATATAACGGTCAATTCGATGAGTTTGATGTGCCTACTAACATGTGGGACAAGATCGAACCTGAATTAGATACAAATACAAAAAAGAAGAATTTTATTTGGTGGCGGATTGCTGCTGTTGGAATTATCCTTATCGGAATAGGTGTGTTTTTCGCCTACCAGCCATTAGATCAATCTACCAAAGTAAATATTGCAAGAGTAAATATTCCAGATTTAGACTCCACTACTAACGCCAATCGCAAGCAAATGTTGGCCGATAAAAAAATGGAGTATTCTTATAATAGGATACAGCCTTTAATGATGCAACAGCAGGAGAACGCGGATATGTTGGTTGTCTCAGGTGGAGATTTTAACCTGAACGTTGGGATGGCGGCATATGATATTTCTGGAAATAGTTCGTATACCATGACATTCTCAGATGGGTGCGCAACCACATCGTATATAACGGACCTCTTTCAAGGTGAAACAAAAACGCCGCTTACTGAAATGGAGCTCAGTTACTCTCGATTGCGCAGTCACTCTTCAAGATACGGTCGGCTGAATGAAGAAAGGTTAAACCATCAATACGATAATCTTGGTTGCATAGGAAGAGATCTTGAACTTGACGAATACACAAACAGTTCTAGCTATGATGAAATTGTAGAAAATGAATTTTTGAAAGTTCGCAAAAAACCTCTATCTACTTTTAGTATAGACGTTGATGGAGCATCCTATAGTGATGTTAGAGGAATGATTAATCGCGTGGAACTTCCTGAACCAAACATGGTTCGTCTCGAGGAGTTTGTTAATTATTTTCCCTACGATTATGCGGAACCATCAGGAAGACATCCATTCTCAATCCATACAGAATTGTCTGCCTGCCCTTGGAATGAGGGACATCAATTGCTGAAAATTGGAATCAAAGGTAAATCGATCGAAGCCCAAGAGCTTCCTCGAAACAACCTTGTGTTTTTATTGGATGTGTCGGGATCTATGACAGGCCCAGAAAAATTGGGTTTGCTTAAAAATGGATTCCAGTTATTGGTAAACGAAATGCGTGAACAAGACAGGGTTTCCATTGTTGTGTATGCAGGTGCTGCCGGATTGGTTCTCCCCGCAACTTCAGGTGCTCATAAAGACCGAATAATGGACGCACTTAACGAACTCGAAGCAGGAGGAAGTACAGCAGGAGGAGAAGGTATCGAGTTAGCCTATTCAATTGCGCAAGAAAACTTCGATCCAAATGGAAACAACAGAGTTATATTGGCAACTGATGGCGATTTCAATGTGGGTGTTTCGCAAGACGATGCCTTGATTGAACTGATTGAAGAAAAACGTAAAAGCGGTGTCTTTTTAACTGTGCTTGGCGTTGGTAGTGATAATTTTCAAGCTTCCAAAATGGAGAAAATTGCCAACAAAGGGAACGGGAATTTTTCATTCATCGACAACATCATGGAAGCCAAAAAGGTACTTGTTACTGAGATGGGAGCAACGCTACAAACGATTGCGAAAGATGTGAAAATTCAAATCGAATTTAATCCTGCTTTGGTTGCGAGTTACCGTTTGCTTGGCTATGAAAATCGTCTGCTAAACAATGAAGATTTCGACAACGATGCGATCGATGCAGGTGAATTAGGTGCCGGTCATACTGTTACGGCCATCTACGAAATCGTTACCCGTGAGTATAGCGGGTCCCTACCGACCCTGAGAGAATCTAACAGCTCAAATGAGCAAGAATATGTCGCAACAGGTGATTTCAACAATGAACTCGCTTTGATTAAATTCAGGTATAAAGAACCAGACGGAACTAAGAGCAAATTGATTAAGAAAGTAATTGCACCTAGAGTGTCTACTCCTTCAGAAGATTTCCTGTTTATCCAATCAATTGTTGAGTTCGGTCTAATTCTGCGAGATTCTAAATATGCTGGAACCGCTAATTTTAATCGAGTTTTGAAAAACGCCGAAATTGGATTGGGAAGAGATCAATTTGGTTACCGAGGTGAATTTATTGATATCGTAAAGAAGGCTTCACGATTGCGTTAGAGCCAAATATTTATTATATTCACGGTAAATTAATTAATCATATAACTACTTAACCAAATGGGATTTTTTCAAAAAATTAAAAGCAAATTAGGAATCGGAGGAGTTAAAATTTCTATCGATACACCTGGTCAAATTTCAAAAGAAGACGGAAAGGTTGCCGGAAAATTTACGCTTACTACCAAAAGTGAACAAGAAATCACTGAAATGACTGTTAGTCTAATCGAAAAGTACACAACTGGACGAGGTGATGATGAAACAACTAAAGAATTCACTTTAGGGAAACAAAACTTTAAAGACCTTATTACAATCAAGCCAGGAGACTCTAAAGTGTACGACTTTGATTTTACATTTGAAGCTCTTAAGTCTAGAAACGACGAATTAAAAGATAAAGGTGGAGTAAGTGGAGCGATTGGTTCACTTGGGAAATTTGCCAATAAAGAAAAGTCAGAATTTGTGGTTGACGTAAGCGTTGATGTTAAGGCTGCTGCGTTAGATCCAACTGAAGAAGTTGACGTTAAATTGGTTTAATTCTATAGAATTACCAATTCAGAATGTTTTTAAAAGCGCGCTAGGAAAATCCTAGCGCGCTTTTTTGGTTTTTTACTCTTTAATTTATGAGTGAGCGTAACTAAACCGATTCACTAAAATACTTTTGATTCTAAGTAAAATGTTGAGTAGGAGTTGCTTATATTTGAAGAACTAATCTACAACTATGAGAATCTGGATCACACTTGTTAGCGTATTTATTGCTTTTGGCAATTGTCTTACTGCTCAAGTATCTTTTCAAGAAGCTTATGCTGAAAACTCACTTGTTCCGCATGGACTTTTAGAAGCCGTTGCTTGGACGAATACACACATGGTACATTTGGAGAATCAACAAGCATCATGTTCTGGCATGCCAAGCGCGTTTGGAATTATGGGATTGCATGAGGATGGTAAATACTTCACCCCTACTGGAATTTTGGCCGCAAATGCTTCGGGAATATCCATTACTCAGCAAAAAGGGGATCCACAAAAACAAATCTTAGCATACGCTCGTTTGTTCAATACAACCATGGCCTTTGAAACAATGGGTAATAATTCCAACGATAATCCTAAGACAATAAAAGAAGTGCTCTATGCCATTTCTGAAATTCCAAATGATGGGATCGTTAATCAATATGCGCGTGACGCTCAAGCCTACTCCATATTTGAGTTCATGATGAACGAAGAAAATGCTGCGTATTATAATTTCCCAGTAGCCGATTTCAATTTGACAGAAACTTTTGGGACATCAAACTATGCTGTCTTGTCAAGTGAAAGAGTTCAATTCACAGCAACAGGTATTTCATCTTCGAGTGGTGCAGAATATTATCCATCTCAGAATAAATCAACACAATATGGTCCGGCAATTTGGAACCCCGCGGCCACATGTAATTTTAGCTCAAGAAGCGGAGTAGCTATTTCAGCAATTACGATACATACAATTCAAGGTACATACGCAGGCGCAATCTCATGGGCACAAAATTGTTCTTCAAGTGTTTCCTATCATTATGTAATCCGCTCATCAGATGGACAGGTTACGCAAATGGTATTGGAGGAAGACAAAGCTTGGCATGTTGGATCAGAGAATCCATACACGATAGGATATGAGCACGAAGGATTTGTGAATGACCCATCGTGGTATACTGAAGAACTTTACAATGCCTCTGCAGATTTAAGTCGTGACATTGTGAACAGTGGATACGGAATTCCACCACTCAGAACATTTTATGGTGCGGCAAGCGTAGGAACAAATCTCCTTGGAGGGTGCACCAAAATTAAAGGGCATCAACATTACCCAAATCAGTCACACACCGATCCAGGAATATATTGGGATTGGGAAAAGTACTATCGACTAATAAATAACAACCCTACATTTAATACAATTGCAAGCACTTCAGGAAACTTGTATGATACTGGCGGTCCAACTGGAGATTATCAAGACGATGAGCGAGAATTTTGGCTTATTCAACCACCAAATGCGCAAGATATCACTCTTGATTTTACAGTCTTCAATGTTGAATCTGGGTACGACAATCTTTTCATTTATGACGGTGACAATATTGATGCTCCTTTGGTTGGAAGTTATACAGGAAGTAATTCACCTGGAACAGTGGTTTCATCTGGGGGATCTCTTTTAATTGAATTTAGAAGTGATTGTTCTACTATTTCCAATGGTTGGGAAGCAAACTACACAACGACTTCATTCGATTTAACTCCTCCAACAACTGTGATAACCCCAGGTAATGTTTGGTACACTGACGACTTTACAGTTGATTTTTCTGATTCTGATACACAAAGCCCAATAGCAGAGCGTTTCTATTTGAACGCAACAAAAAGTCCTGCTGATAATGACTGGTCAGCAAACGGAAATTATGGTTTTTCTTACGAGACGTTTGAGGATAGTGATGCAAATTGGTTTGGAGTTACAGGAACTTATTCAGTTATAAGTGGTGCTTATTCTATTAATGATGTGGCCGAGCAGAACTCAAATGTCTACATAGGCGTTGATCAAACGAACGGAATTCACTTATACGAATGGAATCAAACGATCACAAGTAATGATGTAAGCCAACGCGCTGGAGTACATTTTATGTGCGATAATCCGAACTTACCGAATAGAGGTAACTCTTATTTCGTGTATCTGAGGGAGAGTGATGATAAAGTGCAAATTTATTCAGTTGATAACGACATAATAAACCTAGAGACGGAATCTGATTTAACAATAAATAGCGGTCAAACGTACAATTGTAAAGTCTGGTTTGATGCAGCTACAGGTTGGATTAAAGTGTATGTTGATCATGTACTTCTAGCTTCTTGGCACGATCCTACACCATTGACTTCTGGAGGATTTATCTCTCTTCGTACTGGTGGATGCGATGCCACTTTTGACGACATTCGCGTGTATCAAAATCGTACCACAAGTGTTGACATTACTGCGGGAACATCTGATGAATTCTATATTGAAAGTGAGAATGCAACATCAACAGGAATGGTACAAACGATAGTTATTGATGCTGCCGAAAATTGGTCTGGAGTCGTGACAGAAAACTACTTGTTGGATTTTACGCCACCTAGCATCGACTTTTTACATGACGGTAATTTGACCGATATTGACACTTTTATGGTTAGTACGATAGAAGCAAATTGGCTAGCGACTGATATCCACTCCGACATTGCAGAGTATGAAGTTGCAATCGGAACCTTACCTAACCTTGATGATGTTTACCCTTGGACAAGCAACGGTCTTTCTGAAGCATTCTCAACGGTTTTAAGCAGCCCCATTTACAATCAAGTGTATCACATTTCGGTACGAGCAATTAATAACGCTGGGCTCTCAGATCAATTTGTATCAGATGGACAACGCTTTATTGATGACTTAGGTTTGTTGGAAAGTGCTTTGATTCATATTGAAGTATTCCCAAATCCTGCAACGGATTTTATTTCTATAACTAATGCCCCTGATCAATTTGAGGTAATTCTTATTGATCAACAAGGGAAGGTTTGTATGCATGAAATAATGAGCTCAGAGGAACAATTGGACGTGTCTACATTGAGCAATGGTTCATATCAATTGATTATTCAGGTAGAAGAAGCGTTTATTGTAAAGCAGGTTGTAGTTCAATAAGTTTTGCGCTTCTTGTACCTCAGCGTTCCGCTCATTAAAATTTAAACATAAAAAAATCCCGATGTTTTCACACCGGGATTTTTGAATATTGTAGAAGTTGTATTTATTCTTCTCCACCTTCTGCTGGTGCATCTCCACCTTCTGCTCCTTCGTCTCCTTCTGCTCCTTCTGCTTCTTCTTCCTCCTCTTCATCATCAGCTGCTCCACGTGCCATTTTAACACCAAGAACTACTGCATTTGAAGGTTCAAGAAATTCGATCTTTCCAGCATCCAATTCAGAAACACGGATAGAATCACCAATTCTCAAGTCAGCAACATCAACAGAAATTTCTTCTGGAAGATCTCCTGGCAATCCAATCACTCTCAACTTTCTGTATGGTTGTCTCAATTTACCACCATTCATTACACCAATCGGTGACCCAACAGCTCTCAATGGAAGAGAAACTTTTACTGGCTTACTGTCATCCAACTCTAGGAAGTCAACATGCATTGCAGTGTCTTTTACAGGGTGCATTTGCAAATCCTGAATAATAGCTGCCGCTTTACGTCCTCCTTCGATGTCCAATTCTACTTGGTAAACATCTGGTGAGTAAATTAATTTTTGTACGTCTACTGCTCTTACAGAAAAGTGAATTTGCTCACCTTGTCCGTAAAGCACACAAGGTACAAGACCTGCATTTCTCAATGCGCTTGTGTCCTTTTTCCCTACGCTCGCTCTTAACGAACCGCTCAATTGCGCTTTTTTCATTGTTTATTATTTAGATTATAAAATGTGAACTTATTGATTCGTTATTAACCATTCGTTTAATAACGTCTGCGAACAAATCAGCTACTGTCAACACGCGAATCTTGTCGTGTGGCTCCTTTAAAGGAATTGTATCGGTAACGATTAGTTCTGTAATATTGGAGTTTGTAAGGCGCTCATATGCTGGCCCTGAAAGAACGGCGTGTGTACAAAATGCACGAACACTCTTTGCTCCCTTCTCCATAAATAGATCTGCTGCTTTCGTTAATGTTCCAGCTGTATCGATCATGTCGTCGACAAGGATAACATCCTTTCCTGATACATCTCCAATTACTGTCATTTCAGCAATCTCATTTGCTTTCTTTCTTTGTTTGTGACAAAGTGCCAAACCGATGTCCAATCGTTTCGCATAAGAATTTGCACGTTTTGCACCTCCTGCATCAGGAGCCGCCATGATCAAGTTTCCTGTATTAACCTTTTCAATCTCCCCAGAGAAAATTGTAGATCCGTACAAATGATCAACAGGAACTTCGAAGAATCCTTGAATTTGATCTGCGTGTAAATCCATTGTCATAATACGATCGATTCCGGCAGCCTCTAACATGTTTGCTACTAGCTTTGCTCCAATAGCAACTCTTGGCTTGTCTTTACGATCTTGTCGAGCGAATCCAAAGTAAGGAATCACTACGATTATCTTTCTAGCAGAAGCGCGTTTTGCAGCATCCACCATCAATAACAATTCGAATAAATTATCTGTAGGAGGCATCGTAGACTGGACGATAAACACGTCTTGTCCCCTTACCGTTTCTTCAAAAGATGGTTGAAATTCTCCATCACTAAAGAAGGTCGTCGTACAATTACCAAGCTTCGCTCCATAAGCAGCAGCCACCTTTTCGGCTAGACTCTTTGATGCGTGACCGGCAAATATTTTAATTCCTACAGACATAATTATTTCTTCTTGGAAGGGCCAAATTTAGTGATTAAATCCTTATCTCACACCTTATCAGCACTGATTTTCACTCTTCATTTTCGACCGCTTGCGTTGGATCGTTTTCATTAGTCTCCAAAGCCTCTTCCAAAAGCACATCTGTTACATACAATGCACTCCGTTCAAATGCAGGTATACATGTGGCTACCGTTGCTTTTGAGATCTTGTAAAACAGAGATCCATCACGGGTATTTTGAGGGATAAACTTTTCGCTTTTATCATACGATTCAAGTAACATAATACCAGCACCTATGAAAAAAATCATTTTCAACATGGAGAATAGAATTCCCAAAAGCTTATTGACCAAACTGAGCTGAACAACTTTCACCATTTTCTCCACCACCTTTCCACCAAAATATACCATGGCGCCTACAGCCAAAAAAATCAAAGTGAAAGAAATCGCTGGAAGGTAATCAGAGGTGAAATTTAATTGCTCGCGAAAAAGAGTTGACAAGAATTCAGAGAACCGAATTCCTGCATATAATCCAACAAATAAAGCGAGAAAAGTGAACAGCTCAATGACGAATCCCTTTTTAAATCCTTTCCAGGCTGCATATCCGAGGGCTGCAATTATAATAATGTCTATGAAATTCACCTGTTCTAGTTGCTATTCGATTTTATTTATGGAAGCACCATCACTACTGTTCTGAAAGAAAGCCCAATTTCAGACCACAACTTCGATACACCGTCTTCTCCCGTATGTAAATCTTCACATATTGCATTGAGTGCTTCAATACCAGGAATTCCGTTCCATGAAGACACGTCAATGCTTGAGGTAAAGTTAAATACGTTCTCTTCTAAAGTGTAATCACCTTCAATATCCATTGAAATACCATTCATTGCAATTGTAATTATAGCAGTATTGTCGTCATTCAAAGATTTCACTTCACCTTCGATCGTTGGTGTGTTGATCGTTCCAAAAAAGTGCTCTGCAATTTTTAAGTTTCTCTCCTCATTATTGGTTTCAACCGAATTCGTATTGATCACAAATGAAATAGACTCAATAACTTCTTTTGCACTAGTCCCTTCAGAGCTAGTCACTTCAATATCATTGAAACTTCCAGCCACACCAACTTTTGCTGTTGTTTTGTAGGATGTCCATTCCAAGGTAGTCTGACCTTCATTGTAATAATAATATACTAATGCCTCATCAGTGGTTCCTTCTGGTTCTGTTGGTTCAGCGTCTCCTGTACAAGCAGTCATGGCAAATACAAGCGCCATGCTCGCAAAAATGTAGATATACTTTTTCATTTTATAGGTGTTGCGGAACTTTCGTTCCTGTTGTTAAAATGCTACTGCTTGGTTGTTATTTCGCTAAGATAGAAAAAACCACTATCCCACCGATTTGAACACGTATAAATCACATGTATTCGGAACTGTTTAACTATTTTCGCCGAATGGATTTTGACGTAGAATTACGATTTCAAAAAGTAAAAACAGAACTCGAAAAAAGTTTTGGTGAGGGAATGGACGTGCAGGCGATACTTTTTTTAATTGGTGTCAATGAACTCGGAATTGGCTACAAGGAATTCTCGAAAAGTGAAAAAACCGATTTACTTCATGTCGCTATTTGTACGCTACTCGAACCTCATGGATACTACGCTTTCGAAGGGCGTGATGACGAACAATGGCCGCATTTTAAATTAAATCAAGAGCTTCCACCTTTGGATTCACGGGAACAACAGCACCTCCTTAAAGAATCTATTATCGATTACTTTGAGCAAAACGAGTATATATAAGTTTGATTACTTGATCGTTTGATTGATCGAAAAATTCAACATTCGAACGATCGAACCGTCGAAACAACTACATTTGCACACATAATTAATTTACATCTATGGTATTTTGGATTAAAGCCGCCCAGTTATTATTGTCATTGTCAATACTTGTTGTCCTTCATGAATTTGGACATTACTTGACTGCGCGCTACTTTAAAATTAGAGTAGAAAAATTCTATCTATTCTTCAATCCTTGGTTCTCTTTATTCAAGAAGAAAATTGGTGATACTGAATGGGGAATTGGCTGGTTGCCATTGGGTGGTTTCGTGAAGATCTCTGGAATGATCGACGAATCGATGGACAAGGAACAAATGGCCAAAGAACCTCAACCATGGGAGTTCAGATCTAAGCCAGCATGGCAACGACTTATCGTAATGATTGGTGGTGTAGTGGTGAATTTACTCGTTGGAGTTATCATTTACATTCTGATTTTGTTCGCTTACGGAAGTGAGCGTGTTGATGTGAATCAGCTATCGCATGGAATGTCCGTGCATCCATATATGGAAAAATATGAGATTTACTCAGGTGACATAATCACAGAAGTAGACGGAGTTCCTGTAGAACATACTGAGGACATCAACAAGGGTGTACTGTTGAGAGGTGTTAGCGAATTGACTGTATTGACAGCCTCTGGAGAAGAGAAACCAGTTCCTTTGCCTGAAGATATTGAGTACGAATTGTTTCAGGCAGGTGCTTATCCAATGGTTGGTCTTCGACGAATTGGCGCCACGGTTGACAGTATTTTAGCTGAATCATCCATGATTGCCGCTGGATTTGAAGTTGGAGACGAATTCCTTGCTGTGAATGGTGTTGAAATAACCTATTTTGATGAAATAACACGAGAACGATTCTTCAACAAGGACAAAGAAATTGATGTGGTTGTTTTACGAGGTACGGATACGATTACTCTCACAACTAAAGTGAACGAAGAAGGTCAGATGGGCTTTATCAGCAACACAATGATGGTGGATACTGCAGCAATCTGGACCCAAGAATTTGGATTTGGTGCGAGTTTTGGCGCTGGAATAGCGATGGGGTATACAACCTTGAATGATTACGCCAGTCAGCTGAAATTTTTATTTACAAAGAAAGGAGCCTCATCAATTGGAGGTTTTGGTGCAATAGGAAACATGTTCCCTCCTGTATGGGATTGGCAAATTTTCTGGCTCACAACTGCCTTTATTTCAATCATATTGGCTTTCATGAATATCTTACCGATTCCAGCATTGGATGGTGGCCACGTAGTTTTCCTCCTGTATGAAATGATTACAGGGAAAGAGGCTCCACAAAAGGTGTTGGAATATGCACAATACGCTGGATTCATTATTCTGATGGGACTTGTTCTCTATGCGAATGGAAATGATCTTTACAGTTGGATTGTCGGAAAGTAAACTTCCATTATTTTTTGCTTCATTACTCACTGCGTAGTTGATAAGTTGACAGAACGATCGGCTCAACATCAATGGACATTTGGAATTAAATAGCTAGGTTTGTTGTCGAAATTTAAATGAGAACGAATGAAGATCTTAGTTACTGGAGCAGATGGATTACTTGGCAATAACTTAGTACGTGAACTTTTGAAGCGCGATCACGATGTTACTGCTATGATTGAGGAAGGTAAAGAACCACAAGCATTGATAGGAATTGATGTGAAAATGGTACATGGAAACATCTTAAGTCCAGAGAGTATGGATGCGCTTTTGGAAGGTGCGGATGTCGTTTATCACTGTGCTGCGAATATCAGTGTATGGCCTGCCAAATCCGATATCATCAACAAGGTAAATATCGACGGTACACAAAATGTGATCGATGCATGCTTGAAACATAGCGTAAAGCGAATGATTTTTGTTGGAACTGCCAATTCTTTCGGTTCTGGAAAAATTGATAATCTTGGGAATGAAACGAACTCGTACCAAGCGGCGCATTATGGTCTAGACTATATGGACTCAAAGCGCAAGGCACAGGAAATAGTTTTGGAAGCTGTGGAAAAACAAGGTCTTCCTGCATTGGTTGTTAATCCAACTTTTTTGATCGGCCCATACGATTCTAAACCAAGTTCTGGAGCCATGATTTTGGCCATTTACAATGGTAAAGCTCCTTGTTATACCCACGGTGGAAAGAATTTTGTAAATGTTAAGGATGCAGCTATGGCTATGGCTAATGCCGCAACCAAAGGACGCATTGGAGAATGCTATATTTTAGGCCACGAAAATCTTTCGTACAAGGAAATATTTGACAAGATTGGTGATGTGGTTGGTAAAAAATCACCCAAACGTTCATTGCCAAATGGTGTTGTTAAAACCTATGGTAAAACGAGCTCCATTGTTGCTAAGATGTTCAAGTTCACCCCTGCTGTGACACATGAATTATCTATTTTATCAACGGAAGATCATTATTACTCTCCAAAGAAAGCTGTTGAAGAGTTAGAAATGCCACAAACACCCGTTAAAGATGGAATCAAAGAGTGTTTCGCTTGGTTTAAAGAGAATGGTTACATAAAAAAGTAGAAGATGGCATTGGATTTCAAAGATAAGGTCGTGATAATTACAGGTTCTAGTCAAGGAATTGGAAAAGAAACTGCCACTCAACTTGGAGCACTTGGTTGCAAAGTTGTTATGAACGGACGAACCTTGTCCAAATTAGAAGCAGCTCGTGACGAATTATTGGCGAAAGGACTAGATGTAATTGCAGTTCAAGGCGATGTTACTTCGATTGAAGATTGCCAAAATTTAATTGATAAAACAGTAGAGAAGTACGGACGTTTAGATATTCTAATAAACAACGGAAGTCTAACAATGAACGAACGTTTTGACCAGTTACAACCTGAAGTTTACAAGGCGATTTTTGACAGTAACTCCTCTGGAGCAGTTTACCCGACAATGGCTGCTTTACCTCATTTAAAGAAGACAAAAGGAAGTGTGATTTTCATTTCCAGTCTAGCCGGATTCCACGGTTTACCAATGGCTTCCGCATACAGCATGGGGAAAATGACATTGACACCGCTTTGGCAATCTTTACGAATAGAATTGTCTTCGACAGGAATTCACTTTGGAATTGTACACGTGAGTTTCACACAGAATGAAGATCAAAAACGTATGGTTACTTCGGATGGATCTTTGATTCCAGTTCCAAAACGCCCATCGTTCATTCAACAACCGCGTGAAAAGGTCGCTCGAAGTATTATTGGAATGATTCGATACCGCAGAAAGCGAAAGGTACTTTCTCCATTAGGAAAAATTACAGCCTTTATGATGCGCTACTTCCCACGTTTGATCTTAACGATTATGATTCGTTCGCAGAAGAAGAAAAATGTTGCTGCGTAGAGAAGAGAGAAGTCCGATAGTCCGATAGTCCGATAGTCCGATAGTCCGATAGTCCGATAGTCCGATAGTCCGATAGTCCGATAGTCCGATAGTCCGATAGTCCGATAGTCCGAATAATAAATTTTGTGCCCTAATCCTTTGAAGGAAAAAATTTACTTAATCTTTATCAGCTTAGTATTCACCAATCCAGATTCTTTCTGAATTTGAACAATGTATTCTCCAACAGCTAAATCATGAATATCCATTGGAATATCGTGTCTTCCTTGTGCCAAATTACCATCGTAAATATCCGCAACTTTCCTGCTGTCTAAATCAAATACTGCGATCCGCACCCACTCATTACCAGCTGTGAAACGAATTGTAGCGTTGGCTGTTGCAGGGTTTGGATAAATCAATGCTGCTTCTTTGGCTAGATCGTCTTCCCTCATTCCAACATTACAATCTCCAATTAAAGGATAGAACGTAACAGTATGTTCAAACAAAGCCTGAATTTCTGATGTTGAAACTCCGAACCAGTCTTTTAAAACAGACGCATAAACATCTCTAAAGTCGATCTGCATTGGAATTCCTTCTTGATTCACGATTGAATTACCAATCACTGGGTTTGGTCCCATTAAATCAAATTCTAAACAGTCTCCGAACAAGAACAACGGTGCAGCATCTCCATGGTCAGTTCCCAAACTCGCATTCGAAGCTATTTGTCTTCCAAACTCAGAGAAGGTCATACCAGCCACACGGCTTTCCAGTCCAAGCAATTGCAAATCATCTTGAAAGGCTGCGATTCCATCGGACAGACGTCTGATTAACTCGGTGTGCGTGCCTTGCTCTGGATCGGATGCAGCAACTTGTGAATCGTGTGTGTCAAATCCGTTAATGTTGAGAATATAAATGTTTGTTTGTAGACCTCCAGAAATCATTTGAGCAACATATTGCAATTGTGTCGCTAAAGGATTCGAAGAATCATACATTGTAGACAATGTGTTTCCGGCATTAGCTGCGGCGTTTATTTGTGCTCCAAATGCATTTGCCTGATCAATCAAAGTCGACAGGTAGTCCACATGCGAACCGTAATAAGTTCCATCATCAACTACCCCACTTGAATTTAAGTTGTATGCATCGAATGGATTGTTTACTGCATGACTGAAGTTCGCCATCAACCCTTGACAGGTAGAAGATACTTCATAACCCATACTGATTGCAAAGGGGTCTGGACTTGCCGCATTTGGATAACCATCAGGATAACCAGGATTCTCAACATCCAACTGTCTTCCTAACCAACCTGTTGTCGCGGGATTATTTATCAAGCCTGAACTCCAGATATCCATGGATCTAAAATGGGATCTGTTCTGTTCTGGATATCCAACATTTTGGATGACTCCCAACTTACCGCTGTTGTACATGTTTTGCATTCCTGTCAACGCTGGGTGCAATCCAGTTTCAGTTGTCAATGGAAGTACAGATGTTTCCGGAATCAAGACATTGTTTCTCTGAATCGTCAAGTTTGCATATTGATCTCTTGGAATCACTGTGTTTATTCCATCATTCCCTCCATTCAATCGGATGATTACAAGCACTCGATCATCTGCATTGTTTGAAATGTCGAATAGTTTTTTCCCTATCGATTGGAGCTTAATGTCATTCAACAAAATTGGTGTTCCTGCCGATGCAATTGCCAGACTTTTTACAAAATTTCTTCTTTTCATTTCTTACTATTTTATCGCCTACATTACGTGGAACTCTGGCATTTGGAACATTCTTGCTAACACTAATTCTACTTTTTGTTTCACTGGATCTGAAAAGGTTGTGTTACCAAGGTTTGCTTGATAATCGTTGTACTGTAGAGTCCATTCAGCATCAGGTAATCCTCCAGTAAGAATAGATTTCAAGATCAATTTTTGAATTCCATCGACATTCTTTGGAGTTAAAACATCACACATGTCATCAATCACCGTTATCGCGACTGAAGATGCAGATAAATTATCTACAAAACTTAAGGCATCAATTTTCCAGTTATTACCATTTACAGGAATTCCCGGAAGAATTGTCATAAATGCACTTACGTCGAAACGTGTTTTTATGTACGTTGCATTCACCCACAACTTAGAAAATGAAGGCTCTTGGTAATAAGCTGGCCATCCCGCTACGCTAGGAGGAGCTGCATATCCCTGTCCCATTGACTCAGCCAGCCAATAGACATTCAGTTGCATTTCATAGTTTGTCGCCAAATCAAAACTAGGTGCAGATTCTGTACTATTAAACATTGAGTACAACATATCCAATGGGCCTTTAATCAATGCACCTCGAACCGAAATGTCGTAAAAATGCTCGCTGCTGAATAACTCTGTTAACACCGGTAAAACTTCATAGTTATTGGCAATCATTGTAGCTGCCATTTCTTGAATCACAGTTGTCTCAACCGCGGCTGTCAGATCGTAATTGACGAAATAACGATACAACTTTCTACAAATAAATAGTGCTACTTCGTCTTGACCGAAAATTACATCAATGTAATCGGCATATTCGTTTGCTCCATTGGCTGCAATTGTTGCGCCTCCGAAATGTGATGATAATGTCTTTGTTGTGGTGTCATGTAGAATAGCCGTATAATTCGAAGTAACACTTGTTAGTGTATCGCTACGAAGTCCATCTACTAAATATCCGGTTAGAATTTTGGCTCCTTCAGCTACGTCTTGTTCTGTATAATTTGTGTAATCCCCTGGGCCAATCTGCGGTCCTTTACCAATCGTGAACAACTCAAGTAATTCACGTGCGTAATTCTCATTTGGACTGTATAAAGTATTTGTTGCACCGTTTAAGAACAACAGCATGCAAGGATTAATCGTCATGTCCTTTACAAATTGTCTAAAGTTCCCTAGTGCATGCGTACGGATTAATGTATGGTAATCATAGGTTGCACGAGAATCGAATGTTGCCGATGCAGCGAAATGATTTTGCCAAAACAGACACATCTTTTCGGCAATAGTTACTTGCTCGTTGTTGATTCTGTCCATGATCCATCCTGCGAGTGATATCAAACGTGCAGTTTCTACTGACTGCGCAGCTATCGCATCTGTGGGATATACATCGCTGACCCAACTTGCACCAAATGGACTAATTGTTTCATCAGGGTGAAAAGTTAGAGGATCTCCAATGGCTGGCATTTGCAACAAAGAAGTTACGGTTGTGGCCATTCCATTTGTTTCAGCGTCCAACATTTGCTGATTAGTTGGTCCGAACAATGTTCTTTTCAGCAAGTGACCTGCTTCAACTTTTGTCCAGGGACCAGTATACGGCGCCATGCTATACGATATCCCGGCTGGTTGATCTTGATCTGGCATAGTAATGATTAGATTAATTGAAGTTACAATCTACAAAATTGAGGGAGAATCCCCAAGCTACAAGTCCACAATTTTTATTGAGGGATGCGCTATATGAGAAATTGAAACCACAAGGACACTAAGGCACAATATTAACCAACTAGATATAGGCACAAAGGGTTCAAGGTTGTAACACTCATTCGGCTTAAATAGTGAATGTCTTTCAGACATTTTGTGACTTTGTGGTTAAATACTCTCTACGGATGACCACCAGCCAACTCTCTATCAATCAAGAAAGCGAATGTTCCGCGTGAGTCCACTAAATTTTGTTCGTTTCACAGCACTTTTTCTGAACAATTCTGCAAACACCTCTTCGGTAAGGTCTTCCCAATCCACTTTTGACATCTTCAATAAATTCTCGTGTGGATTGAACCAAGATTCTTTGTTTGGCGTCGAAAATCGGTTCCATGGACAGACGTCTTGGCAGATATCACAACCAAACATCCAATTCTCCATTTTCCCACGAAATTCCGTTGGGAGAATTTCATCTTTCAATTCTATCGTCAAATACGAAATACACTTCGAGCCGTCAACTAAATACGGTTCAACAATTGCATCCGTTGGACATGCATCAATACACTTGGTACACGTTCCGCAATAATCTTTCATCGGTCCATCTGGTTCTAGGTCCAAATCAAGAATGAGCTCTGCAATAAAGAAGTATGACCCATGTTTAGGATGAATAATATTGGCGTTTTTCCCCATCCAACCGAGTCCACTTTTCTTTGCCCAAGCCTTGTCCATAACAGGAGCCGAATCGACAAATACTCTACCTCCAACTTCCCCTATTTCGTCTTGGATATATTGGAAGAATTCTTTGAGTTTATCTTTAATAATGAAATGATAATCTTTACCGTAGGCGTATTTGGAAATTTTCGGTCCATCGGTATCACTTTGCTGCTCTTGTGGATAATAATTGAGTAAAAGGGAGACAACGGATTTTGCATTGTCGACCAACAACCGAGGGTCTAAACGTTTGTCATAATGGTTCTCCATGTATTGCATTTTGCCATGGCGACCATTTTTCAACCAGTCATCGAAACGTCTTGCTTCCTCTTCAAGAAAGTCTGCCTTGGAAATACCGCAGAAAAAGAAACCAAGCTCGCTGGCTTTGGCTTTAATCAGCTGGGTATTTTTATAGGTAGTTGACACAATAGATTTATGTTGTTTTAGGGCAAGGCCTTCGCTTTATTTCCATCGCCAAACCATCGGTCAAATATAACGCAAGCAGTTAAATCTCCTGTTACATTTAAGGTTGTTCTAAACATTCCAAGAATTCTATCTATTCCTATTATTACGATAAGTCCATCGGTGGGAATCCCAGTACTACTGAGTACGGATGCTAAAATAACAACCCCACCACCAGGAATTGCGGGAGTTCCAATAGATGCCCCAACTATGGTGATCGTAATTAATACCATCGAGATCAGTGAAAGTTCTATTCCATATGCTTGGGCCATGAAAATTGTTGTGACACATTGGAACAAAGCCGTCCCATCCATGTTAATAGTGGCTCCAATCGGAATTATGAAATCACTAATATTTGATGATACTCCTAGTTTCTTATCCGCAGCCTCCATTGATAAAGGCATAACCGCTGCCGAACTTGCTGTGGAAAATGCGAGTAGTTGAGGTTCTCTGATTGCTTTTAAAAATTCTATTGGGTTTCTCTTCGCAACGAGTGATACTACAATCATGTAAAACACCAATAAGAGTACTAATCCTAAAATCACAACGAGCATATAGTATCCTAATCCATAAAGTACTTGTGTGCCCAATGTTGCCATTAGTGCAGCCATCATTCCAAAAACTGCGTAAGGAACAAGAAGCATCGCCCAAGAAACTACTATCATACAAATCTTTTGAATTGCTTCAGATAGTCGAACCAATGGTCTAGCTAATTCTTCCTTTATTTGTGTTACGGCTACTCCAATTATTATGGTGAAAATGACAATGCCTAGCATTTCACCTGTCATCATTGACTCCAATGGATTTGTGGGAATTAGACCCGAAATAGCGTCAGGAAAACTTTGAATACTTCTGGAGCTGGATACAACAAGTTCGTCAGAACCTCCAGAAAATCCTCCAAGATCACTTATGTATGCTCCTGGGGCCATTGCGATGGAAAGTACAATTCCAATGATAATCGCAACCGATGTCGTAATTAAAAAATAGAGTGCCAATCTCACTCCCATGACTTTTAATTGACTCGAATTATTACTCACGATCCCTGTTAGAATGGATGTAAATATCAATGGAATCATGATCATTTGAACCATCCGGAGAAATACTGACCCTGGGAGATTCAACCAGTCGCTCCAAGTTTCAGAGTTCTCAATTGACACATATCCATTTCTTGGATTAAGAAAAAGTCCTAAAATTATCCCAAGAATAATTGCGATAATAACCCTTAACCAAAGTTTGCCTTTGGTCAATCGATTCAAATGAATTCTCAACTCATTTATTGGACGGACTATTATCATTTCTGTTTTTGAATTGTTTCTAAATGTGAATCTTCAACTATTCATCAATAAATTAAGAGCAGTACCTGAACCGAGATTGACAAGGTTTTCAATTTAACGGATCAAAACAATCCGCCTTGTGTGAAGCCTCGATCCTTTCCAAGATGCTTATATGTTTTCTCAGTTGCTTTACGCCCTCGAGGTGTACGCATCAAAAATCCTTCTTGGATCAGAAATGGTTCATAAACTTCCTCTAGGGTGCCTGTATTTTCACCAATAGCTATTGCTATCGTCGAAAGACCTACTGGTCCTCCTTGAAATTTGTCAATTATGACAGACAATATTTTGTTGTCCATTTCGTCCAAACCACTTTTGTCCACATTCAATGCTTCCAATGCTATGTTTGAAATATCCAAAGTGATTGTTCCATCTCCTTTAATTTGCGCAAAATCTCTAACCCTTCTCAACAATGCATTTGCAATTCTGGGGGTTCCACGGCTTCTACTTGCAATTTGATATGCTGCAGCATCCTCAATTGGAATCTCTAATAGACCTGAAGATCGCTCTACGATCATCGTTAAGGTTTTCGCATCGTAATACTGTAGACGTGAGTTAATCCCAAAACGAGCTCTTAGGGGAGATGTAAGCAACCCTGAACGCGTTGTCGCACCAATTAGAGTGAATGGATTCAATTCGATCTGTACTGTACGTGCATTTGGCCCACTATCAATCATTATATCGATTTGATAATCTTCCATCGCAGAATACAAATACTCTTCAATGACTGGGCTCAAACGATGAATCTCATCAATAAACAAAACATCACCACGCTCAAGATTTGTGAGAAGACCGGCTAAGTCACCTGGTTTATCCAATACAGGACCGCTTGTAACTTTGCATCCAACACCCATTTCATTTGCGATGATATTCCCCAAGGTCGTTTTACCTAACCCAGGAGGTCCATGCAATAATACGTGATCCAAAGGTTCATTTCTAAGGATTGCTGCTTTTACAAAAATTTCGAGATTCTCAACAATTTTGGGCTGTCCTGTAAAGTCTTCCAATCTTTTAGGACGCAATACCCTATCATAATCTTGATCGTTATGATTCTCTGACTCGTCCCTATAATCGAATGATTCTTCCACTCAAGTTGATGTTTGATCAAATGTACAAAAAAGCCCTTGATGCGAATACACCAAGGGCCTCATTTTATCTATTCATTCTATTGCTTTATCATACGTATTTCGCTAGTTCCATGTTCGGAAGCAAGTCGCACCAAATACATCCCTGAAGCCAGTTCATCAATATTAATAATCTGGTTGCTCGACACGTTGTCAATTCTCGATAGAATTTTTCCTTTCATGTCATGTACAAGAACATCAACATTGAAATTTCCATCGTAAATCACCTTAAACCATCCTTCTGTTGGATTCGGGTACAAGCTAACGTTGTATTGCGACAATTCGTCCAAGCTTACAGTTGAAACATTGTAACACAGCGAAGTGTCTGTGCAATTCGCTCCTGTTACTTCTACTGCATAATTTCCATTTGAAGTAGCTACAAAGGTTTGGCTCGTTTCTCCATTAATAACAGAATACGCGTCGTTACAATCCAACCATTGATACCCCACTCCCGCGGCATTCGCTTCGAAAGTGATTTCATTCACAATTGTGAGTCCGTTGTCAACTGAATTCATCGTTAAGTCAAGATTGATTGTCGAATCACATCCAGCACTGTTCGTCAATACCAAAAATGCCGTATTATTACTCATGGTATATGTAGTCCCATCAATCCATGTGTATGGCTCGCAACTACTAATTACATCTGTTGAGCCATTTGAGTAGTTAATGGTTAAATCCAATGTTACGACTGAATCACATCCAACAGTATTTTGCAATACAGCCACATAATTCCCACTTGTAGAATACGTGTTTCCGTCGGTTGGCCAAGTATACTGATCACATTCTGTAATAGTCAGTGAACTAGCACTGCTTGCATTTACGATAAGGTTTAAGGTTGCCACAGAATCACATCCAGCAATGTTCGTAAGCGTGGCTGCATAGGAACCATCTGTAGTGTATGTTTGTCCATTTGCTGACCAGTTGTAGCTATCACATGCCGTAACTGTTGCCGAACCAGCATTGCTCGTGTTTATTATTAAGTCAAGCATAATGGTTGAATCACAACCGAGAGAACTCGACACGACCGTTGAATAAAGCCCGCTTGTCGAATAGGTGTTACCATTGGCTAGCCAAGTATAACTATTACATGCCGACACATTGTCTGTTCCACCTATAGAACTATTATTGATAGTAAGATTTAAAGTCGCGATAGAATCACATCCATCGACATTAGTTAAAGTCACAGCGTATGATCCTGATCCTATATAATTTGTTCCATTGGCTGACCATGTATAACTATCACAGGCAGTCACATCTGCAAACCCTGAATTACTCGAGTTGATCGTTAAATACAACGTTACAATTGAGTCACATCCTGTGGAAGATGTCAATGTTGTAGAGTAATTTCCAGCTATTGAATAGGTGGCTCCCGTAGCAGACCATGTGTAAGGTCCACATGATGCAATTGTTTGGCTAGTTGCAGCAGAGGAACTCATCGTTAAATTAAGTGTTGCTAGAGAATCACATCCATTAATTGATGACAGCAATACCGAATAAGATCCATTCATTGTATACGTCGTTCCATTTGCAGGCCACGTATAACTACCACATGCACTAACATTTTCTATACTCGCTTGATCTGGATAAATAGTTAAATCTAAGGTAATGACAGAGTCACATCCAGCAGCATTGGGAATAGTTGAGGTGTACATTCCACTACTTGTATACGTGTTCCCATCAATTGCCCATGTGTAGGTATTACATGCAGCTTCCGTCGCTGTAGATGCAGAGACATTTGTGATCGTTAAATTCAATGTCGCTGTTGAATCACACCCAGAAACATTGGTCAACGCGGCAACAAAAATTCCACTGGAAGTATACATTTGAGCCGTCGCAGACCATGTATAGCTAGTGCATGCCGTAATATTGGAAGAGCCGGAGTTACTATTTCCCATTGTTAAGTTCAATGTTGCGGTTGAATCACATCCAGCGGCATTTGTTAAGGTACTAGTAAATGATCCTGACGCCGTGTATGTTTGACCATTCGCTGACCAGAAATAACTATCGCACGCACTTACACTTTGTGCTCCTGAACTAGTGTTATTGATGGTGAGATCTAAGGTTGCTATTGAATCACATCCGCCAACATTCGTCAGTGTTTCAACATAAATCCCTGTCGATGTATAGGTAGTACTATTTGCAGACCACGTATAACTATCACACGCTGTAATTGACTGAGTTCCAGAATTAGCAGAATTCACCGTGATGAAATCCACAAGAAGTAAAGTGTCGGCTTCCACACCATCATTAATGATTAATTGAACATCATACACGCCCACTGAATTGTAGATAATTCCAGTAGGGTTTTGCTGCATAGATGTCAGTGGTGTTCCACCAGGGAATGACCAATCCCATTGTATTGGGTTTCCTAAAGAGTTATCAGAAAAATCTACCGTCCCTCCTTCACAAATAACTGTTGAGGATGCACTAAAGTTTGCGGCTAAAGCTGAAACCAAACAGAATGTGTTGTTCTCAGATGAACCGTAATCAGCGTTAACAGCTAGTAATTCCATAAGCGTGTCTCCTATTGAATTGGTGAGGTTGTAATACCCATCAACGGTACACGATCCATATTGTGAACCATACATTCCGTCTCCATAACCATCGTATATAACAAAATCATAACACCCTGGTTGGATACAATGTGCTTCTGTAATTACTGTTCCGCTTATCCCGTCAGAATAAGGTCCTCCACTAATGACTTGTGTTCCAGCGTCAAGAATTTCCCATGAAATTTCAGATCCCCAGCAATCTGGAATAATTTGAAAATCGACAATTTCTCCGCCAAGTGTAATTGTGAACGTTTTCGAAAAAATATCGTTGTTCGGTTCTTCATCAGCCACTCCATTCGGAACACTTGAAGTTGCATTAAATGTGTGTGCTCCGCCAGTTGTAGTCATGGTGGGTAGCGTAATATCGACTGACGATCCTGAAACAAGTAGTCCAGTCCAGTTATATGTGAGTCCACCAACGCCATCAATATCGTAGTCAATGGTCGCGGTTGTAATATCTAGTGTTCCGTAATTAGTCAAAGTCACAATTGGATCAAATGAATTAACATTACAATAAGCTTCATCAGGTGAAATCACCGCTGAAACACCGATATCATTGTCACTAATTGTGTAAACACCAGACTCCCAGACTCCTCTGCCAAATGTCCCAGCGCGAATTACATTTGCATTGTTGTTGATCTCTAAATCGTTCACAATCACATTCGGTAAATTGTTCATGTATTGCACCCAACTTCCTGTAAGGTTATCTCTGAAATAAACTCCAATATCTGTTCCCACGTAAATCCCTCCTGATCCTGCAGGGTCAAATTTGACAATGTTACAAGGTAAGTTTGGCAGTGATCCAGTGATATTGTTCCAATTGGCTCCATTATCTGAAGTATGATAAATATGCTGCGCACCATTCCAGCCACCAAAGGAAATCCAAATTTCATCAGCATTTGTAGGGTTCACTTCAATAGAGGTGATCGTTGCTGTTACACTTGACAAAGATCCTGTAATGTCTGTAAAGCTAGTTCCGCCATTTGTGGTCTTGTAAATATTGTCATCTGTGCCAACGAGAATTATATCTGAATTGGTTTCGTAAATTTCGATAGATCTCAATAACTCTGGAAAATTAAATGTCGAGATTTGATTCCAACCCGTTGCATAATCGTATTCATGTAGGTCATTGTACCCTGCCAATACTCTATCGTTATTTGGGTCCATTTGCATTGGTGTTACCCATCTACCACTTTCTGGACTTCCCAGTCCATTTCCAGTGTTCGCTCCGTTAGTTGTGCGGTACATACTACCGTTTTGTATCATCCCATAAATTATGTTGGAATTATTCCTGTCAACGCCAGCTTCCATTCCATCAGCTCCATACCAAACTTTCCATGCGCCGCCAACATAAGCATATCCGCCATTGTCTTGAAGTCCTCCCGCAAGAGTATTCACATCATTTTGTGAAGACCCCAATCGGTAAAACTGACCAATTTGTAATCCTGCCGATAAATCCGTGAAGGCATTTCCATTGTTTGTCGATCGATAAATTCCCCCATCACTACCACAATACAGATTGCCGTTGTAATATCTTAAAAAATGTATGTCAGCATGTGTATATGCTGCAGCACCTGGTGAACTCCAATTGTTTAACTGGTTAAATGAACTCCCTCCATTGGTTGATTTCCATAGATTAATAACCCCCGTGATAACAGTGTTCTCATTTGTTGGTGATGCAGTTATTGCCATATCATACCATGCTTGAGTCGACTCAAAAATATCCGTAGTGGTATTCATCGCAGTAAAATTATTACCTGAATTAGTAGAACGATAGATTCCTTGAAACGACCAATCAGTATTTGCAGATAGAATATAGACATAGGCATTATTTGCCGGAGTTACTGCAATTGCCAGTCTACCTGAGTTATTCGGCACTCCTGCTGTAGTATTACTCCAAGTTGTTCCATCATTTGTCGTAACATAGAAATTTGATGCTGTCACAGCATAAACTGTTGAAGAAACGCTCGGCTTCAAGGCGATGTCCTTAATATTTCCTGACAACATATTCGTCCAAGATACTCCAGCGTCTATAGATCTTAATACACCTACATTCGTTGCCAACCAAAGAATATTTGAGTTGGTAGGGTCAATAATAATTTCTGTTGTTTCGTTTGTTGAGATACCACCTATTGAATTCCAAGTAAGCCCTCCATCAATCGACTTCAATACTCCAATGCTGTATGTGTCTCCACCATCGGAGTCACCAGTAGCAATATAAATAATGTTAGAATTCGCAGGGTCAACAGCGATACTACTAACTCCTATTACCGATAGCTCATCTCCTAATGGCGTCCATGTAGATCCTGCATCAATTGATTTCCATATTCCACCTGCTGGAGCACCAACATAAATGATAGAGGAATTGTTTGGATCTTCTATGATGCAATTTACACGTCCGGTCCCAGGACTCCAAGAATCAGTATTTGTATGTGAAAACGGCCCTAATGGTGACCAATTTCCTATTCCACCGGATTTAGGTCCATTCGCTAAAATCAATTGTTTGAAGGGGCTCCAAACCGCTTTATGTTCCATAGGAAAAGATCCGTCTGGCATTATTCTAGTCTCCCAAAAATTTTCCCAACGTTTGAACTGCTTATAACCCGATCCTTTTACGTAGGTTTTGTTGGCCCATTCCTGATTGAAGGCGGTTTGAATGGTATAAAAATTGGCGTCTGGCTTTAACATTTCTGCTTCCCATTGCTGCCCAAAGGAAACAAAACATAGTGCAATAGCGCTTAGGAAACTAAGGAGTTTAGTTCTCATCGTACGTAGTTTTATAGTTTTAGTTTTTCAATTCTCCGTTGGTTTAATATCGGAGATTAAAGAGTACCCACAATATATGGGTTTTGAGTAAGGAATGACTAATCAAAAAAGCCTGATCCTTGGAAATCCAAAATTAGTAATGATGGCTATTCAGCTCTTTTTCGAATTTAGACATAAAAAAAGCCCTCCGTCTAAGACGAAGGGCTCTCAATATTTAAATCACTTTTAGTGTTCTTCTTCTCCTTCGGCTAAAGGAACTGTTTGAGGAATGAAATCCTCTTCAGCACCTGGCTTCGAGTAATCGTAAGGCCATCTGTGTACAGTTGGCAATTCACCTGGCCAGTTTCCGTGCATGTGTTCCACTGGAGTAGTCCATTCAAGTGTAGTTCCTCTCCAAGGATTCTGAGGAGCAACTGGACCTCTGAAAATACTGTAGAAGAAATTAAACAAGAAGATCAACTGTCCTAATGCTGCCAAAATTGCAAACACTGTAATGATAATATTCAAGTCCATTTGCATGTTGTACGAATCAAGATCGAATTGCTCGTATACTGAGTAATCGTAATATCTACGCGGTGCTCCTGCCAATCCAACAAAGTGCATTGGGAAGAATACTCCGTACGCTCCTATAATTGTAACCCAGAAGTGCGCGTACCCCATCCTTGTGTTTAACATTCTTCCGAACATTTTTGGGAACCAGTGATAGACGCCGGCAAACATTCCAAAGACGGCGGACAGACCCATTACAACGTGGAAGTGAGCAACTACGAAATACGTATCGTGCGTAGTAATATCCAATGCTGCATCGGCTAAGATGATTCCTGTTACACCACCTGAAATAAATGTAGAAACCAATCCAATTGTAAACAACATCGCTGGTGTAAAGATGATTGATCCTCTCCACAGTGTTGTGATGTAGTTAAATACTTTAACGGCTGATGGAATCGCAATCAGGAGGGTCGTAAAGACAAAGACACTACCCAAGAATGGATTCATACCGGTGACGAACATATGATGGGCCCATACAATGAAGGACAGGAATGCGATTGCCAAAATAGATCCAATCATCGCACGGTAACCGAAGATCGGTTTACGTGAGTTCGTCGCAATAATTTCGGAAGATAATCCAAGTGCTGGAATCAATACAATGTATACCTCGGGGTGACCAAGGAACCAGAACAAGTGCTGGAACAGTAATGGAGAACCACCATGATTGGTGAGCATTTCTCCATTGATAATTATATCTGATAGGTAGAAACTAGTGCCTGCCATCCTATCCATGATCAATAACAACGCACAAGACAAAAGAACTGGGAATGATAATACCCCGATAATTGCTGTTACGAAAAATGCCCAAATTGTTAATGGCAATCTTGTCATTGACATACCAGTAGTACGCAAGTTCAATACAGTTACAATGTAGTTCAAAGATCCAATCAATGATGAAGCAATGAAAATGGCCATTGAGAACAGCCAAAGTGTTTGTCCCATTCCCGATCCACTAATTGCCTGCGGCAGCGCAGACAGCGGGGGGTAGACGGTCCATCCAGCCATTGCCGGCCCTGACTCTACAAACAACGAAGCCAACATGATAATTGACGACAAGAAGAAGAACCAGTATGAAAGCATGTTCAAGAACCCAGAGGCCATATCACGTGCTCCAATTTGTAATGGAATTAAAATGTTAGAGAAGGTACCTGACAATCCACCTGTTAACAGGAAGAATACCATTATTGTACCGTGAATTGTAACCAAACCAAGGTACATGTCTTCTTTCATTACTCCACCTGGAGCCCAAGTATCACCCAAAAAGAATGAAACGAAATCTGACCCTTCACCTGGCCAAGCCAATTGAATTCTGAATAAAACAGACAACAACATTGCCACAACCCCCATGAAAACAGCAGTCATTAAGAACTGCTTACCAATCATTTTATGGTCTTGGCTAAAGATGTACTTTGATACGAAACTTTCTTCGTGGTGTCCGTGATCATCGTGATGTCCGTGTGCTTCGTGCGCTACTGCCGCCATTTCTATCTATTTTTATTTAATAAATTCTTTTTAATCTAAAGTTCTGCTCCATTGTCAACCATGGCAGCATCTACATTCAATGAGTCTGAAACCATAACTTCAGGTACTACAACGGCATCCTCTACGCCAAAGTAAGTATCTCGGAAAGTTCCAGGCTTTTTAAGCCAAGCTCCATTTTCATCCTTAATACCTTCAACTTTGATCCTCATCCATTCGTCGTATGCATCTTCTTCCAATACAACAATCATCATTTTCATTTTATAGTGCGCTGCACCACAAATCTTGTTACATAACAATACGAAATCGAAATTAGGATCCTTTTTAATGGCTCTCATTTCTTCCGTTGTCATGTCAGGTATAAACTTAAAGCGAGTTGTCATACCTGGTACAGTATTCATTTGCGCTCTAAAGTTTGGGAAATATGCTGAGTGAATTACATCCTTTGAACGGAAATTAAATTCGAACTCTCTTCCTTTACATAAGTACAACGTATCCTTTACGATAATGTCATCCCAAGCCAATATATCATGTGCAGGATCGTGACGCTCTCTCATTTGGTGTAATAATCGAACCAACCTTTCTTTACGAGTAAGGTCAGTCATTGTCTTCTCTCTCACCTCAGGAATTAACACTGTATCGGTATTATTCAATAATACTTCCATATCATGGATAGCTTGTTCCATGTAGAAAATTGAAGTATCCAATGTGTTTGTTGTGATTAAGGCCAACTCATTGTTAGCAGTCATCCACTGATTCCCGTCAAATGTTGCCTTGTAATCAAATTTACCTAGTGTGTTATCAGCTCCAGAGTAACGAGCAGTCCAATCAAATTGCTTCGAGAACAACTCAACTCTAATAGATTCTGGTGCTGCCTCGTCCGTTGCATCGTTCCACGATTTCAACCCCAAAATGATAATTACCGCCAAAACTACTGCAGGAACAACTGTCCAAAGCATCTCCAATTTGTTGTTGTGTGGGTAATAAAAAGCTGGCACTCCTGGCTTTCTTACATACTTAAACGCGAAGAAGAACAACAAGAAGTTTGTCAAGAAGAAAACCGCAAGAATAATAATGAAGTTCAAATTCAACAACCAATCTAGGTTATGACCGTGCACGGATGCAGCCGGTCCACGACCTGTCCATCCGTATGTAACCATTAACCAAATAAGACTTCCAAACAACCCAATCATGAAGAACAAGATCATTGCTGCATTGAACCTGTTGTCACGGTTGCTGATCTCAGCTTCATTTTTGTTTCTCAGTTTCGAAGAAAGTTCGTAGACTCTCATTAATTGAGCAATCGCTACGACTCCTAAAACTATTACCAATAATATGACCAATTTCGTTACCATCTATTTAATATTATCTGTGATAAATGTTATGCTTATATCTCGTGATGAATACTCTCATCTAAGAATGGGTGATTCACCGGTGTAAGAGGTGCTTTTGTTAAAGTTGTCAATATAACTCGGATGAAAATTCCACAGAACAATAATGCCATTCCGATCTCCAAGAATCCAATGCTAGCTGTTGGGCCCATTGATCCAGCGGCTACCATAATATATACATCTAACCAGTGTCCAACCATAATAATTAATCCAACGAATGTCAAAATTCCAGCGTGACGCTTAGCTTCTCTTGACATTAATAACAACATTGGGAATATAAAGTTGATTAAGAACATTGAGAAGTACAATACTTGGAAGTTTTCAATTCTCATGATGTAGTACGTTACTTCTTCACCGATATTCGCATACCAGATCAACATATATTGTGAGAACCATAAGTAAGACCAAAGGAAAGAAATAGCAAATGTCCATTTTCCTAAATCGTGAATGTGGCTATCGTTTACTTTTGGTAAATAACCAAGTTTCTTAAGGTACAAAGTCAACATAACCATAACTACCATTGCTGACACCCAAATTCCAGAGAAAGTGTACCATCCAAACAAAGTAGAGAACCAGTGAACGTCAATTGACATTAACCAATCCCAAGAAGAAGTTGAACTAAATACTGCGAAGAATACTAAGAATACTGCTCCTTTCTTATAGTTTTTAAAGTGAATTTCAGTACCTCCAATTCTATCTTCCTCCAAAGAACGTCTTCTATATCCTGTCCAGTACCAATAGTAAATGCCTAAGTATACAATTGTTCTCAACCAAAAGAACCACATGTTCAAGTAAGCACTTTTTCCATAGATGATAGGGTCAAAGTGGTGACTTCCTACCGTTGTATATGCTGGATCCATCCATAGGTAGATGTGCGCTCCTTTCATAACTGAAATAGCAATCAACACCAATACTAAAAATCCGATTCCGTAAGGTATAAAACTTGCAACTGCCTCAATAATTCTTTTTACCGACGCATACCAACCTGTCTCTGTGGCATATTGAAGTGCCAAGAAAAACAATGCTCCTAATCCTATTCCTAAGAAGAAGAAACTGTTGATTAGACCGTTTGTAAGAACCTTTTGCTCTAGGTGATGCCCAGAGTACATTACCACTCCAATAATTGAGAAGACAACTCCTACAATCATTAACACTAGTGTTAATCTACTTGCCTTATTTGTTATTTTGAATTCCATCTTTGTGCGTTAGTCAATTATAAATTCGATTAATCAGGTTCAACCGGTTCAACATCTTCAACTGGTTCTACTACATCAACCATAACTTGGTCAGAACTTGATCCGTAATTTGGATCTTGGAACTTTCTTATGTAGTGAACAATTGTCCAAATTTCTTTCTTATCCAACAATGAGTTATGAGCACCCATCATTCCTTTACCGTAGTATATAGAATAGAACATTTGACCATCACCAAGGTTTGTTAAGTTAGCATAGTCAGGAACCCCAAGATATGCACCACTTTCAACCATTGGTCCTTTACCATCTCCTTTGCTTCCATGACAGTGCGCGCACTTAGATTCGTAAAGGTACTTCCCTCTCTTAAGTGTTACGTTCTCTTCAACACCTTGAGCATTGAGAACGAATTCCATCATCAATGGGTTTCTATCAGCTGCTGCTAATGCATACTCATCTCGATCAGAGAAGTTAGCTTCAAACATTCCGTGCGTTGACTCGAATGGCTTAGTAGCCAAACGTTCGTACGGCAACATTAATGAAACCAAAGTAGAATCTGTTCCATAGTAAGGAACTGTTCCAAACGGTGGCACTAATGCCGAAAGTGTCATCTTTGCGTCTTCGTTGAATTTACCTCTAATCTCACCATAATCAACGTATGGCTCAATAGCCGCTGAACGGTACATATCTGGCATGTACTCTAACCCCGGACTGTCCGGATCAGCTCCGCATGAACTCAACATGAGCGTTGAAATCGCTGCGATTGCTAAACTTGATACTATTCTAAATCTCATTTTCATCAGTATTGTATGAAAAATTATAAAATCGTTTTTTGTTCCAACTCCACAATTCCAGTGTCTTTCACCATTGCTTCCAACTCTTGAGCTGTGAACTGTGTATTTTGAGATGTTCTCAATTCCATTACGAAACGATCATCTGTTGTTCTTGGATCTGGATTCTCTGCCTTCATTCCTGGTAGAGTTCTGTTTGCAATCAAGTATGTAATTGCCATACCGTGAGCTGCACACAATACAGTAAACTCAAATGTTACTGGAATGAATGCCAATATATTTTCCAAGTATGTGAAGTTTGGCTTACCACCAATGTTCATTGGCCAATCTGTAACCATGAAGTAACGCATACCTAAAGTGGCAATTGTCAATCCTAGCATTCCATAAATAAAAGCGAATATTCCCAATCGTGTTTGTTCCACTCCAATAATTGGATCGATTCCGTGAATCGGGAACGGAGAAAATACTTCTTCTACTTTAACACCCTTAGCGACTAACTTCTTTGCACCGTCCTTTAGTACATCGTCGTCATCGTACATTGCATATAAAACTTGTTCTGCCATGTCTACTATTGATTGCTAGTTATTTACTCATTAGTTCTTTCGCTTGACTTGCCCAATCTTCCTTTTCAGCTTTTCCTGGGAACTTACCTGTCAAACCATCCATAATATCGTATTCCTTCTTCGTCATTTTGCTCACTTGCTCATACGAATAAATTCCTGCTGTATTCAAGGCTGTTTCAAACGCTGGACCTACACCAGATAACTCTTTCAAATCATCTTTGCTATCAGCAGACCCTTCACCAATTACAGCTAATAAATCCGCTTTTGGATCATTTGCCGCTTCTACAGAAGGTGCTTCAACAGCAGCAACAGGTGTTGGCTCTGGATCGTGGTGGTGATCATCTGGCGCATTCTTGTATGACTCACCTGATGATTTCAAGATTGTCTTCACCTCATTCAAAGCTAATACTGGGAAGTATCGAGCAAACAACAAGAAGAATACGAAGAACAATCCAATCGTTCCAATGTATACACCAATATCAATGTGACTTGGGTAGTGCATACTCCATGAAGATGGAAGGTAATCTCTGTGAATTGAAGTCACGATAATTACGTAACGCTCGAACCACATACCGATGTTTACTACAATCGAAATGATAAACGTAAACAATAAGCTTCTTCTTAGTTTTCTGATCCACATCAATTGTGGAGAAAGAACGTTACATGTCATCATTGACGCATATGCCCACCAGTAAGGACCAGTAGCACGATTAATGAACGCGTATGCTTCGTATTCAACACCTGAATACCATGAAACGAAAAGCTCAGTAATGTAGGCCGTACCTACAATTGATCCCGTTACCATGATTACAATATTCATGTATTCAACATGTCTCGTGTGGATGTATGCTTCCAAGCCCATTGCTTTTCGCATTACCAACATAAGCGTTTGTACCATTGCAAAACCAGAGAATACCGCACCTGCCACAAAGTATGGCGGGAAAATCGTGGTATGCCATCCTGGGATTACTGAAGTAGCAAAGTCAAATGATACAATCGAGTGAACCGAGAATACAAGTGGTGTTGCCAATCCTGCCAATACCAATGAAACCAATTCAAAACGATTCCAGTGCTTCGCTCTACCTGACCAGCCAAATGCCAAGATTGAATACATCTTCTTTGAAACTGGCTTCTTCGCTCTATCACGAATAGTCGCAAAATCAGGAATCAAACCGATGTACCAGAACACCAATCCTACAGAAAGGTATGTTGATATGGCAAATACATCCCAAAGTAGTGGTGAGTTAAAGTTTACCCAAAGAGATCCGAAGTGGTTTGGCAAAGGAAGGACCCAGTAACCTAACCAAAGACGTCCCATGTGAATCAGCGGGAACAATCCTGCCATAAATACGGCAAAAATTGTCATTGCCTCAGCAGAACGGTTAATTGCCATCCTCCATTTCTGACGGAAAAGTAAAAGTACCGCCGAGATCAAGGTCCCTGCGTGTCCAATACCTACCCACCATACAAAGTTAGTAATATCCCAAGCCCAACCAATGGTCTTGTTCAATCCCCAAACTCCGACACCGGTTCCTAAGAGGTACAAAATACATCCTATTCCGTACAAACCAATGATCAAGGCCACTCCGAACAGGATATACCACGTCCTCGGCGCTTTGTCCTCAATTGGTTTACATACGTCTTCCGTAATGTCGTGATAGGTCTTGTGACCTAAGATGAGGGGTTCTCTAATTGCTGCTTCCTTATGCATTACAATAGGTTTTATTTCAATTAATGATGACTGTTATCTTCGTGCCCTTCTTCAGCGTGCTCTTCATTCTCAGAATGCTCAACATGAGCAACCGTTTGTAAGTCCGCTAATTCTTGGTTTACTTCATTTCTTACTTTCACTTTAAACCAAACGTTTGGCTTAACACCAACTTCTTCAAGTGCTTGGTACGAACGTTTATCATCTGCACTAGCTCGTAGCATTGATGTTAAGTCATTCCAGTCTCCGATAGTAATTGCGTTAGTTGGACATACATCAGAACAAGCTGAGCTGATATCTCCATCAACTACAGGTCTTCCGTCCTTCTTAGCATCTAACTTACCTTCTTGAATACGTTGAACACACATTGAACACTTCTCCATTACCCCTCTAGTTCTCACCGTAACGTCTGGGTTCAATACCATACGTCCAAGATCATCTTGAGCTGGGTTAATTTCTGCTTGTGCTTTATATGATGGGTAGTTGAACCAGTTGAAACGACGTACTTTATAAGGACAGTTGTTCGCACAATATCTTGTACCGATACATCTGTTGTATGCCATCATGTTCAATCCTTCATTACTATGTGTTGTAGCTGCCACTGGACAAACCGTTTCACAAGGAGCGTGATTACAGTGGTGACACATCATAGGCATGTGCACTACTTGTGGATTCTCTGCTGCAATTTCTGCATTCTTAAAGAAATCCATTTTACTTCTTCCTTCTTCTAAACGTGTTCCTGGCGCTGCTTCAAGATCTGATGCAAAATAACGGTCAATACGCAACCAGTGCATTTCACGTCCTCTTCTTACTTCGTCTTTACCAACAACTGGAACGTTGTTTTCAGCTTGACAAGCAATTAGACATGAACCACAACCGATACATGAAGAAAGATCAATTGTCATTCCCCAACGGTGTCCGATCTTTTCAACAGGATGCTCATCCCACAAGTCAAACTCACTCATTGGTGCGTCAACGTGATTTCCTTCCGCATCCATCTTTTGAAGAGTGTATGCTGGATTGTATGCTTCCTTATCTCTTGAGTCGTAAACTGTCTTAGTAGTTTCTCTAACAATTGAGTGACGTCCCATCACCGTTTGGTGAATTTGAGTCGCTGCAATTGAATATGTCCCTTCAACTTTCGTTACTGATCCATTTGCATTATAAGACATCGTGCCATTCTCAGAACCAACCAATGTAAATGCATTCGCACCGATTGGTGTCAGATTACCGTTTTCATCTTTAATATGTCCACCATATTCGGCAGTATGGTATGCAGCTTTACCAATGTTTTCACCGTTTGATCCACGACCGTATCCTAAAGCGATACCTACCGTTCCTATTGCTTGTCCTGGGAGTGGAAATACTGGCAATGTCATCTCAGCAGAACCGACAATAACTTTTGCCATACCCAATCCATGCTCTTGATCGAACGTAGTTGCGTATCCCTCTTTTTCCATTTCAACAGGGTTCATGGTAATATAGTTGTCCCATGTAGCCTTCGTCATTGGATCTGGCATTTCTTGCAACCAAGGATTGTTTGCATGAGCTCCAGTTCCCATTCCAGCTTTCTGGTACATTACGATTTCTCTGTCTGAACCTGCTTTTGGTAATTTTCCTGATATTCCATTCAAAGCACCATCATTGAATGGGGCGCCTGTTGCTGATGGAGCTTCCTCATTATCACAACTGTTGTGAACTACCATGTTCCAGTATGTGTGAGCGTCAGTATATTTTGTTTGCATTGGGAAACCATGTACTTCCCAATTCTCTTTAATCTTGTTGTATGCTACTTGAGAGTCAGTTCCTCCACGTTTACTACCATCATTTGCCCAAACCATGAAAGACTCAAGTGCCGAAGCAGTCTTCATAAGTGGACGAATCGTTGGTTGCGCCATTGCGTAATGTGACTTCGTAACTGACATGTCTGCCCATTGCTCTAAAGCATGTTGATCTGGACAAACGTATGTACAATTGCTTGCAGTTTCATCAGCGAACAATGACATTGATAATGAAGCCTTCATTCCTGAAAGACCACTCGCAAATTCAGCACCGTTTGAAAGCGTGTAAACTGGATTAACTCCGTAGAAGATAACCGCAGTATTTGCTTCTTTACCATCAGCAACAGATTTAGCAAATGTTTCCATTGCTGCATCATCACCCATGAACATGTTGATAGGGTTGTTCAAGTTGATTGTGCTGTTGTATGCTCCTAATGCTGTATTTAATTTATTCGCTAAAGTTTGTACCGCTGCATTGTTAGATCCAGCAACAACCAATGAATCTGCTTTTGAAGCTTTCAATGCTTCGAACGCTCTATCGGCAACAGCTGTAGCAGCTTCAGACAATGTTGTAGAAACACCACCGTTAGAAACTCCAAGCTTCTTTAGTAAGTATGCAAGAACATTTGCCTCTTCAGAAGGCTTGATCATTGCACGCTTATCAGCATTTGATCCAGTAATCGACATAATCGACTCAAACTGGTAATGCTGTGACATCCATTCTCCATCAGGATTTCTTCTTTCTCCGTACTGTCCTGCAAATTGTGTAGGCAGCAACCAAGAGTTTAAGAAGTCAGCCCCAACACTTACAATCGTCTTTGCTTTTGAAAAGTCGTAATCAGGAATAATTCCAGGAGCATCCGATGAAGATGGCATTGGCATTGGAGCTTCCTCTCCCTCAACAGGAATTGGATTCTCTCCATGCATTGCATCAACCGTTAATCCGAAACTATCTTTATTTGCTTGGCGCATTCCAGCGTAAGAAGCTGCATCGTATTGAATGTGCTCAAATTTGTCTGAACCAATCGTTGCACCAAATGTTCCAACCGCTCCTTGCATAGAAGGACTGATAATCGTATTTGATACAAGTACTACACGAGAAGCACTTTCAACTGCATCCATGATTCCTTTATCAACTTCAGCTATTGGTTTTTCAACACCATCAATTGTTGGCGTCTGTAAACGTGCACTGTCATACAGCCCAAGAACTGAAGCAATAATTTGCGGATTTACCCCTCCTTTTGTAATTCCGTAGTCTTTGTTTCCTTTAATGAAAATCGGACGCCCCTCTCTCGTTTTAACCAAGATGCTTGCGTATGAATTTCCATCATAAAATGTTGAAGCATACCATGTCGCTAAACCTGGAGTAACATTCTCTGGTTTGTTTACATAAGGAATTACTTTTGTAACAGGCGCTTCACATGCAGCAACTGTAGCAGCAGCAACACTGAATCCTAAAAACTTCAAGAAGTCACGACGTGCAGTCGATGTTTCTTGTAAGCTTTCATCGCTCAAAAATTCCTCTACAGATGTTTGAGCAGGAAACTCTTGATCTCTGGATTCTAAGAATTGTGGAGTCTCTTTCAACTCTTCAATTCCTTTCCAATATTTTCTTGTCATTCCCATAACGTTATTTCGAGTTCTTCTTGTTCTTTAATATTAGTAATGGCATTTAGCACATTCCCATCCACCAAGTTCTTTCACAGAAACTTTACCATCTTCAAGGTACTCGTTGTACAATGCTTGATCTCCGTCTCTTAAACGTTTGTGGATTTCATCATAGTAACCATCTCCCAATCCATCAAGTGGACCTTCAGAGATACCAGCTTCCTGGTGACATTCAATACACCAACCCATTGTCAAAGTCTTTCTTGTCAATTGGATATTTCCTTCAACTGCATTCAAGGCTTCGATTGGTTGAACCATTGCTGTTTCAGTCATCGTTGTCATATCACCGTGACATTGCTTACAATCAATTCCACCAACAGTTACGTGTTGTGAGTGATTAAAGTAAACGTGGTCAGGTAAAACATGCACCTTATTCCAGATAATTTCTTGTGTTTCGTTTGTGTACTTTCCAGCTCCTGATGGATCCCATCCTGCAGCTTGGTAGATTTGTTCAATCTTCGCTATTTGGTCACCTGCACCAGTAATTTGCTTGTGACAGTTCATACATACATTTACTGTAGGTAATCCTGCTGTCTTAGATCTGTCGGCTGAATTGTGACAGTACATACAATCAATTCCGTTTGTTCCAGCGTGAACTGAGTGAGGGAATTGAATTGGCTGAGATGGTTGGTAACCTTCAACGATATTAATTGTGTACAATCCTAAGAATAATACAACTACAACACCGATTACGGTAATCAAACCACCGATACCAACATATCTTCTATTCAACCAAGCCCATTGCTTTAACTCTTCCGAGTAGCTCATTCCTTCGTTGAAACTATCACCATCAACCTCAGCTGTAGCAGCTTTCAACTGTCTACGAACACCTCCAACGGCTAAAATGATTACTAGAAATACAACTCCAAGAATAATGTAGATCCAGCCCATTGAAGATTCCTCTTCTTGGACTGCATCAGGTCCTTCAGCCACCTTAGCAACAACTGGTTCTTGAGCATCAATCCAATCAAAGATTGAAATGATTTGCTCTTCAGTCAACTCAGGGAATGGAGTCATGGCTGTAGGCGAGAAGTTACTTACTTCTTGAGCATACGGATCATTCGCTGCTGCTGCCTGCCAATTCTGTACCCATTGGATAATTGATCCGTCAACGGCGCTCCCGCTTTCCCATTTGTCCCGAACCTCAAATAGTTTCGGTCCCGTAAGGTCTTTGAAAACTGTGTGACATGTAGCACACTTGGCGCTGAAAAGATCTCCACCTTGTGCTTGTGCGGTAAAAGTGCCTCCTAAAAACAATACTGTGATTGCGCTAAGACACCATTTGTTAAAATTTCTAAACATCTGACTACTAGATATTTTCATGTAAAAAACTGTAAGTCCATTGCCAAAAAAACACTTTTTGACGCAAGCAAATTTAGTAGAATTGTGCCATTTCATGACAGTTTTATGACAATTTTGAAGATCATGGACACAATTTAAAATGATTCTAAATAAGGGTGTAAACGGCTGAATTTCCCGATGCCTCCGATCCATCTGTGTCTAAATACTTTGCCGCCAACAGAATAGTCCTTCGGCACAAAGATTGATAGAACAATTTTGTAATTTAGCAGCGTTATGATGAAAGGAATAAATCAGAAACTCATTTTAGGAATCTTCACCACCCTTTTAATAGGTATGGCGCATGCACAACCTGGAGATGTCAATATCATCAAGGACAATCGCATTAACGCTTTAATAAAAAAACAAAGTGAAGTAGTTCCGCCGGCTGTTAAGACAGAAATTGACGGATATAGAATTCAAATATTTTTTGACTCAGACAGAGACGCTGTAAATGGAGCAAGAGGACGTTTCGTTTCTAAGTTTCCAAAGATTGACACCTATGTCAGGTATGTTGCTCCTAACTCTGTTTTAAAGGTGGGTGATTTTAGAACTCAGCTTGAAGCCGAACGAATCAAAGCACAAATTGAGGCAGACTTTCCGACTAGTTTTGTTGTGAAAGAAAAAATCAATCTTCCAAGATTAGAAAAGCAGGAGATTTAAAAGAATGACTGAGACATCTGAAGCGATCGTTAGCTATTCGCTAGGTAAAAACTACAAGCTCTGTAGTAGGAAAACAATCGACGAGGTGTTTAAAGCAGGGGTGAGTATAAAAGCTTATCCTTTTATCGCACTAATCTATCCTACTCAATTCTCAGATGGCAATTCACTAAAATTTGTATTTTCTGCTCCCAAAAAGAAATTTAAAAAAGCAGTTCAACGTAATAGAGTTAAACGCATTTGTAAGGAAGCTGTACGATTGAATAAATCATCACTGGAAGAATATTTAGTGAACAATAAACAACAATTAGCAGTAGTTTTGATTTATACATCAAACGATGAATTGAAATTTGAACAATTGCAACGCAAGACACAAAAATTATTTAACGCAATAATCCAACACCTGAATGAAGCCAATACTTAAACCCTTCTCGTTTCTAATAGTAACTATTACTATGTCCTTGTCTTCATTTGTACATGGACAGTCAAATGGATTTGAAGTAATTCGAAGCCTAGAGCAACTTGATCAAATTTATGAGCACCTAGAGAAGTATTATGTGGATGATATCCAAGCTGGAAACATGGCGAAAATTGCATTCGATGCAATGTTAAAAGAATTGGATCCTTACACTGTTTATTACCATGAGTCCAATATTGAAGATTATCAATTAATGACGACTGGACAATACGGCGGAATTGGTGCTCTTATAAGAACCGTTGACGATTTTGTATATGTTGCAGAACCGTATGAAGGAAAGCCAGCCGATATTGGTGGACTTAGAGCAGGCGATAGAATCTTGTCTATTGATGGAAAGGACATGGAAGGAAAAACTTCTTCGGAGGTTTCTACTGCACTCAAAGGACCAAAAGGAACCGATGTAATTGTGAAAATCATGCGCAACGGTGGTAAGATAGAAGAGATCACAATTACACGCGATGAAATTAAACTTCCAGACGTTCCATACTCAGGGATGTTAGACAATTCAATCGGGTACATCAAATTGAACAGCTTTACGAACACGGCCTCAAGAGATGTGAAAGCAGCCTTTACTCAATTGAAAAGTGAAGGAATGGAGCAGCTCATCTTGGATCTGCGTGGAAACGGCGGAGGGTTGTTGATTGAAGCAGTTAGAATCGTGAATATGTTTGTTCCAAAGAACGAAGTTATTGTTACGACTCAAGGGCGCGTAGTTGATGAAAACCGTGTGTACAATACGCTGGACGATCCAATGGATTTGAAAATACCTTTGGTTGTATTGGTGAATGGAGGTTCGGCTTCAGCAAGTGAAATTGTGGCTGGAAGTTTACAAGATTTAGATCGTGCAGTAATTATAGGAACTATATCATATGGTAAAGGTTTAGTGCAACGAACATATGATTTGGACTATGGTTCAAAAATAAAACTTACGATTGCTAAGTACTATACTCCATCCGGAAGATGTGTACAGCGATTGGAATACTACGATAGAAATAACGGTGAGTCCGTTGAAGAAGTTCCGGATTCGTTGATCAAGATTTTTAAAACACGCAATGGTCGAGATGTTATCGACGGTAGAGGAGTTGAGCCAGATGTTGAGGTAACTCAAAAGGACATCAGTAGATTGGCAATTACAATTTTGAACAACAACCTCATTTTTGAATTTGCTTCGAAGTATTTCTATTCACATTCAACAATTCCACCGGCAAATGAGTTTGCGTTGACTGAAGAAGAATATGAATCATTCAAGACTTTCGTTCTAAGTGAAGAATTTACCTACTCTACGGCTTCAGAAGAAATGCTCAAAAAGATGCGTGACACTGCAGAGGAGGAAGGCTTTCTTGAAGACAGCGAAGCTGAATATGAGGCATTACTCGCTAAGGTGGTTCCATCAAAAGAACGTGACTTAGAAAAGTTCAAGGAGCAAATAATTCTTCTCTTGGAAAATGAAATCGTTTCACGCTATTATTACCAAAGCGGTAGAGCAGAGAATTCTTTCACAAAAGATCCTTTTATTAAGGATGCGAAGGATATTTTACAAAACTTAGAACAGTACGATACTATTCTTGGCAAATAGTCGTTTGTTTAGCGAACCAATGCTTCTACTTGACTATGTTGACCCGATTGTTCGGTAACAATATTCATAATTATTTGCACCTGCTCGGTCTTGCAGGACTAGCATTTGGCGTTCCCATGAACAAAGTGGTGATGTCCATTTCTATGATGTTTATTGTTCTCAACTTATTGCTCGAGGCAAACTTCATCACCTACTGGAAAAATCTTAAATCAAACAAATTACTCTGGCTAGTTGTCGCATTTTATCTTTTGCATGCCATTGGAATGCTTTGGTCAACAGATCTTAATTATGCGCTGTTCGATCTCAAGGCGAAATTGCCCTTACTTGTCATTCCAATTGTCGTAGTTGCCAAGCCCTTAACATCACGCCAAGAACTGCATGGAATTCTTAGCTTCTTTGTTGCTTCAACAGTCCTAGTTTCATTGATCAATTTCGCTCTTTACCAACATTGGATTGGCGGTTTTGAATACGATGATATCCGAGGTATGTCTTTGTTTTCATCACACATTCGATTCTCCATTATTGTTTCCATGACTGCTGGAGTCTGTTTATACCTTCTGAAGCCTTGCAGCAAACTTCGCCCTATTCTAATTCTCCTCGTTCTTTGGCTGTCTTATTACACCTATTATAGTCAAGTGCTTTCAGGATTTTCTACTTTGATTGGTGTCTTTATCATTTTCGCTATTTATTTGTTCTGGGGGAATCGTAGAAAATTAGCCATTGGATTAATGTTGGCAGGACTGGCTTCTGTAATTGGAGTTCTTTCGTGGCTATTCGTTCCGATTCAAACAGATCTCACTCCACTCAATGAACTCCCAAAATATACTGCGGAGGGCAATGAATATTATCATTCAAACGATGTGATTTCACCAGAAACTGGCAAGCCCATTTATTTGTACTTGTGTGAAGATGAATTGGAGCGTGAATGGCCCAAGCGGTCTGACATTGATTACCAAGGAGAAGATTATAAAGGTCAACCCATTCGGTTTACACTTCTGCGCTATATGGCTTCGAAAGATTTAAGAAAGGATGCTGAAGGATTGGCGCAATTGACCGACGAAGAAATCAACTCTATTGAAAACGGTGTTGGAACATCAAAGAACTACGGTGTTTTGGGACGACTTTATGGAATAAAATACGAATTAATCAATGAGCAAAACCCAAATGGAAACTCACTCTTAGAGCGGTTTGAATTTTGGAGTACAGCTTGTACGATTTTCACAGAGAATGCAATTATTGGTGTTGGAACCGGTGATGTTCAACTGGCCTTTGATGATGTTTATCGTCGAGGGACGCCTTTGGAAGAGAGCAATCGTAAACGCGGACACAATATGTTCTTGACTATCATGGTCACATTCGGAGTGCCTGGAATTCTTTTATTTGGTTGGATGCTCTTTCAATACATCTATGTAAACCTGAAGCGCGAAGAACTCTTGGCTCTTATTTTTATGGGAGTTGCCATCATTTCATTTTTAATGGAAGACACACTTGAAACACAAACTGGTGTCACCTTTTTCGCCTTGTTTTTCGCCCTGTTTTCTATTCAATATTCGAGCGCTGAATCTGACGCGTTGACCACGGAGAAAGAAGACTAAACAGACTGTTTCCCAAGCTCTAGGATGCTCCCATCCAAAAGTGTTACCTTTGCCCAAAATTTTTACCCATGCGGTTCGAATTGACAAAAGAGTTCTTGGAGATCCTCCAGCAAGCAATCGAGCAACAAGATGTTGCATGGTTGCAGGAACATGTCATGGAGTTACACTTCGCCGATATTGCAACGGTGATAGATGAACTAGAGCCGGAAGAATCTAAATATCTTTTCGAATTACTCAGTGAAGAAGTTCAGGGTGATTTGCTGATGGAACTTGACGATGAAAGTCGTGAGGGCTTAGTTAGTTCTTTCTCAACGAAAGAGCTCGCCGAGCAACTCGAACAAATGGATTCTGATGATGCCGCCGATTTAATGGGCGAGCTTTCGGAAGAGAGAAAAGAAGAGGTAATCTCTCATATCTCTGACGATGACACTGCTGAAGATATTGTTGATCTTTTGAACTATGATACTGACACAGCCGGTGGTTTGATGCAGAAAGAGTTTATGCAAGCTCGAGTAGATTGGCCAGTGAACAGATGTGTCGTTGAATTGAGAAGACAAGCGGAAGACGTAGAAAAAATATTTACGATATATGTTGTTGATGCCTCTGATAAACTCATTGGCTTTTTATCGCTTAAGCGATTGCTCTTTGCTAGTCCAACAACAAAAATTGCGGATTTATACCAAGACAAGAATGTAATTTCTGTCAAAACCAGCGATGCTCATGAAGACGTTGCGAAAGTGATGGAGAAGTATGACTTGGTCTCTGTTCCTGTTGTGGATTTGCAGCAAAAATTGGTGGGAAGAATTACCATTGATGACGTCGTCGATGTGATCATAGACGAAGCTGATAAGGATTTCCAAATGGCATCCGGTATCTCGGAAAACGTTGAGTCTAACTCAAGTGTTTGGAAAATGTCCAGAGCTCGAATGCCGTGGTTGTTGATCGGTTTACTGGGAGGAGTTTTTGGCGCACAAGTCATTTCCAGTTTTGAAGGTGGAATAAGTATGTTCCCAGCGCTGGCATTCTTTATTCCTCTTATTACAGCCATGGGAGGTAACGTTGGAGTACAATCTTCCGCAATTGTAGTACAATCATTGGCGAGAGGAACAGATCAATTTGGATCAATCTTGAAAAAAATCAGAAAGGAAGCCCTTGTAGCATTGATAAACGGTGTCGTTCTTTCATTAATTATTTACGGAATAGCATATTTTTTCGAAAGTTCTACATTAGGACTCATCGTAAGTATATCCTTATTTACAGTAATTATTTTCGCAGCAATTTTCGGAACCCTTATTCCTCTTTTGCTTGACAAATATAAAATTGACCCCGCATTAGCAACCGGTCCATTTATCACTACTCTTAACGATGTACTCGGGTTGTTTATCTACCTAACCATCGGAGTTCTATTGTACAGCGCATAAGCCCATGAAGGTTGTATTCCTCGATATCGTACATTCTGTTTTAGAAGAACGCTTGACAGCTGCACATCACATGTGTATGGACGCAACTTCTATGTCAGAGCAGGAATGCAAAACAGTTTTGGCTGATGCCGATGGAATTGTCATTCGTTCTCGCTTTACGCTGAATGCCGAATTTTTAGCACATGCCCCTCAATTGAAATTCATTGCACGCTCTGGTGCTGGTATGGAAAACATTGATGAAGATTACTGTGAACAAAGGTCCATTCAATTGTTCAACGCACCGGAAGGAAACTGTAACGCTGTTGGCGAACATGCATTAGGAATGTTGTTGGCACTGTTCAATAAACTACACACGGCCGACCGTGAAGTGCGCAACGGAAAGTGGGACCGCGATGGAAACAGAGGTGTTGAACTAGACGGAAAAACAGTCGGAATCATCGGTTACGGGAACAACGGCTCTGCGTTTGCCCAAAAACTGCGTGGATTTGATGTGAAAGTTTTAGCGTACGATAAGTACAAAAGTGGCTTTGGGACACAATTCGTTCAAGAGGCAACTATGGATGACCTGTTCAATGAATGCGACGTTGTTAGTTTTCATATTCCCCAAACAGAAGAAACGATGTTCATGGCAAATGAGACATTTTTCAACTCGTTTAATAAATCCATTTACCTAATCAACTTAGCACGTGGAAAAGTAATTCGAACTTCTGATTTGGTTAAAAACCTACGCTCTCGAAAAGTTTTGGGCGCATGTCTGGATGTACTTGAATACGAAAAGAGCAGTTTTGAATCTTTCTTCGAGCAAGATTTATCCGATGACTTTAAGTACTTATTGAATGCTGAAAACGTAATTCTTTCTCCGCATATTGGAGGTTGGACACACGAAAGCTATTTTAAATTGAGTGATGTTTTGGCAGATAAGATCTTGAGTCAAAAATAAGCTCCACAGAAGCCAGAGTTATGCGTTACACACACTAAGCTATAATAATTGAACCACAAGAGAAAGCATTGCTTTTGAAGACAAGTGTTAACGACGGTAGACACACCGCGAAGCAGCACCGAAGGTAATTCGCCTTTCAGGCTGGACACTATTGAAGAACTAAGTTTTAGACATAAAGCTTTGTAGACCTAATGGTCTGCTGTGTCTTAAATTAATCAAACTGTGCTTTGTGGCTTTGTGGTTCAAAAAAATTCCACACCGACTAAGGTGAGTCTGCTAAATAAGGGAGCAATTCAGAAAACCGCCCCCTCATTTCATTCGTAATTAAGCAATCATTACCAGTCTTGGTGATTCGAAAACAAATTGTTGGCCTTACTAATTGTTAAGCCATGAATTTGGCAGTGATTCGCATCACTACTGAGAGCTACTTTTCTTATCGTTCCTCCAGCCTTAATGATCTTCGTTGCGTCGCACGTTGCATATTGAGTATACTTCCCTCGAAACATGGTTCGTGTGACATGATCAAAGTTCTTGTCACCTTGAATTGCATCTACACTTGCATCCAAAATACAACCCGCTTGATCCACTTCTTCTCCATAGAAAGCACCCTTTGAAGAGACATTTCTAACTACTATTCCCTTTGTAATATTTGACATAATATGTGTGTTTTTCCCTACTCTATTTAATACTGGCTTTTCGGTTTCCGCCATAACGGGATAAATCGAGACTGGTATCTAAATTAAAGTCACTTCTCCCGTCCATTAATTTTGTCAGTCAAATGTGTGGATTTGTTCTCTTTAGAAATTGGAGATGGTCATGAGTGCCGCTTTCATTGACACAAAGCGACAGAAATTCAGCATGGAATTACTACCTTAGAAAGTAGTTTATTCTTTTACCTATTATCCAACTCTCAATCTATTATGAAATCAGCTCTTCTTCTTACTTTACTTATTTGCTGTTCGTTTGTTGGAAAAGCCCAACAAATGACTCTGAGTGAATGGGCAGAAGCTGCAAAAACTAATATCCGTTTGCTTCCCAAATATGGTTACGTGCAAAAAACTGAAGCACAAAAAAATGCTGATGCTGATTTGGTAAAGGCAATGCTTGAAAGTTTTACTACACGGCGTGAAGCTTCTGAAGTATTGATTGATGAAGGGTTTTCAAATCTGTATTCAGACACTAAAATTGCCATGTACCGTTTTAATCAGGCATATCTTTTAGATTCTACTAATTCAGACATTTATTGGGGTTTTGGTGCTGTTTACCTTACTATTGGTGATTACAAAAATGCTCGGATTCAATACCAAGAGGGACTTAAGGTTGATCCCAAAAGCACACATCTGTTAACTGATTATGCAACCTATTTTATGGGGCAAAGTCGTGCTTTTGAAATGATCGATGAGGAATCAGCTGACACTTATATGGATTCAGCACTTCTCTACATGCTTCAGTCGTATGACCTAGATCCATTGGATCAAAATACCTTGTATAAACTATCGATTATTTATTTAAGTATGGACGATTGCGAAAATGCTTGGAAGTATTATGACGAATGTGTTGATACCGGAGGCGATCCTATCGAAGATGGATTTACACGTGAATTGAAAAGACAGTGCAAAAGATAGACATCACCTCTTTCACTTTTAGTCAATGATTCGGGAATTGATTTCACAAAATATATTGTTAACCCATTCGTTATTAAAGGCATACTAGCTATAACTGGAATTCATTATGAAATCGGTACTTACTATCACACTTCTACTCCTCTCAACCGTAGTATTCGGTCAAGAGGATGACCAAGACAATAATTTTTACGCCAGAATTGGTGTCTATGAGTTGAGCTTAGGCTATGAGCGGAAAGTTAACTCGCAAATTGGCGTTGCTGTTGAAGTGGATTATCGCCCGAGATTTAAAAATGAAGCGCATGTCTACTTAGATTGGGGATCGATGAATGTGACTTATCAGGGATTCCGAATAAAACCCATTGTCAATTACTACCATAAGACAAGCTCTTTTTGGAGTTTCTTTCCATCCTACAGGTATTTAGAATCTGGAACGATGATCAATGATGAAGGTAAATTTGGTGGGAGCAATTACTCCGATTACGACGAATATTCACAGAAAAATCATGAGATTGGTATCAATGCATTGTTCAATTCATCTTTCAAAAAACATCCAGCATTTTCGTTGTACTTTGGAGCTGGAGTGTCTTACAAATATGTCGATAGGCAGTATACAATCGAGGGGACTTGGGCAAACAAAACACCTTCTGACAGAGTAGAAACGTTGAACGTGGTATTTCCTTCGTTGTATTTTGGAATCAAGTGGAAATTCGTACGGTTTTAATCAATCTGTGAATACCCGTAACAGGTTTCCGTAAAACAACTCCTTTCCAGTGGTCGTCTTCATCCACAATTCGTTCAATTCGAAATCTCGATGACCAAAGTGATTATCTGCCAATTGCTCAATGAGTTTCAACTCTACGGTAGGAGAATAAGTGTTGAGTATCAGGAATCCACTCTTACCAATTAACTCCATGGCATTACTCATCAATCCTTCCAACTTATCTTCCAGCTTCCACTTCTCATTCTTTGCGCCAATTCCCCAAGCCGGTGGATCCATGATTATTCCTTCGTAGTACTTTTCACGTTTAACTTCACGTGCGGCAAACTTCAGCGCATCTTCGTGTACCCATTTGATGTTCTCGAGTCCGCTTGCTTCCATGTTTTCCTTTGCCCATGAAATCAATTGCTTTACAGAATCGATGTGCAAGACTTCGGCTCCAGTAGCTTTTGCCACACAAGACGCCGCTCCAGTATACGCGAAGAGGTTCAAAAATTTAGCTTCCTGCTCTAAATGATCTGATATGAAATCCCAATTGATTCGTTGTTCTGGGAACAATCCAACGTGCTTAAATTTTGTGAGTTTCAATTGAAACCGCATCGATTTATAGGAGATTTCCCATTCTCTAGGAGCTGAGTTCAAAGACTTCCATTCACCCTTTTGACCACCTTTGGAAATAAACTCCCAATGTGCCATTTGGTTCCAATCATCAAATGATTTTCCAGATTTAAAATAGGCTTGGACTTCTGGTCGAATGGTAATAATGTCACCCCAACGTTCGAGTTTCTTTCCGCCACCAGCATCAATGAGTTCGTAATCTTCCCAACCAGCAGTGTAGAGTTTTGACATTGATGTTTCGATTCCTCGATTTTCCGATAATTCGAACAATCAAAAAATCGAATTGTCGAACGATCCAGTTATACTATCTACGACGCGGAGTCTTTTGGCGACCACCCATCATCTGCGCTTGACGCATTTGATTTTTTGATGGAGCAGCTCTTAACTGTCCCTGCATTTCGCTGATTTGCTCTTTCATCATTCCAGATGTGTCCAACTTTTTCGCTTCAGCAAGTAAGCTAATTGCCTCTTTCTTACGACCTGTTTGCGCGCAAATTCCAGCCAAGTGCATTCTTGCAACAGCGTTGTCTTGTCCTGTTCTTAGACCCATTTCAATGGCCTTGCGCAACAATTGCTCACTTTTATTGAATCCAAGATCTTGTGTATTCAATACCGCCTGAAGAAACAATACATATGCATGTTGCTTCTTTGGCAAGAACTGTGGAGCTGTTAATTTGTTGATGTGCTTTTTTGCTTTATCAGTATCCCCTGTTCTCATCGCGTTCAACGCAAGGATCATACTTTCATTTCTAAAGAATGAAAATCCAATAATCGCTGTTACAAAAATCAATACGATTGCCCATCCCCAGTAACCATTGTAAAACAATGCTACTGTTGAGAACAAACCTCCTGCTGCTAAAGCGCAGCGAATAATAAATCCAATCATAATTATTTAATCGTTGCGATACATTTCAATTCAATTGCAATCGGTGTTGGCAATGAATTAATTTCTACCGTAGTTCTACATGGAAGATTCTCTCCAAAATACTCAGCGTAAATCTTGTTGTATGCGTGGAAATCACGTTTCATGTTCACCAAGAACACCGTTACATCCACCAACTGATCCCAGCTAGACCCTGACTCTTCCAAAATTATTTTAACGTTGTCAAATACACTTCTACATTGTGCTTCAAAATCGAATTCAATGAAATTTCCATTCTTGTCCAATTTTAATCCTGGAACTGCCGAATCAATATCATCTGAACCTGCTACTCTAGGTCCAACCCCTGATAAGAAAAGTAATTCACCAACCTTTCTAGCATGTGGATACATTCCTACAGGCTTTGGTGCTTTATCCGTTGAAATTCTACTTTCGTTTGACATTCTTCACATTTGAAATGCAAATATAGGGTATTTCAATTGTTGAGCGTAAGAATTAGATGTTAGAATTTAGATTGTTGGATCTCGACTTCGCTCGATCTACAACAACTGACCTTCTACTTTCTAATGGCTAATGGCTAATGGCTAATGGCTAATGGCTAATGGCTAATGGCTAATGGCTAATGGCTAAACTCTATTCCTATTGGTTCTATTTTTGCATAACACGGAAATCTATACATTTGTACTATGCGAAAGCACTTTCTTATTCTTAGTTCAGTTTTAATGCTCCTTTTCACAGGTTGTATTGAAATTATTGATGATCTATCATTGAACGATGACGGCAGCGGGAGCTTTGCGTATGTTGTGAATTTAAGCTCGAGCAAAATAAAAATCAACTCAATTCTGGCTTTGGATACCTTGGATGGGCAGAAAGTACCATCCGTAAATGATATCTCAAGAGAGATTCACCGTGTGATGGAAGAGTTAAAATTGAAAGAAGGAATCTCCGAGGTTGAATACAGTGAGGACTACGACAATTATATGTTTGAACTAAAATTCGATTTTGCTTCTTTGGAAGATTTGCAAAAAGCCATCAAAGAGATTGTGCTCTTGGAAAGTAAACGAAAAGAGATTCCTGAATTAGATCATCAATGGTTGAGCTTTTCTGATGGAGTCTTGGAACGTTCTATACCTCAAATTACCGTGTATAAAACAAAGAAGATCAATCAAGCTGACCGAGATTTATTGAAGGAAGGTACGTATACGTCCATCACTCGTTTTGAGACAGAAATTGCTCAATTTGACAATCCAGAAGGTGTTTTATCGAAGAGTAAAAAAGCAATTATGATCCGTACCACACCTTATTCGTTAACTCAACAACCACAACTGATAGATAACGTTATTTATCTGTCTCAACCTGATTGACCTGCGTCCCTTTTTTCGTACTTTTGACCCATCTATTTTCCGGTTTAAAATTACGCCATGAAAACAACCACTATCCTATTCACTTTCTTTATCGGAAGTTTCGTTTTTGCCCAGAATTCTGAAGACCTCGTTCCTAAACATGCTGTATCTGTTTTCAGTGTGAACAATGTGAACCTCTTGCAAAAAATTTCTTTGGATGATCTCGTTAAGTATGAGTTCATGGAAGAAGTTCAACAAGAACTTTTTGACGGTTCCACAGCAGGAAAAACGCTGAAAGATTCAGGAATCGATTTCGATCAAAAATTGAATATCTTCTTTGGAAGAGCGCATGACTTTGAACTTTCAGGATTTACCTTCGGAATAAAAGACAAGGATCAATTGTTTGAAGTATTCGATGATTTCCTTCCGGCTGAAAGCAGTTACGACGGTGTTGATTTTTATGAATCGTATTTTAACCGCATTGCTATCAAAGGGAACTCAGGAATTTTGTTTCGAGTATCGCCAAATATGCAACAGGTGAATTCCATTGCAGATTCTATCTGGGTAGCACGTGGAAATGATGATCCATGGATGTACGAATATCCAGAACTCCAAGAGGTGATGTACGACCTCGAGCAATCGGGTGAACTCGATACGCTAATGGTGGAGGAGATATATGAAACCTACGAGTATGAAGACGAATTACCTATAGCAGACGAAGACCCTAACACTAAAACCTATTACGAATTGCGTGATTCGGTAGAAGTGTCTATGCAACAACTGTATTTCGAACAGGTGTGCAACGAATTATTTGTGAGTGGTGAAAACCTGCGCAAATCTTCTCCAGAATTTGAAGAAAAACTAGCACATGATGCTGAAGGTGTTTTCTATTTCGACAATGCAAGAAGCCTAACACGTAATTCTAGTTACTACTCGCTACGTAAGGATCATCCTAACTTCTATAAGCAATTGGAAGAGCTCTACGCAGGAAATATACTAACGGGTGACCTTGTAATCAACGATCAATCCATTGAATTAAAAATTGATGCGAAGTACGGTGAACAACTGGGAGATATTTATGCCAACATAACAGATGCAAAATTTGACAAGAACATACTGAAGTACATTCACAAAGACAATAGTGCATTTTTTACATTCCGTGTGAATTTGCGCGAAGCGTATGAGCAAGCATTTAAAACAATCACTCCAATGTTGGAAAGTGAAGACGATCAAATGTTTACTATGCTGTTAATGATGTGGGAATTGTATGATGAATTCTTGAACAAAGATGCCATGTTCGACGCGTACAGAGGAAGTGTGTTTGGGACATACAATGGCATTAAAAAAGTAAAAACAAAGAAGTACATTTTCGAGTACGACGAGGAAACGTTTGATTACACAGAAGAAGAGGTTGAAGCCGAAGAAGATATGCCATTGTTTGCCATTGGATTTTCTACAGGTCGACTTGATATCGCCGAACGTTATTTAGAACGCATGTCGCGCATTGAGCCTAGCATGCACAATGAAGGTGACTATTGGGTGGTTGATCAGGCGATCTTAGACGCCGCACCGATGTACATGATTTTGAAAAATGATCTTTTCATTGTTACGAATGACGAAGATATGGCCCGTAATCACAGTGAAGGATATGGGGCAGATGCCATCGACAAGAAATTGCTGAAAAAGGCGCAGAAAAGTGGATTCATGTATGGGTATGCCGATTTAGGCAGAGCCATTGAGAATGTACCGAGAGATTTGTTCAATGATGAAGAGAACGAAATGATAGATGTGATTCGTGGAAAAAGTGGAATGATTGAATTTACTTCTACCGAGACATCAAGTGAGCAAACATCATTCAACTTGATTTACAATTTCGAAGGTGAATACGAATCAACTGGCACCTACATTCTTGATTTGATCAACAGCTTGTACGTTATCACGAAGTAAAGATGTACCGCTACCTTCTTCTCATTTTTGCTTTGGCCGCTGGACTGGCCGCCCTGTTGTATTTCCAGCCTTGGATTAGCGATGACGATGCAGATCCACGGCTGATAGATCGCTTGCCCGATGGTCAAATCATTGGTTCTTCTGATATATTGGAACTGTCCAAGACTTTGTCCAAAACGCTTTTTCATTACAAGATTCCATTGCGCGATTTCTTGTCGCCAGAGTTTATTTTAAGTCAAGGGAAAAACTACGGATTGGATGTACAATCGACTGTCTACTTTTTCGCCAATCATGACAAGCTAGAATTAATAGATTGGGGAGCCCTTATTGCTGTTCACGACAGTAGCAAAGTGCAAGATTGTTTGGCGCGCTTCAACAATTTTGTGGAAATTACCTCTTCTGAATTTCTATCCGCAACCATTTATCACGCAGCAGAATACGACACCTACATGACCTATGGAAATGATTGGTTGTTCGTGTATCAAGGCGAAGACCCAACCGCAGCATTAATGCGCGTAATTTCGGCAAAACACAATGAGATATCCCCCAATTGGCGCGTTTTCCTCAATGAAACTTCGACCATAGATCAACCCATTGTAGCGCATTATGAATCTCCACTTTTGGAAGAATACGGAATTGCTTCTTCCCTCCTATCGCTCTCCAATGATTCTAGCAGTCTAATCTTACACACCGTACTCACCGCAGATACAACCTTGCCATTTACAATTGATACCAATGGACCAAAATACTATGCGCAAGAGTTTACACGGCGACTCGTCAATCTGCATTTAAACGTAACAGACGAAGAAATCAATAGAGCAAACCCAGTATATAAGAAACTCTTGAAGGCTGGGGCAAAAGTCAATTTCCCCTTGGATGATTTTCTGCATGCGTGGACAGGTGATCTTTCTTTCCGTCAGGGTGGAATTCAAAAGATCCGCGAAAGCTATATTGAGACCGAGTACGACGACGACTTTAACCGCGTAGAAGTAACAAAATACAGAACTGTGCGCATTTCTGGCTTCTCTCTGTACCTTTCAATGAATCAGAATACCGATCACTTCCTTGACAAAATGCTCACCCGAGGAATCTTAACGCAGGAAGAACTGAGATACCGCTTGCTATTTTCACCACCACTGAACATGAGCCGAACAGATAGCTCGTTGGTTTTTCACACAGGGCAATACCTCCCAGAAATGATAGAAGACAATGCAAGCTCAATCATGTGGACTTTTGATAAAGTTCCGGTGCAGTTCTACTTAGATTCTACAGAAGAAAAATCATTGTACGGTAGAATTCAATTGCCGTTGAATAAGATTGTTTCGGATAATTTGGAGCCTTAAACAGGAATCGTCATTCGCGAACGAAGTAGTTTCTTATTGTTTCAAGGTTGTTTTCTTCGTCATAGAAGTTTAATGGAAATTCCGTAATATTAATGGAATCGTTTGTCAAGTTTTGCGATGGATGGGTTAACCCAATTCTATTACTTTCTGAGCAATTGTAATTAACAACCAAAGAATTACTGTTCGCTCCTAAGCTTTCATAATCTACTTCACTCAAAGTAAACAAATGCACCAGTTCACCATTCTCATAATCCTCAAACATTCCATCGGTTGTAATGTTACAGTAATACTCGAAGCCTTGATTGGCTGGTGTGTAGTCGTAAAAGTACGGATCTCCAATTGCGAAAGTTTGTTTAATTACAGTTTTGTGCCAGCGCCAAGTACCTACAAATGCACCGCGGTTCTTCTCTGTCATATTTATCGACTGGCACTTGTCTTTGTTACAGGCCATAAGTAGAACCCCAATGAGTGCTATGGAAAGCATACGAATCATTCGCGTACAAAGTAATTTCTTATTGTTTCAAGGTTGTTTTCTTCGTCATGGAAGTTTAATGGGTATTCCTGTATTCGGATAGTATCATTCGTAAGATTGGACTTATCAAAGCCCAAAAGTTCTTGTGAACAATCGATGTATAACGCTAGAACATTATCTAATTGTCCCTTTATTTCCCATTCAACATCTGACAATGTAAATAAATGAACCAACTCGCTATTTAGATATCCCTCATATTTGCCATCGGCAGTAATATTACAGTAATATTCAAAGCCTTGATTGGCAGGAGTATATTCAAGATACACATCAGATCCAATGGCGAACCACTGACGAACCGATGTTTTGTCCCAACGCCATGTACCAATAAAATCACCTCGGCTTTTTTCTGTCATATCTATCGACTGGCACTTATCTTTGTTGCAGGCCATAAGTAGAACCCCAATGAGTGCTATGGAAAGTGTACGGGTCATTCGCGTACGAAGTAGTTATATAGTGTCCTTAAATGATTCTCTTGATCATCAAAATTCAATGGGTATGAAACCGTTCTAATAGAATCACTACTTAAATACAAGGCGTTTGACAAGGAAATCGACTCGCCTGTACAGTTCATACCTAATTGAATAACATTTGCAGTGTTAAAGTTTTCGTATTCTACTGAGCTTAATATTTTCTCATGAACAAGGGTGCTATTTTCGTAGCCTCTATAGATTCCATCATTGGAAATGGTGAAGTAATAATTAAAACCTTCGGTTACTGGAGTATAATCATGATACACTGAGGAGCCTAAATCAAACCACTCCTCCACAGTTGTAGAATACCAGTGCCAAGTACCTACAAAAAAATCTCTTTCGCCACTCATGCATATTCCCTCACAAGGAGCAGGAGTCTGTTCTTTTTTACAAGAAAACAACAAAAGCGTACAAAAAACTACACCTATAATTTTACTCATCTTATTGTTTTACGAAGAAGTTTTGTCTTGCTATCAAATGATTCTCTTGATCATCAAAACTTAAGGGATAATTTGGAGAATGCAGAGAATCATTTTGTATGTTGCTAGAGTATATAATTAATTCCAAAGCTTTTGAACCACAGTCTAACCTTAAATCCATTCCACTCGAATTAGTTCCTCCAAAAATTTCAAATGCAATGGAACTCAATAAAAAATCATCTACTAAAACATTGTCTCTATACCCCTTATAAGTACCGTCTACGTCAATTACAAAATAATATTCAAAACCCTGATTTTGCGGCGTATAATCATGTTGAATGGATGGTCCTAGGTCGAACCACTCTTCAACGACAGTTGAATACCAACGCCAAGTTCCAACGAACATTTCACGTTCTCCTGCCATTGAAACACTTGTACAAGGCTCTGGCGTCTGATCCTTTTTACAAGAAACTAGTAATGCTAAACTGAACAAGAAAATTATTGCTTTACCCATCTCATTGTTTTACGAAATAATTGCGCAGAGATTCCAACTTGTTTTCTTCATCAACAAATTGATATGGGTATTTTGAAATTTCAATTGAGTCAATAGTTGGATTAGGCAATTGATGCCTAAAATCTATTCTCTCATTTGAGCAATTGGTATAGACATCTATTACGTCCGTTATCGAAGCATTCAAGTTTTCAAAAAAAACTTCATTTAGCACCAAGTCATGAATTAATAACCCATTCTGATATCCTTTATATGTACCATCAATCCCAATGGTACAATAATATTCAAATCCTTGTGTTTGCGGTGTGTATAGGTGATACACAGGTAAACCAATATCAAATGACTCTTTAATCAATGACCCATGCCAACTCCAAGTCCCTACAAACATTTCACGTTCGCCAGTCATTGAAATGCCTGTACATGGCTCTGGCGTCTGATCCTTTTTACAAGAAACTAGTAATGCCAAACTGAACAAGAATATTATTGCTTTACCCATCGTTGTTGATACATTATAGTGTTTGACTTATCCACTCCTAAAATAACGAAAATTCCGGATGCTAGGTTGGAGACTTCCACAGTCTGACTGGTAGATTCTCGATTTATCGAATAGATTACCCTTCCCTTTGCATCGCACACATGAAACTGCGTAATGTTTGCGTCTAAGCATGTAATATTGATTACATCCTGAGCTGGATTAGGAAATATTCTCATACTGTACTCCATGCCTTCGGCTTCTTCTCTTTGAAGATCTGATTGAACTACTCGGTTCCAATCGAAGCTCTCATCCCCGATCATACTTTTATTTCCGCCTAAGGATGCATGCTGAATAAAGGGTATTTCTGCCGTAACTGTTTCGGCACAACTGCTTTCTACACAGCTTAAGGGATGTTCCATTGGCCAACCTGGGACAGCATTGAAAAATGGACTGTTATCATATTCAATTGAAACGCCATTCGTGTTAAAAAATTCATCATCGTGAACAAAGGAGCCTAGATGATTTGTGAATACTGCTTGGTCTTGGAACAACAAGTTTTCCTTATTAATATGTCCAGTGTTAGTTGGTTCGGTATAACAATAACTGGAAAGCGACCCTGTATTATTCGTATAACGATTATCCGTCATATTAGATATAACACCAACAGATGTAAATTCAGAGGTAATTGGTCCTTGAGGAAATCCTCTGATAAGGTTAACTTCTTTCTGGAATGCCTCTCCCACATTTCCCACATCGTTGTAATATTGAGCTTCCCAAGAGCCAAGAAACAAATCACCTATATCCGAATTATTTTTAATGAACGCATTCACGTTTCCTAAATAGGCATAGTTAGAGTGAATCTTATGCTTCCACATATTAAACCCTGCTATTCCAGTAAATGCATTCATCCAGACCTGTTTCCTGTAGGAGACACCAGAATCACAATCAGCCTCATGCAATGGACCAGATTCACTGAAAAATATGGGTTTATTATAATGGGTACTAAAAGAATCTATTAGGTGACCATAATCTTGATAGATGGCTAGCCTTCCGTGATTGTATTGGTTCCAACTAATCACATCAATTTCTGGAACAGCATAGGTATAATCCTGTCCTATAGGTTTTTGCGCATAGTTGGCTGAAATTAAATGCTCCGTATGTCCGAGTTCATTCTTAATGTATTTGGCCATTTCGTCATGCCACCATGCCAGCTCCAAAGGGAAACTTGAGCCAACATTGTAAGGTGAAATTGAATCATTGTAGTGCACACCAGTAGAATCTATGTATGCTATTTTTGATAAACGCCCTGCATTACTTGCTTCACTGAGCAACTCAAACATTGCAATGTGTGGAGTGTATCCATATCTGCTCACTAAGTACCGCAAGCGTTGTTTGTAGTATTTTTTACATCCTTCATCAGAGAAGAATGCCTCGGGTGCCATATTGCTCAGCCCAAATGTACTCTTGTATGCATAATGACTTAATGTAAGACTATCCCAAGCTGGGAATGCTGCCACTGTAGAATCTGACCAATCCCATGCTAAACGACCTCCTGCATTTGGTGATTCAAGCTGATAATGCAGCAGCATATTGAAATGAATGTACATGTCCAATTCTTCTGCCTGCTCTATAATATGATCTATTTCCCATGCATAATTCAGTCGATCGGTGTAATTTCCTACTTCTTCAAATTCGATGTCTAAGCTTGCAGGGTTCAATATCAATCGAAAATAATCTACCCCAACATCTTTCAATTCAAGAATTTGCGCTTCCATCAATTGATGCGTATATGATCCTGAAGGTTCATCCTGATATGCACCATTTGATGGCCCACTTGCGCTGGTCTCATCGAACGGCCAAGGGAGATTTTGTCCTACTGGAAAGAACAATTCATCATTCCGTTCCAAAACGCGTTGGTTTGCAGCAACCTTAACAAAGCCATCGTCTTCCGAATTTGGCGTTACATTGATAATGAACGGGCAAAAGGAATAGCTTGATCCATCTTCTAGGATAACATTGATGTGCACATCCCAAACTCCTAGTTTTTCAGGGGCATAACGGAATCGCATGTGGTGCGTTGTAGAATCTGGAAACCATTTGGAAAGTGGTAAATTGCTCTGAATAATTTGTCGTTTGTAATCTTGAAAATAAAACCCGTCAATAACCTTTTCAAACTCGGTTGCTCTGTGTATGAATGTTGCTTCGGCGTTCAATTGCCATTCCAAGTACGGGTTAATTTGATTTCCCGTGGTATCTCCATTTAGTATAAAGTCCTGAATACGCGCCTCTACATTCGCTGGTAGTTCAATACCAAACTCAAATTTCTTGAGGGCTTCTACGTTGCTTAAATCTTCATGTGTAAAGCTGAGCACATCTTTTAGATCATTACACAATACAAGTGTCATTCCGTTTCCAGGGGTGAAGTCGTGCGCAGAGAATTTGTTGGGTTCAACGTCAATTTTTTGGGAAGCTGTTACCGTTTTATTCTCATTAAGTTGGTAATCATAGACCTCTCCTTCAAAGAGAACGCAGCCTGCTTTGTAATCATCGTTCATATCAATTGTTTGCGCTGGAACGGGGTCGTTTACAAAACATTGGTAGACGCTGGTGGGAGTTACTTGCGCGTTTGCTTGCCAGAGAAGGAGGAGGGAGAGGGTGGTGAGAAGGGTGTTTATGTAGTTCATAGTGTGTTTTTTGCTAGGTTAGAGATTAGACTGTCAGATCGTTAGACTGTCAGAAGGTTAGACTGTTAGAGATTCAGATGGTCAGACGGTTAGATCGTTAGACTGTCAGAAGGTTAGATTGTCAGAGAATCAGATGATCCGAATTTCTGATTTCTGACTTCTGATGTCTGACTTCTGACTTCTAATTTCCAATCTCCTCCTTTAACTTTTCTATCTCTACTTGTTGTGCGGCGTTCTGTTCTTCTAACTGAATCATGTATAGGGTTAACTCCTCTACTTTTTCCAAAAGCTTGAACTGCATTTCTTCTATGCTTAATCCTTCTTCGCGGAATTCTTCTTCTGAGGGTATGTTCGGTAAATGACAGTTTTCATTGACGAATTGCTTTACTTCTTTTAAAGGCATTAGCTTATAATCTGCTTCAAACACGTAATCAGGAACAGGAATGTCGTCGTTGAAACGCACACGCACTGATGTGGCATATAAACTCCCGTCGTTCTCTACAAGAAATACGGATTCCGGTTCTCCTTCATCTGGCAATAAGAAATTGATCCATGGGCGTTTTGGTGCTATATCATCATAGCCTTGAATGTACGAGTGCACAAAAGACACAGGAGTATAGTCGTTCCCTACCTTTATTCCTCCACTAAAAGAGCCAAAACCGACAACGTCTAGTTTGTAATTGGGTACATCTGTTCCGATTCCTACATTTACTTGTGGGCATTTTGTGTAAATCTTGTTCACACCGTTCGCCCATGTGGGGCTTAGTATATCTCCTATCGGGCAGCCTTTGTCTTCATAGATCAAGTCGGCAATTTTGGACATGTCGCCACGCATGATTTCTCCTGTAGCTGGATCAATGGTGAGTAAGTTGTCCAAGCCGTTGTCTTGTTGTAAGCCTGGAAGGTACACTGCATCTCGAAGCGTTACATCTCCGTCTACATCCAGCTTGGTTTGAGGAGCAGCGGTTCCAATTCCGACGTATCCATTGGAGGTGATTCTTAAACGTTCGATATCGTTGGAACGGAACCTTACTGGCTGATCGTTTTTGGTTCCAAAGAAATCACCTGAATTGGTAATGTTTCCGTTTGTTTTCCATTGTGTGACCCCTTGGCCATTTGCTTGTCCGTTGTTGCTTTGGGCATTCACTCCCGTTGCGCAAAGTAGTAGGCAACATGCAATAAGTTGATTTTTCATAAGTGTATAGTTGATTGAGAATTAAGCGCTTACAAGTTACCACTTCTGTAACCTCGTGTCAAGAGTATAAATACCTGATTATTGACTAGGTAATTTGTGCAGTTTTGGATTGTTCGATGGTTGGATGGTTGGATTATTCGATGGTTAGATTGTTCGATGATTCGAGGGCATTTCGATATGCTCAATGTAACACCTCGTATTCGAGAGGCGCTAATTATTAACCACAAAGGCACTAATTCGTCTTTGACGAATCACAAAATTTGTGTTTAAATGTTTATAGAAGAGTCACAAATAGTCTACTGCCTAGTAGACTTGTGTCCTTGTGACTTAGTGGTTAAATAAGGAAATCCAATAATAATTATCTCATTTGGACTAAGTATTTTCTCTAATGGAAAAAAACCTCCTCCAACCAAGGCATTAATTGTTAACCACAAGGGCACTAATTCGTCTTTGACGAATCACAAAGTTGTGTTTAAAGTTTATAGAAGAGTCACAATAGTCTACTGCCTAGTAGACTTGTGTCCTAGTGGCTTCGCGGTTAAACAAGGAAATCGAATAATAATTATCTCATTTGGACTAAGTATTTTGAGCAATGGAAAAAACCCTACTCCAACCAAAGCCTCTAATTATTAACCACAAGGGCACTAATTCGTCTTTGACGAATCACAAAGTTGTGTTTAAAGTTTATAGGAGAGTCACAAATAGTCTATTGGCTAGTAGACTTGTGTCCTAATGGCTTTGTGGTTAAACTAGGAAATCGAATATAAATATCTGATTTGGACTAAGTAATTTCTGTAATCTATCCCTCCACAATCCACTGTCAATAACTCCAATAACTTTCATGGTGGAATTCTCTACTTTCCTCTTATCTTACTTGGAAAACACCACCTATGGCTAAAAAAACAAGAATCTTTGTACTTGATACTTCCGTTTTACTTCATGATCATCAGGCAATTACAACTTTCGGTACCAATGATGTTGCCATTCCAATTACAGTCTTGGAAGAGTTGGATAAGTTTAAAATCGGAAATGATACAAAGAACTTTTGTGCCCGTGAGGTAATTCGCTTCATCGATAAATTATCAGGAAAGGGAGGTCTACAAGATTGGATCTCACTTGGTAAGAACCTTGGAAAATTTAAGATTGTTTTCTCACACAATCCGGAAGGAGTAAATGCGGAAAGTGTTTACGCCAAAGGGAAAAACGATCACAAGATCATTAACGGTGCACTTTCATTGAAGGAGCAGGAAACCGACAAGGATGTTGTGATGGTTACCAAAGACATCAATCTTCGAATCAAGGCCAAAGCACTTGGAATTGCCGCTGAAGATTATGAAACTGGCAAAGTAAAAGATGACAACGCACAAGAATCCACCGTACATACGATAGAGAATGTAGATTCAGATCAAATTCGACAAATATTCACAAAGGGAAAGATTGATGAAGATGGCATCTTGGGAACGCGAAAAATCGCAAACGGGTATTACATTTTAAAGAATGGGAAATCTTCTTCTTTGGCGGTGTACAATCAACATACTGATCAGATTGAGCGCATTGAGAAAGAATTTGTTCACGGTATCAAACCAAAGAACGCGGAACAGGCATTTGCGTTTAACGCTTTGTTAAACCCCGATATTAAACTTGTGGCACTTCAAGGCGTTGCTGGAACAGGGAAAACTTTGTTAGCACTGGCCTCGGCATTGGAGCAAAGCAAGAAGTTTCATCAGATCATATTGGCGCGACCAATTGTGCCTTTGTCGAACAAAGAAATTGGTTTTTTACCAGGAGCAGCAGAAGACAAGATTGGGCCATACATGGAGCCATTGTGGGACAACTTGAAGTTTATCAAGGCGCAATTCGGTGAAAACGAGCGTAAGCACAAGGCAATACTTGAAATGGAAGAGAACGGGAAAATTGTTATTTCGCCACTGGCGTTTATTCGTGGACGAAGTCTTTCAAATATCATGTTCATCATTGATGAAGCTCAGAACCTAACCCCGCATGAGATTAAAACAATCATAACACGTGCAGGTGAGAATACGAAGATTGTATTCACCGGAGACATCAACCAAATTGATACACCGTACTTGGACGAGCACAGTAATGGATTGGCTTATTTGATTGATCGCTTGAAGGGACAGAGTTTATTTGCGCATGTGCGTTTGGAGAAGGGTGAGCGCTCTGAGTTGGCTAACTTGGCCAATGATTTATTGTAGGTTGAGGATTTGTTAGGGACCTCCAACTCCCAACTCCTCCCCCTTAATCCTCCTCCAAAGGGGGAGACAGGACTCACACTTAATTTGTTTAGTCATTAAATGTTCTCTTAGGCAATGGCTATAATTGTGTTTGCTTTTTCTTATGGTTCAATTTAACATCTTGGTGTGGAAATTTTTGAACCACAAGCACACAATGGCACAAATCACAGTTTAGTATGATTAATGAAGACACAAGCAGACCATAAGGTCTACAAAGCTTTGTGTCTAAAACTTAGTTCTTCAATAGTGTCCCGCCTGAAAGGCGAATTACCTTCGGTGCTGCTTCGCGGTGTGTCTACCGTCGACTCGTCTTCAAAAGCAATGCTTTCTCTTGTGGTTCAATTATTATAGCTTGGTGAGTGTAATACATAACTCTCCTTCGGAGGGGGATTAAGGGGAGGAATTACCCTTCATTCTCTCGGAAGAACAGTCGACCATTGATCCATTCTTCATCTAATGTAGCTCCCTTTCGTTTGTAGAAATCTATAGCGATCTCGTTCCAATCGAGCACTTGCCAATCCATGCGTGCAACTTTACGTTCTTTGGCAATATCAACCACCGCATCGAAGAGTTTTGACCCAGCGCCAGTTCCACGCGATTCAGGTAAAACGTACAAGTCCTCCAAATAGATACACGCTCCTTTCCAAGTTGAGTAGGATGTGTAATAAATGGCAAAACCAATTACTCCATCTTCTACGGCAACGAGGGCCTCACAGTATTTATTCTCAAAAATATCCTTGCTTAGATTCTCAACAGTGTTTGCTACCTCATGGGGTTCTTTCTCGTACTCGGCAAGTCCTTTGATTAATTCCAGAATTGCTGGAACATCTTCTCGTATTGCTTCACGAATTATCATTTATTGAACTCCTGCAAGGTTGAATCGTAGACGCAATCCAGCGTTTAGATTTCCTGTTGGATACGATGTTGCAATCTTTGGTGTGTTCATCGTTTGATCGTAGTACAACATCACCGTTACGTATCTAGAAACATTGTAGTCAATTGATGCTTTCAAAGAGATTACACGCTGTCCAGCAGTTGCTTGATTTGTGTTCTCAACCACCTTGCGGATCACCGTTAAGTTATCTCTAAACGACATATCGAAACGAATGTTTACTGGACTCGCTGGAATGTTCCATCGTTTGATAGGAATTTTCACTTTTGCAAACTTGTATCCAATTCCAATAATCCATTCCGTTCCCAACACTTCCGTTACTTGATTGTTGGTCAATGCCAAGGTTGCCGTACGGCTTTTCTTGTACTCGAACTTCGTAATTAGTCCTTGTCCTTTAATTACCCAAGTCGCGTCAAATCCAATCAGTGGGCCGAATTGCTCTTGTACACTAACATTCTTTATAACCATTCCGGCCATGAAGTTATTGTTCAAATCTCGAATGTTCGCATTTCCGTTGGCATCAAACCCAGCTTCCATGTTGGTCTGCATTCCTCCTATTAGAACAGTAGAAGAATAAGCATGCTTCAAGACAAAGTTTCGAAGAATCTTCTTCATGAATTTGAACTTCTTCAATCCGTTGTATGTCACCGACCAGTTAGGCAATGGCATATTGTCCATTGGGTTGATATTCTTCTTGTTCACCGATCTATCCGTGTAGGCCGTCATAAATGCTCCAAGAACAACCTCTTGGTGCGATCCGCTATAACCGTCTCTATAATCAGAAGTGCCTGCATTAGAATTCGTATTTACCGCACCTAAAATCTGTGAAACTTCAGCTCGGTTATCTAACAACTTGTTGAATGTTGCAGAACTATATCCCTCACCCAGAGCTGCAAATGCTGATCCAATGGATACACTTGTGTAACTCAAGGTTGATATTTCTACTCTACTCTGGCTTTCAAAAACACCTTGAGTCGGGTCAATATCATCTGGGTTCCAACGATAGAATTCGTTTGTGCTTGTGCTAAACGTTCTGTTCAATGACAGTGTGATAGATAAATCTTTGATTGGCTCTAAACTAGCCCCCAGTGTTAAATTCGCTGTATGTGTAGTTGTGTATTGCTTATTCAAGTTTTCGTTTTCAACGAGCCATTCATTATCTCGTGCAATGTCTGCAACGTTGTATCCTGTTTCACGACCGAAAATGTCATAGCGCTGCTGACCGAAAATAAATCCGCCCATTGCTCCATCCATGCTCTGATTAAATCCAAGAACACTTGTCCCTTGATTGTACCCTGGAAGTAATGTTCCGTCTGTTAATGTATATGTTCCATTTACATTTCTCACAGTCATAAGCATTCGTGCAAGGAACCCTACTACAGGATGTGCTTTTCCGTCACGTTTCTTTTCACGCTCTTCTTTCTTCTCTTCACGTTCTTCTTTGCGCTCTTTCTTCTTCTTCTCTCTCTCCGTTAAATCTTCATCCGGCACTTCTTCCTCTCCTGGAGGAGTAGCATCATCTGGTTTCGTATCTCCACCCGCTTTTTTACGTGGATCAACTCGACCGTTGTTTCCTCTGTTACCGCTGTTGATCTTCTTAAAGAAAGGAATCTTGTTGTAAAGATTTACAAAGTTCAGTTGTGCCGTCATTCCAACATTACGACTGTTCTGAATAGTATGCCCATATTCTGGTTGTGCCAATGGTGCTCTTTGCCAATTGTACGTTGCGCTGTATTTGAAACTCGCGTTCATCCAATCTGTTAACGGCAATTTCTCCAATGGAAGTGTATAATTGATACTGTAGTTGTGGGTGTAATCCATTGTTGTTCCCAATGTTCCCAATTGCTGCGTTACAGTATCCTCAAAGTTTCTATACTCATCAGGAGCTTCCTTTCGGTCTACTCGTTCATTCCCTTCCTTGAAAATAGAACTGTTTGTTGCCGAGAAGCTGAACTTTAATTTCTTTGTGAGGTCGTATGCCAATCCATATTGTCTGTTCCAATTGAAACGTTTCACATACACTGGAGCAAACTCATAATCCGGAACGATGTTGTTACGTACTTGACGCTCGTTATAAGATCGCATGATGTCTGAATTGAACGAGATGTTCTTTGGTAATAAGTAGAAATTGAAATCACGAATCAAGCCCCACCACTTAGACTTACGCATGAACTTTACGTTCTTGAATGGCGTAATTGGTTTTGGCGTAAATGCATAACTATAGTTCAATCCACCACTCCACGTCTTTGTTCGGTCGTAATTGGTATTGAAGTCTCTTGATAAATTCTCTGTGTATGCGTAGTTCGCAGACCAGTTGGATAATCTCCAGAATCGAGGGGTCACACCCGCTTTCATCGCCTTTCGAACTCCGGTAAAATTATACGATTTTCGTTCAACAAAGTCTTGGCCCATTTTAGACCTTTCTCTTCTTGTGGCGGCATCGTAACTCTTCAGTTTAATATCTGGGTTGAATGGATCGTATTCAGGGTTCACAATTCCCAATGAGTAACCATAGAAGAACGGCAATGAAACACCTGCTTTCTTCCCAAAGAACTGACCTAATTGAACATTGGCAGTCATGTCAAAGCCAATTTGCTCATTACGCTGACGTTCTTGCACTCTACTTTCAACAGCTCCCCAGTTAATTCCTTTGTAAGTACCAGACATAGTCACACTGGCAAAATCAGCAAGTTGTACTTGCATTTGAGCCACAGCGGCTGATCCACCTTCTGTAACAAAGTCGGTTAAACGTAATTCATTCACCCAAACAATAGCACATTTCGGCTGAGAATCTTCCGTCCATTCGTCCATTGAATGCGAATTCGTGTGAGGATTTCGAATACCGATCATGATGGTCTTCATTCCTTGAAGGTTTGGATTTCCTTTCAAACGTAATATTCTGTTTTCATTTGCAGGATCCACTACTGAGTATTCCGAAATGTATGAAATTGATACATTCCCCGCTTCGATCAACTCGTTACGCGCCTTCTTCATGTTTAGAAAGTCCTCGAATATGATTTCAACAAAGTTCTCTTCTGGCCAAATATCAGTATCAGAAGAAGACCCTGGCGCCGTTACTTTAAGTGGCATTTCGTACTCGTAATAATTGTCCGTAAAATCTGTTCCTAAACGAATAAATACTGTAACGTCTTCATCATTCAAAGGCATTTCCTGCAGCACTTCTTCGGCGTGAACGAACATCTTCATTTTCTTGTAAGCTCTTACGTCAAACTGCACATTTTTGTATGCTGCTCTCGCATCTCCATCACGAAGATTACACACTTCCAAGCTCATTGATTGTTCATTCAACAAACGCTCGTATTGATTTGAAGGATCCACCTCTTGATTAATTCCTGGAGGAACAACATAAGGAACTGGTGAACGGTTATCGTTTTCTTGAATGTTTACTGCTCCAATATTGAAGGTCGTTAAGTTAGGATCTGGAACATCACCTTCGCCTGGTGTTGTTAAATCTTCCATATAACGTCTCCACTCTCCACGGATGAATTCAAGTCGACCAAAACGCAACACCACTTCTTCATCAAAATCCTTCAAGAACATTCGCATGAAACGAATTGACCTGAAGTCTGTAATTCCGTTCACTTTACGCTCATAATCGCGAATTGGGACTTTGAACTGATACCAATGATCTACTTGACCATCTGCATGTTCGTACGTTTGCTCATCAGTGATAAAGTTTTTACCTACGACCATGTCTCCAGGACGCATACTTACACGGTATTGGAAATAGCTCTCAGATTCAGATAGGTTGTTGTCTTGGTTAATGTCCTCAACATCTGGACTACTGGTTGCCATGGTGATGTATCCATCCGCATTGGCAGTCTCTGACATTTCCTGCGTGGGAGAGTTCCCTTGCGTTCCGTTGTACTTCTTATATCGATCCAGAACATGTAACTCTTCAATGTCATAATCATCATCTAGGTAATAATTGTAATCATCTTGTGATGGATCGTCAATCATTCTTGCAATTACATCAGGATCCATTCCACTTGACTGTACCCAAGCAACGTAATTTGCAAAATGAATACGCTCATCTTCATTGTTCCATCCATCCAAACCAACATCTTGATTGATTCTTGAAGTTGGATCATTGTCAAATGCATTCACAACAACTTGTTGAGTGGAAACTCTTGCCCAATCTGTAGTGTCAAGATCATCGTTGATTGAAACTCCAGTTGGCGGTAATCCGTTTTCAAATGTTTTACGTGAATCTGGTAAAATATCTTCCGAAACGTTTCCTAAGTTAAAGTACAAGTCTCCACCATTGTGCGTGGCGTTTGGATCCACTGCTTCTGCATCTTCATTAAAAGGATCAAGCACCCAGAATTGGATATATTCAATGTTTGTTTGCTCAAAATCTGTCGTGGTCAATGCACGCATAATTCCACCCCATCTATTTTCTGGATTGATGAATGTACCGTCAGGATTTACAGTTGCTGTAGTATCATAATTGTACATCCCTCTCTCTCTCGGGTAATATGCCAATTCAAGCGGAGTCGCATTAATGATCGCACCATATTCTGGGTTCCATCCAGGCATGTACTCTTGCTGACTAATTGCTCTAACACGACTGTCATAAATCATCTCAGAATTGTCGATAATGTGTTGAGGAGTTAGACTATTCGATTGGTAGAAGACTGGGTCAATAACATACCAAGCCAATCTCGAACGCTTAAATCCAGCAGATAAAGTACTTACTCCAGCTTCTGGAAATAAATCAGGTTGCCCTTGCGGCACAGATGCCAATTTCCAAGCTGCAATCGTTTTGATATCAATCGTACTTTGAGATCCTTCGAAATCGTCAACGTATGAAGTTCCTTCTCTTTCAATGGCCTTAGGTTGACCAGGAATTAAGTGAGCAAATTCTCCACTCAATGAGAATGTAGATTTCTCTTTGGTTGAAATGATGGGTAATAAATCTACCAATTTCGTTAAGAAAGGAACTTCCGTTCTGTACTGGAAATCAAATCCTATAACATTGTTTTTAAACGGTTCACTTCCAATATCAACCTTTTGTGTAACGGGGCGTTCCATCATTCGAATCCATGTGGCGCCAAGATTAAATTTGTTTCCGAACTTCCTACTGACTCGTGCTCCAAAGAGCGATTTGGACTGGAAACCAAAGACGGAATTACTCTCAACAGAGATGGTAATCGGTGTACCTGACTCCAAAATTCCAGAGTTCAAAATCTTCACACGACCAAGGTTGTAATCAACAGTAAAGTCTACTCCCTCTGTTAATTTAATACCTCCGGCTGTAACAGAAACGGCTCCTTCAGGAACATTTAAAGCGTTCAACGGGATATCTGAACTAATTGAAGACTGGTACTCTCCTTTGAATGAGAACCTGTTCTTGCTCGGTATTTGTTGCGCTGCCGTTTTCGTAGAATCATACAGTTCTTGGAATGCAATTCTATCTATGACCGATGGAGCAACACCAGCATCAAATAATCTATCAGACAGAGTCTTTCCAAATGGCTCAATTGTAGAAAAGTAGACTCGTCCATTTCTTGTATTGATCGTTCCGCCATTTTCGGCCCTATTTCCATTGAATATAATTGGTACAAAATCAAACACTCCATCCGAGTATGGTTGGTTATTCTGGTTGATCTTGTCCATTCCCAAAAGGGTCACAATTTGTTGGTTCTCAATCGCAGCAAGTTCAACAGGGGTTAGTCCCAAATTCTCTGTAGGGAATACCGGAGACACCAATGAAGTTGCCGGATTATTGTACAACATGTTCAATCTAAATCCTTCCTGATCTACTTGATATGCTCCAATTGAGTATACATTTTTCATCATCAAATCCCACAACTTATTCTTTGGATTCGTAATGGTTGGTTTAATCAACTTCAAGATCAATGCATCTTGTCCTGCAATACCATCTGTTGAGAATTCACCAACTTGGTAGTTCTTTCCTTGATATGAATATTGATAGGCAACTGCAAGAACTTCATCATTGTTCAATGGCAAATTCAAAGAGATAAATCCAAGTTGAGCATTGTAGGTAAATTCCTGCTCAGTCAACATTCTCGCGTTCTCAACTTTTTCGTAATCGATTGCTTGCTCGAATGGCCCTGGTTGAGCAACTTGCCCCGTCAATCCTGCAACGGCACTTGAGAACCCTCTAACAAGTGGATTTGTAGAAGCCCATGCATACAAACCATTTGCTTCGTTGTCAGGCAAACCTTCTGCCCAGTAATTTCCTGGGTCACCTTGACAGTTCGCTGAAGATTCCTCTCCTAAATCAGTAAAACCAATAATGTTTCTAGTATTCGTAGTATTATTTGTCTTATTGGTTAACCAAACTTCCATTTTGGTAATGTTGATTGTTGAATTAACAATGGGCAAAGTTGACATTCCATCATCGTAATTTTCATGATGATACATGTTAACGAAATAGTGTCTATTCGCCTCGTAGTTGTCTGCATTCAATTCGAATTCTTGAACTTGCGCCCCACCTTCAATATTGATTTCCGTTCTCTGTCCTTTGGAAGAGGCCATAATAAAATCAAGTGTTGTATGTCCAAATCTCAACTTTGTAGTTACTCCAAATGCTGTTTGCGTACCCGGAATCAATGTTGTTGGCAATTCCATACTTACGTTACCAAGTGCAATGGATTGAATGATTTGATCTTCGTCTCCGTTGTATTCTAATTTCGTTTGATTGTCAAATTCAAATTGTGCTTGTGTGTTGTAACTCACACCTAACTTCACACGCGTTCCGATTTGTCCAACTAAATTCAGGTTGATCTGCTGATCAAAATCGAATCTTGTAATCTTACGTTGTTTAACTGGGATTAGAGGATTGTCATATCGCGATGAGTTTACACCGAAAGATAATTCAACACTTCCTGTCGGACGAATGACAATTTGATCCGAACCGAAAAAGCTTTTAAATAACTTGCTCCCAATCTTGATCGGGAATTCCATTGGTTGACTTTCTGCAGTTTGCTGATCAATCTTGTCCTTCCAGTTGTCCCGCATTGTTTTTTGACGTTCGTACTCAAGGTACTCGTCAAGTGTCATCATTGAAGGGTTTCGGTAATTCAGATTGGTCGAACCCATTGTTTCCTTAAAAACATACGTTCCGGTTAAAGGGTCGTAGACAATCGTTTGCTGAACTGAAGTAGGGTCTCCTAAATCGAAACTTTGATTTGTTGTATTGGTTGGATCACTACTGTTCGTAATAGGAAACACGAGAGTATCCCCTTGTCCATAGCCCATTTTGGCTATCAGTAACAATAAGATTACAGTGTATTTCATATGTAGCAAATCGGCCCTTTTCAATTTATAGTATTTTAAGTGCTCCTTTAATTAAGGCCTCAACAGATTCCTCACCGGTACTAACTTTGTCCAATGCTCTTTCTGCTGATTTCTTGTCAAAACCTAAAGAAACCAATGCTGTTAACGCATCAAATTGATTAGTATTGTTCGCAACAAATAGATTTTCGCTCGAAAACGCCATTTTTAACATTTTATCTTTCAAATCGATGATAACACGTTGAGCTGTTTTTGCACCTATTCCCTTGATACTCTGGATAGTTTTGACGTCTTCATGCTGAATTGCTGCTGCAATATCTGCGGGTACTAAAGACGATAACATTATCATGGCTGTATTCGGACCGATTCCAGAAACTGAAATCAGATGAATGAACATTTCACGCTCGATTTTATCTGCGAATCCATATAACAATTGTGCATCTTCACGCACAATCATTTTTGTATAAACGAGCACAGCTTCACCATCGCCTAAGGCGCTGAAAGTATTCAATGAAATTTTCACCTCATAACCAACACCATTGCAATCAATGACTAAGTCAGTTGGATTCTTTTCAATCAATCTACCGTTTAACTGTGCTATCATTCTTTATTTCGTTTGTGCGTCAACTACTGCAACTTTCACCATGTTAATGATTTCTCTTACCGATGATCCCATTTGCAGAACGTGTACCGACTTCTTCAACCCAATCAATACTGGTCCAATCGCATCCCCCTCTGTTACTTCCTGCAATAATTTGTAAGCGATATTACCTGAGGTCAGATTTGGAAAAATCAATGTATTCACCTTCTTATTGGCCAAGGTTGAGAATGAAAACTTCTCATTCATCAATGAACTATTCAAAGCAAAATTTGCTTGTACCTCACCGTCCATGATTAAGTTTGGATCGTTCTCACGAATGATCTTAACTGCTTTCGCCATCTTCTTAGAATCTTCTCCAGGAGATGATCCAAAGTTTGAATAACTTAACAGCGCAATTCGCGGAGTCACTTTAAACTTACGAATCGTCTTCGCAACGTTTGAAGTTATCTCTGCAATATCTTCAGCAGTAGGATTCATGTTCATTGTTGTATCTGCCAAGAACAATGGTCCACGCTTTGTGCTCAAAATATACATTCCGGCAACCTTGGTCATGTCTTTCTGCAATCCAATTGTTTGAATCAATGGCCGAACAACATCCCGGTAATTACGCGTGATACCAGAAATCATTGCATCAGCAGCACCTGTTTCTACCATCATTGCCCCAAAGTGATTTCGTTCACGCATAATTTGAATTGCCTCAAATTCCGTTACACCTTTACGCATACGCTTTTCGAAGAATGCCAAGCCGAAAGACTTGCGTCGTTCTTTTTCTTCATCCGATTTTGGATCAATAATTTCGACATCTGGGAATTCAAATGCATATTCTTCAATGAGTTCATCGATGATGCGTTTCTTCCCGAGAAGTATTGGTGTACATACACCTTCCTCGCAAGCTGTTTGTGCTGCTTTGAGGATTTTTATATTATCTGCCTCAGCGAAAACTACCCGTTTAGGTGATTGCCGTGCTTTTTCTGTAATGTTACGGATCAGCTTATTATCCAAACCTAGACGGTTTTTCAGCTCCATTTCGTATGCCTCCCAATCTTCAATAGGGTTTTTAGCCACTCCAGACTCCATTGCTGCCCTAGCAACTGCCGGTGCCACGTAATAAATCAAACGTGGATCCAATGGTTTTGGAATGAACTGCTCTCTACCAAAGGAGATGTTCTTTTCTCCATATGCTTCAATAACTTCTTCAGGAATTGTTTCTTTCGCCAGAGATGAAATAGCATGCACAGCAGCCAGTTTCATTTCTTCATTGATTGTTGTTGCCCGCACATCCAAAGCTCCTCTAAAAATAAATGGGAACCCAAGTACATTGTTCACCTGGTTAGGATGATCCGATCGCCCCGTTGCCATTATTATGTCTTTACGAACAGATGTAGCGTCCTTGTATGAAATCTCTGGGTCTGGATTAGCCAATGCAAAAACGATTGGATCCTTCGCCATCCTTTCGATCATTCCTTTGTTCACCACTCCTCCGCGAGATAAGCCAAGGAATACGTCGGCTTTTTTAAATGCATCTTCAAAGGAAACCTCTTTCTTATGCCCAGCAAAACGCTGCTTGCTTTTATCGAGGTCTTCTCTCCCTTCATGAAGCAATCCTTTCGAGTCGAACATAAAGATGTTTTCTTTCTTCGCTCCAAGTGCATGATACAATCGTGCACAAGACTGTGCTGAAGCCCCAGCTCCAGATACAACGATCTTTACTTTTCCTATTTTCTTTTTAGCCAATTCTAAAGCATTCAACAAAGCTGCCGATGAAATAATAGCAGTACCGTGCTGGTCGTCGTGCATTACTGGAATGTCCAACTCTTCTTTCAAGCGTTGTTCAATTTCGAATGCTTCTGGCGCCTTAATATCTTCTAGGTTAATTCCTCCAAAAGTTGGAGCAATTGCCTTTACTGTTTCAATAAATTTCTCTGGATCTGTGGCATCTACTTCAATGTCAAAAACATCGATGTCTGCAAAGATTTTAAAAAGTAATCCTTTTCCTTCCATTACCGGCTTTGATGCCAATGGGCCGATGTCACCAAGTCCTAGTACCGCGGTTCCATTAGAAATAACGGCAACAAGATTCCCTTTACTTGTGTACTTATATGCATCGTCTGGCTCTTCAGCAATTGCCAAACAAGGCTCTGCAACACCAGGTGAATATGCCAAAGAAAGATCCCTCTGAGAGGAATACGGTTTCGTTGGAACTACCTCTATTTTTCCAGGTTTTCCTGAAGAGTGATAATCCAGTGCGTCTTGTTTTCTAATCTTCGCCATAATGCTATTCTTAAGAAGCCGGTAAAGATACTAAAATGAATCGGAACAGGGCCTTATGAAGATTGGATGAATTCGTTCTTTAGCGGAACTTAAGTGCATACACCGAATACTGTGTTTTGTTCAATGAGACCACCGAAGAATACAATTCTTACTTGATGAGATTTAGTTTTGTACGCAATACTTCAGAAGCGGCTTCGACTTGAACGAAATAAACACCGTCCGATTCCATTGAAAGATCAATATTTGAGGTGTATGTCCCTTCCATTAAAAATGTTAATGGTGACAGGTATACCTGCTCTCCATATACATTATACACCGCTACCTTTACTTCTGTCGCTCGGTTTAAATCAAACATTATCTGTGCATTTCCTGAAGTCGGATTCGGCAATAAAGTTAAAGTACTTTCAAGAAAAACGGTTTCAGCGATACTCAAACTACCCATTACTTGGTGTTGTCCTGCATTTAATATTTCTCCTGTCGATGCATCGATTAACATTCCGACTACGCTCATTTTGTTTAGGTTCCAAGTAGAATCAATATTAAAATTATAGGAATAATTATAGGTGTTTCCATCGAACAATGAAGCCGGCAACGACCCTGGAGCTCCATTAAATTCATCCTCGCCTAGTGCTCTGGCGACGTGATCGTGATAGTATGGGGTAATTGTACTTCCAGCCAATGTTACATCAAAATTAGCCATCGCTCCTGCATTCGGAAACTGTAATGCTCCAGCTCCTCCACCGTCATAATAATTCGATTGCCCGTTTCCTAAAACACTATCTTGCACAAGAACCACAGCCAATCGATAATCTCCAGATATATTTGCTACCATATCGGCTGAAACATCTACTGTGATAACTGTTCCTATTCCGTTAATGCTTGAAACAACATTTACAGCTGCAGGTGGCACATGTGAAATCCTTTGCGCATGCATGGTTGAAAGAGTTGACCCGTCCCCGCCAATAACACGGTCAACCGCACCATACGGATAACCTGAGAAGTTTGGCCATGGAGGAGAGCCAGCATCATAAGAAGAGAATGCCATTGCATCACCATTGTGAATAGCGATAGAAATAAAATTATCCGGATTTGAAAGAGACATTTCAGCCATGGCAACATGAGCCCTTGGACCCCATCCACACCATTCTCCAGTTTTCACCTCACCCACAACAACTTTTGGTACAATCTGCGAAAAGACTGCCACATTATAAATCAATGTATCGTTGTTCTGAATCGTATCACCGACTGCACTTACAGAAATGGCTACGGAATAATTCGCTCCTGCAATACTATTCAATAATGTCGAATGTGTGAAATTATACTCTTCGCCGTACACCAAATTTACATTGAATGTCTCTGTGTTGTTTCCTGTTCCATCGTTCCACGTAATGTCAACTGCTGTAATTGTATCGGCTCCGAGATTTTGGATTACACCCGTGATTGGATAATTTCCCATGACCACCAAAGTGTCGGCTGGAACTGAAACCATTTTCATGTCCACACTAGCTACTTCTCTTACCTCAATATTATCAATCATTAAACCAGAGCCCCAGTCAGAATTGTCATGGTATGTCCATACAATGTTTACTGTTTGTCCAGCGTAAGCCGAAATATCCCATCCTCGGAACATCCATAAGTGAGCTCCACTTGCGTTACTTGGCTCCAACACGGCAACTTGTGTGCTAGTAGCACCACCGTCTGTAGAAATGCCAACTTCAGCAGTTTCACCGTAGTAAGTTCCTAAAACATATTCAAACTCAACTATGTGTAATCCTGTATTAGGTAAAGTAAAAGCAGGTGAGATCAGTTGTTCGTTGGATTTGTCGCAATTACATAACTCATCATTAGTGCCAATGTATCTTGTGTGTACTGGGAAAATAAAATTTTGGCTCGTATAATCGCTCGATGTTATGTACCCTCCATCCGTTGCGTTTGTGATTTGCGTCCATCCAACAGGTAATGCAGGAGTTATCACTCCTTCAAAGTTTTCAAAAAATTGAGCGTTTCCAATAAATGAAACAGTCAATAAACATGTAAATAATGATAATTTCATTATTGCTACTTTATTAAATTAATCTTCACTTGTTCCAGTTGATCACCAATTACAGCGCGAACAATATACATGCCTGATGGCTGATTGGACAAATTAACTGGTATAGTATAAGCACCCGCTGCCATAGAAATTGAACCAGAATTATACACTACCTCTCCAAGGACATTTGTTACTTGAAAAGACAACTCTGAAGGTGTAAAAGTATCTACCAAAATATGTGCTGTAGAAGCTGTTGGATTTGGTATGACTGAAATCTCAAATTTGTCTTCGCCTTCTGGAAGGTCAGCAATACCAATTATTCGATGTTTTCCCGCATTTAAAATTTCTCCTGTAGATGCATCGATTAACATTCCGACGGCGCTCATTTTGTTTAGGTTCCAAATTGAATCAATAAAGAAGTCATACGAAAAATTATAAGTTGTTCCATCGAGTAATGACGCAGGCAACGATACTGGTACACCATTGATTTGATTTCCACCCAGTGCTCTGGCAACGTGATCGTGATAATATGGGGAAATTGTGCCTCCAGCCAATGTTACATCAAAATTAGCCATAGATCCTGCATTAGGAAACTGTAATGCACCATTACCGGGATAGTAATTTGATTGACCACCTCCCAAAATACTATCTTCAACAAGAACCACTGCCAATCGATAATCTCCAGTCAGATTTGTTACCATATCCGCTAAAACATCTACAGTTAATATTGATCCATTGACGCTAGAAGCGACATGTATAGCTGCGGGTGGCACATGTGATATTCTTTGGGCATGCATTTGTGACAACGACGATCCACTTCCACCAATAACACGATCAACTGTGCCATAAGGATAGCTTCCGAAGTCCGGAAAAACCTGTGAAGCTTGATCATAGGTAGCTAATGCCATAGGGTCACCATTGTGAATGGCGATAGAAATAAAATCATTTGTATTTGAAAGAGACATTTCTGCCATAGCAACATGTGCTCCTGGTCCCCATCCACACCATTCTCCTGTTTTCACCTCACCGACAACAACTTTCGGAACGAGCTGTGAAACGACTGCTACATTATGAACCAAAGTATCATTACTATTTATTGTATCCCCTGCTGCAACCACGAATATTTCAATGTTGTGATTACCTGGTGTTGTCAATAATGGAGTCGCATGAATAAAATTGTATTCATCCCCAAATGCTAAATTCACATTGAAGTTTTCTGAATTATTTCCAGAACCATCATTCCAAACTATGTCGAATGAACTGATAGGGTCGGCACCCAAATTTTTAACTGTTCCTGAAATTGTATAGTTACCTGCAACAATGGTCGTGTCATTAGCAACCAAAAGCATTTTCATGTCCACGCTAGGTATTTCTTTAACTACTATATCGTCTAACATGAATCCAGCCGACCAATTTCCATTGTCATTGTACCTCCATACTAAATTAATTGTCTGCCCAGCATACGCGGATAATTCTTGTTCCCAATGCTTCCATTCATATTCTGCTGGACTACCCAGTTCTGTCGATGGTATTGAACTTAAATTATTGCTTGTAACTCCTCCATCCGTGGAGACTCCAATTGTAGCATTTTCACCGTAGTAAGCTCCCAAAACGTATTCGAACTCAACCCTGTAGACTCCAGAACTAGGCAACGTAAATGCAGGTGAAATTAGTTGTTCATTGGACTTATCGCAATTACATAAATCATCACTCGTTCCAATATAAGTGGTATGTAATGGGATGGAGAAGTATGAGCTCGTATAATCGATTGAAGTGTTATACCCTCCATCCGTTGCGTTTGTTATTTGCGTCCACCCAACAGGTAGAGCTGGAGTTATCACTCCCTCAAAGTTTTCAGAAAATTGAGCGTTTACAATAAATGAAAAGGTCAGCAAGCATGTGAATAGTAGATATTTCATCCACCAAATATACGTAATTAACATGAATTTCAATGAGTTAGATCAGCTACAACTATGAGCGACCTACTCCTTGATAAATGTTGTGGTATAGTAATAACCTTCGTCTATCACAGAAACATAATATATCCCTTGTGAGAGATCTTTAACGTCAATTGCTGCATTAGAAAGCGTTCCCCGAGACATCAATTGTCCCAAATTGTTTAGTATTACAAATGTTGGATTTTCTCCAGAATACTCGATAAATATTTCATCTTGAGCAGGAGAAGGGTATACTAATAATTGCTGATTTTGCAATTCCTTCAGTCCGATCTGTGTAACACAAGTACTTGTATAGGGGTTCAATTCTATTGGCCCCTGATTTACAAGAGGCAAGAATGTTAATCCAGGAAAATCATGAACATAACGCAGTGCTCTAAATGCTCTATTGTTCAATGTTTGCGTCCCAGGAATTACTTCTTCCTGCTCCATTATGGAATCTGTAACTGCTGGATTTCTGTAATCCCAAACGAGATTGTCTAAGCTGTCAACTTCGAAGAAGTGACCTTGTGACCCCTCGCAAATCATAATATTTCCATTTTCCAGCATTTGAGCTCCTGAAATATTGTGACTGTAGAAATCTGTAGGAACAGGTGCGCTATATGAATAATCGTGTGAGGCAGGTAGAAATTGGTTATTCACATTCATTTCATAATCCCCGTTAGGTAAAATTGAAGGAGCAATAACATCTATTGTAGAGTATTCATCTGGAATTCTTCCTTTTCCATTGTTATACACTGTGATCTTTCCACCATGTCTGAATCCATCTTCAATCCATCTTACATCGTGCTGTCCGAAAAGTTTTCTGTCCGTGCTGTCACCTTGACCGTACATTTCTGGATTACCCCAACGCCACAAGATGTCTCCTCCTTGTCCTGAAAGACCACCAGTGTGCCCAGCAGCTTCCGCCGTTGAAGTTGAGTGATCAATGATATAAATCTCATTCCACTTTGGACTTGAAAATATAATTTGATCTAATCCAGCATTATAATCCATTGCGTTAAAGTGCTGCCAATCTGCTGCTCCAGCTCCAGCGTCAAAATTTAAGTTGAACAATTCTGGGTGATCGGCGACAACGCCATAATTAGGCTTGCCTGCATCAAAGTCTTGAATAATGTGATCCCATGCATGCCATACCCAATCAATTTGTTGTGTCGTTGGGTTGTACTCAATAATGTGTTCCGGATACATTCCATTTGCACCAACGAGCAAAGGATCTCTTCCAAAATCTATTGCTGTTTGCGTGTCTTTTAATTCCCATGCGATCATCAGAATATTGCCATTTGGCATTATTTCAAAATCGTGGTGCAAGCGAACAGAGTCGTTTGCATATTCAAATGCCCATGCAACTTGTAGGTCTGGGCTCAAGGCCTCGATTCGGCCTCCACCTCCACCTCCACTAATAGGAGATCCATTCTGGAAATTACACGCTCTCAAAAGAGTTCCGTCTTCCATTAATTCAACCGTGTGCCCAGTTTTATATACGCTTGGCCATGAGTACTGCAAATCACCGCAATTGTCAATTAAATAAGTGGTATATGTATTAGCTGGTGCGAACAGGGTATATCCTGGTAAGGCATCCTGCGAATACAAAAACAACCCAACGGTTTGTTGTGAATATGCATTGATTGAAAAGAGCAGTGCAAAAACTATGGTTAAATTTTTCATGGTAAAAGGATTTAAAAAAAGCCCATCCGTCAAATGACAGATGGGCTTTCGTATACTTATTTAATAAGTTGTCTTATTTAGCAAGGCTAATCTTAACAGTCTTAACAGATCCGTTAACAGAAACTTTTGCGAAATAAACTCCGTCTGCAGAAGCAGAAAGATCAACCGAAGAAGTGAAAGATCCAGCAGCCAAGTTCGAAGAACCTGAGTTGAATACTTCGTTTCCAACGATGTCAAGAACTACAACGCTAACTTCAGCAGCTTCATCAAGATCAATTTTAATGCTAGCCAAACCGTTAGTTGGGTTAGGAGCAACATTTACATCGAAATCGATTGTAGCAACTTCATCAATTGCGTTTAATGGCACACCACCAGCGTTCAAAATCTCACCAGTAGATCCGTTAACCAACATACCTACAGCGTGAGCATTAGTCATGTCCCATGCAGCATCCTGAGGGAAAGTGTATGTGTGAGACAAAGTTTGTCCAGCAGTAATAGTTGCAGGAAGTGATCCAGGTGCACCGTTAATTTGATCATCACCAAGTGCACGTGCAACGTGGTCATGCCATACAGGGCTTACTGTAGCTCCACCGCCTACCCAGTCAAAGTTTGGCATAGAACCAGTATTTGGGTATTGAAGAGCACCAGAAGCACCGTCATCGTAATAGTTAGATTGTCCAGTTCCAGTAACGTTGTTTTCAGTAAGAACCGCAGCTAATCTGTAATCACCTGACAATCCACCAACGAAATCAGCAGTAACTGTAATAGTTACGTTTGTACCAGAATAAGACATAACAACACCTACAGCAGCAGGAGCAATCATACCAACTCTAGCAGCATGCATTCCTGAAAAATTAGAAGGATCTCCTTCTTCAACTCTGTCAACTCCAGCACCTGGGTAACCACCTGGCACGTACGTTCCGATGTTTCCATCGTAAGAAGCAACAACCATTGGATCACCATTGTGAACAGCAATACCGATAAAGTCATTTGGATTAGAAAGCTCCATTTCAGCTAATGCAACAGCACCACGAGGACACCATCCACACCATTCTCCTGTCTTCTCTTCACCAACAGTTACCTTAGTAGGAACTGAAGATACAGCAGAAACAGAAGCAGCTAAACAATCGTTAGAAGCATCAGCATCAGAAGTTGCAACTACACAAACATCAAAGTTGTAAGTGCTACCAGCAGCAGCGTTCAATTGAACTGTGTGAGTAAAGTTGTAAGTATCTCCGTAGTTCAATCCTCCAGCAGGGCTGAATGAAGCAGAGTTTGTACCGTCCCAAGTAATATCAAAAGAAGCGATGTTTGAACCACCGTTACTTGCAACAGTACCTGTAATGTCAACCATACCAGCAACAACTGTAGGGTTAGTTGTGAAAGCAATCATTTCCATATCAACAGCAGCAGGAGAGAAGATAGATACATCATCAATCATCAAACCAGAACCCCAATCAGCATTGTCATTGTAAGTCCATACTAAGTTAACTGTTGATCCTGCGTAAGCAGAAATATCAGCAGACCAGTACGTCCACTCATGTGCTCCACTTCCGTTTGTTGCATCTAAAGTACCTAAATCAACTACAGTAGTACCACCATCAGTAGAAATACCAATGTTAGCAAATTCTCCGTAGTACGCCCCAAGGATGTAATCAAACCCTAAAATTTGAGTTCCTGTACCAACTGCAATTGCTTCTGAGATCAATTTCTCATTTGATTTGTCACAGTTACAGATATCATCATTCGTTCCAGCATATCTTGTGTGTGCTGGGAATGCGAAATAAGTACTTGTGTAATCAGTTGTAGTAATGTATCCCGCATCCGTAGCGGCAGATACTTGAGTCCATCCTGCTGGCAAAGCCGTACCTGATGTCCCTTCGAAGTCTTCTGAGTACTGAGAGATTGCACTCCCTGCTACTAGCAAACTTCCGCAAAGTAATAGTTTTTTCATAATTTTCTAATTTATTAATAATTTCAACGATCCCAAAGCTACACCGTTAACTGCTTGTTTGCAAATACGAAGGGAATGTTTTTATATGTAATATGGTCAACTCTTGAAAAGCTAAAATCAAAATGTCTCAAAAATCAGAACTGAATCTTGTTGTTTTTTCCGGCGCAGGCATGAGCGCCGAGAGTGGAATCCAAACCTTTAGAGATACAAATGGACTGTGGGAGAACTACAAAATTGAGGAGGTTGCAACTCCTACCGCATGGCGCGCCAATCCAGATTTCGTTACTGAGTTCTACAACCTTCGTAGAAAGGCTGTCATAGAAGCGACGCCCAATGTTGCGCATGAAACCATTGCCAAGTTGGAGTCTGATTTTAAAATTACGGTTATCACTCAAAACATTGACGATTTACACGAACGTGCTGGTAGTTCAAACGTTCTCCATTTACATGGCAATATACGTTACTCAAAATCGAGTGGGCCAAATCAGGAGAGTGTCTATTTCCCCATCGAAGGTTGGAAACTTGACAAAAGCGATATTTGTCCTGAAGGATATCAATTGCGTCCGCATGTAGTGTGGTTTGGTGAAGAAGTTCCGGCTTATGAAAAAGCTGCATTGATTTTAAACCAAGCTGATCTACTGATAGTCATCGGCACATCTTTACAAGTTCATCCCGCAGCAGGGTTGATTCACTTAGCTTCGAATGCCAAATACAAATTCATCATAGACCCACATGCAGAGGAACTTTCTGTTCCAAACGACTTTACACGAATAAAGGATACTGCCTCTGGTGGAATGAATCAAATTTATAAGACATTAAAAAAGGTGCTATCCAACGAATAGCACCTTAAATATTTCTATCGAAACAAATTACTTGTTTCTGTCTTTTACAAAATTTTCAATCGCGCCTGTCATAGAAGGTGCATTCGGTTGAGGTGCGTGAAGATCTAATCGAAGTTTGTTCTTTACAATAGCATTCGCAGTTGTAGGACCAAAAGCAGCAATGACAGTCTCATTTTGTTTGAACTTCGGAAAATTCTTTAGCAATGACTCAATTCCTCCTGGGCTGTAAAATACGAGCATATCATAATACACATTCTGAAGGTCTGATAAATCAGAAGCCACAGTTTTATACAAAATTGCCTTCGTGAAATTAAGATCGTTCTCTTGCAAAGTCGCTGGGATTTTATCTCTTAATCTGTCCGTACATGGCAACAAGAATTTTTCTTTCCTGTGCTTCTTAAGTACATCCACCAAATCTACAATTGTTTGCTTTCCAAAAAAGATCTTGCGCTTTCTATACGCAACATACTTTTGAAGGTAATAAGCAACGGCTTCAGAAATACAAAAGTACTTCATGCTGTCAGGTACTTCGAAACGCATTTCCTCAGAAACTCTAAAGTAGTGATCTACAGCAGTTTTCGATGTGAGGATGATGGCTGTGTGCTCTCCTATATCGATTTTTTGCTTTCTAAACTCTTGCGCGTCTATTCCCTCGACATGAATAAATGATCTGAAGTCAATCTTTAGACCATACTTCTCTTCCAAATCAAAATACGGCGACTTTTTACCTTCCGGCTTTGGCTGAGAAACTAAAATAGTTTTAATTGACACTGTCCAAATATTTAATATTCAACAAATATTACCACCCAAAATCCCTCAACAATAAGTAGTAAGCTACAAATAGTGGCAGAATTTCGAGCGTGCAAAAGTACAAAATTATATAATACCATGAAACCCCTTTGAGGTATACTATGATTATACTTTTTGCGAGTCGGATAAAATATTCGGCAAAAAAGGTCCAAATCACCAATTGAATTAGCACCCAATTATCTACTGCGTAGAGTACAGATATGAGCGCAATAACAAAGTAGATGATGCCCAGTAGTTGAGCGCCAATAATCTTCATAGAAATCGGCTCGTAGAAGGCCTGTTGATCTCCAGAAATCAACCCAACAATCAGCATGCTACCCAATGACCACAAGAGAATGACTAAAGGGATGGTGGCAATATTTATCCACTCTTGATATCCAATTTCTACCGCTCCATAGAGTAAATAAATGATGGTGGAAAAGGACAACAAGTAGTTTACAAGTAAGAGGTATGACCCTCCTTTATTCAAGGGGAAAGCTTCTCTCAAATAAGTGGGTAATCCGGCAATTTTTATGTTTGAAATGACCAATGTTAAATAAATGTCCGATTTCAACAATTTTGCAAATGCAATCATTAAAAAGGAAATAAATAATCCCGCCCCAACAATTGGAGAAATTGAATTGTCCCGCAACGATAACTCGGTGGGGATGGCAATTAGTGGGGATGTGAATAATTCAGTAAAAATCATGTTGTAGCCAACTCTGCATTGCGATTGAGCAAAGGTACTCTTTGAAAGCGAGAAAATTCTAACGTGCAATGAAAATATCGTTAAATTTGTCGAGCAACAAATGAAATCTATATGAGAACTGATTTATATGTTCATCCTGATTACTTCAACATGGATGACTTGCTCTCTGAAGAGCACAAACTAGTAAGAGACGCAGCCCGCGCATGGGTAAAGAAAGAGGTGTCTCCAATTATTGACGAACATTACGAGAAAGCAACTTTTCCGCATCACATACTTGGTGGATTAGGAGAAATTGGTGCTTTTGGACCATACATTCCTGAAGAATATGGTGGTCCTGGGCTTGATCAAATCTCTTATGGATTGATTATGCAAGAACTTGAGCGGTGTGATTCTGGATTAAGATCTACTGCTTCAGTGCAAAGTTCTTTGGTAATGTATCCAATTTGGAAGTATGGTTCGGAAGAGCAAAAGCAAAAGTACTTGCCAAAGTTGGCTACAGGTGAAATGATTGGATGTTTTGGCTTAACAGAGCCAGATCATGGGTCTAATCCGAGTGGAATGCTTTCAAATTTCAAAGATGCCGGTGATCACGTGATCTTGAACGGAGCAAAAATGTGGATCTCGAATGCACCATTTGCTGATATCGCTGTTGTTTGGGCAAAAGATGAATCTGGAAGAATTCACGGTTTAGTTGTAGAGCGTGGAATGGAAGGGTTCTCAACACCAGAAATGCACGGTAAGCTTTCATTGAGAGCATCAACTACAGGGGAATTAATCTTCGTTGATGTTAAAGTTCCAAAAGAAAATATTTTACCTGGAAGATCAGGATTGGGAGCTCCATTGAGCTGTTTAGATTCTGCTCGTTTCGGAATTGCGTGGGGAGCACTTGGTGCTGCTATGGATTGTTACGACCAATCATTGCGTTATTCAAAAGAAAGAACTCAATTCAATGTTCCAATTGGAGCTTTCCAATTGACACAAAAGAAATTGGCTGAAATGATTACTGAGATTACTAAAGCACAATTGTTGACTTTACGCTTAGGACAGTTGAGAAATGAAGGAAAAGCAACTTCAGCTCAAATTTCTATGGCCAAACGTAACAATGTTGAGATCGCTTTGAATATTGCACGCGAAGCACGACAAATTCACGGAGCAATGGGTATTACTGATGAGTACTCTATTATGCGTCACATGGCGAATTTAGAATCCGTTGTTACCTATGAGGGAACGCACGACATTCACTTATTGATTACAGGGATGGATGTTACAGGAATTCCAGCATTTGAACGGGACATGCCAGACTTAAGTAAAATGAAATAGCAGATATCTGCTATTCAAAATATAAAAAGCCATCCGTCATTAACGGATGGCTTTTTCTTTGATGCTCATTGATAAAAAAGAGTGGATTAATCCACTCTTTTAAAAGCTTTTTAACTTTTAAAATCCACAGGGAAATTGATCGTTAAACGCTGATTCTTGCTCAGTGTCACCGCTAACTTTGTCCCAATTGACTCTTTGCAGTTCGCCGCACTTATCTTGCTCGGCAGAGCGATTAGGGTCATCTGCTGGCAACCCATTTGCAGCTGTTGTACAATCACAGACTTCTTGTGCTAAAGCAGCTCCGTCAATAGACTCTCCACAACTCGAGATCATCAATGTAAATGCCACAAAAGTTAGCCCTGTTCCAATAATTTTTTTCATAATGAGTTAGTTTTAAATATGATAGTGAATATACATGAAATTTGTAAAGTCAGTATTTTTTTTCGCTAAAACACTAAGCTTAAGTACGCTACGTCATTTTCTGACAAACGACTGCCTTCTGCACAAAATCAAGTACAAATTATTATATCTTGCAGCCAAATTATCACATTTATGATCTTAAATTTTTCTAAAAATCCTCTAAGGCAAATAGTTGGAATCGTTTTTTGGAATCGCTATAACTTCCTGTTCTTTGTAGTTTGTGCGGCTGTTGCCTTTGTAACACATCATTATTACGAATTCAATTTACCACCAATTCCCGTAAGTATTCTTGGGGGTGCATTGGCCATCTTTTTAGGGTTTAGAAATAGCTCTGCATACGACCGTTGGTGGGAAGCACGAAAAGTCTGGGGATCAGTGGTAAACAACAGTCGTTCTTTGGGATTAGAATTGATCACATATCCTATTGGAAGCACTGAAGCGCATAAAGAAGAAATTGACATTTGGAGAAAAACGGCAATACTCCGACATATTGCTTGGCTTTATGCCCTAAAGGCGAGCCTTCGAAAACAAAAAGTAGATTTAAGCCAATTTCTATCTGAGAATGAAATCAACTCTATTCAAGGAAAACAAAATCTTCCGGCTCAAATTTTAGTATTGCAAGGAAATGCTGTTGAATATGCATTTGAAAAAGGATGGATCGAAGAGTTTCGATTCAATGCTTTAATTGGAACGTTAAAAAAATTCTACGACGATCAAGGAAAAGCTGAGCGAATTAAGAATACAGTATTCCCATTCTACTACAATTATTTCACGCTCTTCTTCTTGTGGCTATTTACCATGAGCTTACCTTTTGCGCTTGTTGGATTAATGAATAGCTGGTGGATGATTCCTATGAGTATATTAATCTCATTCGCTTTCTTTATCCTGAATAAATCAGGGGTTATTACGGAAACACCATTCCAAGGTACCGCTGCCGATACGCCTATGAGTCATATCTGCAGAACGATTGAAATTGACCTTTTGCAGATGATAGATACTGATGAGGCAAAGATGCCGAGTCCGTTACCTACAAATATGGGTCGATTCGGAGTAGAGTTCCAGGATTAATTACTTGAATTTTTTTTGTACTTTCAGCGTGCTAATAAGCTTCGCAGTTTTCTAGCAATGAACCAACTATCACACTCCGACAAGTGTGTGAGAACGAACTACTACTAATATGAAAAACTTAATCTTTATTGGGTTTCTATTCTTGTGTTGCAATTTGTTTGCCCAAGACGAAACTTCCTTTAGAACAGAAACAGGCATTTCCTTTATTGAAAACAAGGGGCAGTTTGATGGCAGGTCTTGGAACAGTTCCGAGCACATTGAATTTGCTTATGCTCAAAATCCGTTTTACATATTCTTCTCCAAGCAAGGTCTAACGTATAGATTTGATAAAATCATTCGAAATCCAGAACGTAAGAACAACCCGCAAGCATCAAAAAGAACAAGTATTAGTACTTTAATTACTGGCACTTGGTTAAATGCAAACGAGGATGTAACAATAATAGCAGAAGAAATTCTCCCGAATTACTATTCGTATGCTATAAAGAATTTTGCCACTGGTGATGTATCTAATGCAAACAACATCGCTGGACATAAAAAGATTACGTACAAAAATCTTTACGATAATATCGATATTGAATACACCATTCACCCAGAAGGTGGTATTAAATACAATGTGATTTTACACCCAGGAGCGAATCCTTCTGATGTGCAGTTACTCTATTCGACCATAAGTTCGGATCCAAATAGCACGTCTATAGATCTTGGTATAGATGAACTCGGAGATTTAATCACTAATACATCATTGGGACAAATTGTTGAACATAAGCCTGTTTCATTTTATGCGAATACAGAAATTGGCATTAAATCCAATTACGTTTTTGAAAACAATGTACTTTCATTTGAGTTAGAGAATTACGACAACACTCAAAAAGTTGTTATTGATCCGTGGGTTATATCTCCAACATTTACAACCTCAACAGCAGTCTGGGAAGTAGAAACCGATGTAGCAGGAAACATCTATTCGATCGGTGGAGAAACACCAATGGAATTGAAAAAATTCAATAGTGCGGGAGTGTTGCAATGGACTTATACAACACCTTGGGACACAAGCAATGTGTGGCTAGGAACTTTAGCAACAGACGCCAATGGAGTGAGTTATATCACCTCCGGAACAGTTCCAGAAATTGAAAGAATCGATGTAAATGGAAATATGGTTTGGCATAACACTGGGCCAGGCGGAATTTTTGGCACGGATGAGTTTTGGTCAATTACTTTCAATTGTGACAATACCAAACTAATCGTTGGTGGAACGGGGGGAGCCATCTTTAATTTCAAGTCTATGATATACGAGATAGACATCACCAATGGAAATACAATCAATCAGGTTGAAGTTGGAGTGGGCGCACAAGGTGGATTTACACCCGTTGAAGTCCGTTCAATTTCTTCCTCAAAAAATGCGAAATACATATTCTTAACGCATCAGCAAGTAGGAGCCATCAATGAAAATATTGGTTCATGTCCTTCAGACGCTCCAATTTTTGAAGTCCCAAACCAAGAAGTGTTAGGATACAAATGTGAGAACTACTTGCCAGCAACACAAAATGGCGGAGGATTAAAAGCCTTAATTGCAAATGATAATTATTTCTATACCCACGGTGGAGATCAATTAAGGCAATGGGACTTGACAAATGGAAATCTAATCAACACGGTCACTATACCTGGGGGGGCAGCCAATACAATTCCATTTTTGGGAGGCACCGAAGTAGAATGCAGCGGCCTTGATGTCGACGATTGTGGAAACGTTTACGCGGGAGCAATGGATCGAATTGTCAAATTTGATGCAAATTTAAATGTCATTACTGAAGCCATGGTTGGCTTTAATGTCTATGATGTGAGTGTTAATTCGAATGGAGAGGTGATTGCCAATGGAGCACAATTTGACAACGGAGCAGCAGGAAATCGACAAGGGCGCATTCAAGCAGTTAATCTTTCAGCTTGTGCTCAATATTCACTGGTGTGTTGCGATGCAAATATTTGCAGCGTAGCGATCGTTTGCGAATCTGACCCAGTTTTTGCCTTGGTTACTACAACTCCAGGTGGGACTTGGTCAGGAACCGGTGTTGATGCTTCTGGGAACTTCAACCCAACATTAGCAGGTGTAGGCACCCATACTGTTACCTACACTTTGGCATGTGGGTCTGAAACAATTTCAATCACAGTAGATCCTTGTGCTACAATAGACATTTGCGAAGAAACCAATGGCGATTTAACTGCCTCTGGCGGAAATGGAAGTTATACATGGTCTACCGGTGTTCCTACTCCGATGTCATCCCCAATTAACTCCGAGCAGGAATGCATCGATTGTGCGGCAGCAACACCTGAATATTTTTTAGGATTCTACACGGGGTGTGATATTTCAACGTGTAATTATATAGATACTGTTTGGACGCAATATGCGACAGGGACCACAACTCTCCCGCCATCAAGCTACCCAATTCAAATTGTAGATGGAAATGGTGTGACAACAGTTATTAACAGCGCAGCGGGACTTATAGCCTGTTCTGCTAATCCATGTGCGGGAATTACGCTAACCATGAACATAGATTCTCAATCTGACCCAAGTTGTTTCGGTGGATCCAACGGGGCTGCAACAGTGAGTACAACAGGTGGAACTTCAAGTTATAATTACTTATGGACTCCAGGATCTCTTCCGGGAACAACTCAAAATAGCCTTTCTGCTGGCACTTATACTGTTGCCATTCTGGATGCTAATGGGTGCTCAGGATCAGGAACTGTAATTATTGGAGAACCTACAGAATTAATTGCATCAGCTGTCTCAACTCCTGCAGCATGTGGCTCAAATGATGGAACTGCTACTGGTTCCGCAACCGGTGGAACAGGAAGTTATTCGTACAGTTGGTCACCGTCTGGAGGGAACTCGCAAACCGCAACTGCTTTAGCACCGAACACTTATATAGTCACAGTCACAGATCAAAATGGCTGTACAGATGACGCCAATATTGCCGTTACAACATTGAACGGTCCAACTATTTCCTTGGACAACTCAACGGATGTTTCTTGTTTTAACGGGAACGATGGGACCGCTACTGTTTCTGCGACTGGTGGAGGCGGATCTTATACTTATTCATGGTCCCCTGGCGCTTTAACTGGAGCCACTCAAAATACACTAGGTGCAAACACGTACACGGTAACTGTAACGGATGCTGGTGGTTGTACCGATGCCATTTCCTTTGATATCCTTGAACCAACGGAGTTAACCATCGACACGGTGAGTACTTCTGCAGCGAATTGTGGAGCCAGCGACGGATCAGGAGAAGTACTAGCAGTTGGAGGAACAGGAACCTATAGTTATTCTTGGTCTCCAGTTGGTGGAACCGCCTCGACGGCCACGGGTATTCCGGCCGGGGCTTATACAGTAACAGTTACGGATCAAAACGGTTGTACAAATAACGTCGCATTTACCATCCCTACTTTAGGTGGCCCCACAATTTCAGTAACTTCAACTACTGATGCATCATGCTTCGGTAACGCAGATGGAGAAGTTACAATAGTAGCGAATGGTGGATCTTCTCCCTATACGTATTCTTGGTCACCTTCTGGAGGTAATGGAGCAACGGCAACTGGATTATCAGCAGGAATATATACCGTGACCGTTACGGATAACTCTGGCTGCGTTTCATTTGAAAACGTTACCATAAATGAGCCTTCGGAAATTACACTCACGGAAACCATAACGGATGAAAATTGTGGACAACTCGATGGAAGTGTTGCTATTAACGCGAACGGTGGATCTGGTAATTACTCATACTTGTGGTTACCAAATAGTGAGGTCACAAGCTCAATTAATGGATTGGTTTCAGGGACATACGGTGTAACTGTAACAGACGATTCTGGGTGTTCAGTCAATGCAAGTTATTTTGTTGATGTTATTGGTAGTCTAAACGTGATAGCAACTCCACAAAGTGCAACCATTTCAGAAGGTGGAAGCGTTCCGATTTTCGTCACTGGAGCTGACAACTATGTATGGACCCCTTCTGAAGGTCTTGATTGCGCAGATTGTTCTAATCCTATTGCAAGTCCAACGATAACTACGATGTATATTGTGACAGGCACAGACGCATCAGGTTGTACTGGCAGTGACACGGTTTATATAACTTTCAATATTACTTGCGCCGATATATTCGTGCCAACAATATTCTCCCCCAATGCAATTGGACCTGCTGCAAATGAACAACTCTGCGTCTATGGCAACTGCATTTCAGAATTAAGGTACTCGGTATATAATCGTTGGGGTGAGTTGGTCTTTGAAACAACTTCCATTGGAGATTGTTGGAATGGCGAATTTAAAGGTCAGCCCGCCATTACAGGAGTGTATGCTTACAAATTATACGCTAAATTATTCGATGGAGAAGTCATCGAGGAATCTGGAAACGTAACCCTTGTACGCTAATCTAAATAGAAAATCATGAGCCATTTTAAAACACATATTCTTCTCGCTTTATTCGGATTGTGCATCGGAACTCTTTCTTATGGACAAGATGTGCACTTTTCTCAAATGGAATATTCTCCAATGATGCTCAACCCAGCTTTAGCAGGGGCAAATGGTGCGTTTCAGGCAAATGTGAATTTTCGGTCCCAGTGGAAAAGTGTTGCTTCTCCATACACCACGATAGCTGCTTCGGTAGATGCACGATTCAATGAAAATAAACGACAGAAGAAAGGAATTATTGCAGGAGGAATAAACTTCTTCAACGATCAAGTTGGTGATAACAAGGTGACTACGAACACTGTTAATTTAAACCTTGCCTATCATTTGATCTTAGATCGAAAACAAACCATCGGTTTGGGTATTTATTCAGGTTGGACGCAGCGATCCATAGCAGGAAGTGATGGAAGGTGGGGAGCTCAATATGACGGAACTTCGTACAATGAGGGCTTGGCAAGTGGTGAAACGTTTAACTCCCCCACATTTTCTCTGTTCGATGCTGGAGCTGGACTGGTCTATACTTTCAAAAAAATAGAAGGGTATATGACGCAAAATAAACAACTCGCAATTAATGCTGGAGCTGCATTTTATCATATAAATACACCAAAATATTCTTTTGTTAACCAAGCAGACGAAAGACTTCCATTACGTTGGTCAATTTTCGTGAATGCATTAATTGGATTTAAAAACTCCAATGGAGCATTGATGCCGGGAATCTATTTTAACAGACAAAAAACAAACATGGAAATTCTGTACGGAACTTATTATAGAATTGCTCTGACCGACGCTTCACATTCTACTGGGAGAATTAAACCTGCGTTTCTAGACTTAGGATTGTTTCACCGATGGGGAGACGCTTTGGTTGCGAAAGTCGGACTTGAATGGGGTGTGATTTCCGGAGGGTTCGCCTATGATATAAACATTTCAAGCCTAACAGAAGTTTCAAGTGCACGTGGTGGCTTTGAGGTGTTCTTGCGTTACAATATGCTGTCAGGTCAAGGGTTTACGTCGAGATCTAGGATTCGCTAGACATTAAACGCTAGCTCTAACATCCTTAATGTTCAACTGTATGGTTTCCTTGCCATTCCAGCGATTGATTTCTATTGTATACACAACATCGAAAGGGATACCAGAAGAAACATCGTCTTGCTTTTCGGGCATATTAAACCCTATTCCATCAACTACCACGTCAAAATCTGGTTGTGTCATGGACATCTTAAGGTGCAACTCTTTGAGCATTCTCACATCTGTAGAGAACACATTTCGACTAATAAATACCGGTTTCATATTCCCTGGTCCGTGTGGTTCAAATTGCTTCAGAATTCTTTTCAAACGAGGCACTTGCAATCGGTTTTCTTCAGGTGTAAAAATCTGGTTGAAGTCTAGTTGAATGTCTATCCCTTGTTCTGGTGTAAGCAATGATTTATCCAGATTTTCTTCGACAGCTTTCTCAAATGCTTGTTTAAACGCATCCAGATTTTCCTTTTTCAGCGTAAGTCCGGCAGCATACATATGTCCACCAAATTGTTCCAACAAATCAGCACATTCTTCTATTGCGTCATGAACATTAAAGCCTTTAATAGATCTTGCTGAACCAGTAAGTAAGCCATCCTTTTCTGACAACACGATAGTGGGACGATGATGTTTCTCAATCAAACGTGAGGCAACAATTCCAACCACTCCTTTGTGCCATGATTTATCGAAGACAACAGTAGTTACACGATCAGCGTGTTCCGTATCCTTATCAACCATCTCCAATGCTTCCTGAGTAATCTGCTTGTCCAATTCTTTGCGGTCCATATTGTCTTGGTTAATCTCTGCCGCAAGTGTTTCTATCTCCTCTGCTTTTTCTGAAATCATCAATTGAACTGCATATTTCCCTGATCGCAGTCTTCCGACAGCATTAATTCTTGGGGCAATCGTAAATACAACATCAGTCAGCGTAATAGGGAATTCTTTTTTTGCCAGTAGAAGCATTTCACGAAAAGCCGCTCTAGGGTTTTCATTGAGGGATTGCATTCCGTGATGACACAAAATTCTATTCTCTCCAGTTATTGGAACGATATCAGCGCCTATGCTTATCGCAACAAGATCTAGGTATGAAAACAAGCTGTCGTAGGACCAATTATTATGGTCACATAATCCTTGCAATAATTTAAATCCAACTCCACATCCCGAAAGTTCTTTATAAGGATATTCACAGTCTACACGTTTTGCGTCGAGAATGATTCCATCTGGCAATTCCACTCCTGGCGTATGGTGATCACAAACAATAAAATCAATCCCCTTGGATTTTGCATAAGCGATCTCCTTCAAGGATTTAATGCCGCAATCTAAAGAAATGATCAAGGCAACATCATTTGCTGCGGCAACATCAATCCCTTGCATGCTCAATCCGTACCCTTCAGTGTAGCGATCTGGAATATAAAACTCAATGGGCAAAGTTTCCTTCAGGAAAGCATACATCAGCGCAACCGCTGTAGTACCATCGACATCATAATCACCAAATAACATTACGCGCTGCCCTTCATTGATTGCCTCTTGTAATCTATCTACAGCAAGGTCCATATCCTTCATCAGAAAAGGATCATGCAAACCATCCAATTTGGGTCTGAAAAAATTCTCCGCAGCTTCGTAGGATTCAATTCCACGCTGTAACAAAAGCTCCGCCACAATTGGGTCGACTTTCAATTTTGAACGAAAGTCTTCAACGACTGTACTTTCTGCCGGTGTATGAACGAGCCATCTTTTTTGCATCATTTTGTTTTTTGGTAGATAGGTAATTGTAAATTTAAGGTACTCTTATATTTAAGTTATGAAAATAATTGGTTTAGTTGCAAGTCTTTTTTTCGTGTTCACTTCAATAGGACAAAAGTCCTATTATTTCTCAGCACCTACTAACTCAATGGGTCAGAATGTTTCATCAATTGACGCAAAGTACTTTGGAAATTATGCAGCGAATGCTGAGGCTAGAAGTTATGAATTTACTTCTGAAGGTATAACTATTGTATCCACTTCAATTTCATCAATTAGTAGAGAAACCATACGGGAGTCTTCAAAATACACCGTCCGCAACAATTTTCTTTTGGGAGTTGTGGAAGGAGATTCAGTTCCGTGCATTCTTGAAGGAGAGTTTTACATATTTGGAGTGCGCAATAGAGATGTTTTAATTGGTAGTGGTTCCAAAACACTTCTCACGAAATTATCAACAACGAAATACATTATACACCACTACGAAAACGGTCTATACACTCCTGAAATAATGCGCTTTGAAGGATCAAAATTGATCTTTGAAGTAATGGATTACGATTTTGAAACTACGGCGTTTGATCATGTTGCAGAAAAGAAAAACATTCCATCTGAACATTTTGAAATAGTCGTACTCTCACCTACCAAGGATGAGTTTAATCAATTGTTGCAAAACGGGACCTTTGTTGAAAGCTCGCGTTATAAAAAGAAGCGTTCATGAGAGAAGTTGAATTCATTCTATACGTTGCTGACCAACGAAAAAGCACTGTGTTCTACTCAGAATTACTTGGGATGCAGCCTGTTTTAGACGTCCCTGGAATGACTGAATTTCGATTTTCAGACCACTGTAAATTAGGATTAATGCCAGAAAAGGGCATCGCCAAGATAATCACACCAACATTGCATCATCCTGAATTAGGCACAGGTATTCCTCGGTGTGAACTCTATTTAAAAATGGACAACGCAGCAGAGTGTTATCAACGTGGAGTACAAATTGGAGCAAAGGAAATTAGTCCAATGGAATCAAGAGGTTGGGGCGATACTGTTGGATACCTTGCCGACTTTGACGGACATGTGCTAGCATTTGCGAAGAAAACTTAGTCAACAAAGCGAAATTCTACTGGTAAGAGATAGGATTCCTGATCGTCAATGGGCTCACAATTTAACTTTGGCATTTTTAGTATTGCAGAAAGTACAGCAGCATCAAGCTCCCGAGAGACACCCTTTATAATTTCAACATTCCTTGAGTAACCCTGATCATCGAATTCAAGCTGAACATACACTCTCCCTGAATTTCCTTTCTCAATTGCAGATTTGGGATAATGAATGTTCTCAATCAAATATTTAAACATCCCTCTTCCGCATTCTATCTCTCCTTCTAAACGCAACGAGTCGATTTTTACATCATCGACTCGATCAACTATTCCTTCAAGAATTTCTAACATAGTCTTACTGGGAGTTTCTACCCAATCCCTTTCAATTAATGGTTCTATGGTACCCTCGATTACAATTTCATCCAATTCCCACCATGCTCTATCTAATAAAATTGTCAAAGTATCCTTCCACTCGAGATTCTTTAAACTAAACGTTCTTTTCTTATTTCCGAGATTTGAACACTCAAGGTAATCGTACTGAAAAATAGAATCACGCATTTGGTTATTCTGGTTTGGGATTTGAATCATCCCATCAAAATCTGAGCTCCAGTAATTCACTTTCTTATGTCCGTCGATACGCAACGCTATTCTTGCAAACGGAAGTGGTTCTTTGGATCTTTCATCAAGAATCTGGATGTACAAGAATGAACTATCATTTTGAGCATAGCAAGAATGCAATGCACAAATAAAGAATGGTATGAGGAAGATTTTTATCATAAGTTGACCTCGCGACCAACAAGAATTAAACCATTAATTTATACTTTAGAAGTAAATTATGCTGTTCATGGAAGAATATTTTGGGAGTATTACTGTAATCGAAACGGATAAAACAACACCATTGAGAGGTGTTTCTGCATTTCAATTTATACTAAAGGCCGGATTCATTATTGGTGCAGGAACACTATTTGCTCTGATCGTATATGGAATAGGTTACTTTTTTGATCTTAGCTGGCTTGTATACACGGCATACGGACTAGAATTGCTTTTTATTGCAATGGGGGTAATGGTTGCAGCACGCGCTAAAGTTGGAGACTGTCCATACTGTGGAGCGACTGTTGGAGGAGGAGCCACAAAAGCGTTAAATACTGATGGGAAGAAACAAGAACGTACTGAATGTTCAAATTGTCATGAGTGGCTATTTTCTATGAATAAAAAAGGATTTATAAGACCCTTTACGGCACAGGATGCTAAGGGTAGGTCACACTTCGATGCACCGGTATTCAAGAAGTCTGTTTGGCCTAATGAATGCATTATTTGCGGACACAAAGCCACTCATTTTGAAAGGGCAAATACAACGAAATTTAATGCTGAACAACTACTAGTAGGAAGCCTCTCCGTTAGTTCCGCATCTATTTCTAACATTCCATTCTGTGAGAAACACGGCGACGAAGTATCAATCAAAATTAAGGACGATCATCCAAGGGTAATATTTCCGAACTTTGGTCCGTTGAAACGATACATTCACGTCAATAAAGACAATAAGAGGAGATTGTAGAAATTTCGAATCAAACCAATAAGGATGCCTGATATAATTTCAATTCATCCCAAGTGAACTTACTCCCGACTTGCTTTTTCAAATCAGAGAGCGAACCCCCTTCATATTCTTCGAACACGTCGAACAAAGCATTGATCATTTGACTTTCCATTACTTGCCTTAATTCCAGTTTTTCTTGTTGAATTAATCGTGCGCAATGTGTGCTAATTGTTCCCTTTGACAGTTGACGTTCATTGGCTATATCGGAAATTGTCATCCCTTCTTTGATCATTTGCAAGGTCTGATCATACGTCGATACCTTCTTTTTCTTGGAGGCCGTTTTTTTCTTTTCTGACCGCGTCTTTAATTGTATAAAATCTGTGTCAAAATCAAAGGTTGTATTTGATTCACGCATCTCATTTTTGACCAATTCAATTTTCGTAACCTTATAATTCTTGATTTCTGTGGTCCAGACATCTTCCTTTTGTAGCGTCTTACCAAGACTTATAGACTCTAGTGTCTGTTTTGCCTTCTTTATGTTGAGAATTACCTCCGTCAGAAGCACATCCAACTCTTCCAATTCTTCGTTGTATTGTTTTGTGCTTCGTTGCGTTTGCAATTCAGCCATTTTTTTCAAGTTGGAATAGAGGACACCGTCAAGACCTTTAAAGAAATAATCATAGGCTGCTTCAGTGCGCTTTAATACATGAGCTATATCTACATTATGCTCTGCAAATAACTTATTCAAGTGGTTGCGGAACTTACGAGAAGGCTCCATCGTTGAATTAAGAATCTGTACTTGCTGAGTGACCCACGAGCGGTTTTTTCCTTTTTGCGATTTGGAACCAAGATGTTGATAGGTCTTCTCATGGGCTTGCCACTTGTTCATGAGTTCCACCCAGTCGAATGCTTGGGTTAAAATATCTTTAAGATAAGTGAAGGTCGCTGCTTTTAAGTTTTCCTCAAGATGCTCTTGCCCTTGTTGGTTTTCTGCATACTGCGACAGGCTTGGATCAGTGTTGAGTCCTTTTTGTCGAATAGGATTAAGTAAGACTAAACCGTCCAAAGAACGTAATCTAGACAACGCCACGTACGATTGTCCAGGAACAAACACTTTCGAAACATCAATCACTGCCTTTTCAAAAGTTAAGCCTTGGCTTTTATGTACTGTGATAGCCCAAGCCAGTTTCAAAGGATATTGTACAAATGTTCCCAGTACTTTTTCTTCCACTTCAGAGGTTGATGGATTGAGCGAATACTGAATGTTATTCCACTCGTATTTATCTACAGTGATGGTCTTTTTTTCTTTGGGGAAATTAACCTTGATTTCATCGTTTTCCAGCGCAACGATCTTCCCCATTTTTCCGTTGTAGAAATTTTTCTCGAAGGATATGTCATTTTTGATAAACATCACCTGTGCTCCAATCTTGAACCTTGATTTTTCCTCCAATGGGAATAGATGCTCAGGAAAAACTCCAGTAACTTCAGAAGGGTAATCAACTTCGTTAGTCGTTAACTTGCTTAATGCATCTTTATTAATTGTATCAGCATCGGCATTGTGCGTAGTCAGTGTTATGAAATCTTCGTGATCCGTTGCCTTAAACCCTGGTTGAACATATCCATTGAGCACTTGTATGTCTTCGTCTGTGATTTCATTATTTCTGAGATGATTGAGAATATTAATGAACCGCTGGTCCTCTTGTCTATACACCTTGTCTAACTCTGCATACAAAGGAGCCTCTTCTCTTAGTACCAAAGCATTGAAGAAAAACATTCCGCTGTAATACGGCCGAAGGAAACTCCATTCGGCAGGTTTGACAATAGGAGGTAACTGCATTAAATCTCCCACGAATAATACTTGAACTCCACCAAATGGTTTGTTGATTTTACGCACATTTCGTAAGGTCCAATCAATGGCGTCCAGTAAATCGGCACGCAACATACTCACCTCATCTATGATCAGCAACTCCATATTTCGAATGATCGCTTTTCGCGTTGCGTTCATTTTAAAATGGCGCATCAGCGTTGTCTTCGATTCTAGTTTTACATGCTCTGAAAAGCCTCCCTGAATATTGAAGTCTGGAATAAATCCTCCGAAAGGAAGTTGAAAAAACGAATGAATCGTAACTCCCCCAGCATTCAACGCAGCAATCCCCGTTGGCGCCACAATGATTGTTTGCTTGTGCGTAGATTGAACTATTTTCTGAAGTAGTGTTGTTTTACCTGTCCCCGCTTTTCCAGTTAAAAACACCGACCGATTGGTTTGATTAATGAATTGTTCTGTGAATTCAGCAATCTTGCTGGTCTCGGTAAAGTTATTTGTTGTTGTCATTTAAATTAAGTTACACAAAAAGACGAAATAGTTTGCGATAAAAACGCGATGCTAAAATAAAAATTTACTTAACCGATTAAGCATTTGGTGTTTGAATTGATTTTTTCTAATTTAGCCTCGCTAGAAACTATAAAACTAACTCAAAATGAAAAGACTTGCTTTGCTCCTTATTGGAGCACTAACCTCATTTTCTTTATTTTCTCAGAAAATTGACGCTATTCAAGCCGAAGTACTTCCAATCGAATTTCATGGAATTACAGGTAATTTAATCGATTATGTAGAACCCTCTGGAACGGTAAACGAAATTACCAGGACTGAAAATAGTGGTCCTTCTACCAAGAACTGGGGTACGAACCCGAACATAAACCCAAATGCGTTGCCAAATGGAATGGATCCTGCTTGGCAAACTGATTATGCACCAGCTGCGATCAATAAAGTTTTAACACAAAGTTGGGACGGCATGGGATATACAAGTGTAAATCCACCTGACCCAACAGTGGACGTCGGTCCGAACCACGTTGTACAAATGATTAACGGTGGCTCAGGGTCTTACATTCAAGTGTATTCAAAGACAGGTGTTGCCATTGGTCCTCAAGTTTACTTCGATAATTTCATGTCAATGCCTGGCGGTTCTGGCGATCCAATTGTTCTTTATGATGAAAGAGCAGATAGATGGCTATTAAGCGAGTTCTCATCTACGGGAAACAACATGCATGTCGCAATTTCAACAACTCCCGATCCAACAGGAACTTATTACACGTATACCTTCAACTCTCCAGGAGGATTCCCAGATTATCCAAAGTATTCTATTTGGAACAATGAATATGTCATTACAGCAAACGTAGGGTTTCCAGATATCTATGCTTTAGATAGAACTAGCCTATTGGCGGGAACACCAGCTACAGCTCAGATGTTTAATATGCCGAATTTTGGAACTATTGGTTTTCAAACTGGTACACCAGTAAGTTTAAACGGAACGACCCTTCCTCCTGCTGGAGCACCGGCAATGGTGATGAGGATTCGTGATGACGCATGGACAGGAGCAGCAACAGATGCATTGGAAATTTGGGAATTGGATATTGACTGGGCTACTCCGGCAAATTCTACATTTGCTCAGACGTCTACCCTTAATACGGCTCCATATGAATCTGAATTATGTGGATATACTTCGTTTGCATGTATCGATCAACCAGGAAATGCAAATTACTTAGATCCTCTGCGTGAATTGTTAATGAATAGAATTCACTATAGAAACTTTGGAACACATGAGTCTATTGTTTGTTCTCATGTTACAGATGTTAGTGGAAACGACGACACTGGAATACGCTGGTATGAGCTGAGAAGAACCGGTGGAACTGGTGGATCTTGGGCCATTTATCAGCAGGGAACATATGCTCCTGATGGTGACAGTAGATGGATGCCGACAATCGGAATATCCGCTACTGGAAATATTGGATTAGCCTACAACGTTGCAAGCTCAAGTTTATTCCCATCGATTCGGTATACAGGACGTAAGGAATGTGATCCTTTGAATGTAATGACCGAGCCTGAGACTGAAATTGCAACTGGTACTGCAAACAATGGCTCGGGTAGATATGGTGACTACAATGCAATGGGACTTGACCCTTCTGATGGTGAAACTTTTTACATGACTGGTGAGTACAATCCCAATGGAAGTGGAGCATGGTCCACAAGAATTGGCGCATTTAGTATCGCTTCTTGTAGTCCTCAAGTATCTTTTGGTGCTGCAACTTATTCTGTAGATGAATCATCTGCAAGTCAGCCAAATGCTTGTCTTCCTTATGCTATTCTTAATGTGCCAATCTCTATAGGTGCTGATCCATCGCAAGCTGCGGGTATCACAGTTAACGTTACTGGAGGAACAGCCACAAATAATGTTGATTATGCTATACAGAATAACACATTCACATTTGACGATCCTACATTGACAGGTAACGTTGTTATTTGGATATACAATGATGATTACGTAGAAGGAAACGAAACGATCACTTTGGATTACACATTGAATGCCAATGGTGGTGATGCTGTGGCCGGTTCTATTAATCAAACTGTTACAATAACGATTAATGATGATGATTTGGATCCTGCTTCTTCTCCTGGAGCAACTGTTACTATTTTTCAAGATGATTTTGAAGATGGAACGATGATTCCGTTCACTACTGTAAATGCAGCCGGCGCTCCTAATGATCCTTGGCAAGTTGGAAACAATGCAGCAGCAAGTTCTGGGGCATTTGCAATTCCAGCTTCAAACACTGGTCAATTCGCATGGCTTAATGACGATGCCTGTAACTGTGTTCAAGATGATGTTGATTTAACTTTCCCATCTGTTGATTTAACGAACTTAACTACAGCGGCAATAAGTTTCTATACATATTTCGAAAACAATACATATCTAGGTGACAACGAAAATGCCGATTTACAGGTATCTGTAGGTGGTGGTGCATTTACTACTATCGGCCCATTAGTAGCTTCAGTAATTGATGGTGCGTGGATTACGCAAAACTTCGATTTAACCGCTTACGTTGGTAACGCAAATGTTGTTTTGCGCGTTAAATACAGCGACGCAACTGGATGGCTTTATGGCTGCACAGTTGATGATGTGTTAATCACCGGTCAAGGCCCAATTGCGGTTCAAACAGCCACAAATGCAGCTACAAGTCAGACCGCAAATCTTAGTGGAAATGAAACAGTTCATTTTTATGACCAAGCGACAGGTAATGTAATGATAACACTGGAAAACACTTCTAGCTTTGACTATGGTTGTGTTACAGTTGAAGTTGACAGAGCGGGTACTGCTGCTTTACAATTTAATAATACTACACCTGCGGATTTCTTAGCTTCTAAGTCGTATACAGTTGTGCCTACTAACACAAATCCTTCTGGAACGTTCAACATTACGACGTACTATGAAGAGGCTGAAGTAGCCGGATGGGAAGCAGCAACTGGAAACAGCAGAAACAATGCTGAAATCGTTAAGGTGGCGGGGGCAAATGCTATTCAAGATGTGAATCCTGGTAACGCTGGAACATTTACCATTGCAAATGCTGCCACAACAATTGGAGCCTTCAATAGCGATGTTACGTTTACTAGTTCATTTGGCACCGGATTCTCAGGATTTGGACTAGGTATATACAATGCAATATCTGGAACACCTCCTGTAGCGGACTTTAGTGGAACACCTACTACAATTTGTGCTGGAGAATCCGTTTCATTTACAGATCTTTCTACAAATACACCAACTTCATGGAGTTGGGATTTTGGAGATTTAGGAACTTCTTCTGCACAGAATCCTTCTCATACATATAACACAGCAGGTACATATACAGTAATATTGACAGCTACCAATGCTGACGGTTCAGATGGACATACAATTACTGATTATATTACTGTCAATGGACTGCCTACTGTAATTGGTACTGGAACATCAACAATCTGTGATGGTCAATCTGCCTCCATTTCGGCATCCGGAGCAACTTCATATTCATGGGACAATGGTCTTGGAGCTGGAGCTTCTCAAACAGTTTCTCCTACTTCAACAACTACATATATTGTTACAGGGACTACTGTGGGATGTTCGAATACAGCTGCCGTTGTAATTACAGTTAATCCTGTGCCGACAGTTACTGCTTCAGGTACCGCTACGATTTGTGATGGTCAATCCGCCTCCATTTCGGCATCCGGAGCTACAACTTATTCTTGGGATCAAGGAATTGGAGCAGGTGCTTCACCATCAGTTTCTCCAACGAGTACAACGACATACACCGTAACAGGGACGACTGCTGGTTGTTCTAATACAGATCAAGTAACGATTACTGTAACGCCGTTACCAAATGTTGTGGCCAGTGGAACTACACCTATATGTAATGGAGCAAGTGCTTCAATCTCTGCTTCCGGTGCAACTTCGTACTCTTGGGATAATGGACTAGGTGCTGGGGCTGCTCAGACAGTTTCGCCTGCATCAACTACTACATACACGGTTACAGGAACTACTTCAGGGTGTGCGAACACTGATGCAATTACGGTTGTCGTTAATACCAACCCAACTATTTCAGTAAGTTCAGCGAACGATCCAACGACATGTGCTACTGCTACAGGTTCAATTGTAGTAAGTGGTTCTGGAATTGGTAATGTTACATGGACAGGAACAGCTTCTGGAAGTGCAACAAGCGTTTCTATGCCTTATACAATTACTGGATTAACATCTGGAAGTTATAACATAACATACATTGACGGAAACGGATGTACTTCGAACACTATTTCTCAATCATTGACAGATCCATCTGCACCTTCAGTTGTAGCAAATGGAGCAACAACAATTTGTTCTGGACAGTCAACTGTAATTTCAGGAAGTGGTGCTACAACATACGCATGGGACAATGGTCTGCCAACAGGTGCATCTCATACAGTTTCACCAACAGTAACCACTACTTATAATGTTACTGGTACAACGGCAGGATGTTCAAATACAGCTGCGGTTACAATTACTGTAACTCCTGCGGCGACTATTTCTGCTGGTACAGTAACGAATCCTACGACTTGTGCAACAGCAACAGGATCCATTCAAATAACAGGATCTGGAACAGGAGATGTATCATGGACAGGAACAGGTTCTGGAAGTGCAACAAGTGTTTCGCTACCGTATACAGTTACTGGCCTTACATCTGGATCGTATAACATTACATTCATAGATGGTACGGGATGTACATCGAACACAGTTGTTCAAGCATTGTCAGATCCTTCGGCTCCAACGGTTACGGCTAATGGAACGGCAACTATTTGTGAAGGGCAATCAACTTTAATTTCTTCAGCTGGTGCAACAACGTACGCTTGGGATAATGGTTTAGGAACTGGTGCTTCTCACATAGTTTCACCAACGTCAACTACAACGTATAATGTTACTGGTACAACCGCCGGTTGTTCAGACGCAGCAAGTGTTACAATTACCGTTACACCGCTACCAACTGTAACTGCAACGGGAACAGCTTCTATTTGTAACGGAGCTTCTACTGTAATTACGGGGTCTGGAGCTGCATCATATTCATGGGACAACGCATTAGGAGCTGGAGCTTCTCAGACGGTATCGCCTTCAACGAACACAACATATACGGTAACTGGTACAACTGCTGGTTGTTCGAATACAGATCAGGTAACAGTGACGGTGAATGCAAATCCAACGGTATCTGCTACAGGAACTGCCACAATTTGTGCGGGAGCATCTACTCCGATCGCAGCAAGTGGAGCGACTTCATTTGTATGGGACAACGGATTAGGGACAAATGCTTCTTACACGGTGTCTCCAGCTACGACAACAACTTATAACGTAACAGGAACAGATGGAAGCGGATGTTCTGATGCGGCAAGTGTTACTATTACGGTAATTGCTGCTCCAGTTATTTCCGTTTTGTCATCTACCGACCCTACTACTTGTGGATCAACAACAGGTTCAATCATTATTGGAGGATCTGGAACTGGTGACATTACTTGGACCGGAGCTTCTTCTGGATCTGCGACTGGAATAAATCTTCCCTATACAATTACTGGATTGACTGCTGGTTCTTACGCAACTACGTTTACAAACGGAACAGGATGTACATCAAACACGCTTGTTGAAGTGTTGTCTGATCCATCAGGACCGTCAGTAACTGCAACTGCGACGGGTACTAATATTTGTCAAGGCCAATCAACTTCAATTACTGGAGCTGGTGCTAACTCATACTCTTGGGACAATGGTTTAGGAGCTGGAGCTACGCACAATGTTTCGCCATCAGTAACAACTACGTATATGGTTACAGGAACTGATGCAAGTAACTGTTCATCAATTGCGCAAGTAACGATTGTTGTGAACCCTGCACCAACAGTGGTGGCTACAGGAACCTCTGCAATTTGTGAAGGAAGTTCAACTTCTATTGATGCTTCAGGAGCTGTAACATTCAATTGGGATAACGGAATTGGAGCGGGAGCAACACAAACAGTTTCACCTACAACGACAACTACTTATATAGTAACCGGAACGGATGCAAACGGTTGTTCGAACACCGACCAAGTAATTGTGACAGTAAATGCCCTTCCAGCTGTAGTAGCGAATGGTGCAACATGGATTTGTGATGGAGAATCTACAACGATAGATGCATCTGGAGCTTCTACTTACTCTTGGGACAATGGTCTTGGGGCTGGTGCCGCACAAACAGTTTCGCCTACTTCAACAACGACTTATACAGTTATTGGAACAGATGCAACAGGGTGTACGAATTCTGATCAGGTTACAATTACAGTTAACGCACTTCCAACAGTAGTTGCAAGTAGTGATGTTGATATTTGTGAAGGAAACTCTGCAACAATTGACGCTTCAGGTGCATCTAACTATGATTGGGACAATGGTCTTGGAGCTGGAATTTCTCATAACGTCTCTCCTACAGTGACAACTACTTATGTTGTAACAGGAACAGATGCAAACAGTTGTTCAAATACAGATCAAGTGACTATAACTGTTAATTCGATTCCAACGGTGAGTATAACGCCTGCTTCAATTGATACTATTTGCTCGAATGTGGATCCTATCACTTTGGTTGGAGCTCCAGTTGGAGGAACATTCACAGGACCTGGAGTTAGCGGCACTGTATTTACACCTTCAGTAGCTGGACCAGGAACTCATACAATTACATATGATTATACAGATGGAAATGGTTGTTCAAACTCAATTGGTCTATCAGTAATTGTAGAGGACTGTGCTGGAATAGATGAATATACTCTGACTGGTGTTTCTTTGTTCCCTAATCCGAATGATGGTAAGTTCATGATCGAAGGATTGGAAGCAGGAACTGAATTCCAAATCTATGATGAGCGCGGCCGTTTAGTTATGGACGCTATTGTAGAGTCAGATCAACAAATGATTGAAATGCCAGTCGTTAACAATGGTATTTATTACTTAAGAGCGACTGTGGATGGTAAAGAGGGAGGAATCAAATTCTTGATTGCCCAATAAACCAAAACATACAATTTTGACTGACCCAGTGATGATGAACATCGCTGGGTCTTTTTTTATTCCTTGATTTCAGGAACCGTATTTTTCGAAGAACTGTTATCTTTAGTCTTGCATAAAAAATTTACCATGAGAATTCGTTTCGTATTAGTTTTGATTTCATCCTTTATTATTAATGACGCTTCCGCTCAGGAATTGTCCGATGTACTCACTCCATCAGGAGCTAGAGTAACTTGGTTAGGCGTTGATTTTTCCCACGTGCAAGCCATTGGAGGAGTAAATTCTTTGGCTGATTGGGGAGAAAAAGGACCTGAACAATTGGCTTCATTTTACTTCAATGAATGGAATCAGTTATTTATTGCTGAACAAGGGAAATACAGTGTCCGAGATATGTTGCAAAGACGCCAGTTAGTCAACAATTTGAAGCCTGTACAAGCGATCAATGAGGCCGCAGATGTTGATGCAATGAGCCCTAACCGTCCAATTGAGTACACGCGTGAAGAGATTCAAGAGTTTTTAGACGAGTATGATTTTGGCGGAGGATCTGGTGTAGGAATCTTGTTCATTGCTGAATCTATGAACAAGGCAAAAGCAGAAGCAGCTTACCATTTTGTTGCCATTCGATTATCCGATAATAGCATCATTCTTCATGAGGTTTTTGACACCGATGCTGGCGGTGCCGGATTCTACAATTACTGGGCACGAAGTATCTATGAAGTAGTATACCAAATCAAGAAGAAGCGCTACAAAGAGTGGAAGAAGGAGTACGGGTTTTAGATTCAATGATCTACAGATTATCTCTTTGAGGTACATGGAAATTTACTTTCAATTGAAATCAATTGAAAGTGAACCTCTAAAATATGTACACATGCATTGAGTGCTAAATGAATCCCTTCATTTACTTAACCTTCACAAAACGATACGCATTTCCAAATTCTGGATTAACAGCAAAGTTTCCATCTTCATCAATCCAACCAAATCGACCAGCTTTTTTTACCAAGGCCATACCGTAGTGATAATCCCTAGCACTTTCAAACTGTGGATTAACAACGAATTTCCCATCTGAGTTGATATACCCCCACAGTTTTCCTTGTCTCACAGCAGCCATTCCTTCTGAAAAACTTAGCGCATCAAGAAATTGCGGGTTGATTGTAAATTTTCCTTGCTTATCAATAAATCCCCATTCTTTCCCTTGCTTTACCGCGGCAGTTCCGTTGTCAAAGTCTTTAACTAGTATAAATTGTGTATTAATTACAATCTTTCCATCCTTGTTAATAAATCCCCATAATTTGCCTTTTCGAACTCTAGCGTATCCATCCTGGAAATCACCTGCATCATCAAATTGTGGATTAATTTCATACTTACCTTCCTTGTTGATGTAACCCCATCTTCCATTTACTCTAACGCGAGCTATTCCATCAGAAAAAGGCTCAGCTCTCTCAAACTGTGGATTAATTACATAGTTACCTTTCTTGTCAATGTAACCCCATTGCTTCCCTTTACGGACATGCACAAGACCCTCTGAAAAATCATACGTGTTTTCATATTGCGGGTTAATTACATAATTTCCTTCTCTATCAATAAATCCCCAAAGTTTTTCTTTCTTGATAGCGGCTAATCCTTCACTAAAATTGTTTGCAGCATGAAATTGAGGATTAACCACATAACCACCTTCCCTATCAATAAACCCCCAAAGACCATCAACAGCTTGAACTGAAGCTAATCCTTCACTGAAATTATTTACATGTGCGAATTGTGGATTTATAAACCAACTACCATCTTGCTTGATGTATCCCCATTCTTTCTCCTGACGCGCACGTGCAAGGTAATCTTGTGAAAAAGTAGTGCTTGTTACGAAAAGTACGAGAATAAAAATAATGCCTTTTTTCATCTTAAAAAAGTGTTTAATTAGTTTTTGAGTATCCCAAAGTTAAGATATTAACGCAATAAATAATGTGAAAAAGGTCATAATTATCCTTTTACAAGATCAATTTTTGCATCTCCCGCTTCTACCAAGTCAGTGATCAAAACCTCACCTCCAAGCGATTCGAATAGAACATCATTTGCCAATACCTCGTTGCAAACATATTCTTTGTTGGAAGCAATAGCGGCTTGAATCATTTCATTCGTATCCACTTTAAGTAGGATTCTATCTGTTACTTCAAGACCTGAATCTTTTCGCAAGTTCTGAACACGGTTAACCAACTCTCTTGCGATTCCTTCTGCTTTTAAATTATCAGAAATTGTAACATCCAATGCTACAGTTAAGCCATTTTCTGAGCTTACTAACCAGCCAGGGATATCCTGAGCAGTAATTTCAAAATCGGCCAAGTCTAACTCAACAGATTCTCCATTCACTTCTCCCGTCCAACCATTATTTGATTCTATTCCAGCAATCTCTTCCTCCGACATTTGTGCTACAAGCCCAGCAATTGCTTTCATGTGCTTTCCGTATTTCGGCCCAATCGTTTTGAAGTTTGGTTTGATACTTTTTACCAAAACGCTGTTATCTTCTGCCAACAATTCCAATTCTTTCACATTTACCTCTGAGAGAATCAAATCTTTCACGTGGGTAATATTACGAGCAAATGCATCGTCCAATACTGGAACCATGATCTTTTGCAAAGGCTGACGAACTCGGATATTTTCCTTCTTTCTCAATCCTAAAACTAGAGATGAAGTACGTTGTGCAATCTGCATCTGTGCCTCCAATTCTTTATTGATAAACGACTCGTTCACCTCAGGGAAATCAGCTAAATGCACTGATTCGAGCGTGTTTTTACCAGAAACTTCGTTTAAATCTTGGAACAATTGATCCATGAAGAAAGGAGCAATCGGTGATCCTAAAACAGCAACAGTCTCAAGGCAAGTGTACAGTGTTTGATACGCCGATAATTTATCTTTTACTCCAGCAGCGTCATCTGACGCTTGCTTCCAGTAACGTCTTCTACATAGACGTACATACCAGTTTGACAATTGATCGCCAACAAATTCTTGAATTAAACGTCCTGCCTTTGTTGGTTCGAATGAACTATATGCTTCATCCACATTTTTGATCAATGAATTCAATTTTGACAATACCCATCGATCAATTTCTGGACGCTCTTCCAGTGCGATATCTGCTCCAGAATAATCGAATTCATCAATGTTTGCATACATCCCGAAGAATGAATATGTATTGTACAATGTTCCGAAGAATTTACGCTGAACTTCTGTGATGCCGTCAAGATCGAATTTAAGGTTGTCCCATGGTTGCGCATTCGTGATCATATACCAACGAGTGGCATCAGGACCATACGTATCCAATGTTGTAAATGGATCAACAGCATTGCCTTTACTCTTAGACATTTTCTGTCCTTTTTTGTCCAGTACCAAACCGTTGGATACAACTGCTTTATATGCGACAGAATCAAATACCATCGTTCCAATTGCATGCAAGGTATAGAACCATCCACGCGTTTGATCGACTCCCTCAGCAATAAAATCTGCAGGGAAATATTTGCGGTCATCAATTAATTCTTTGTTCTCAAACGGATAATGTACTTGTGCATATGGCATTGATCCTGAATCGAACCACACATCAATCAAATCCGCCTCACGGTTCATTGGTTGACCTGAAGAGGAAACCAAAACCACTTGATCCATGTAATTTTTGTGCAAGTCAACTTTTGCATAATTTTCTTTAGACATATTGCCAACCTCAAATTCAGCAGTTGGGTTTTCTGTCATAACACCAGCAGCAATTGACTTCTCAATTTCCGTCTTCAACATTTCCATTGAAGAAATACAAATGCGTTCATCTCCCTCTTCAGTTGACCAAATAGGAATTGGAGTTCCCCAATAACGTGATCGAGAAAGATTCCAATCGTTTAAGTTCTCTAGCCATTTTCCAAAGCGACCAGTTCCAGTTGACTCCGGTTTCCAGTTGATGGTATCATTTAATTCCATCATGCGCTCTTTCATCGCACTCGATTTAATGAACCATGAATCCAAAGGGTAATACAAAACTGGCTTGTCAGTTCTCCAACAATGCGGATAACTGTGGACATATTTCTCCACCTTGAAAGCCTTGTTTTCGGTTTTCAGCTGAATGGCAATTTGTACATCTGCACTTTTGTCTGGCGCTTCACCATCGTTGTAATATTCATTCTTCACATACATTCCAGCATATTGTTCCATGTGTGAGGTAAAACGTCCCTGCAAGTCCACCAATGGAACAGGGTTGTCATTATCGTCCAAGACCAACATTCCAGGAACGCCGGCATCAGCAGCAACCTTCGCATCATCTGCACCAAAAGTCGGTGCTGTATGAACGATTCCTGTTCCATCTTCCGTTGTTACGAAATCACCTGAAATAATTTGAAAGGCTTTGTCTGCATCTTCGTAAGGTTGAGCAAAAGGAAGTAATTGTTCATACTTCAATCCAACCAGTTCTTTACCTGTACATGAACCTACAACGAAATAAGGCACTGCTTTATCTCCTGTAGTATACTCCGCTAATTCCGCTTCAGATTCTACATGCACAAAACCTTTTTTGAACTGATACCCTACCAAATTTTTGGCAAGAATAACACTGATTGGTTCGTGTGTGTACTGGTTGAAGGTCTTCACTAAATCATATTCGATTTTTGATCCAACAGTCAATGCTGTGTTCGATGGGAGCGTCCATGGTGTCGTGGTCCATGCGAGAAAGTAAATTTTCTCCCCCTCATTTCCCCCTCCAAAAGGGGAGGTTTGGCCTGAAATCATTTTGAACTGGGCAACAACCGTTGTGTCTGTCACATCCTTGTAGCAACCAGGCATGTTCAATTCATTTGTAGATAATCCTGTTCCCGCTTTCGGTGAGTAAGGTTGAACACTGTATCCTTTATAAACCATCTGCTTTTCGTAAAGCTGGCCAATCAACCACCAAACAGATTCCATGTATTTAGAATCGTAAGTGATATATGGATCATTCATATCCACCCAATATCCCATCTTACGTGTAAGATCGTTCCAGATACCCGTGTAACGCATTACTGCTTCTTTACACGCTTTGTTGTAGTCTTCAACGGATATTTTTGTCCCGATATCTTCTTTGGTAATTCCAAGTTCTTTTTCAACGCCAAGCTCTACAGGAAGTCCGTGTGTATCCCAACCTGCTTTACGCTTTACTTGAAAACCTTTAAGTGTTTTGTAGCGGCAGAAAATATCCTTAATAGAACGACCCATTGCATGGTGAATACCTGGAAGCCCGTTCGCTGACGGTGGTCCTTCGAAGAAAACAAATGGCTCTTTTCCTTCTCTTGTAGAGATTGACTTTTCGAACACATCGTTCTTTTCCCAGTTTTCCAATACACGACTCGCCACATTCGGCAGGTCTAGTCCTTTGTACGTTGGATATTTCTGACTCATTTTACTTAGCTAATTTGAATCCGCAAAGTTAATGAATACAGATGAGATTTGAGCACAGAATGGAATCCTGCTCGAGTGACCTGAATTCGACATTCAAATCACTCGATGCAAGGGCCTATCTTTGGAGCATGACTTTGCCACTGATCCACCTATCTTTGTGGAGGTAACGGATAAGATATATTCCCGTTGTGAGTTCTGTCAAGTCCATTTGATATACACGGTCTTTTGCTAAATTTTTGATTGATTTCATCAACTTTCCGCTTAAGTCGGTTAAGAACAATTCTTCAATGTCAGAATCGGCTGTAATATTTAGAATTCCTGTTGTCGGATTCGGATAGAACGACCAACTAATTTCAGGGAAAGGATTTGTGTGATGGTGATCAACAACATCAGATGAATCTCTAATTGCTGTTGTGTCAATTGGATTCTCTATCGAAACCAGTGAGTCTGGGTAGTCCAATTCAAGGTCTGGTAGATTTTGGTTACAATCTGGCATATATGTGTAGCTCTTTAGGATACGTACCATAAGATCATTGAAGGTTTCCACTTTAAATTTGTCCGTACTCGGAGCGATATGTCCATTACCAACACCACTGTGATCCGTTAAAAAGGTGTAGGTTCCATTCGTTCCAATTGCCAAAGTTCTCAAAAGATATTCTGTCGACTTATTAATTCCACTGGCTCCAACAGGAACTATTCGGATTCCTTTTTCTGCAGCCTGTCGTGTCAATTCAGCCATTTTCTTTCTGTTCTCTGCAGTATTGTGTGGCGGGGCATCAAGAATTAAAAATATAATTCGAGCGCGTGCATTTTCGTTCCAACTCAAGCTATTAATTGCTGTATCAAGTGCAAACTCAACACCTTCTTCGTAATCACCTCCACCACCAGCTTGCTGATGACTGATAAACTCAACCGACTCTGAAAGAACTCGACTAAAATCCATTGATTTTGTCACATATTCATCTCCCTGATCTCTATAGAACACATTTGCAAAATGAAAGTTCAACTTCGAGCTTATCTGCTTCGTTTTGAAAATTACATCATTCAATTCTGCCTTGAGATAGGACAATTCATCAGCCATAGAGCCTGTTGCGTCAACTACAAAAGCGATATCCACATTGTTCAATTCGTAGCAAGGAACTTCCATCGTGCAATAATTAATGGATTCAGAGAAAGGCTTAACTCTTCGCAAAGTTTGCTTTGTACCCATGTAATCGATTTCCATTGACAAATCACTGCGTGAGATAACATATTCTTCGATACTCAACCAAAGTTCAGCCTTTCCTGTATTGTCTGTTCGTGCAGAATAAACTACATCATTCTTCGACATTAATTTAACGCTCGCATCAGCCAAGGGCAAACCTGTTTGTCCTTGTAGGACTACGGTGTAACGACCTGTTGGAGCAATTTTCCATGAACCAGCATGCGCTTTGAGTTCAGCTTTTGTTAAATCTTCCCACATATCCCATTTGGAAAAGTCATTCACCTCTCCGGCCGTCAGTGTTCCACTTCTTGCTCTGTTGTCAGATTCAAAGTCCGATAACTCATCCATTTCACCACCTACAAGTGGTAAAGCATCTGTGTCAGGTGTAGACCAAGAGTAGGTTCCTTCTCCCCCTGGTGCTCGAGATCCTCTAACAGATATGCCGTCAGAGAGTGGAGCATGCTCAATATCTTCACTTGTTATCGTCGCTCCAACAAGGTCAGTCGCGACCATTCTGCCCATGGCTTCAGCGCTTTCAGTTTCTAAGATTTTACGCTCAGGATCAGCCATCATAGAGAAATCATTCTTCTCATCATCCAGTACATGTACTGATTTTTTAATTGGAAGATGCCCCGCATAGTTAATTACACACTCATACATTCCGGTATCTAGTGCAACATTGAAGTTTCCGTAAGAATCAGTCAAAATAGAAGCGATTAAAACATCTTCTTGATATATGTCTACGTTTCCATAACCCAGCGCTTTTGATTTGGATTCTGATCTTAAATTTCCTGAAAGTGATTGTGCAAATGTTCCGAATGAAGCAAAAAGCAGTAGTACAGTTATTAAATTTTTCATGACGTGTAAATTGTATAGTGATACTTTCTATTACACGTAAGATGCCAAACGGTTCAATATTCCATTAATATTCCCAATAAAACATGTCGTTTATACTACTATGGCCGCCCTAAATGAGTCATTACAACACGGAACCCGATGTTCGGATGAGCTTTAACTTCGCCGTCATATGGGTCCGGACCATTGATTTTTATCTCATCGATAGAGCTCATCCATCCACCACCAGCTGTCCCAGGAAGTTCTCGTGAATAGGTTTGCCCATTTTCATTGTACACCATCTCTGCCACATTCCCACTCATGTTGTATAGACCATATGCATTAGGGTTATACGTTTTCGTTCTTGCTGTAAAAAGTGCTCCGTCAATAGTGTTTACCTTTGTGGAATCATCATTAAAACAGCTTTCTCCATTTGCTATAAGAAATTCAGAGGCTTTGAAGTTGGCCAAGAAACAACCTGATTCATTTCTCACATCACCTCCTTCCCAAGGGAAAGGGATTTGCATTCCTGATTGAGACGCCGCTAACTCCCATTCTGATCTAAATGGCAATCTAATGTCGTTAAAGTCTATTGTGCGCTTACCATCATATTTTAGCACTTCAATCGTCAACCATTTGCAATACAGTTCTACACCAGCGCGACTAATATTAACCACAGGGTAATCAGCATACGCCTCATGAGAAAAGTATTGTTCCTCCATCGGCTGCATTGTATTTCCCAACATTTTAGTCCACATGGATTGATCTGGTCTAGCAACAAGAAAATCATCCTTTCTGCCTTGAATTAAAAGGTCAAAGAGAAAGGTTTTGTATTCCAAATTTGTTACTTCTGTTACCTGCATGAAAAAAGATTGAACAGAGGTCTTAGTTCCGTGATAGTCAAAACTCCCAGCAGAAATCCGAACGTACATTTTCTTATCCAGCCTGCTAAGAAGTTTGAGCATTTTCTCTTTACGCTTGTTGTTTGCTTTTATTTGATCTGCAGTCAACTTGGGAATGTAAGGTTCGTCAGTTCTCATATTATCATTGTGATGCATTTGTCTTTGAGCCTTCCGCAATGGTGAAATCGTCTCAAGAGAATACAACTCAATTTGGTTAATTGGAATCGGGGTCATTTCGATTTGTTCAGTCATTTGCCCCTGAGGGTCATATCCATTTTCCTGACTCGAATTGAACTCTTTGTCTTCCAACGAATCGAATACTACTTTGTTTTTGTTTATTTCAAGGCTTTCGCTGGGTTCATGATGATTTGGTTCAGTTGTATTCAGGTTTATCGCTGTGATAGCGACCAATGTGATCGCGCTTATTGTAACTAACATAAGAATCCATTTTTTGATTGTTAATAGTTGTCCTTTTCCAGAATTAACAGAGCTTCCGCTTGCCAATGAATGCAAAAAGGTTTCTTTCGTCTGCTCAAAAGAAGTTACCGCAGGCTGTAATTTAGCCTGATCAAATAATGCACTGAGTTGTAATTCTTTATCCATTTTTTACCTCCCCTGTTTTGTGCGAAGATTCGAACGTCATTATTTCAATCAATTTTTCTCTTCCTCTTTTTAACCGTTGCTTCACCGCTGATTCTGATGCTCCTTGTATTTCTGCAATTTCTTTAATGCTGAACCCCGTAATTTCAAAGAGAATAATACCCTCCCGTTGATCTTCGTTCAAGCTTGCTAATGCTTGGTACAAGTAATGGACATCTGTATCGCGTTGTGCATCCGCATGCCGGTCTGGAATTGAAAACACTTGATCTTCTTTATGAATTCGGTATTCCTTCTTCTTTTGATGATGATTTCCTATAACTCGGACACTGATTCCGCACAAAAAAGACAAAAAAGCTTTCTGATTCCGAAGAGTGTCGAACTTCTCAAATGCTATTAGCAAAGTGTCATTCATTAAATCGTTGTATTCCATATTTCCGTAGACCCTCGCTCTGCAGAAGCGTTCGAACCTATCATGAATTGGTTCATAGAGTTCAAGAAATATTTCCTGTTTCGATTTATTCATTCCACTATCTAAGATGCATTCTACTGTTAGTTTGACAAAAATGGAAAAAGTTACATCAGTATGAAAATTTCCTACGATCATTGGGAGAGCTATTCCATTCGTTAAAAAGTCTTAAAAGGAAAATAAACCCCCTCGATCCTTGTTATGCTAGTATAGAACATGTAGTTTTGATAGATACAATCCAACAGGCAGTGTATAAACCGGGCCCATTTTTAGAGCAAATAGAAATTCCCCAGGATCTTAGAGATAAGTTTTCCGTAGACGATTTACCCCAAGTTTCAGAAGAAGTTCGCCAATATATCGTTGATGTAATATCCGAAATTGGTAACAGTCACTTTGGTGCTAGTTTAGGGGTTGTGGAACTCACTGTTGCTCTTCATTATGTCTTCAACACACCGCATGATCAGTTGGTTTGGGATGTTGGTCATCAGGCCTACGGACATAAAATTCTTACCGGTAGAAAGGATGTTTTTCATACCAATCGTATTAAAGGAGGAATCTCAGGATTTCCAAAGCGTTCAGAAAGTGAATACGATACTTTTGGTGTAGGACATTCGTCTACTTCGATCTCTGCTGCTCTCGGAATGGCTGTAGCAAGCAGGCACAAAGGAGAGAAGAATAGACAGCACATCGCAGTAATTGGAGATGGAGCCATGACTGCTGGTTTGGCATTTGAAGGAATGAACCACGCTGGGTTTGAAAAAGATGCGAATCTATTGATTGTCTTGAACGACAACTGTATGTCGATTGACCCAAATGTTGGAGCTTTAAGAGAGTATTTGACAGATATTACTACTTCGCACACTTACAATAAGGTAAAAGATGAAGTGTGGAACTTACTTGGGAAGATTTCCAAGTTTGGTCCTGATGCGCGCTCGGTTGCGTCTAAAATTTCTACGGCCCTGAAAGGATCTCTGTTGAAACAAAGTAACCTGTTCGAATCATTAAATTTTCGTTATTTCGGACCAATAGATGGGCATGATGTTATTGGAATGGCAAAGGTCATGGAGGATTTGAAAGATATTCCTGGTCCAAAAATATTGCATTGCATTACACGGAAAGGAGCTGGATATAAGTTTTCCGAAGAAGGGAATCCAACTCAATGGCATGCGCCAGGTGTGTTCAACAAAGACACAGGAGAAATTGTAAAGGTTGTTCCTAAGTCACCTCAGCCACCAAAATACCAAGATGTTTTCGGCCATACAATTGTAGAGTTAGCTGAGAAAAATGATAAAATAATGGGCGTTACACCGGCAATGCCGTCTGGATGCTCATTGACATATATGATGGAAGCAATGCCTGATCGAACGTTCGATGTAGGAATTGCAGAGCAACATGCTGTGACATTTTCCGCTGGATTAGCCACACAAGGTATGGTTCCATTTTGCAATATTTATTCATCCTTTATGCAACGTGCATTTGACCAAGTCTTGCACGATGTTGCCTTGCAAAAACTCAATGTTGTATTCTGTTTAGATAGAGGAGGATTAGTTGGGGCTGACGGAGCCACACACCACGGAGCCTATGACCTAGCCTACATGCGCTGCATTCCAAACATGGTTGTTAGCGCACCAATGGATGAAGCTGAATTGCGAAACCTAATGTTTACGGCTCAACAAGAAGACATGGGTCCATTTTCAATTCGCTACCCTCGTGGTAAAGGTGTAATGACAGAATGGAAAACCTCCATGCAAAAGATCAAGGTTGGAACTGGTAGAAAATTGAATTCTGGGAAAGACGTAGCCATCCTAACAATTGGTCACCCTGGAAATTTTGCATCAGCAGCCATCAAAGAATTAAAATCAACTGGCGCTTCCATTGCACATTATGACATGCGCTTTGTAAAACCTATTGATGAAACAATTCTGCACGAGGTGTTCTCGAAATTCGATAAAGTTATTACAGTTGAAGACGGCTGCCTAATGGGTGGCTTCGGTTCTTCTGTAATCGAATTTATGTCTGACCAAAAATATTCTGCCGAGATTGTTCGACTTGGAATTCCCGATGCATACATTCACCATGGAACGCAAGAAGAACAATGGGAAGATTGCCATTTTGATAAAAAAGCGATCATCGCTACGGTAAAGTCAATGCTGAATCTTAGTTCAACTGAACTTGAGGATGCCGTAAATCAGTGATTTAGATCTTCTCAAAAGTGAACTTACACTTATAGATCGTTTCCTCATCATAATCAGATTCGATTTTCATGGTCACTAGCTTTTTGACCACCAACATTCTCAATTCGTATTGAGTTGCTCTTAGCCCTCGAATTTTAATTTCTCCATTGACCACTGTGAATGTTACCTCGACAAAATCTGCTTCGTATTTGTCCAATACAATAGTGCTGAGGTCTAAGTTCATTCCACTACTAATTTCTTCAACTAACCCTGGGTTGTTTCCTCCAAATGAACTAAGGGAATAAAATCCCATCATTAGTAAAATTGCTATCTTTTTCATATCCTATCTTTTTAAATTATTTATACAACAAAGGTATGGGCAGGGCTGCCGCATTGAGGTTAAGGAATACCTAAATAGAGTTAAAGAAGAGTTAAAGTCTTGGAGGAAATGATGTAACTTCCTGGGTAATAGAGCTAAATATCTAACAACTCTTTTATGTGCTAGGCAAAATCATCACATTTTTACATTAGTTTCGCTACAGCGGATAGGTCCGTCATTTTTACAAATCAACATTTACTATGAAAAAAAAAATACTACTTGCAATAATTCTCATTATTTCTGGAGCAGCCGGAGCTCAAACAATTCACCTCAGTGAAGATTTTGAAAGCGGCATTCCCGGATCATGGACACAAACCACTTTAGCTACAGATGGAGGATGGATTGCAGGAACAACCGGAATTCTATCTAGCCAATTTTGGCCTCTCAATCCTAGTAACACGTCAAACTTTGTCGCAACGAATGATGACGATTGTAACTGTGATAAATCGATGGATCGTTTGATTACTCCTGCTATGGACTTCACAGGCCAGAGCAACGTATTTCTAGTTTTCGATCTAGTTTTCGATTTGAGTTCATATGGTGGTGCAACTGAAACCGCTACTATTGAATACTCTATCGATGGTGGTACGTCATGGAATGTTATTCACACAATATCCGATTTGGACCCAGCCACTCAGTTTACATGGGTCAATGAGTCAGTTGATATTTCCGCAGTAGCTGGAATGTCAAACGTTCTTATTGCTTTCCATTTCAATGATGATGGCGGTTGGCTGTATGGATTTGCTTTGGATAACATGCAGATTTACTCCCCTTTAGACTGGGATGGTGGAATTGCAAGTATTACCACTCCTACAATTGCTACGGCAGGAAGTACAATAGATATTTCGGGTGAAATATTGAACCAAGGTGCAAATACAATCACGTCTATCGATTTAACTTATAATGCTGGTGCTGGTGATGTAACAGAAAACATTTCTGTTAACATCCTACCTTTTGGAACTGAATCATTTACACACACTACACCGCTCAATCTTCCTACCGTTCAAACATATACAATTACTGTATCGGTTACGAACCCTAACGGTAACGTAGATGGCAACACTGCTAACAATTCTCAAACTTTTGATGTTGCTGCTCTGACTATTGTGCCTACGAAAATGGTTTTTGGTGAAGTGGCGTGTGGTACTTGGAATCAATTTAACCCACGTGGCGCGGATTTCATGGATTACATGGATGTGACTTACGGTACCGATTCTTGGGCGGGAGTCTCTGTACACAATGGTGATCCTATGACGAACACTATATATGACGCTCAAATGGCTGGAACCATAGCCGGGTATCCTTCTGGTCATGTTGACCGAATGGCTCAGCCTGGTATTGACCCGTCTAATTTCGAGGCTGCCTATAACGTTCAAATAACTGAAATTCCACCAGCGGATATTGATGTGGATGCCTCTTATAATGCTGGCACAGGGGTTCTTGATATTACTATTACAGCTACTTTCGCATATGCTGTATCAAGTGACCTTCGTTTGAATGCAATAATTACTGAAGATCATGTAACTGGCACTGGGACAGGGTGGGATCAGGTTAACTTTTATTCTGGACAAGTAGATCCATTACCTGGATTTGGATTGGATTGGGATGTTTTACCTAATCCAGTACCTGCAGCAGATCTAGAGTACAACCATGTAGCTCGTGAGATCACTGGTGGATTTTACGGCGTTATAGGTTCTGTTCCTGGGTCTGTTATTGCTGGTCAAGTAGTAACGTATTCTACTAGCTATATTGTTCCTTCTGATCAAAATTTGGATAATATTGAAGTCATTGGTCTATTGCACGATGCTACTTCTAGCCGTGTTCTTAACGCTGGAAAATCTAACGAATTCTTTGTGGGTGTAGAAACTGTAGAAGCTGCTTTTGGAGTTGAAGTATTCCCCAACCCATCTTCTGATTTCGTTAACGTTCGTGTTGAATTACCTGAAGCTGGTAATCTTAGCATTGAAGTTCTTAACGTTTTGGGACAGCCTGTTTCTTTCGAGTCTTTCGGAACTACTTCGGGTTCTCAGTACGTTGTGCTTGATTTAACTAATTACAAGCCTGGTGTTTATCACGCCGTTGTAGTTGTTGATGGTTTCCGAGTTGTGAAGTCATTCAACGTTATTAAGTAAATCTAAACTAAAACTTCACGATAGACGCCTGTTAACCTTTGTTGACAGGCGTTTTTATTTGCCTTCATGACTAGATCCAGCCAAAGAACTTTTTGTCAAAGAGAATGAGAAATTCTTCAGAATTAGAACCGCGTCACCATAGACAGCGAGTATATTCTATGCACAACGCAAGTTCTTTCTAAATTAAGCAACCTATTTATTGAACTTCAAAGAATAGTATTTATGAACTCCCTATTTCAATCAAGAACAGCGCTAGTCTCAGTAACTTTATTAAGCTTCGTTTTTTATTCGACTGGACAAATAACCTATCCAATTGTTGATACTGGTGTAGATGACCATTACGACAATACTGCCATAATTTCTGCGACTTCTTCTGGTCAGGCATTTCATGGTCAGGACGCAACGTACAATGGAAACCAACCTTCTTATACAGACAATGGGGATGGAACAATAACAGATAATGTTACTGGTCTTATGTGGGAACAAGACATGGGAGTTAAAATTTCATTTGATGATGCATTTATCAAAGCTTCAAATTCTACCTTAGGAGGGCACTCCGACTGGAGAGTCCCTACCATTAAAGAACTTGTATCTCTGGCTTTGTTCACAGGAAGATGCATGGGAGATTACGTTCAAGATAAATTTATCGATACCAATTATTTCAATCAGCCAATAGGAAACACCGCAATCGGTGAACGTGAAATAGATGCTCAAACATGGTCAAGTACTGAATATACCGGACTAACAATGTTTGGAGACGAGACAGTTTTTGGATATAATTTTGTGGACGGTCGTTTAAAAGGGTATCCGAAATACAATCCCCAATCTGGGAATCCAGCGACCATGTATTTTAGAATGGTGCGTAACAACACTTCCTATGGAACAAACAACTTTGTAGACAATGGCGATGGAACAATTACCGACCTCGCAACAGGATTGATGTGGCAACAGGCAGATGACGCCACTACACGGGATTGGGAGAATTCGTTGTCCTACGCTGAAGGTTTGTCTTTGGCTGGACATGATGACTGGCGTCTTCCTAACGCAAAAGAACTCCATAGTATTCTTGATTATACGCGTTGTCCTGATGCGACAAGTTCTCCAGCAATTGATCCTTTGTTCTCATGTACTTCATTCAACGATCCAGCGGGGAATTCTGGTCAATACGGCTACTACTGGACAGGTTCTCCATTGCAAGATGGGCCCAATCCATACACCGATGCCGTGTACATTTGTTTCGGTGAGGCACAGGGAGAAATGGAAAGTCCTCCAGGTTCAGGAAATTTTACTCTAGTAGATACACATGGGGCGGGCGCTATTCGTAATGATCCGAAAACCGGTGTTCAAGGAAACTATCCACAGTACTTCGGACCTCAAAATGATGTTCAATATGTATTCAATTATACACGTTGTGTACGCACCGATCCAACTGTTTCTTTGAGCGAAAATGAATCATTCAAATTTGAAATTTATCCTAACCCAGCTCAAAATGAACTGACCATCTCTTCAAATTCTATGGAATCAATTAGCGTATTGAATGCACTAGGACAGGAAGTAATCGAAATGCAGGTAAACCAACCATCCATTACGCTTAACACAGCAACATTGACCAATGGGGTTTACTTTGTTTTGATTAGCTCAAAGGATGGAACAACAGCAACTTCAAGAGTAGTGATATCGCAATAATCGGAAATTCTTATATCTTCGTTGAAAAGCGAATAACATGTCTTCAGACTATCAAAATCTAAATAAGGAATCTTGGAATGAGCGCACCAAAGCGCACGTCAAATCCGCATTTTACGACAATGATAATTTCATCAAAGGGAAAAACTCTTTGAACAGTATTGAACTGGAAATGCTCGGTGACCTTGAAGGAAAATCTGTTTTGCATCTGCAATGTCATTTTGGACAGGACACAATATCCTTAACACGATTGGGAGCGACTGCTACAGGTGTTGATCTTTCTGATGAGGCTATTAATACCGCACAAGAGCTGGCTCAAAAGACAAACTCTGATGCAACATTTGTCTGCTGTGATATTTACGATTTACCCAATCATTTAGAAGGACAATTCGATATCGTTTTCACAAGTTACGGAACCATTGGTTGGCTTCCAGATATGGACAGATGGGCAAGCGTTGTTAATCATTTTCTTAAACCAAAAGGACAGTTTTTAATTGTTGAGTTTCATCCATTCGTTTGGACCTTTGATAATGATTTTGCAAAGATTGGACACAACTATTTCAATACTCAAGCCTACCAAGAAACGGAAACAGGAACTTACGCCGATAAAGATGCACCAATCGAATTAGAATACGTGATGTGGAATCACCCAATAAGTGAAGTAATGAATGCACTTATTGCTCAAGGTTTAACCATCCAGGCATTCAACGAATACAATTATTCCCCATATGATTGCTTCAGTCATACCGAAGAATTTGAACCTGGGAAATTTAGAATCAAACACTTTGGGGATAAATTTCCAATGGTTTATGCATTGAAGATGTTAGGACAATAAGATTTGCGTAAATTGTGGTTATGCGCCATCTGGTTTCAGTACTATTCATTCTTCTTCACTTTACGCCATTCGCCCAAATTGTTCCTGAGCTTCCTGAAGTGACGATCAGATCTTATACCTCTCAAGGTAATATTGCTTTGGCTGGAATCAAAGGTGAGATAGGTGAAGGATTGGTCTACATACAATTGGACAACCAACAATGGACTGCATGCAACGATGGGGATCCGCTGGCTTCCAACGTTGAAGATGTACAGGCCGTAGCTATTATAACACCAACCGTATTTCTAGCTGGAACATGGAAAAACGGATTGTTCAGAACAGACGATGCCGGACATTCATGGAGAAAAATAGAAGACTTCCCTTCCAACGACATTCGATCTATTAGAGTGAATTCAGAAAACACCATCTATGCTGCAACAACGACCAATGGCATTCTGCACTCTACAGATTTGGGAATAACCTGGAACCAATGTGCCCATGATTCGCTAAACGAATTCTTGGCTTCTTGGTCGCTTGAACTTGATCCAAACGACGCGAATACCCTATTTGCACTTACTTTCAAGAATGGAATTCAAAAATCATCGGATGGTGGAAAAACTTGGCGAACGGCTTTGCTTCTGGAGGGTCTTATGTTTTTTGATATGGCTCGTTCACCAATCTCAAACATGCTAGTGGCGGTGGGCTCAAACGATTCAATTGGTGTGATTTATACAAGTGTAGATCAAGGAGAGACTTGGCTTTTCCAAGAAGATACGCCGAAAGCATTATTCAATACAGTGGCAATCACAGGCAAATCCTATGAGGTAATTTTTACAGGGTCCTGGGATCAAGGTGCATTTATCTGTATTGAAAATGACTGGTCGCATTTCGATGACATTGACTTTAGTGTTATCTCTGATATACACACCAATAATACTTCGGTGACCTTTTCTTCATGGGGCAATGGCATTTATTCCTTTCCAAACTTATTTGTTAAAACTCTATACTCATTTGATGTACAGGAAGAACTCTCACCTATTATTAAACAGGATACTACTTTGCTGGATCTTTACTCGCGAAGAGATATGAATTATTTAGGAGGTACCGTTGAAACCATCACGCACCATCATATCAATAGGCGAGGGACGCATAGAATTGTTCGAGGGTACACACAAGAAGTGATTGATCTAATGACTCATACAGATCCACCAACACCCATTTATGGCCGGAAGAAAAAATTTAGACGCAAAGAATTGTATCAATTCAGGTAATCCCGTACACAGTGGTATCAGCAATACTTTGTATTTTCGGACATGCTAAATATTTCAGCGGAACAAATAGAAAAGCTTAACGATTTCCCTACTCTGATTAAGGAACTGGAAAAAGGCTTTCAAAGTAGCATTGAAACACCCATGCGTCATCATCATGATTTTGCTAACCCAAAAGCGAGTCAAGATTCTACATTGCTATTGATGCCATCATGGGAAGCTGGAGAAAACGTAGGAGTAAAAATTGTGACCGTATCACCTGATAATGGGGTGCATGATCTTCCTTCAATTCATGGAATTTATATCTTGTTTGATGCTGTAACTGGCCAACCAAAAGCAATGCTTGATGGAACTCGTTTGACCGCAAAAAGAACAGCCGCCGCATCTGCTTTGGCATCATCCTATTTATCACGAAAGGATGCTTCTTCCCTTTTAATGATTGGAACGGGAGCTTTGGCGGCGAACTTAATTCAGGCGCATTGCAGTCAACGACCAATAACAACTGTTTGGGTTTGGGGGAGAACTTTGGAAAAGGCTCAGGCGATTGTAGATGGGTTGAAAGAGTGGAGTCACGGCTGCGCTCGATCCACAGAACTTTTCGCTGTGGCCGATTTAGATGAATATATTCCTAAAGCAGACATAATTTCTTGCGCAACTTTGAGTCCTACTGCATTAATAAAAGGTGAATTATTGAGAGCAGGACAGCATATCGATTTAGTTGGATCGTACAAAAAAGACGCGCGAGAAGCCAACAATGCTGTTATGACACGAAGTTCAATATTTGTTGACACATTTCAAGGAGGTCTCAAAGAATCTGGCGATATTGTAATCCCATTAAAGGAAGGTGTGATTTCTGAGGCATCCATCCTTGGTGACTTAACGTCATTAACGCGCAAGGATCACCTAGGGAGAACGTCTGATGAAGAGATTACCGTATTTAAATCGGTTGGTCACGCATCAGAAGATTTGATGGCGGCCAACTACTTTTATTCTAAAGTGATGGGTGGATCTACGAAAGAAATGTAAAACAATTAAAAAAGAAAGATGAAAAAATTATTGATGTTATTGGCCGTAGTATTCATGGCAACTGGAACAACGTTTGCACAAGATGAACATATTGATTGGGTGAAGCTTGAGCAGGCACAGAAGCAAGCAAAAAAGGATGGGAAATTTACAATTATTGACATGTACACGCCTTGGTGTGGTCCGTGTAGAATGATGGAAAACAGTACATTTTCAGATCCTACATTTATTGCATTCGTTGAAGAGAATTTTCACGCTGTAAAATTCAACGCTGAAGGTCCAAATCCAGTAATATACAATGGAACCGAATACAAGAATCTAGGATATGATCCGGCAAAAGGAAATGGCCGTAACAGCATGCACAGTTTAACACGTTCTATTGGAATTCAAGGATATCCTACAATCGTTGTATTGGATGGAACAGGAGCCGTAGTTAAAAAAATCGTGGGATTCAAAAAAGCTGCTGATTTACAACAGCAATTAACAGACATTATCAAGAAATAGAACTATGATCAACGAGCGTTTGGAGCTTCTCCGCACATGTATGCAAAAGCATTCTATTGATGCTGTGATTTTTCCTTCAAACGATCCTCATCAGAGCGAATATGTTTCTGATTACTGGAAGGTGCGCGCGTACTTTTCCGGATTTACTGGGTCCGCCGGAACGCTCGTAATCTCTGTAAGTCAGGCCGCTCTTTGGTCAGATTCTCGTTACTTTCTTCAAGTGGAACAGCAATGTGCTGACTCAAATGTCCAATTGCACAAACAATCCATTCCTCATGCACCTGAGCACGTTGCATGGATTTGTAATTCACTCGATGAAAACGCAAAATTGGGCATCGACTACCGCTTGTTCTCTTGTAGTCAAATCGACTTTATAAATGAACACGCATCAAGTAGAAACATTGAACTCGTAGATATTCCACATCTGGTAGATGAAGTTTGGAAAGAGCGCCCAAATGGCGGAAATTCTGCCATTGTTGACCATCCGGAAAAGTACTGCGGTGAATCGAGGGTTTCAAAGATTGATTCTATTCGCACAGAACTACAAGCAGAAAATGCCGACGCTTATTTTGTTTCTAGTTTGGATGAAATTGCATGGCTGTTCAATATCCGTTCAAAGGATGTTGACTATACTCCGCTGGTGACTGGATACGCGTATATTGGATTGCACACTGCTTTTCTATTCCCCGATACAGATCGTGTTAGCGAGGCATTGCTCTCTACATTGAAAGAGGAAGGCGTGGAAATTAATGGGTATGAAGAAATTATTTCTTTTCTTCAAACTCAATCAAAAGAAACAACAGTACTTACAGATGCAAGCAGTTTGAATTATGCATGTTTTGCAGCAATTCAAGGAACGGTAAATTACAAGCCTTCGCTCATTCAGCATCTGAAATCCATCAAGAATTTGGTTGAAATAAGCAATGCGAAAGATGGAATGCGCAAAGATGGAATCGCGTTGACTCGTTTTTTCATGTGGTTAGAAGGTCATTTGGTGAACAACTCTATTTCGGAATATGAGATCGGACGTAAATTGGAAACATTCAGACAAGCGCAGGAAGTTTACACCGGACAGTCATTTGGATGTATTGTTGGATACAAGGGCAATGGAGCAATTATTCACTATTCGGCGCCAAAAGAAGGTTCTGCCATTGTTAAAAATGAGGGCATGCTGTTAATTGACTCTGGGGCACAATACGAGAACGCCACCACGGATATTACGCGTACGGTTTGGCTTGGTGGAACTCCATCGTCCGAAGAAAAACAAGCCTATACATTAGTCCTCAAAGGATACATTGAGTTGGAGCAATTGCAATTTCCTAATAGTACTGTCGGAATGCAACTCGATTCTTTTGCTCGTATGCACTTGTGGAAACATGGGTTAAATTATGGTCATGGAACTGGACATGGAATCGGTTCTTATAGTATGGTCCACGAACCAGGACAAGGTTTTGCATCTACTGGTACAACATCGCGCGGAACTAAAACGCATGAAGAACATCAATTCACGACCATCGAACCTGGTTTTTACAAGGAAGGTGCTTTTGGTATTCGAACTGAAAACATTGTTGTCTCTAAAATTGTTCAGAAAACAGAATTTGGAACCTTTTTAGGATTTGAACCAATCACACTTTGTTACATCGATACTCAATTGCTGGATCACTCTATTTTGACTCCAAGAGAACTAGAATGGTTGAACAATTACCATCAAAAAGTTGTTGAGGGTCTTCAGGATGATCTGTCTTCAAAAGAATTGATTTGGCTTCAAGAAAAGTGTCAGCCTATTTAATCCATTTCAGGTGCTTCAATACCTATCCATTCAGAAAGAGTCTCGATAATATCATCTTGTTCTCGCTTGCTGAAGTGACGAATTCGAGTACCGTGATGACCACCTTCTAGAACGTATTTTTTCAATCCGCGTGATGTTGCTTCACTTGACAATTCAACAGCAGTTGCGCTCCATGTATCCAACTCCCCATAGATGAAAATCATTGTCTCAGCATTTGCCTGAATGAAGTCATTTACTCTTTTCATTGGCGCTGGATCAAATTCTTGATTCTCTCCCTTAGGGAAGGTAAAATCGAATAAATATGTTGATTGTTGCGATAAATACTCTTTAAACGGTTCGTGCTCGTATCCATATATTCCCATTTCAGTCAACGCTGCCCAAAAGAAAGGACGATTATTGTCTACTCCTTTTATCTCAAAAAATGAAACTCCCGCCACCTTAAGTAAATGATCTAACACCGCTTTTGCTTTCGCTTTTTCTCCTGGAATTTGATTGAACTTAACATCTCCCCATTGCCAAAATGCGAACGAATATTCTAACACATATAACTCGAAAGCCATTTCTGTTTTCACCTCCCATTTCCATTTTTTCTGCTTCGCCATTTCCTTGAAAATTGGCATCAATTCTTCCTTGCGTTTTAAGCACATCATTTGGAAATCTTGAATCTGCTGACGTTGTTCTTCAGTCCCAACTGATTTCAAAAATTCATAAATTCTTGGATCTTCACGCTCGAAATTTAATGGTGCCACATAGCACACGCTGGCATCGACATCGTCTGGATAGATTGAACGATGAATCATAGTTGTTTGTCCACCTTTACTAATTCCTGTAGAGATAAATTTATTCCTTGGATACAGCGCACGTTTCAAAGTCTCTATAATTATATGTTGATCATATGCCGCATTTGCCACAGTTAAAAATTCCCAAGGAATATTTTTTTCGGGTCTTGACTCATCAAAGAAACGGTGCTCAATTGTAATTTGATTTCCTTGATACAACTTCGCTAGTTCACCAGCTGCTGAGGACCAAATAGTGTACCCTTGTAATTCTACAAACACGGGAGCATCGAAAGAGACATGACTAATCAATACCTTTTGATTAAACGTTGGTGAATTCGGATCAGATGGATCGATCTTTTGCTTGAACCATACCTCGTAATTTTCTGTAAAGAGGTCTCCGGGTTGATCAAACTCAGTCACTTTTACAACATCACGAAGTAATGCTAAACGTTCGCTAATAGTAAATCCATCGCTTGTCGAAATGACTGTGCCGGCCCAAGTTCCCGATTGACTAACTGCCGTAAGCGCTAAAACTAGAAGTAGCGCACTTTTCCAAATAATTCTTTTCATCTATCTAAATATAAATCCATTTTTCAGCGGATCTGTAGGATCGATCCATGTTTCATTCTTTCCACAAAACCAAGCTTGACCAGTTACTTCTGGTACAACGGCATTATGCGGCCCATAGCTTGTTAATTCCTTTACTTCAACATCCATCGTAGTATCTAAAATACTTTCAATGGTAATTTTTTCTCCTTTCTTCAATTCACCTTTTGCATGATGCAACGCTGCTCTTGCACTTACACCAGATCCCGTAGAGGACCGATCCAATTCACCTTCAGCGAAAATACACACATTCCGGCTATGATGGTTGGAATTATGTGCCTTCCCAGTAAATATAGTGCCATACAGGAAACTCAGTTCTTCTTCAAAGGGATGCTTGATCTCAATCGCTTCCATAACTGCCTGCTTGATTCTTCTTCCCCAATCGATAAGTTGGTTATAATTTTCATCGGTCATTGCTAGGCCTAAATCATCCGCGTCAACAAATGCATAAAAAGCACCACCGTAAGCGACGTCAAGTTTAACTTCCCCTATTCCCTCCACAAGAACTGTTTGATCTCTGTGCAATAAAAAAGATGGAACATTCAAAAAGGACGTTTTCTCCACAACGCCATTCTTCATATGAGCTTTGGACCGGATCAGTCCAGGAGGTGCGTCAATAATCAATTCTTTGTTTTCGTTCTCAATCATACCAGTGTCGAAAGCAAATTTTGTCAATGCGATGATGGCGTGTCCACACATTGTACTGTATCCTTCATTGTGAATAAAGAAAGTCCCGAAATCAGCATTTTTACTAACGGGTTCTGTAATAAAAGCCCCATACATATCTGCATGACCACGTGGCTCGAACATCATTGCCGTGCGTAAGTCATCATGATGATCACGAAAATATCTACGCTTTTCCAAAATACTGTCGCCTTTTATTTCCGGCAAACCATCTACAGGAATCCGCAGAGGTTCTCCCCCCGTGTGCATTTCTACCGTGGTTATTTTAGTCCAATCTTTTGGAGGATTCCAGTCGTACCTATTTAGCATTAAGTTACTATTTGATTATCTCGACTAAATATACATATCTCTACAATCATTACCTCTCACAATGTGAAAATGTATTAAGGATGGTTAATAATAGAGTAAAGTCGAAGTTGCAAGTACCCAATATTCACTGAATATGAACCAAAAAACCCTTATGAAAACAGCCATTTTTTATGATTAATATCAGGTATTGAAATTTCTCTTAACTAGAGGTGAAAAATAAGACCCTCTCGCAACGCTTGTAAATAGTAGGTTGTAGCCGTTTTTCTTATTTAGACTAAATATAAATACCCTTTTTGTGGTATTGTGGGAAGTGAATCAGTTGTGTTTCTTTGTCAAAAAAAGCTTACAACATGAAAAACATAATTGCGCTTGCAGTCATCACTTTTCTAGCTTCTACTACACTTTTTGGCCAAACGTATTTGGACAGTACTATTAATAGTTCTACCAAGAAGATTCTTTTAGGAGAAAAAGGGTTTTCGATTGGCAGCTATGGTGAAGCTCATTACAACGCGCCTATCGAATCTGGTAAAATTAGAAACGCAACGGCTGATTTACACCGTGTGATTGTGTTTTTAGGATATAAGTTCAATAAAAAATTGCAATTCTTTACTGAGATTGAATTTGAGCATGTAAAAGAAGTATACGTTGAGCAGGCATATGTCGATTATAGCTTTAACAGTGCAATCAACTTGAAAGCTGGAATTATCCTTATTCCAATGGGATATGTGAATGAATTCCACGAGCCGACATTGTTCAATGGCGTTGAGCGCCCAAGTGTAGATAAATACATTATTCCAACTACATGGAGAGAATTAGGATTGGGACTTCACGGAATTTTCAAAAAGGCTAATCTTAAGTACCAGATTTATGCAGTAAATGGATTTAATGGGTACGATGGTACAGCACGCCTTTCTGGAAGCAGCGGAATTCGATCTGCGAGACAAAAAGGAGCTAAAGCGATAATGCGTACTCCAGCAGTTACTGGTAAACTCACATTCTTCGGATTGAATGGTCTACGACTTGGCTTTTCTGGTTATTATGGAACATCTGAAACAAGTCTTAACAATAACCTTGATGTGAATGATGCAGACGCAGTGGCAACAGCTGACAGTACTCGTGTTGGCATCACAATGGCCTCTATAAATGCACAATACAATCTCGCTGGATTCCAATTGATGATAGAAGGTAATTACACTGCTTTATCTAATACTGGAGAGTACAATGAATTTACTGGATCAAACATCGCCAACGAGATCATGGGATTCTATACAGAATTATCGTACAGATGGAAAATGAAAAAGGAAAAAGGGTATCCACAATTGATTCCTTTTGTTCGTTATGAAAACTATGATACACACATGAGTGTTGGTAGAGGGATGGTTGAGAACGACGCCTACAATAGAGAAGTATTAACGGCAGGAGTTGGATTCCAATTGACGCCAGGTACAATTTTTAAAACAGATTACCAGTGGATCAAAACAGTTGCGAACCCACAACCAACAGGAATGTTTAACCTCGGATTTGGATATTGGTTCTAAAATGAAAACTACGATCAAAATAGCGGCAATTTTCTCTGTAATCGCAATCTTATTTGCGTTTGCTAATCCAGATAAGAAAATCAATAAATTGGTTTCTAAAGTCTGGAAGAATCAGGAGACTACGTTAACGTACGTTGATCTTCCAGATTCTGTTCGTGGAGACATTGCTCAATTGAACGAAGTTTGGTTGGATGATAAACTAGTTGGATATGCATGCTACACGACGGCCTTCGGTTGTAATTTAGGAGGTTGCGCAGCTCCTTCAACCCCAACAAGTTCATATGAAACCTTCGATTACATCGTTATCTACGATGCAAATCTTTCCATTCTTAAAGTGGATATTGCTGATTACGGAGGGCAATACGGTTATGAAATCTGTCGTGCTGGGTGGTTGTCACAATTCAAAGGACAAACTTCTGGATTTAAATTGAATGATAACATCGACGGAATCTCCGGAGCAACTGTTTCTGCTTCTTATTTAATCGACGATTTAAATGGAATTGGTCAGACATTGAAAGAACTTCAAATGACCGATATTCTCTAATCAGACCAGCACGAACTGTACACTATTTTCATTTTGAATTACGGTCACCAATCCACAATGTGACGGCGATACAATTCTATATTCCTGTTCAACACTAAAACTTCCTCTTGGACGAAAATATCCTGAGCATTCCAATGTTCCATCTTGTGAATAACGCGCAATAGAGTACACTTCATCATTTCGTTCAATAACGAACCAAAAACCTTCAATTTCACCAGACAACCAACTCGCTGAACGTGGCAGACTTTCAGGAATGGCAGGTTTTGAAAAAGAGTCGCTTCGTCTCATTGTATCAGATTTCTAAACGGATTACACTCATTTCTCGTTCAGCGTAATATTCGTTAACAGCCATAACATTCCACATGGGTGTAGGAGTTATCATTGGCGGGAAACTCAAGCGCATTTTCTGCATTGAAGACTCCATTCCAGCGATGGCCACATTACGCGCAAAACGAGAACAATTGGTTCCACTGGGAACAAAAGGACCATAAGAGATTAACCCTGATGATTGCCATTTTATTGCTTCATCATAAGCATTTTCAAAATTAACCTCAGTAACTCCAACGCGGATCTTCCCTGCTCCATTACATGCTCGATTTTCTTGTAATTCATCTACCAACTCTTTCAACATTGGTTTTCCAAAATCATCGAAACCTATACGCGTAAAAATGTGAAGATCATCGTCTGTACCAGCACTGCGTACGCGGCCTTGACTTGGGGGCGTATTGTATCGCCCAAAATCAAAGTAATGACATTCACCTTCAGCATTGATAAGAACAATGGCAGCATGTCCTACTTTATAGTAACCTTGTTTGTTAATCCCAACAACGTTCATCACACCATCGTACCAAGCATCTGCTTGTCTACAATAAGTCTCAGGCCACGCTATAAGAACAGCAAAACCGCCATTTGTTGTATGTTTTTGATCATTGCTCATACTTATTTGTCTTCACATGTTCCCTTTCCTGACAATTTTACAACTGTAAATTATATGTTAAGCTTGGTCTTTGTGTGTAACTAATCCGAGAAGTATAATTATTCTTACATCCTAAATTAGATTATGCGCTTCTCTTATTTCCTCTTTTTCCTTCTATTTCCATGTTCAATTTATGCTCAGAACGCAGAAATTAAGGTCACGATTCAGGCCGATAGTCTTCCAGACAATATTGGGAAGGTGCTTTTCTTTAGTTTGCCAGATTCGACTTTATTAAAAGGAAGTTACATTGAAAACAACTCTGCTTCCGCCATGGTCAGCGCTTCCATTGATGATTCGATGTATGTTGTGATACGCGTTCCTGAATTTTTAGAAGAAAGCAAAGCGTTCAAAATAACGGGACCAGTAGTGGATCTTGGAACTATATCTCTCAGAAAAAATCTAGATCTTGAAGAGGTCCAAGCTTCTTACAGTAAACCTATATTCGAACGAACAATGGATGGAATATCCGTAAATGTACGCGGAACAACATTGGAACAACTCAATACTTTGTTCGATGTATTGAAAGCTTCGCCGCGATTAACTTCACCCGATGATGAATCCATTGAAATCATCGGATTTGGTTCACCGCTTATTCTCATCGATCGTCAGCCAATTATGTCAATGGATGAACTTAAAGCTGTTCCCGCCAATCAGGTAGAACGTATTGAAATTATCACGAGTCCATCTGCTAAGTACAAAGCGCAGGGCAGTGGAAATGGTGTAATTGAAATTTACACGAACAATTTTACCTTAGAAGGTTACCGCGCCACCATTGATCTTAACGGTGGAGTGAGCACACAATTGAAGCCGGTAGCTCGAGTAAACCTTGGGTTGAGCTTCAAGAAGAAAAAGTTCACAATGAACGGTCATCTCGGAATCAACTATAGTTCATCCCTCAGGAATGGAGTAACAGAAGGGATTTCTGACGACGGTAGTTTTGGGTTTCATTCGAGCTACGAGAACAATCGAGATGCAATGTGGCAGTATTACAATGTGAAAATGTCGTACTCCATACGTCCAGAACACAGAATAACAATTGGAGCAAATGGACACGGAAGTCGATCAAATAATGAGAATCTAACTACTAGGGACTACTTTAGCAATGATTCCATTACGCTCCATAAATCAGAGTCAACGAATTCTGGATATAAGTGGTTCCGAAATTCAGCTTTTTTAAATTATACATGGGAAACGGACACTTTTGGTAGTGTATTCGAAATCAACATAAACTATTTGAATAAAGTCGATGATGAAAACATCACAAACCTGAGTGATTTTGTCGATCTCTCTGACAATTCTACCTCTGAGTTCAATACACGGATATTAAGTAGTGACCGCCCAAACATTGGTGAGCTGAGAGTAAATTATGAGCATTATTTTGATACAACTAGATGGAAGTTGAGCGTAGGAGGTTCATATAGTTTATTGATCAATGGCAAGGTCTACGATCGAGAACTTGGCTCGAATGAACTCTGGACAGTAGATCCACAGTTTTCTAATTCGTACGATTACCAAGAGGACATCGGCGCGCTTTTCGCTGAAGTTTCTAAAAAATGGGAGAAGTTCGGGTTTCGCCTTGGAGTGAGGGGGGAATACACAAAGTTGGATGGATATAGTAAATCCTTACAAAAGCAATTTATGGACTCTAGCTTTTTTCAATTGTTTCCTAACGTAAGTTTACTTTTTGAGCCGACGGATACAATAGGAATAAAACTCTATTACAACAGCGGGATTTCACGGCCAGAATTTTCCAACTACGATCCCTTTATTCGGATCCATGATAGTTTAAGTGTTTCTTACGGAAATCCATATCTAAAGTCAGCTTTGGAGCATTCCTTCGGACTGGAGTTCGACTTGTTTAACGCATACAATATTACGTTGTCATATTCGATAGTGGAACAGCCACTCAGCACCATCAGTTTTGTAAATGACACATCCTTTGTCTCAGAAAACACTCCATGGAATGCAAGAAAGAAAGAAATGATCAGCGCAAGTATCGGAGTTCCTTTGGAGTTGAAATGGTTAAGTGGTTGGTTTTCTCTTTGGACAGATTACTCCAAGTATCAATTTACAGAAGAATTTAACCGCCCTACTTTTTACAATCTGGCATACGGGTTTTATTCCTACGTAACATTCAAACTCCCGAAAGAATTTAGTATTCTCAACCGTCTTTCTATGTACAAGTGGGGAAATGACCAAACAACTACAAAGGCCAATTTTCATTGGGGAATTCGATTGACAAAGAAGTTCAATAATGGGGACATCCGTATTTTTGCTGAAGTGTCAAATATCCTTCCAACCAAAAACAGGTATGACAGAAGATCCTCCAATTATACAACTAGTACCTCTGTACAGAACAATTATACGAGCTTCAAATTAGGCTTTTTCTATAAGTTTGGGCGATTAAAAGCTGCGGCTAATATTCAAGAGTCTTCTTCGGGTCAATCGGATCGACTGTAATCAATTGAACAGCATTTTCTACAACAAATACATTCGAGGGTTGTGTTCCAAAAAGTTCACCATCTCCTTCTACAGCTAATTGTTCACCGGACATTGCAATCTTGATTTTTTTACCATTAAAGTAATGTGCTTCAGGGTGCGTTATCCTTTTCCCCTTTTTAAGATTGCCCAAGTTTCGAATGTAGGTCAACAGGGAAACGTCTCCAATAACGGTTATTCCCAATTGTCCATTCGACAATTCTGCATCTGGATGAATCACCAATCCATGACCAAGAGTGTGTCCGTTGCAAAAAGCAATCATCAATGACTTCCCCTTAAATTCGAAGTCCTCCCCTTGAATGGAAATTAACTTCTTACGGTAAGCGAAAAAAGAACGAACAATTGCCGTTGAATACGATAGCTTTCCTTTAAGTCCTCTTTTACGTTGACGGTCCATTAGCTCAACAACTGCTGCTCCAAATCCTACATCCGCTATGTTTATGAAGTAACGAACGCTGTCTTCAAAATCAACACATCCGACATCAATACTTTGATACGTTTTACGCTCCAAGGCTTGCACAAATCTCTGTGGATTGAACACTCCCAACATGCGATGAAAATCATTTCCCGTTCCATTCGGAATAATTCCCATCATTGGTTTATTTGGAGTAGTAATTATGCCATTTAGCACTTCGTTGCAAGTTCCATCTCCGCCTACTGCAATCACGATATCATAATCATTTGCGTCTAGTTTGCTGGCCAGTTTTGTTGCGTGATACTGTCGTTCTGTGTGAATTATGGAAACCTCCAACCTAGGAGAAGCCTTCATCAACGCAATTGTTTCCACTGCATGCTTGCGCAGTTTTTTTCCACCGTTGATAATACAGACAACTTTTGTACTCATGAGTAACGTTAGGATTACTTTTCTTGTTGAAATTAATGCTTTTCTGAAGACTTCGAATTACTACCTTTATACTCTAAATTTTGCTCTGTGAAAAATTCAATTCTCTTTTTATTCTTGTCTGTTTGTCTAGTAGGACATTCTCAAATGGATCAAATCAAGTATTCAGCTTCCCAAAATGATCCTGCATGGATACAATACATGTACGATGGAAGTCCAAACCTATTTGTGCTGCGCGATATGTATGATGCGTATTATTCAGAAAATGAATTAAAGAAAAATGCACACACACAATATTTCAAGCGATTGCTTAAAGAAGAATGGTTGAATTTAGATACTGAAGGAAACATTCTTCCTCGACCCGATAAAAAGACTGACATTGTTTATCCTAAAAGTCCAACCTCCCCTTGGGAAGAAATTGGTCCTTGGGATTATGATCACGAACAAGCTATGGCATTTCAAGTGCAATCTCCAGGATCTGCTCATGTCTATACCGTGGAACAATCCTCTGCGAATACGGACTTGGTATATGCTGGAACTGCAACCGCAGGATTATGGAAATCAACTGACAAAGGACTCAACTGGACTTGTCCAACTAAATTCATGGACATCAATGAAGTATATTCAATTGCCTTAGATCCAACGAGTGTAAACATCGTATACTTTGGTGAAGGAAATGGTCAATTGTGGAAATCGATTGATGGAGGTTCTAGCTTTACTGAAACAGGATCTGTGAGCTTCCAATCTACCGACAAGTGGTTTAGAGATGTGAAAATTATCGGAAATAACACACTGTTGGCAGCCACTGATGAAGGGCTTTTCAGGTCGGATGATGCTGGAGTAACTTGGACAAATGTGCATGCTGGCAATCACATGGAAATTGAAATCAATCCAGCTGACCCAACAATCATTTACACGATTAAATTGAGTGGAAGTAGCACAGAATTCTACAAGTCAATAGACAGCGGTTTGACATGGGTACAAAAAATCAATGGATGGCCTGTGCCTTTCCCTGGTGACGAACAAAAACGAACAGAAATTGCCGTTTCTGCTGCAAATTCAGATCTTGTTTACATCTGGACAGCGGGTAAAGTAAATGGAGATGGAGGGTTATATGGCTTCTACAAAAGTGTCGATGCAGGAGAAAATTTCACTTTCGAATGTTGCGATGGAGCTCCCGGAGGAGTCGCTACTGTAACCAATCCAAATATGCTAGGATACGCCGAAGAAGGAGATGATGAAGGTGGACAATACTATTATGATTTATCTGTTGCCGCTTCACCTACTGATGCAGATCGAGTTTTCGGATGTGGAATTAATGTTTGGCGATCGCTTGATGCTGGAAATAACTGGGAAATAAATGCACACTGGGTAACATGGGTTGGTGCAAATACAGCCAACAGATACTCACACGCAGATGTACACGACATTAAATTTTTCGAAAATGGAGGAAATGTTGATATGTGGGTGGCCTCTGATGGAGGATTATATTATTCATCAGATCAAGGAGATAATTTAGAACCAAGAATGCATGGAATTCACGGAACTGACTTCTGGGGATTTGGGGCTGGATTCAAAGATGGATATGTAATGGTTGGTGGAACGTACCACAATGGGACACTGATCCGCTACAAAGATATTTATAAGGGTGGAATCGTTGACCCAAATGTTGGCGGTTGGCTCGCTGAAAGAGGTGGTGATAATTACCGCGGATTCGTGAATTATGGAAATCATAGAGTCGGTTACGATGATGGTGGCTCATTCCAATTTTCTACTGAGAGAACTGTACGCCAAACAGGATTGGGGTTTGACGGAACAAAAAAATGTAATACCTCCTATGTAACAGGAGAATATGGAACGTATGGTTTCAACCCTCGTAATTATACAGAGTTTTATTCGCCAGTCGGAAGTGAACTTTATCACACCACAGATGGAGGGATTTCATTTACGCAGGTGCATGATTTTGGAGGAGACAAGGTGATTCAAGTAAAAGTTGCGTGGTCTGATCCAAATACGATTTACCTTACGCGCAAACAAAGTTCAGGTATTTATAAGATCATGAAGTCCACAGATGCTGGAGGTTCATGGACTGACATTACTCCAACTCCAAGTCAGGCAAACAGCAACCAAAATCGGGCAAAGTACATTGAGGTGGATGACAAAGATCCTAACAAGCTTTGGTGTATACTTATGGGAACTCAAACGGGCAACAAGGTTTTCGAATCTGTCGATGGAGGAAACAATTGGCAAAATATTACAAGTCCATCTATTGAAAACGAAAACGTTATTTCCATTGTTCACCATTATGGAACAGAGGATGGTCTGTACATTGGAACCAAGAAATCCGTGTACTACAGAAATGATGCGTTGGGCACTTGGGTGCTGTTTAACAACAACCTACCATCGAGTACTGCTTCTTCGTTTATTGAGCCATTTTATACTGAAGGACAAATAAGAACAGCTTCACAGCGTGGTGCCTACGAATGTGATTTTTATGAAGATGTTCCGCCCGTTGCTATGGCCTCAGCGAATGTGACCACGTTGAATTTATCTTCTGATTGTTTACCAGATACAGTACAGTTCGTTGATCATAGTACGGTTCGTTCAGCAAGTGCCACATGGCAATGGTATTTTGAAGGAGGTTTTCCCGCAACATCTACTTTAGAGAATCCGAAAGTTGTTTATACAGCTTCTGGAAGCTATGATGTAAAACTGGTTGTGACAGATGTTTTTGGAACTGACTCTGTTGAAATTGTTGACTTTATCACCGTAACGAATATTGTGAATAGTCCACAAGTTACCGAAGATTTTAACGGAACGCTATTTCCTCCGGCCAATTGGAAATTAATTGATTCTGAAGGAACATCTTGGGAACATGATTGGCCAGAAGGAGACGATACTGACAAAGTAGCCTCATTCCCTAATTATTGGGTAGACGCAACAGATCAAGAACATTATTTAGTGCTGCCTGGGATGGATTTTACAAATGCTATTTCAGCGGCGATTACCTTTGATTATACGTACAACAACAATGGTAGTTATACGGATTCATTGGCCTTGGTTTACAGAACTGGTTCACAACCAGAATGGCAAACTTTGTGGCAAGCAGGTGGGTCAACATTGTCCATGCCTGGAACTGACGTTTGGTTTTGGTACGATCAAGATCCAACAATTACATGGGCAGGAATCTATAAAGACCTTACTCCTCTTTTCGGTGAGTCTTGTGTTGAAATAGGGTTTTCAAACATTGGAACTAATGGAAATCACATTTGGATTGACAACGTAAACCTATTTGGTGATTTTGCAGGCATCAGTGAAATGGAAGATGTAGAAGTTTCGGTTCGACCAAACCCATCCAATGGAGTATTTACTGTTTCTGCCTTGAATTCAATGGAACATATAGTTGTTTATGACATCACAGGAAATGAAATTATGAATGCATCGATGAACAATGCGCATTCGTATGAATTTGACCTGACTGCTCATCCAAATGGTGTTTATTACATCTCAGTAACAACTGCTGAAGGAAGTAAGCGTCTGAAATTGGTGAAGATTTAATTTGAGGAATTACTCCTCCTTTTTCTGAGCAGGAGTCTGAGATTGCTTCCAATTATTGGCATATGGAAAAGTGAGTGACGATTGCTCGATGTTCGTTTCGTCTATTTTTCCGTCAACATACTTTGCTAAGAGCTTAAAAGCTGGCTTATTCTCTTGTTGAAGGACAAGAAGGGTTGTGTTCAATGCGGAGCGAATAGCTACGGGTACGCCTCCGCCAAGTTCAGCCCAATGACCACTCAGTAAGAGGTTCTTTACAGGTGTTTTATAGTGAGCGATTTTTGCTTGCATATTGGCTTTCCCTGGTCGCGCACCCATCATGGTGCCACCACGGTTTCCCGTATATCTTAGATGTGTAACTGGCGTGGCGATATCCAAATAGAGGATGTGTTTCCGCAATTCAATCGATAATTTATCCTCGACTCTGTCCAATAAAATGTCTGCAACTTCTTGTTTGAGTTTTTTGTATGCTTCTGTGCGGATATATTCACCCTGTTCATTGATCTCGCATTTCCAGTTATCAAATTGCTCAATGAAGCCAGGAATAAAAATTGTGATCGTTCCCTTGTCTTTTGGAGCTAATGTTTTATCCCTTGTAGATGATGCCAAAATATGAATTCCTGTTGTGTGTGGATCTCCACTCCCTTGATCAAACCTAGAAACATCATGTCTAGCAAGATAAATTATCTCTTCTCCAAAGCCTAAGCTTTCCGCTGTACAATCAAGTCCAATGGCAAGCGTTATTGCCGAAGCATAGAGCTCAGCGTGCTTCAAGTTATTCAATATTTTCGGAGCTACAATTCCTTTTGGCAGCATTTTCTCGTACAAGGTTTCCACATCGCATGCAGCAATTACATTCTTCGCTTTCACTTGGTAGGTTTCCCCTTTATGTTCAAATTCAACTCCCTTTGCCGTTCCGTTCTCAACAATGACCTGACTTACTTTTGATTTGAATAACACATCGTTTTTGTACTCGGTCACGACATGTAATAGCCATTCCGCAAAAGTCTGACTTCCTCCTTCCGGCGGCGTTTGAAAATCACCATAATATGCCCAACCTATTGGTATGAGACAAGAAAGCAAATCTGATTCTGCGCCAAAAATGCTGAGTAATTTTTCGTCTGTAAAATATTTCTTAAGCCCTTTAGGTACACCTTCATCACCATGATACCGAATGTGTGGAATAAAAGGCAATGCAAACTTCAACATTTTCATTCCCCGAAATGCCTTTTCAATCAAATTCATCGTCTGCATTGTTCTGCTGACATCATTGAAATTGTCAAAAGACCTTCCTATTTTCTTGGCATCCCTGAAAAATTTACGAATTCCTTTTTCCTCATGTGGGAAATTCTCAATAAGCTGATCTTTAAAATCATCAGGATTATTGGTCACCAAAAAATCCATGTCATCTATAAAAAATCTTCGGATTTTTGTTTGACTTTTGGCTTTGGGATAATCCATGCCAATTGCTTTGAAGGTACTGGTTACAATTCCCTTTTCGCCACATTGATTGAGCCAGTGGATAGCCGAATCAAAACGGAAGTCTTTTCTTCTGAAGCCAGCAATATACCCTCCTGGACGAGCATCCATTTCAAGCAAGCATACAGACATCCCAAATCGACTGAATAACGCCGCTGACGTTAAACCGCTAATTCCTCCTCCGATGATGATTACATCATATTTTTCCTTCAGTTGCAAGCCTCTTGTTTATTATTTGCCGAAGATACAGAAAGGAATTGGATGATCGCAAACCCACGTAGAGTTGAATTTGATCTAGTCTTCTATTGCTTCAGCTTCCCACTTACTAATTTTGTGCTGACCAATATTTCTTCTATTTCGAGAAACAAAAATTAGCGCCTTGATGTTCCAATAGCAATAATGAAGTGGTGCTAGAGAAAATAGAACGCCGACAATTCCGAGAAAAAACAATGGGCGAATGAAATCGTAAACCTGAACATATAGCATCATGACACATAGTACTAATACAGTTAAAAAGAATAGCAGATTGGCAATGCAGAGCACCCAATTAAGGGTCAATGAAATTTTTACAGGCATAAATTGACGATCGCCAGACTTTTTGTTCGAATAGAATATTTCCACAAAGTGCCTCGTCTTCCACGTGTACAACAACATTATCCCGCCTATAATAAAGGCAATGAATGGGACAAAAAAAGACACTGCTGAAATTTCGTCAGACTCAGATAAAAGCATTTTAAGTGCTCCCACGTATAAGCAAAAGCTGGTAAGATTAAAAACCCACGAAGTAATTCGAATCAGCATAATGCTAAAATATACATTTATTGACTGCACTCAAAACAAAAACGGCACCCGCTTCTCCGTGAAGCAATGATGCCGTTTCTTTACGATATGCCTGCGTCAAAGACGCCATGCAGTTGTCTTACTCCACCAGTTCAACCTCTCCCGCTGGAGCAAGAGCATCTTTAATCTTTTGTTCTAACTCATCCATTAGCTCAGGGTTATCTTTGATGATTACTTTCACAGCATCTCTTCCTTGCCCTAAGCGCGTTTCACCATATGAGAACCATGATCCACTCTTATTAATTATTCCAAGGTCTACACCCAGGTCGATCACTTCTCCTACTTTAGAAATTCCTCCTCCGTACATGATATCGAATTCCGCTTTTCTAAATGGCGGCGCTACTTTGTTCTTTACAATCTTCACACGAGTACGGTTTCCGATTACCTCATCACCGTCCTTAATTTGACTAGATCGACGGATATCTACACGTACAGATGAATAAAATTTCAATGCGTTACCGCCTGTTGTAGTTTCAGGGTTTCCGAACATCACTCCAATCTTTTCTCTCAATTGGTTAATGAAAATACAGCAACAGTTCGCTTTGTTGATAGAACCCGTTAGCTTACGCAATGCCTTTGACATTAAACGTGCTTGAAGTCCCATTTGAGAATCTCCCATTTCACCTTCAATTTCTGCTTTTGGTGTTAATGCTGCAACAGAATCGATTACTATAAGGTCGATTGCTCCAGAACGGATCAAATTGTCTGCAATTTCCAATGCTTGCTCTCCATTGTCTGGTTGAGAGATCAATAAGTTTTCTACATCTACTCCCAATTTTTGTGCATAGAATTGATCAAATGCGTGCTCTGCATCTATAAATGCTGCAATTCCACCTTGCTTTTGTACTTCTGCGATTGCGTGAATTGCCAATGTTGTTTTACCTGAAGATTCTGGTCCGTAGATTTCAACGACTCTACCTTTTGGGTACCCATGAACACCCAATGCCATATCAAGTGTCAATGATCCGGATGGGATCACATCAATTTCCTGAATTGCATTATCCCCTAATTTCATTACTGTTCCTTTTCCGTACGTTTTGTCCAACTTATCCATTGTAAGTTGAAGTGCTTTCAATTTTTCTGCGTTTACTTCTTTCTTTGCTGCCATATCGTTTTGTTTTTTGTTTATCCCCTGTACCTCGACTTCGCTCAGCAGCAGGGAATCGGTTGTATTGTTTATTTCTCCAAAGATTGCACAAGTAGTTCGTAATCTATTTACGATCTTCTTTTAATGGTTGTAAATTTCAAGTATTTCTCGCGTGTGATCTTTGGTTTTTGGTTTCTCGATGATTCCTATAATCGTATGTGTTTCATCCAACACAAAAGTTGTTCTATGAATCCCGTCATAGATTCTTCCCATGAATTTCTTTTCTCCCCACACACCGAACAAATTCAATAATTCTTTATCGGTATCTGCCAACAATGGAAATGGTAAATCAAACTTATCAATGAACTTTTGGTGTTTCTTTTCATCATCTGCGCTTACTCCTAAAATGACAATTCCTTCATTTTGAATGTCGCCGTAATTGTCGCGAATATTACACGCTTGCAATATACATCCAGGAGTGTTGTCTTTAGGATAGAAGTAAATCACTACTCTCTTCCCTTGGTAATCACTAAGCTTAATCTCGTTTCCTTTTTCATCTTTTGATGTGAACTCAGGTGCTTGATCTCCAACTTTTAAATGTTTCATTTGATAACTTTCTAATCAACTAATTGACGATTTATTAATCAAAGATAATTGCATTTTGCAAAATGACAAGAAATTAATCAGAAAAAAACAGGGAAATATTGAAGAGCCGAAAATGCCCCTAAAGGGGCAGGAAATATGTTTGAATTACTAACAACCATTCAAACGACAATAAAATCCTCCTAAGAAGTACAAGGGGAAATAAAAAAGAGCCCTTCTTTGAGGACTCTTTTAACTATTCATAGTTTATAGACTCTCTAGAGAATTACAATTTTTCGGTGTTCATTGATCTTCTCTGAAACGACATGAATGGTATACATTCCACTTCCGTATTGACGCAATGCATACTCAATCTCCGAATTATTTGGAGATTCATGAAGAATCAATGAGCCTGTATTGTCATATATCCAAATCTGTTCGATAAGTTCACTATTACGAATAGTCAGCTGGTCATTTGATGGGTTTGGGAAAATTTTCAATTGCTCTTCCTCTCTTACTAGAGACTCTGACTCATTTGAAAAATTAATTTCATCCTTTAAATTTTCACTTGCAATGTCTTCAGATGATCCATCAAAAATTGGAGACCATCCATTGACAACCTGCACGAAGTCTTGATGATCATCAATAGCACCACATTGATTACCAAACTGGACGATATAGGTATATGTTCCATCATTTATGTTTTGAGGGGGTGTCCATAGGCATACAGGGTTTGTATTTACACAACCTGACCCCTCGAAATATACGTTACCCCAAGAATTCGTCACGACAAGATACCACCAATCAGCACCCTGAGGTTCAAAACAAAGAACATCATTAGCACCATCACCATTTGGGGTAACAATGTTTGGATAATTAACAGGCATCGCAAATGGTTCATCTCTATTCCAAGCTAGATATTCCGTTGCAAGCGTGGGATAGCATACGTTTTTAATCCGTACTCTTATAACATAATCCTTACATGCTGAAAGACACCCACTTAAACATTGTGAAATATCATAATGATAGTCAGTAAGATTTGGATAATCACATGAATACAAAGTTTCTGAACATATAGCGGAGGTTTGACTTCCATTCAATACATGAATTTGCAGATATTCAAATTCAGCAGGAATATTTGTGATATCAAAACTATAATCATAGGTTGTTTCGTTTAGGTTAACGACTTGAAAGCTTGGTGCAACAGGTGGTGGCGAACTCCATAGTAATGTTTCTGTGACCGTGGCGAAACAGTCATTTGTAGCAGTAATGGTTACTTGAATATCATCACACATACTTGCATTACAAGGCGTGAATGAAATGAGATCAGTTACGCCACCTGTCGTTGTACCACAACTCAAATCACTTTGAATATCCTCATATACAACGGCTCCTGTAGTTGTATTGATGGCTTCTATGGTATATGACGAAGCGTTTGAGATACTAGCATTAAAAGAAAATTCATTTGCATTATTTATAACATTCGACATAGTAATCGTTGGTGGAGCGTCGAAATAATCTACGTTAAAGGGGAACTCTTGAATCGCTCCACATAACGTCCATACAATAAGTTTAGCATCTACACATCCTGAGCCTGTTGGCGGAGTGAAATCAGTGACTTTCGACCATGGGGCAGAAAAGTACTCATGAGGTTGCCATTCATAAAAGACTCCAGCGACATCAGAAATATTTGTGCCGAGCGTAACGGGGCTAGTATTACATAAGGTACTTATTTCAGCAATATATGGAGTTATTGGCGGACATGGATCGGTAACACAACTCCCTGTTTGCGTTTCAAAATAGCTTCCCTCTTCTTCAATGAAAAAACCTGGCTCAAGATAAATGGATGGTGCTCGATAAATAACTTTAGCGGTACTTTTGACTATTACAGGCAAGTTATTATCCCAAGCGTAGGGGCTCACGTATGCTCCCGCACTAATCTGGATATTAGCCTGTTCTATTTTATGAGTTTCAAAATATTGCCAATCCTGGATATATTTATAGTCTTCGCACTGTTGACCTTCAGCTAGAAATACATCGTCATAATGCAGAGTAACCTTCCCCCCTAAGGCATCTTGATTCTGCTCATGATTATATTGCAACACAAGGTATTTCATATCCTCGTAATCATTTTCATCATCATTTGGAACGGTGAAGTAGACCTCATAATTAGACCAATTACAATCTTGGGAAAGATAGAAATCAGCAGCAACCCACTTTTTATGGGGTTGGACTTGGAGCCCTTCTGATTTCGTTGAAAATACAAGTTGAAAACTTCCAGAACCTACCGCAGACCTTGCTTTGACTCTAAATTTATACGTTTGCCCTTTGATAAGAGTATAACCATTTTTCAATTCAACCATGACGCTCTCGACATTAAATCCACTTGCAACGTAAAAGGAAGAGTTTGTGGCAGTACATGTCGTTCCATAATCGTATGTATATGAAGCTATCCAATCTGGAGAACATCTTCTAGTCCAAGGATTTTGTAAATCAGAAATTTGAGCATCTGATGTAGCAACGTACCATGAGGTTATATCGCTTTCAAATCTGTCTCTACCTTGGGAACAATTTTGATTAGCGGTATAGTAATTAACGGGATCAGTTCCACCAGCGTATTGATTAGTGTTTTCATCAAAATGCCCATTCGGCACAAGATTTTCTTGAGCGCATAATCCTAGAATCGAAACGTAGGTTACGAGTAATATTAGTAATGCTTTCATATGAAATTATAATTTAAAGGAGACTCCTATAGCTCCGTATGGTTGAAAGAAAAATGAGTCGTACTTATTATCATATATTAGAGTTGCTCCACCTCTCAAAAAAGCATATTTGAATAAATTTACGCTAATACCAGCCCTTGAGACAAGCCACGTGTCACTCCATTCTTTTTGTTCAGGAAAGTAATTATTCTTTATTCCTATCCCCGTTTCAAATCGAATTGACCTATACAAACGAACAGAGCCAAAGAGTTCTCCTTTAAATTTTACAACTCGCTCGTTGGGGTAAGGATACTGTTGTGATATGTGGGTAACCCCTCCAACTCGGATCCCTACGGCAACATATGGGTTGATATGATAAAAATAATTGAGCCCTATATTAAAAATTGGCGTTCCAATTTCCGCATCTAAAATCAGCTGATGTGATTTAGTACCTTGATAAAAAATCTTTTCTATTGGACGTAAAGATGAGTAGTCAACAGAGTCTAATTGAGACGTAACGCCGAAACAAAAGAATATGAAAGATATGATCAACAGTATTCTCATTATTAATCTTTCAGTTTATTAATCTCTTCTTTTAATAATTCGATTTCTTTTTGTTGTTGAATCATATATAAAGTGAGTTCCTCAACTTTCTCCATTAATCGCACATTCATATCTCCAAGATCCATTCCTTCCTCAACTACTTCCTCAGCAGAAGGAAAGTTCGGTAAATGACCTTCTTGTTCAATGTACTCTTCTACCTCACGTAAAGGTCTCAATTCGTAATTATCTCCAAAAACATAATCAGGCCAAACATCAGCATCAACCTTGATTCTTCTTGCATGCAATAATCCGTTAGATTCTAATTTAAGAATTTTATGGGTGTCATTTGAAACTTCAATCGTCCCATCTCCATAGACAGTAAATATATCTTTGTTATAGATATTGCTGTAGATTCCTATTCCTTTAGTAGTTATATCATTGATTATCGCCTTATATGCATAACCAAATTCAGAGCTGTAATTGTGATCTATACAGAATCCTACTTTTCGTGCGGTTCTCGAATTCAGTTGAACTTCAGATTGAGGTTCTATACCTACACCAATGTGTGATGAGAAATATCCATCACCTTGTACGTGTAATGCAAATGCTGGTGTACCTGTACGAATTCCAATATTTGTTTGAGGGCAATCAGTAAAAAGTTTTTGTGGTCCATTGCTCCATACCGGAAAAACTCCTGCGACATCACAAAGAGTTCCAGGTACTTCAGGAATTTCAGGGATATATATTCCTCCTCTTAACTTATTCAATAATGATTCATACGTTATCTTTTTTGCTATTCCGTTTGGATTTAAAAGAAGTAAATCGAAGGTTCCATTGCCGAAGTTACTACCTCCTATTTCGCTTGTATTAGGGATTTTCAGATTCCCTAAGATTTTAAAATTATCCTGTGCTACTGAGCTTTCTTGCATTACAATTTTACCGAGGACTCTCAAGTCTTGGTCAATTCGTAAATTCTTCTGTATTCGTACAGAGTCTTTAACAAGGAGTGTCGAGTCAATAATCGCCCTTCCATTTACATCAAGGGTGGCTGAGGGAGTCAGTGTTCCAATTCCAACATTACCAGTTGTTGGAAGCGTGTTCTGTTGTGCAAAGCTAAAGGATGATAAGCCTAAAACAAAAGCAACTGCAATTCTCTTATTCATGATCTAGATTAATTAGTAATGGTCGTAGCATTACAAACCTAGACGATAACGAGCTAATAATCAAGAGTAAAAGTACTGTATTTAACGCGTACAAATACCCATTTTTTTTACTCAAAACTGTAACATATACGCTCAGTTTTATCGAACACAAAAAAGCCCATTCATCATTATGACGAACGAGCTCTCCTACTTATAAATAGATTTTAATGTCCGCTTTCATCACCTTCTTCAAGTTCAACTTCGAAGGCAGAATACATTTCTTTCAATTTAGTAAAGTCCACTATTTTCTTACGCGTTTGATCTGCATATGCAGCATCACCACTTTCTTCATGTTTCTTAAGCTCTTCTTCCAAATCAACCAGCTTTGCAGAGTATTGACGTGAAATGTAACCAATGTTTTGTCCTAAGAACATCTTCATATAGAAACTTCCATTCTCTCCAATGTTTTTGTAAATATCAAAAGCCTTTGTTCCAGCATCCGCGTCTTGGCGCGCAACAAACATTGTAAATGAGTTCATAAGACCCAATCGGTCAAATCCTTGAATTGTTGATGCTGCGAACTGTTGTTCAAAGAACGTATACTTGTCAAGTTCTCCATATCCAGCATACAATTGAGCAACTCCCGAAAGCATTTTTGAAGAATTCTCCTTTTCCAATACAGCAGCCAATTCCATTGCTTTGTCTGGGTCAGATTTCCCAAGGCTTTGCAATGCAGTTGTGATTACTGAGTACGACGGATCGTTTTCAATACGGTCGATGTACAAGTTCTTCAACTCTTCGCCTTTCAACAGTTTTCCGAGGGCCGTTAAAGCAGCACCACGAACCGCAGAACTAGGATCATTCGCCACCAACTCTTTTATAAGTTCAATTCCAGCTTCCTTATTCGCATCTTTCAATTTCGACATCTTTCCGATTGCCAACAAACGAATATTCCAAAACGGATCTTTCATAGCATCCAAAACCAATTTTTGTCCTGCTTCACCACGATCTCTTGATCCCTTCATCAATCCATCTTTACGAGCTGCATAACGCTCTCCGTGATAGAATTGGTAGATGTATTGTGCTGTCGACTTGTCTTTATTTGTCTTCGCCAACAACATTTGCTGATCGTCGTACATGATTCCCTTTACCTCTCCTTTGAACGGGAAAGTAAATGTTTGCTCAACTTGATCAATCACCACCTCGTAAACATGCTTCCCTTCATCATCATAGATTGCCATGTTAACAGGTAATTTGAAGATTGGCCATTCTGACATATCTTGATTTTGCGTCACCGTAACTGTTACTTCACTAGTAACTTCGTCAACATCCTGTTCAAACTTCAAATTTGGGTGTCCAGCACCTTCGTACCATTGCTTAAAGAACCAATTCAAATCTTCACCACACACTTCTTCAAATGCTAAACGCAAGTGATGAAATTCAGCCGCCTGAAATTTGTTGTCCTCTAAATAAAGATGAATTGCCTCAAAGAAAGCATCATCACCCAAGTAACTGCGCAACATATGCAAAATACGTCCCCCCTTGTTGTATGAGTGACCATCAAACATGTCTTCTTTATCATCATAATCGAACCAAGCTAGGTTGTGGAACCCGCCCATTTGCGCTGATTGGAAATATCCTTCTGCTTCGATTTCTGCGTAATGATCTGCTTCATCTAAACCGTATCTGTGCTCATCCCACAAATACTGTGAGTAGTTCGCAAATGACTCATTCAATGTTAAGTTCGACCATGACTCACACGTTACCAAATCTCCAAACCAATGATGGAACAACTCGTGTGCAATTGTAGATTGATCATTTTCGTCCAGTAATTCGCGCTTGCTCTTGTAAACGAAGTCTCCAAAGATTACAGCTCCTGTATTCTCCATTGCTCCTGAAACGTAATCACGACAAACAATTTGATGGTATTTATCCCAAGGATATTCAACTCCTAATCTTTCAGAGAAAAACTTGATCATTTCTGGTGTTTCTCCGAAGATATCTGCCGCGAATTCTTCCCACTCTGGCTCAACGTAGTAATTCACCTCCATACTCGTTCCATCAGGACGTGTATATGAATCCTTTACAACTTTGAATTCACCTATTCCCATCATAAATAAGTATGGTGCATGAGGCAAATCTTGCTTCCAATGATCAACTCGCTTTCCGTCAGCAATTTTCTTGCTTGAGATCAAAGCTCCATTAGAAAGAGTAACGTACTTATCATCTACTGTAATATAGATTTCTTGCGTTGTTTTTGCATTTGGAGCATCAATCGTTGGGAACCAAACTGAACTTGACTCAGTTTCACCTTGTGTCCATATTTGTGGCATTTTCGTTGGGTCTTCTCCCATTGGATTAATGAAATATAATCCCATGTCTGATGTTATTGCAGAACTTCCACCAGCTTCACGCTCTTCTGGGCGTGCAACATAATCAATTACCACAGTGTAATCTTCATCTCGTGTGTATTCTCTTCCTAAATGAATGCGGATGTAGCTATCTTGGTACGAATAGTTCAACTTCTTTCCATCCATTTCAACGCTATTAATGATCATTGCTTTCGCATCCAAGATCAAACTATCCGTTGCGTAAAAATGAGGTTTAGCTGTAATCGTAGCGACTCCATTCATTTGAGATTTCTCCCACATAAAATTTACTTCAAGTTTCGTATGAACCAAATCCGTTAAGATTGTTTCTGATTCACGGTACACTGCTCTTGCAACCGGTGCTTCATCCTCAATAAATTCAATCTCATCTTTCGGGTTGGTAGTGGTTGTTTCTACAACAACTACATCTTCTTCAGTAGGCTTAGTTCCACATGCAACAAGTGTAAATAGAATTGCTCCAACGATTATCTTCTTCATAGTTTCATTTTTAATCTCAGCAAAACTGCCAATTTATTTTCAATTGCCGCCACAATTCTACAGTATCGGCCGTCAATTCTATTATTTTTGCATAAATTCATGATGAATGGCAAATCGAATTTGGAACATCGATAATAAAGAAACAGTTGGCAGTGATGGAGCTGTGCTTACTTGGGAAGACAATACCTTTTTTACTTTGAGCTACAATGGACAATCGTTTTTTGGTGAAATTCTCGAAGAGAAAACTGAAAGCAATGTCTTAGTGCTTAAATTAAACCACAGGGTTTTTGAGGTGCGGAAAAAAGGTGAATTGGATGATCTCATTTCAGCGATGGGTCTTGATGTTCCAAAGATTAAGAAATTGAAAGAACTTCAAGCGCCAATGCCCGGACGTATCGTTCAGGTTACCGTAGAAGTTGGCCAAGAATTAAACGTTGGCGACGATATCTTATCTCTGGAGGCAATGAAAATGGAAAACGTTTTGAAGGCTGAAGGAATTGGAATTGTAAAAAGCATTAATATTCAGAACGATGACATTGTGGAGAAGGGCGCTGTGTTGATTGAATTTGAGTAAATCTACCGCCTAAAAAGACCTGACAAATGAGCTGTTGCGTCAATGTGCAAGATTTGGTTATCTTGTGAAACTATGTTCAACTGTGAACGATTCATTCGTTCCAACATGCTACTTATAAACTACACGATGAAAACAACCTTTTTGGTCTGCCTGTTATTTCTTTCTCTGAACGTATCAGCGGCAGTTGATCATTGGGAAACGGTTGTCTATGAAAATGATAACTGGCGCTATCTTGTACCAACGTCCACTGTCACTGCCTCTTGGAATACTGTAGGCTTCAATGACGCAAGCTGGTCAATTGGTCAAGGTGGATTTGGTTATGGAGACGGCGATGACAATACAACATTTGGAAATACTGTTTCTTGCTATCAGCGTATTGTATTTAACATTACAGATGTTAATGCTATCGATTTGGCCATTTTTAACATTGATTACGACGACGCATTTGTAGCCTATTTAAATGGCGTTGAAATTTCACGAGATAATATCTCGAGTTTCGGACAGCCACCATATAATCAAAGCTCTGACGGATTACATGAAGCACAAATGTACCAAGGTGGATCACCCTCACAATTCGCCATTAGCGCGGCATTTTTAGCAGCCAATCTCTTGAATGGTTCAAATGTGCTTGCGATACAGACGCACAATGAATCACTAACTTCAAGTGATTTAAGCTCGCGTGTCTGGCTTTCTTTAGGAATCAACGATACATCCAATGATTATGGGGCAACTCCAAGTTGGTTTAATCCTCCTTTTAACTTCATCTCGTCCAATTTGCCCATCGTAGTCATTAACACTGCTGGGGCACAAAATATTCCAGATGCATTTAAAATTGATGCGACGATGGGGATCATCTATAATGGTACAGGGGCAATCAACAACATGAGCGATCCTTTCAATGAATACACCGGCGACATTGGAATTGAAGTGCGCGGATCATCATCATCTGGATTTCCTAAAAAACAATGGGGACTAGAAACCCGTGATCCATCGGGACTATCACATGATGTGAGCATCTTCAATATGGCCTATGACAACGATTGGGTGTTATATGCGCCGTATTCAGATAAGTCATTGATCAGAAATGTGCTTGCCTATCAAATGGGATGGGATGCTGGACATTACTCTCCGCGTACTAAGTTATGTGAAGTTGTTTTGAACGGAGAATACCAAGGAGTATACGTTTTCACTGAAAAGATCAAACGAAAAGACGGAAAGGTTGGTATAGACAATATATTACCCGGAGATGTTGCTGGAAATGAATTAACAGGTGATTACATCTTCAAGGTGGATAAAACTACATCTGGAGGAATCGTTGCATGGACTTCTAATGTAGATTGGAGTAATTCTACTGATTTCCAGTTTCACGATCCAGAAATCAGTGAATTAAATAACACTCAGGAAAATTATCTTGAAAACGTTGTTACCCAATGGGAAACGGCCTTGATAGGTTCAAATTTTACAGACCCTGTTACTGGTCACGCACCTTTCATTGATATGGAATCATTTGCAGATTTCATGCTTGTGAATGAGTTAACCAAGAATGTGGACGGTTATAGAATCAGTACCTATTTACATAAAAGAAGAGACAGCGAAGGTGGTAAAATTGTTGCCGGTCCTTTATGGGATTTTAACCTCGGACTAGGGAATGCTAATTATTGTGAGGGTGGATTAACCACAGGTTGGGAAATCAACTTCAACAATTACTGCGCAGGTGGTTTGGACAATCCTTTTTGGTGGGAGAGATTAGTACAAGATCCAAGTTTTGCAAAAATGTTGGCTTGCAGATGGGCAGAACTTCGTCAAGGACCATGGCACACTGATAGTTTAATGGCACAAATTGATGGTCTAGCGCTTTATTTAGATCAAGCTCAGCAAAGAAATTTTCAGAAATGGCAAGTCCTGGGAACGTATTTATGGCCTAATAATTTTGTAGGCAATACGTACGCAGAAGAAATCAACTATTTAAAAACATGGTTAACGGATCGGGCCAATTGGATGGATGCAAATATGTTTAGCAGTTGTACCGACCTGGGGACAGAAGAATTGACTGGACTACAGTTACGCGTGTTCCCGAATCCAACTTCTGACTATGTAATAATTGAATCGCCAGTGTCAATAGATGAAGGGAAATTATACCTGTACGATTCAGGAGGCAAGGAAATCCTCGCCATGGATCTAAACAATGTCTACAGCGTACAATTAGATCTTTCGGTTTTAGAACAAGGAATTTATCAATACAAATTACAGTCAAACACTACTGTTTCTACTGGAAAAATAACTGTGAAATAAATACGCATTATGAAAAGAATAACATCTATCATAGGAATCCTTTTAGGAGGAGCAATCCTTTTATCATCATGTCAAAAAGAAGGGCCTGGGGGGACTTCATCAATTTCTGGGAATGTTTCCGGTGAGATAATCACAGGTAATTCTGGTGGCTCTGCTGAGAAAGAGGTGACCACAGTAATCTGTACGCATGCAAACGGTATTGATGGTTCAATCTTGGACAATAGTGACTACTTCCTGCTAAATACACCCGATGGTGGCACATATTACTACGTATGGTATGAAAACACGAACTGGCTTGGGCAAGACCCAAGTTTGTCCGGTAGAACTGGCATTAAAGTGACCTACAGTAACAATGATTCAAATCTGACGATTGCGGGTAATACAGCAGTACAAATTGCAGCGATTGCTGGTACAGATTTCACCGTGGAAGTGATCAACGATATAGTAACCATCACAAATACCGCTGTGGGAGAAGTTCCAGATGCGGACGAAGTAAACACTCCGTTTATTGTAGACGTTGCCAACCAAGGGAAATCGGCAGCTGGAGGATCATCTTCTACCATTGAAGCTCCCATTGCTGATGAACGTGTTTATATTATCTATGGAGATGAAGATACCTACAGCGAATCTGTTCGTACAGATGCTGATGGAAACTATCAATTCAAAGGCTTGACGAAAGGAGACTACACTGTATTTGCATTTTCCGTGAATACATCGGATCCAAATGGTTTGTTAATGCAAGTTGAGCAAGCTGTAACCATTACAGACAACAAACAAGTCGTTACTGCTCCTGAATTAACAATAGTTCAATAAGTATGAAGAGGTTCTTACAATTCTTCGCCATAGCAGCGCTAATTGTTAGTGCTAATTCAGCAAGGGCGCAAAACGACTTCGGGCTGTGGACTTCTTTGGAGTTTTCAGCTCCCGTGACCAAGGACATTAAACTTGGCCTAAATGCACAGGCTCGATTCGATAATAGTGTTACTCGCATGAACAATGCGTTTCTGTCACCATTTATTAAGTGGAATGCACATAAATACTTCAGTGTTGGAGCAAATTATAGGCTCCAAAGCGTGCCGTATAACGGCTCGACATCCAACAGGGTACTTTCTCAAAGGTTCACCATCGATTTGGAATTTAGAAATATTACCAAATTAATTTCAAAGGACAGCAGGTTGGGTTTAACTCTTCGACTAAGAGGGACATCTAAAATTCGGAAAGAAAAACTGACGCAGAATTATCTACGTTTCAGATTAAAGGCAGATTACAATATTCCTAAAACGAAGTTGAAACCTTATATCGCAGCTGAAATGTTCTTGCACTTCAACGATCAAATTGTCTATACGTTTACGGAAGTCAGAACAAAGCACAATTTTAATGCGCTAAGAGCACGACTAGGGTTTGAATACCCAATAATGAAACAACATTCCGTGAAATTCTTTGGACAATACGAGCGTCAGCTAATCAGTGGCAAGAACGACTTCGTTATTGGAGTAGGTTATGCATACGACCTAAAAATCAAGAAGAAAGATTAATTGATATTTATACCACGTTAAAAAGGGAGCTGATAGCTCCCTTTTGGTTATTAATTTGTTGTTGTTTGTGCAAATGCCTTATTAATTATTTTGGGGTATGTTGCCCCAAATTCGGTAATGCACCACTCTTGAAATCTTTTAACCTCCTCCGCATCTGTAATCCACTTTAATGCTTTGTAAAGTTCCTTTTGAAAAAGGTGGGCATCAAAGCTAACTCCGCGAAGAATTTTTTTTGTAAAATCTAACATTCTGTGTTGTGGTTTGAATCTTGAATATAACGAATATATCGCTTCGATCTTGCCCTCCCATCTGTTAAAAAAACAAAAAGCCCGTAATCATTGATGATCACGGGCTTAAAAAGTTATCCACACTATTTTTACTGAAGATCTTGTTTTACAACATGATAGATCTCTTCTGTTGTCTTATTTCTAACGTAAATTAGCAAGTGTACATCCTCTGCATTATATTCTGCAGGAAGTTCATATCTGTAGAAAAAATCATACGTATCACCATCAATAAGATAAGCATCCGTGATTTTCATCCCTTCCCAGGTAGTATTAATACATCCACGCATAATGTCCCTGTGAACATACGTCTCATTTGTAGTATTGTCTGGCATTTTTTGCTTTGCAACAAGTGAGTCTTCAATCAAATAAGCCACCGTATAAAGATCATCTAAGTTCAAGCCTCCATCCATAACCTCCAATTGCGTGTGCAAGAATAAGCCGCGCGTTGATGGGTAGTAATTTGTTGCAGATTGAATATTGACCTTCAATGGAACAGCCATTCCTGTAACTGCAGTTCCTCTCCAAGTATCTTGATCCAAGGTGTGTTGTCCGCCAACTTCAATTCTACTCACTGACCCTCTAGGGTTTCCAATAAATCCTGACCCTGGTAGATCTCCAAAATGCTTTCCAATTGCCAACCCTTCTGGGTTTGTCCAGTCAATTGGGAAATTTGGGTTTGTAGATTGGAAAACATCCAACCCGTTTGGTCCTGCATGAATTGTTGCAATATAAATACGACTTGGAAAATCTCCGTGTAATGAATGCGCAGTATCTGCTGCTGGAGGACACCATGAACACAAATGTCCAGTGAAGTCTTCTATCAAGATATTACGCTGCGTATTCGGGTTCGCTGAAAATACTGGCCATGCGTTTGCCACATAATGCGCAGAATCTCCATCAGGATAGCCTTCCCAACCCAATGTTGCAATTGTTTCCGGATAAGGGAACTCAACGTGATCACATGAAGCAAATCCTAATGCTGCTCCTAGAAATACTAATAAATATATTTTTCTCATAACTCTAAGTATTAAAAACTATGTGTGAATGAAACGGTTAATCCATTCGACGCTGGAACCGGTCTACAAACTCCTCCTACACAGAACAATCCTGCACGTTGTCTACCGTAACCCACTGAAATTCTCGTTGACTCTCTAATATATCCTGCGGAGATATAATAGTAGTGCGTTCCTGTTGCTGCCCCGTTCAATGATCCTACAGATGGCGTTGCTGATTCAATATTGTATTGATCCATTACGCTAAAAAACCAGTGCGGAGAAAAATTATACTCCAATAACAAAGTTATCCAATTCCCTTTGTCGTTCCAAACATCTCCGCTCATGTGTGTTGTATCAGCTCCATTAACTTCAGTCCACTCTTCATGCACCTTATTAATAATTAAGCCTTGCAATTCTACACGTATTGAGTGCTTCTTGCTGAATTTGTATCCAATTTCGAAAACTGCAACGTTTGTATTAATAATGCCATGAGCATCATTTGTAATCTTATTAACGTCATTATTCATCGAAATGTTGAAATAACTCAAGCGCATGTTCAATTTCTTGCTGAATTTCTTGTAGATGTTGAAGTTGAAATCCATCCACAATAAACTGTCACTCATGTCAAATGGTTTCCCTGTATATGTTACACGTTGCTCATCTTCTGGGTTCTGATCCCATTGCAATGGCTTGTACGCAACAGAGAAGTTTGCATTAAATGATGTTCCGTATTTTCCTCCTAACCATGATTTTCTCTTTGCTGTGTATAAGATCTCTGCTTGGTAAGAAATTTCTCCCAAAGGTTGGGTTGCATATGGATATAATGAGGCTACAAGGTTATAAGAGTGTGTCTTATTCATTGCAGGCAAATAATTAACCAATAAATCTGCGAGTCCAGCATTTCTGTCAGAACGATAACTCATGTTGTCAACAGACTTTGCTGAAATGATTAATCCCAATCCTTTTCGTGAGTACCCGAAGTTAATTAATGCACCGTGTCCATAGTTATAGATATATCCATTGTCCGCAGAAGGGTCTTGCTCTTTGATTATGTATTCACCGTCTAAAGTAAACCCCGCGTATCTCATCCCTATACGACCGCCATAACTTCCTACGTTCTCCGGAAGAATATATGTTTCATTATCATCAGCTTGGTATTTACTAACAAATGAACCACCAATGGTTACATCAAATTTCTTCCCTTCCAATTTCTTAAAAAGTGAATTGATATTTATTTCAGCGTCAACCCCACGTGTGATTCCAGGACTGTGAACAATACGTCCATGATCAAATGAATAGCGTTGGTATCCATACACACCTTTGATTACTACACCTTTGTACGGACGCACAATTAAACGTAAACCATCCATTAAGTTATCGTATCCTAGCGCACGGTCTTCATATGCTCTGAAAGACATTCCTGAACCAAATTGCTCATAGAACGAACCTAGAGTTACGTCAACAAAGTCATTCGAATAGCCTATATAGCGCATACCAATTCCTGTTCCATCGAAACGGTTTGGGTAACCTTGAGTTCTTGGTAAGTATGATTCAAGACGCAATCCCGCTTTGAAACCTCCATAGGTCGCATATACATTCATATACGTGTTTAGAAGACCTTTCTCAGCCGGCTGGTCAGCACCAATCAATGTATCCTCGTTAAGGTATTGAAAGATACTCTCGATATTCCCAGAAATGTTTAGTTCGCGTTGACTATTTCCTGCCAGAGAGATAGCCACTGCACAAGTGCAAAGCAGAAGTTTTTTCATAAGTAATTTTATTCTGTTACATTGTTATTGTTCAACAAGTTTCAATAACTCTTCGTACAACTCTTCCTCATCACCTGGGGCATAGTTGTTATGTTGATACACGATGTTTCCGTCGCGGTCTACCAAGAATGTATGTGGAACGTTGTTTACTCCCATCATGCGCTTGAAATCGCTATTTGTATCCATTAACACCATGTATTCCCATCCTTTTCCATTTACGTACATAGGAACGGAATTTTTAGTCTTCTCATCGTCAATTGTTACAGCAACTAGATTTACTCCTGTTTCATCTTGCCAGTCTGGGTATAAATCATGAATTGTATTTAACTCTCTCTTACAAGGTGAACACCATGTAGCCCAAAAACTAATAATAACTGGACCGTCGAAACCTAAATCAGCAGTATTAACTGAATTACCTTCCATGTCCTTCAATTCTACAGAGGCAACTCTTTTATTTAAAGTCAAATTGTGATCACCTTCCTGGGCCGAAGCTCCAAATGTTAATGCTAGTCCTACAATTAGTAATGCTACTCTTTTCATAATAATTTCTTTAATATTTATGCCCGACCGGATTTCAAATATCTTGCCGATAATTCAAATGTAGTTCAAATTTACAGTATTTGATTCAGGATAATCATTTCAACTCTTGCATTCCTATCTTGCATAAATCCTCTCGGTCAAATTGTAAAGCACTGATTTCGTTGGCCCATTTACCATTCCAATATTACAACTATTAAAAATCTATTACTTGGACCAATAATTGTTAAATGTTGAATCGAACAGGATTAATTCATATATTTGCTTTGATCGTAAATCTAAACGTGTTGATTATGAAAAAAATATTACTCTCAATTGTATCTGTAATGGCCATTGTTCTTTCGGCTAATGCGCAGTTAACAATTAACTTATCAGGAACAAGTACTGATATTCAAGGACAATCTCACAATGTTCCTTTAATAGAAGCAGTATGGTCTGAGCACCTTGTTGACTTCCTATATAACAATGAAACAGGTTCTGATCAGGTATGGATTCTTACACGTGAAATCATTAGTCAACCAGCTGATTGGGGTAATTACTACTGCTGGGGAGCTAACGGTGTTGCAGGTACTTGTTACCCGCCGGATGCCGGACAATACTATAACTCAGATCCAGAAACAATATTAAATGGAGCAGCAGGTTTGTTAACTACATACGTTACAGCACCTTCTTCTGGTACTGCAACATACAGATATCATGTATCAACTGATGGACAAACGTTCTTAGGGTATGTTGATTTAATCGTAGAGAACTTTCTTGCTCTTGAGGACCAAGCACCTATCTTGACACTAAATGTGGCGCCAAACCCAGCTAGTGAAAATCTTACAATCAACACTCCTGGTATAAGCAACACAACTATTAAAATGGTTGACGTTCTTGGAAACATTGTTTTGAAAGAAACAATTTGGGGAGAGTCTAAAAAGATTGATGTTACTAAGTTTAGAAACGGAGTTTACTTTGTAAGCGTTGAGGCAGAAGGAGCTAAGGCGGTAACAAGAAAAGTAATCGTTCGCCACTAAATTTATCGCACATAGAATTAAAGCGTTCATCATTGATGAGCGCTTTTTTTGTGCGTATATATTTCATTGAAACTCCAAGAGTGTCAGGATTTCCAACTTAAATGGTGCCTCGACCACTTTTGAGATTCCATAACTTTACCGGAGACTCTTATAGTAATCCTTAATATATTAATTATGAAAAAAATTATTCTCTCATTTGTCGCCTTGTTCGCAATTGGAAGCTTTTCCAACGCACAAATGACAATTTACGAAAGTGGAACTACCACTGATATTGAAGGACAATCGGTACCCTACCCACTTACGGTTTCTGTTAACTGGGAGCAACACCATATGTATGACTTTCTTGTCAACAATGAATCGGCAGTAGATGAAGATTGGGTGATAACTCGTGAAATTATAGTAGAACCTGCTGGATGGCAAAGCTTATACTGCTGGGGAACAACAGGTGCTGCTGGCTTCTGTTATAATCCTAATAATGACCAATACCAGTACTCGTATGCTGAACCAGTACCTGCTGGTGGATCAGGAACCTTAACAACATACATGTGGCTTGCTCAAACATCCGGGTGTGCAACCTATAGATACCACGTCTCAGCAGATAGTGTTAACTATATTGGACATGTTGATATAGAAGTTTGTTCCGTTCTTGGAATTGAAGATGCATCTTTGACTATGTTTACTATTTCGCCTAATCCTTCAAATGAATCCTTTACAGTTGCCATTGATGGATCAAAAAGTGCAGCGCTAAAAGTAACAGACATGTTAGGAAATATTGTTTTCGAAGAAGATATGGGTGTGCAAACGACAGTGGATGTTTCCAGCTATAACAATGGCGTTTACTTCGTAAGTATTGAAGTTGAGGGAGCTAAACCTATTAGTAAAAAGATACTTGTTCAGCATTAAGAAGTGCTGAGATAATTGCGGAGCGTTCATCTTTTGATGAGCGCTTTTTTTATGCAAAACAATCCCAATCGGTTTTCTTACCTTTGAGTTAGCAATGAAAAGCACAGTACTACTCTTACTCGTAATGATCGCCACTCAAGCCTTCTCTCAAGAAAGTTTGATTCCATTGCATTCATTTTATAAAGATCAAATCTTTGCTAACAAATTAGACAAACCCTATAATGAAGGGTCCTTCTTTCCTGTGAGCGAAAATTCATACAATCTTATTCCTGCAATTAACGATTCTACTAAGCAATACTACAAAGTCACTCACACCTTGTTTCAGAAGTATCTATTCGAAATTAAAGGCAAGGATTTCTACGTGAAAATTTCACCCGCCATTGATTTCTCTTATGGTAAAGATTTAGGTGATACTTTGAGCCGAACGCTATTTCAAAATACAAGGGGTTTCCATGTCGAAGTGAATCTCTTCAAAAAATTCTCCTTATCTACCTCTTTGTACGAAAATCAAGGAAGATATACCAATTATGAAACTGCTTATTATTCTTCCATTGGAGAATTGTACCCAAAGTCTGATTCAACCTATTTAACACAAAACGGAGTATACCCAGGAGGAGGAAGAACGAAAGGGTTTAAGGGCGACGGGTTTGATTATGCTTATGCTGTTGGTTACTTCGTGTACCGTCCTTTTGATTGGGTGCGGATCATGGCTGGAAACAACTCGCAGTTTATTGGGGATGGTCATCGTTCTTTATTATTATCAGACAACTCTTACAGCGCTCCATACTATCGCCTAGACTTTAAAATTAGTCCAAAATTTAGTTTCACTTATCATCGATCAAGACAAATGAACCTACTTCGGAGACCGTCGACGACTTCCGTGGAATCGTACTATGAGCCCAAAGGGTTTTCAGTGAACTATTTTACCTATAAACCTATGGAATCAATGAGTATTAGTCTCTTCGAAAGTGGTTCTTGGAGCCGTGGTGATTCTGTTACTAGTAAGAGTTCACACTGGTTGTATTACAATCCCATCCCTTTTGTTTCAGGTTTGGCGCTCAAAAACAAAAATGAAGTCGTTTCCTTAATCGGATTAAACCTCAGCTATCAAATTGCTAAAGCTCATCGTGTATATGGTCAAATCGCAATGAACGATTACAATGGGGAGAAGCTAGCATTTCAGGTAGGATACAGAGGCTACAATTATTTTGGAGTCGGAGATTTTATGCTCCAAGTAGAATATAACAATGTTGCAAAAGGAATGTATGAGGCTGATAATAGACGCCTGAATTATGTCCATTTCAACTTGCCCGTTGCGCATGTTAAAGGTAGTGGATTTCAAGAGTTTCTGCTCCGAACAAATTTTGAATACAAAAGAGCGTATATCGAGGCTTCGGCTATTTATTACATCACAAAAGAGTACAATTCTGTAGCATTGCTACCTGTTTACCGAGATTTAACCCTTTCGTCGAATCAACTATTTTACACCAATATTGAACTAGGGTATCGCTTCAATAGAAAGATGAACCTTTCCATATTTGCCAATTGGACATACCGCACGGTCAATGACGCAAACATAGCAACAACCAACTATGTGAGTGCTGGAATAAGAACTGGATTTATCAACCATTACCGCGATTTTTGATGAGAGTATTGATCTACATATCGTTTTTACTTGCATCAGGACTATTGTTCGGACAAGGTGGGGTGGATTATCTCTACGAAGAAATGCCCAACGATTCTTTACCAGAATATTCTATTAAAACGCACTCTAGCTTAAAGCCTACAATTCGTTTGAACAATTCAGAAGGAAGAGAAAGCTACATCAAATTTTCTGGGCTAGGAGATCTACATTATATCCAAAACGACTATACGAGTATAAAAACGGGATTAGGCGTTGAAGTAAAAGGAGCCATTAAAGACAAATTCTATTTTCGCCTAGCAGCTGTAGAAGGTATACATTCCATCCGAGGGTTTTATCAACCAAAAACTTACATTTCAGATTCGATTGGAGATGGTGTTTTGTATACAGATCTTCGTGGAAGAATATCCTACACCCCTAACCATGCTTTCAATTTCCAAGTCGGACTTGATCACAATTTTCTAGGGGAAGGCTCACGTTCATTATTGTTAAGTGACTATGGTGGTTCCTATCCTTTTGCGCAAATGCGTATACGTTTTTGGCGCATTGAATACTCTATCATGTATCAATTCTTGCGAGAATGGGATAACAACCAATGGGAAGGCAAGTTTGCCTCAAGTCACCATGTATCTGTGAATGTTGCCAAGTGGTTCAACATTGGGATTTTCGAATCAGTTGTTTTCCAACCAAAAGACACCGCTTTAAATCGATGGTTCGATGTGGAGTATTTGAATCCATTTGTGATGTTTAGACCTCAAGAATATTCACTAGGCTCTTCAGATAACGTCCTGTTGGGAATTGATTTATCGGCAAATTACTACCGTGAGCACATGTTCTATGCTCAATTCATTTTGGATGAGTTTTACCTCGCCGAGCTTATGGCAAAGAGTAAGTGGTGGGCTAGTAAATATGGTGGACAATTCGGGTTCAAAGGTCGATTTAAAAAGAATGAGCATTCATTTTTCTACCGTGCAGAGTATAATTTCGTTCGACCGTACACCTATGCCCATATTTCCTCAGATTTAAACTATGGCAATCAAGGTTCGCCGCTCGCGCATCCTTATGGAAGTAATTTCATGGAATTGTTGGTGGAGTTTAAATGGCAACACAAGAAATTATTCGCAAAATTATTCGCAAATTATTACGTCCGAGGAGCTAACAAAGATGGTTTCAACTATGGAAGCGATCCATATTTGCCATATGTCAATCGACCATATGAGTACGGCCATTACATTGGACAGGGACAACAATACAATGGATTGAATTCTATGCTCACGGTTGGCTATCAAGTCTTAGAACATGGTAAGCTAAATGCATTCATTGAAAATCACGTGCGCTATTCAACCTTGGATAATGCCACGCGATACACGCTCGTTGTTGGTGTACGTAGTGCTCTGTGGAACGATTATAGAAATTACTGATTCTTAGGCGGCCTGCCGACTTCTATTTCCAGTAATAACTTGAAAGAATGTGAATTGACTTGTGAATATTTATTGAAATTCGTAGTCGCTGTACCATATTCCAACCCAACAGTGTAACGCTTATTCTTCTTCGTAAGATATACAAGTCCTAATGAGAAGTGTAACAAATTCCAACTACTTGTTGACACGAACATAACATCATTGTTCGCTTCCTTCGGAATTTCGTTATATAGAAAATCTGTTCGTGCCCCCAAATATAAATCCCATCGTTTTGCCAGTTTTGCTTCAAGCCCCAAGCCAAAGTTTGTTCGTGCTTCAGTTTGTTCGGTAAGTGAAAGAAAGTTTTGTCCACCGAGCACTTCATACTCTAGTTGCTCTTCAGACCATACATCTGGATAGACACTTGGTTTTTCATCGACGTCGAATATATAGTATTCCTTCCCTCCAAAGTATGTCTCATTGGTTATATGTAACCATACTTTTTTACCCAATCTCCAGCTCACACCAAATGCTAATGACCCAAATTCTTTATGTCTAACCTTTATCCCATCCACTCTATCAATAATTTCAATATCGAGATAAGCGTTGGGAATAATGCTGTAAGCATTTATAGCCTTTATTTCTCGAAATGCCTGTCCGCCACCAAACATATTAAATGATGGTGTTGTATATGAAATTCCAAACTTGAAATTTTCAACACTCAAAGCAATGGATGGTTTAAAGACACCTTTTACGTTGTAATAATTGAAACTTTGCGATGAAGACAATTCATAAATTTCAAGTGCAGAAATATCTTGTGGCAAAACATTTATTCCAAAGGCTGTAGAGTACTTAACGTCTCTATAAATACCAAAATGGGAAAGTCCAATGGAAAACCCTTCAGAAACTTGATATGAAATTCCAATTCCTGCCCAATATTCCATCAATTGATGATGAAGATTGTAAGAATACACAAAGCGTTCAGGTCCAGCGAAACCAGCAATGAGTTCTTGGTCAGATTCATGCAGAAAATCAAAATTCGAATTGAATGACCTTCTGGTCAACACTGAATATCCTAGCCTTATTTTAGGATGTTTGTCAAAAGCCATTACACCGGCAATTAGATTAGGCATTGTAGAGAATTGGTTCTCTTCAAGATCCAAACCTTTCCCCAATGCATTTTCGGCCTTCAGCATGCGCATTCTATAGGCACTTACAGAAATGGACAAGGAGGGGTTTTCCACAAATGCCATGGCGGCAGGGTTATAATAGGACGTAGCATTATCCCCAAGTCCAGCAGTCGCGGCTCCTCCTAATAATGAAGCGCGTGCGCCAAAGTGTTCAGACCAATGATGATAATCTTGAGAAAATGACACGCAAGCGCACATCAAAAAGAGAGTCGTGAATAGATGTTTCATAGCAGCTAGTTGACGGAAAGATAGCGAATTTCTTACTCAAACAAAAAAGCGAGCTGACAGGGTTTACACTGACAACTCGCTTTCGCTGCGCATCTCAAGGACGTAGCATAGGTAGGTTAGGTTAGAGGTTGACTACAATCCTATGAGATGTCTCACTTCCACTTCGGTTACTTTCCGCTCCTTACCTTCTTTGTTCAGGTAGGTTCGGTGAACCAATCTTCCATGAATGGCGAGCTGCTTTCCTTTCTTGCCATAGCTTTCAATAAACTGAGCAACATTCCCCCAAGCAAAGACACTATGCCACTCCGGCTCGTTGTTTTCTTTCTTGTTTGAATACTTGTCTGTGGCCAGTGAAAATCGAGCGACTTTCCCTCCATTGTCGAAATTGGTTATTTGGGCGGCACTGCCCATGTTTCCAATAAGTGTTACGTGATTTTTTAATGTTTGCATGTTCTTATGTTTATAAAATGATTAAATCGTTTACCTCTACTTCTGAAATGAAGCGCTTTTCCTCTCCTTTCATGTAAAAACGAGTTGTTAGTTTTCCTTCAATTGCGATCTCCATTCCAACAAGCGGGAGCTCTTCCAATACTTGGACCCATCGTCCCCAAGCCGACATTCTATGCCAATGATTTTTGTTTTTAGTGTTGCCCTCAGCGTCCAGATAGGTTTCGTTGGTAGACATTGTAAATTGTGCAACTTTACGTCCGCTTGGTTGTTCGTAGAAACGAGGAGTGCTCGTCATTTTTCCGATTAGGTTTACGTGATTCATTTTTCGGTGAATTGTGTTAAAAAATATGGAGCCGGCAGGGTGGTTGATCCCACCGGCTCCGTGGTTAGGCTTGTCTGTACTTTCAACAGACTCTGCAGGTTGACTATTTAGCATTTGCTGCTTTCGGAGTAATGATTAAAAACTCTTTGGCTTCAATGGTAGTGCCGTAGCGTTTTTCTCCATCTTTCGTCTCATAGCTTTTATTGACCAATTTTCCTTCGAGCACAATCTCTTGTCCTTTGTTCAACATTTGAGCAGCAAGTTCCGCAGTTTTCCCCCACACCGTGATATTATGCCACTGTGTATTCTCCTGCCACTCGCCCTCTTTGTTCTTGTAGCCCTCATTCGTTGCAAGTGTAAAACGTGCAAGCTTTCGCCCTGAATCGAAGGTTACTACTTCTGGCTCCGCTCCTAAGCGTCCAATCAAACTAACTTTGTTTCTTAAGGCACTGTCCTTATTAATGGGTGCTTGTAAATTTTCTACTACTATATATTAATTTCCCGACCCCAGCAATTCTCCCAACGCATCATCTCTATCAATTGCTTTAAGCCAGTTAGTCATAGCAGTTTTCATGTCTGTTTTCGAGTCGTAATTTTCATTAAGGTAATCTTGGAAATCACTTATTAACTTACTGTATTCTTCATCTGATAATTCGTTCATGTTACGACCCTAAGCCAATATTATCAGACGGCCAAGGGTCGGGAAGGAAATTTATATATAGAGTTATAAATAGAATTTATAACATTATGTTCAGGGGTATTGCACTACGTATAATAAGGTTACTTTCACGCTTCATTAAATTGGAATATGTGTCAAGTAGTATAGATGGTGTTCTTGAGCGTAAGGTATTTCCTCACTTACTAAGTGCTTATAGACCTACGTTGAATGTTTCGGGGAGTGAAGATTCTAAAATTCGTTACACGTTAACATTCAACGATGATAAATTTTTGGAGATTGATTTAATATCTGACGGGTCTAAATTAGAATCTCATTTTGTTAAGACGGACATAGTACATATTGACACATTATCGATGGTCTTATCTGGTTTGAGTGAGGGGCTTAAGTCAAATGAGTCAGAGCTTATATTATACTTTCGTGTAAGGTTAAAAGAGGCTGGTTCGAATTAATATTATTTCAGTTGTTTTTTCTGTTTGTTGTACTCAGTTTCGAGTTGGTCAAAAATCGGTAAAATGGTCACAAAGCAGTTTTTATTGATTTCTTTAAACACTGTTTTTTTATCTAAAATAAAATCTGTCAACATTTTCTTTCTTCTATGTTTAAACGATTCTTGATTGAGTTCTTTTTTATCAAACGCTATTTGAGTTAATTCATCATTATAGAACAATTTAAAACGATGGAGTTTATCATCTAAATAAGCGTGTCTATGAACAATTGCATTTCTATCACTGGTGTAGTCTTTAATGGTTTTATTAAAAACTTTATATAGTTTGGGAACGTCAGTTCTGTCCACCTTCACATTCGTCAATATCGTCCTGTCATTTACTGATTTCTCATTGGTTCCAAGATGAAAAACACCATTGATTAATTGTAGCATTCTATCAGAAATAGAAGTTAATCGAATGATGTAATTTTCGAGGTTATATTTTAAATGCTCGATTCGCCCAACCTTATTTGATTTCGAGTAGTTGAAATTGGAAAAGAGTTCAATTGCGTTATCTAATTGTTTGCATAGTTCTAGTAAGTGAACGCAATAGAATCCTGCATTTCGAACATAATACTCATATTCTGTAAAAACCGTATCCTCATCAGCTTCATCTGAAAATCCCGTAGAGTCGTTTAATAATTGAGTGAACAAATGGTGTTGCTCTAGCTTGTTAAGTTCTTCGGTCATAATTAAATTTCATCTCTACAATATACTAATAAATTGTCCCAACTTTCTCTGAAACCCCCACTATAAGGGAGGAAGGACGTAAATAGTTTACGACCTTCCTCCCTATATTAGTACTATGAAACAATTCGAAAACATACTGAGTCAGGTTAAATCGTTTACCAACGTAGAAAAGCGAAAGTTTGCTAAGTTGATTTTAGCGAGTGTAAGTCTTGGTGACTTATACGAAACACGTTCTGAAATCATCGGTGAAAAGTCGTGTTGCCCAAATTGTGATTCTGAGAAAGTTAAAAAGAATGGAAGTCACAACGGTAAACAGCGATACGTTTGTTTGGAATGTGGTAAAGGATATAGAGACATGACAGGTACGTTTGCATATAGAATGCAACACGCAACTAAACTACCACGTTTCATTGAATTGATGCTTGAATCTAAAAGCATTCGTGAGATAGCTTTGGAATTGAAAATGGGTCGTCAGACTGTTTTAGATTGGAGACATAAAGTTTTGAGTGCTTTCAATGACTCATTCACTAAGGAGTTTATGGGGATTGTTGAAACGGATGATATTCCGATGGTGTTCAATCAGAAGGGTCGCTTGTCAACATCAGGTACTTTCCTTGATGAATACAGAAGAACATTCACATGGACGAATCAATATGGAAATCGTGAGAGTCGCCGAATGGATGCAGACCGAAACCGCAAGAGAGGAATTAGTGATGAAAAAGTATCTGTGCTATTATGTATCGACCGTTACGGAACGATTGGAGCAAGAAAACTTAGAAAGGGACGTATCACTATAGAGAGTGTGCGTAGAGTTTTTGACAATGAAATATTCGACCGCTTGAACTATGGGAATGTAATGGTTACCGATGGTTCTACCGCTTATAGAAAGGTATTTAGAGGAAAAATTCTTGGACATCAAGTTTTGACAACTAGAAAGAACCAAAGGGTTCGTGGATTCTATCACTTGAATACTCTTAATAATGCTGATGGTCAATTCAAAAAATGGTTGAAAGGAAACTTTAGCTCAGTTGCTACTAAATACCTTGATAACTACTTGATGTACTTCAAGATGATAGCATTTGTATTGAGAAGTTCAGAAGACCCAGACAATGAATTTTTGAGATTGGCTTTAGCTGATAATAAAGCTTATTCTAGAATGAAAAGTCTTGAAGAATCTTACCAAGAGTTCTTGACCTATATGTAAAATTATTGCCCGTTCTGTTTCTTCAGACGGGCAATTTCTTCTTTCTTGGTAACTACTCCTTAAAATCGTCAAACTTTCTAATTCCGGATATTTCATTTTGCACTTCACGGATATTTTCTAAATTCTTTAAGGATAATTCAATAGTCATGTCCAATGCTTTATAGGATTGTAATACACCTTTATCATCAGATTTCTTAGATTGCTTTTCAAGTTCATTATGAACGTTTTTAAGTTTATTTTCTAAACTCTTCAATTCTTGTTCTGTGAACATTTTTCTATGCTTTTTAGTGAATAATCTTTTGATGAATTTAAACATAAAGTATATAGTAAGAATCTTATTGCCCGTTCTGCTTCTTCAGACGGGCAATTTCCGCTTTCTTCTCTTCAACTTTAATTTCTAATTGAATTTTTTCCATTTGGAGTTTGTATTTCCTCTTTCTCCAATCCCTACAGTCTGCTTTCTGATGCTGTTTCGTCTTCTTTTTTAACCTCTCTTTAAGTGTATTTATCATTATGTATTTTACATATATCAAGATGTTGTATAAAACGGTGTATAAAAGTGAGTGATTTTATCAATTGACTTCGATAATCACTTCTTTCATAATTAGCTTCAGAGCTTCGATTATCATTTCTTTTGGCGCTCCTTCATTTTCCAATTCTTCAATCTCTATAATCGCTTCTCTACCTTCTACCGATTGTTTCATCAACTCTTTGATTTGAGCCAATTGTGCTTCTGCTTCCTTTTCTTCCATGTGGCTAGACTACGGGCAATAAACCACACGGTCAAGAATCGGAAAAGGTAGTTACCCACAAGCTATGTGGGTAACTCAGCAAATATTATATCCTTTTATTGAATATAAATCTTCTTGACAATTGACCGACCTGAAATGGTAACGATTGAAACGAAGTATACATTCTCTTGGGGTAGACTTATAGAAGCATTGGTGTCGTTTAAACTCTCTGATTGATAAACTAATCGACCATCAGTTGTAAAGACCTCCACAGAGCTTAAAATTGATTCAGATTCAATCTTTAATGCTCCATCGATGGAATAGATATTCATATCATTTGAAACTTCATCAATTCCCACATTAACGTAAGTAGAGATGTCAAAATCAAATAGCTCAACAGCTAACATGTAAACCCCTTGAAATGTGTTACCTCCAATAAACTCCATTCTTACATAAGTTGGTAATCCTGTTGAATTTAAATCGGATTGATAGACGTTAAATGTTTCAACCGTTGGTGTGTCATAAGTACCAGCGACTAAATTCCAATTGCTACTATCGTTAGAAGTATAGATGTTCAAACCAAATCCATTTATAGCATCTTGCATATTAAAATCAATTTGAATAGAATCGAGACCAGATATATTTGTGAAGCTCTTTACTAAATCAACCAATACGGTGTCGGGATTGGAAATGTTTGTGATTTCAAGTAGTCCAGAAAAACTATCTACATTGAAAGAAACATTAGTGTTTGTTTCTATTACTGACCAACCATCTATTAGAAAATCATCCGATTCATAAAGTATCGTTTGAGCATTTAAAGTTGTAGTAAAGGCAACGGCTGCTAGGAGTAAAATTCTTTTCATACTAAGCTTTTTTGACGTTATAAACTGCTCCAATTGCTTTACAATCTGGAAACATTGGTGCTAGTAATTCCTTGGTTCTGTCATCGTTGTTTGGAGTGAAGGAACTGTTGACTTCTACGTTTTCAATTGTTTCTGTCCCACGTCCTTTCCAGTGTACAGTTAACTTTTCAATAATAAATTTTGGCATCATTTTAAATTTTAGTGATTATCCTAAATGTAGTCAAAAAATACTACATGCAGTAATATATGACTACAAAGATTCACACATTAGAAGGCACTTTTGTGTATGAGCGATTTGTCAAAAGATGACATTACGAGAATACAACAGGAAGCTTCTTTAAAGTTGGGTCAACGGATTAGAGAAATTCGGGAACAAAAGGGACTTACCCAAACCGAACTCGCTCATAGAATTCAAAGCGATAGACAGTATCTATATAAAATCGAATTTGCTAAAATTGGAGTCAGTTTTGGTAAAACGGCGGTCATTGCAAAAGCTCTCGGTGTATCCGTTTCAGAACTCGCAGAAAAAGTCTAAAAACAGGTATTTATACGGATTGACAATGTGGTTTATATGGGTGTATATTGTTGACCAATAATCACTTGTTAAATATTTCCATATGAAAAAGCTATTAGTACTACTGTTTATTACCAGTTTCGGGCAAATAACGTTCTCCCAACTCGGTGTCGAATTCGTTCCAGACTGTGAACTACCTTTTAAATCAATTGCCGTTAAGCGTGATATTGATGAAAATTGCGGAGCAAGAGGAACCAAATTAAAAAACAACGCTAGAGCAAATCAACTTCAGAATGAATTGAAGAACAATTTCTGTGCAACTGGCGAAGCAGTGCAGATGATAGTTGACGATTTCATTGAGCTTCACAACATTGTTAAAGAAAGCGGAATGGAATATGGAAACTCACGATTGGTTCCTAAGGATAGGTCTGTTTTAACTGAATTAGGAGAAGGAACGAAAGTCTATTTTGAAGGATATATCTATTCTGCGCGATATGTGAATCTGTATCATGGAGAGGGTGTTGACTGCTATCTTAAAAAAGAAGAAAATAATGACATTCATATTGAGATGTCAGATGAGATAGGAGAGAAAGAAAAATGCAAATTGATTTCTGCTGAGGTCAGCCCACATTTCAGACCTGATGCGTGGACACCTGAGAATTTAAACAGAGCAAAGAAAGAGGGAGTTAAAGTTCGTATTACTGGACAGTTATTCTTTGATGGTTCACACGATGCTTGTCCTGATGGGAACGATAGTTTTAGAGGTTCTACATGGGAAATTCATCCAGTTTATCGTATTCAAGTCTTTGTAGAAGGGAATTGGGTTGATATTCATAAATGGCATTAAAATGACGCACATAGATAGATTTAATGATGCCTTAGAGAATGGCACAATAACAAATGGTGATGAATTGTATGACTTGGAGAAGTTCATGAAGTTCAGCGTTGAAGTGGACCGATTAAAGAAACAATTAATATTTCAAATGGGATTGGTGGATTCTAAACTGAAACCCGAAGAATGGTATGTTGGAATAACTGGGCAGTCAGAGGAAGATAGATTATCTGGGCATCGTTCGAATTTTCCAGATTTGGATGAAGGTACTTGGAAAGAAATAAAGGCAGATAGTCCTCGAATGGCAATAGAAATCGAAAGCCGATTGAAAGAGGGTAGGTATAGAACTTATACAACAGAGGAAACTAAAGACTCAGACCGTCCAGGAAACCAAGCTCTCGACCCAGATGTCGTATATGCCTTTGTTCATAATTTTAAAGATTAAGAATATGGATATTTTGGGAAAGGTAAGTTTTCAAAATAGCTTTTAATTACTGTTTGTACTTTCTCGAACTTTTCATCAGAATTGAGTTCATTTTCCTCAAAAACTAGACTAGCGTCAACCATTTTATTGTGTGCATAGCTAGATGTTCTTTGATAATGGTCTAGTGAATTTTTACAACCAATTAACTCTTCCGCTTCGGAATTAAACTTATCCTCATTAGTCATAGGGATTTGTAATTCCGTTTCTTCTGGTAATACTTTTCCGACTTCAACTTCTGCATTTTCACCAACTTCAGGAGATGCATAATCTACTTCATTGTTAGATTCAATGTCCTTATCATCCTTAATCCCTTGGGAGGCATCAGTCCTCTTAGTAAAACGATTATCTCGCAAGTGACCTTCATACGTTTTTAGATGTTTCATATCGTATATATAAAACTCTAAAACTCTTTTTATCAGTTTGAAACTAGGTAATTGTTGCAATTTTTAAACATGAAAAACAGGTATTTATACGCATTGACATTGATGATAAGTAAATGTAATTTTCCATTCTAACAGAACTACACACATATGGGATTATTTGATGAAAGAACTATTGGAGATTATTTGAAAATTGTCTCTACAAGAATTAAGAGTGAACTAAATGGCCTGACGGATAATCGAATATTAGAAAATGATGCTTCTGACCTTGCTGGATTAATAACAAATAAGTATTGGGTTTCAGTTCCTAAGGTTGACTTTGAATCTAAAAAAGACGTTAGCGTAATAAATAGAACTATTCCAAGTGCAAGAGGAATGAGTGGTAGAGCTAATATTCAAATAGCTGTTTATAAACTTCCCTTTAGCGATGGTGATGCCAATGTTCTAAAGTGTATCCCAACTGCTTATTCTATGAATCCACCTATTGGAAAAATCTATGACAATTACTTGAAAGTCGAGGTGCCTTTCTACGGAATTATTGATAATAACCCCAAAGCTAAGGAGCAAGTCAATTCTGATGCGCTTGCCATAGTTGAAAAGATTAAAACCAATTGCCAGAACCTTGATAAAGATTGTAAAAAATATATGTCAGAAATCAGGACGCAATTAGAGGCTCTAATTAATCAAAGAAAACAAGAACTTAATATCAGAAAAGGTACGGAAGATGACCTTTCATTTTAAACTAAAGTATATGACAGACGAACAACAAGATGCCGCTTGGGAAAACGCAATAATCGTAGATGGATACAACAAAGATTTGGTTAGAAAAGACATATGCGGAGCATGGATGGAAAAGGATAAATATAAAGATGCTGATAGCTCCTTCGGTTGGCATGTAGACCACATCCGTCCCCAAGCTGGAAACGAAGATTATGCAAGCATTGACGGCCATGACTACATGGATGACGACTTAAACCTTCAAGCCATGCAAATAGTAAATAATGGAATGGGTGGTAAAGGAAATAAATATCCCACATTTGATTCTGCCATTCAAGGAAGTGGGAAAAGTAATATTGAATCCGTAGAAGAATTTACAATATCCCAAGAGAAACAAGACGAACTTGAAGAACTATTCAAGTAAATGTGATAATTGAATCTCACGCTCAATATTACTCTCTGAATATCGAATGCAATTAATAGCATCATCTGGAATGAAAGACTTTATAGTATTCGGTGCATGAGGGACGCCCAAAACAGGAATAATAAATTTCACATGATGAGGTACGGATTTGTTGCAATGGAAATAACCCTTCTCTTCGTAATGCCTTTGCGCATCATTGAGCGAATAAAAGATACATGATGTATATAAGTGACTACAATGCTCCCAAATCTCTACACGATATCCTATAACTTCTATTTCCATTAATGTATATATCAAACTATGAAAACTCCCATCACTATTTGGATTGAAAAAAATGAAATGTCACCACACTTAAAAAATTCGCTAGGGCTTTTCATTAGAAAACATTCTAATAAATACGTTCAAGATGTCACCGAAGAAGAGTTCTTATCTGTTAAGGGTAGTGGTATTAAACGATGGGAAGAATTTGAAAAATTGAGAAGAAATGACGACACTTATTAATAGTAAGAAAATTGAGGCTCTTTACCAATAAATACAACGCTATATGAAACATATAACTCTAATACTTATTTTAACCTTAACAGCTTTTTCTAAAAGTACTATCGCTCAAAATGATAATGGTAATGATATTGAAAGTATATCTGTAAGCCCGGGTGGATATTTTCTAATGGAAAAGGGGGGATATTTTATTTTAAAATCTACCAAGAGCTTCTTGAATACGAATAGGTTTTTTGGGACAATAAATAATCGGCAAAAAACCGCCTCAACTCCTTATATTCCTATCGGTACATATAGCTCTATACCCACAGAAGGTGGTGGAGACTTGGTGGCACACTATACTTTTGTGTATTCCTATTCCCCCGGTAATGAAACTATGACCATTTATGTGAATAAATCACATATCACCGTGAAAGGGTGCGGAAGAAGATGTAATGTCTATTATAACGGGTATTGTGAATGTGACCCATATGAAGAAGACCCCTGCGAAAAAGAATCCAAATGGGATTTATGTAATACTATACCCATTGTAATCGATGAATTCCAAATTCTTCTAATATTCAATATGATAATAATAGAGGATTGGCTTAAAGAAGATGGCGTTAAACTCGACTATATATATGATATAGATTGAACTGAAGTAAGACTATTGCTTAACCGTCAATGTTTCAAACGGAATTTCTTTTCCATCCACTACGACATAACAATCACCATCCTGATTCAAGATATGAGTGAATCCAAATCCCTCGCAAATGGCTACTTGAAGATAACCTGATTCAAGAGATGAAAAGATTTTCAATACACTGAAATCTGGACTCATTCCACTTTCAGTTAAATCACACCATTCTTTACTATGTTCTGCCATAATTTTTTCGTATCTTATATAGTAGCGAGGTCGCAATGTGTCACTAATATTTGATTTTTTACGTTAAATCTAATTGAAGCGAGAATGTTTACATCGTACAAAATAGAAGTTATTAACAGCTAAATCATTTATTTACAGTCAATCAGGAATTTTATAAAATCGAAAAAATTGTTGCTTTTACCACAAACATTTTTAGAAATGTGACAATTTTCCCGTTTTTTTGTGAAAAAACGAATCTTGTTTTCATTTATACGCACTTTTTTCACCATTTGAGTGGCATTGTAAACAAAATCATCTTGTTAATTGTTAATAACTAATAAATTGAAAACAAAAACTATTGACATATATTTGTGGTAATGACTAAGACTCAGGAGGATAAAAACGCAATTATTGACTACTTTATCAAGGAACTTTCAGAAGGTTCCGATAATAGGGAGTTGGATAAATCCGTGTATGATTTCTTGAGAAGTAAGAAAGCCTTTGCTCAATCGGAAATAAAGAGATATGCCAAAGAGCTTGACTTGTTAGACAAATTCCTGCATTTGTATGAACAAGGATTTAATATAGAAGAGTATGTGGGATTCGATGGTTCGAAAAACTATAAATTCCAAGAACCAGTTCACGACTATAATGTAACCTTTGCTAAAGAGGACTATAATTTATACAGAACAAAAAGCTATTGGAGAGATTTTTCAATGCATATGATTCAAGAAACTGAAATGTATATTTCATCTTCGGAAATCATGGATGCTTCAAGCGCACCAAAAAATGAAAGAAGAGCATGTATGTCGATACTATCAATTGTATTATCAGACATGTGCGAAAATGGAGAGATTGTTAAACTAAAAGTTGAGGGTGTAAAAGGCTATTACTACGGACTGCCAAGCAAGCCACCAAAGGTAAATGTCAGGTAAGATGGGTAGTTTTAGAGTTGAGCAAATTGAAACAAGTATAGACTGCCTTATTGTAGGTAGGGTTTATATGTTTAAATTTCTGGTGCCACCTGAAGATTTTCCTCATTGGTTAGTCTTCCACGGTATGTGTGACGGGATATGTTTCTTCTCAAATTTCACCTCGAAAAGAGATAAAGCAATTGGCTTACTAAAGAAAAACAAAAGTGCCAGAGAATCCATTGTAGATATTCCCCATAATGGTGGTTGTGATATTACTGGACTTACTGAAGAAACAGTAGTAGATTGTAATTACCCCGTAAGAAGAACAACAAAGTTTATCGATGAAAAAATTGGTCTAGGTGAGTTTGAGGTTCGTGAAATGCTAGACCAACCAATTTTTGAAGCAATTCAAAGAGGAATGAGAATCTCCCGAAGACCAAGCCAAGATATTATTATGAACTGGGAAGATGGCTGTAATTATGCTGATAGCATTGATATACTCTAGTAGACCCTAGTTTCTTGATAGATTTCCTTCGCTAATTCAATATCCTCATTAGCGAAAAAAGCATGCTCGGAACCTGCTGAAAACTCCCGAGAAGGCATCTCAAAGAAATCCTCTATATCCATTGGATATGAACTCGGTTTACTCTCGTCATTAATGTCATCTTCGAACTTTTGCCACTCCGGATAATAATGAGATAACTTCTCCAATTCAAAACCATCTTTACCACCAAACCTTGACCAAACCTCATCCATTGCCTCAACCTCTGACTCTGAAAAATATTTAGACTCTACCTCTTGATTTGAAGTTAATATAAATCGATTGATAGAAATATTCTCAACTACATAAGGAGTCGTTTTGTCCTGAGCGATGTTCATTGTCATCGTTGGAACAGGACCACGTGGCATAGCAACATATGAATCTTCAAGCATTATACAACCATAGCGCATTAAATGCAACTTGTCCGATAACCACAATATTTTCATCAGTTTTAAACGAGTAATAGAATTTTTCGCCTCTTTGCGGGCAAAATAATTAATCGCTTGTACAGATTTCTTTTGTCTAAAGTTCATTCGCTCTTAAATCTCCTTTTCTATAAATATACGGCTTTTTTATACACTTAAAAGACTCGTATACAGTACCCATAGCTAATTTGATGCCATAAAGATACAACATTCTTCCAATTGGGTACAAATTCATGTAACACTTATCAACACTCACTTTTGTGTAAACACATCTTTGTAAACACTTATCTGTAGCATATTCCTGTTACAAATATTTGACACGTGTCCGTAAGCTTTTTACGTTGTGCCCTATTGTAATTCTATATATAATACGCGAAATACCGAAAAGGTTGCACTTTTTACCATGTTTATTGAGGTTTACATGATAAAGCACTCTGCTTTTAATCAGCTTCTACATAACTTTTTTTCCTACTTCAACCCCAAAAGAAGGTCTAATTGAACTTCCCTTCTATTGTAGATTTCGTCCATAACAGAATTGTAATACTCAGTTTGACACCTCCTATAAATAGGGAGTATCATCTTACGGTGACTTTCATACTTTGTCTCAGTACTGAACATATACCCAATATCTTTGTAATGACTTAGACAGCCCCCAAAATTATCAAAAACCTCTGAAATATAAACCTGAGAATCTGACATCCCCGCTGTCACCTCAACCCACCAACCAATAATATCATCGTTATCACTATTATATAAATCCATGAACTCCCTTAATTTCTATTACTTATAGACTCGAAAATCTAATTTGTTGGGAATTTTTTGAAAAATATTGACTCACGAGATTAATATATAGGAGTAGAAAAAATTCCAGCACCCATTAATAAGGACAGTGCCTTTCTTAATCCGTTCATGTGTTTTGTTTTTGAACATTAATTGATTTTTGCGTCCTACATCAGCTGTTCACTGAATTCGACACTGCAAAGTTGGGGTGAGTTCAAATCCTTATCCGGTTATTTGTCGCTTTCTGTCGACTATTTTTCGTTTGTAAGTGGTTATTATCGGTTATCGCACTATTCATACTGAATTTGTGTCACTAATTAATTTATTCAATTGAAGTGTTTTTTCTTTGCGAAATTCCAAGAAAACAGATCGTTATCGAATTTCAACCCTCACATTTCGTATGTTTAGATACAAATCAAGAAGACAGTCATCGAATATCTTCAAGCTATCTAATCGATTAATAAGAATTGCAATTCCGTGAATTATCATTGAGCCAACAGCACACAAATGATTAATTAAATCTAATTTTAGAACGATGAAAACTGAGCGATTTTTCAAACCTCATATTTTAATTGGATCCAATTGGTTCAACTTCTTTCGATGGACGGCATCATTGAATTTCAGTATCACTAGTGAGGGCTTCTTTCGATTAATGCTATCTTCTCTTATCCTATTCATGCTCACACCATTCAGAATAATTGAAACGGTCGTGTACTTTTTCACGAAGAAAGAAGAGGTGAAACAACCTATTTTCATCATTGGACACCCAAGAAGTGGAACCACTTTTTTTCATGATTCCTTGAATGAACTGGAAGATCTTGTTGCACCTCGGATGCTCGATTGTTTATTCCCGTATCTGAACAAACATTTCAAATTTTTGTTGATTCCCATATTGGAAAAAGCTTTGCCGAAAACACGATTAATAGATAAAATGAAGGTGCGATGGGATTCACCTCAAGAGGAAGAATTTGGAATGGCATTAATGTCTCCGTATTCTTCTGTTGCTTTTTTGTTTGCACCAAAACGCAGCGCGAAAATCTTGAACGATATTGTCTTATTGAATGACTCACAGGCAAAGGCAAAATGGCAAGTAGCTCACCAAAGATACGCCAGAAAGATTCAGACAATGAACAAGGGCAAAACACTCGTTTTTAAAAGCCCTGGGAATACTGCAAGAATAGAAGAATTGTTGGAAATCTATCCTGATGCAAAGTTCATTCACTTTGTGCGAAATCCGCAGGCCGTTATTCCATCAGCCCTACATTTGTATCAAAGTATACTGCCTGAATTTAGCCTGCAAAACATATCAAAATTCGACTTGTCTGAATATGTTTTTGAGTATTACGAACGAGTAATGAATAAGTACTTGTCATCAAAAGATAAGCTATCTCAAGAACAATTGTTTGAACTGAAATACGAGGACTTTGTGGAGGCTCCAATGGAAAATTTGGAAAATGCTTTTGCGCAATTAAACATACCTTCTTCACCCGATAGTTTGAAAGAGTTTTTCGATTCGAGAAAGAAATTCAGCAAAAATAAATACGGCAACAATCCTGATCTTACCAAACAGATTAGTGAACGTTGTGCGGAAATGATTTCACACTATAACTACTCCTGAGCAAGTAATAATTCCTTGATCGAAGAGAACAATAGTTGGGACTCCTCTTTGTTAATTGTGTTTTTGTCAAAACAAACTTGCACTCGTAGTTTTGCATCATAGTAGACAAATCCAAAGGTCATAGGCGGCTTACGCATTACTGGTGGAATGTTCACAATATTGGCTATCTCGTGACCAGCAAATTCATCAATCACTTTAGTTTCGTCTACAAAGGAATACGCAAACGATGTCATTTTACCACGTGCAGGTAGACTGATCATCCATAGGTGAAAACGCAAACTCACTATTCTTAAAACCGATTCTAAATCAAGAAATTTATGTGGGATATTATCTTTTATCTGCTGTAGTGTTTGTCGATTCAATTCTTCTTCAATCTCCGACAAATTTGTTACTCCTTCTGGCTGAAGTCGATAATGGATAAAGGAAAATCGATTGCCCAAAATGTATGCAGGTTCTTTTTTGGGAGTCATATCAAATGGTTGTTGAAACACATATTCTTTCAAATCCTCATTTCTGTTTTTCAACAGTTTTTTCAAGGAAATACAGCACGCCGCCATTAACAAAGAACTGATTGAATGGATATGATGTGATCGTTTGATCTTGGATTTTATGTGCTCTGTTTCTTCATCCGAGAAGGTGTGAATAATGTAGTCTTTCTGAATTGCATCTTTGGAAGATGAATGGATAAACGCCTTCGATTGATACCATTTGTGCAACATTTTTCTGGATAATTGAAACGTAGTTTTTAAACGGTTCCAACGCGAATTTTGCTCGACTACTTCGTTTCGTAAAAAATTGTATTCCTCACCATGAAAGGATCGTAGAAGGTTTTTTACTCCGTTGTTATCAATAAAAATGTGATTGAATTGAAACAGGATGGCACTCAACGTTGGCAATTGCACCAAGGTTATCTTCACTGGATTAAGTCCAACATCATCATTTTGATACAAACTGGATGGATTCAACACCTCCGTTTCGATTTCTTCAATTTCGATTTCTTTGCCTTCTCCAATACGGTACTTTTCTTTCCCAATAAATGGTCGGATTAATTGTGTGTTGATCAAACTTTTGAAGTAGGTGTTTGACAATAAGTAATCACGTAATTCTTCCCTAGCGATTTTACCCTTCAATTCGATCAGAAGTTGACTGGTATTGGCCGTTCCCTTTTCCTTTTTGATTTTGTAATCAAACAATAATTGAAAATGATCGCTGCTGTTAAGTTTGATCTCCTTGGCCATACTTTCTGTCTTCACGGAGCGCTTTTTGTTGCTTTTATTACGCAGGAACAAGTTAGACAATTTTAGGGATTCATGGTGAGAATGAACACTCCAATATGACCGAAAGGCGTCTAATATTATCCCAATAAAACTTAAACCCTATTAAGCCAGATACTTTCGGTCATAGGTAAACGTTAGCGGTTTGGAATGAAAGCATACCCAGAATGATCAAGCGAATAAAATCTTTTCTGCAATACGATAAATATCCTGCAAATGGATCGATAATTGGCGTTGCCTTTTTAATCTTTGGTTCGCTCACAGTTATTTCATTCCTCTATGCTTTTGCCTTGGATGAAGGAACCTTAGGAGACAATCCAACCGACATTTTTATTGCAAATTCGTTCAATATCTGGCGTTTTCCATCGCATACCTTGTTGTGGCCAATAATTGATATTCTTCCTTTTTTGGCTCCCCTCATTTTTATTTTTGGCCTCTTGTTTAACATGGCTTTTTATAGCTTCATTGTTGAACGCATTTTCACCCGAGTATTTAAGAGACGTAAATAGGACTGTTGCCGGCTTTTAATTAATTTAATCGCCGCAAAACAATACTCAGCGATAAATCCTTTCCATTCAATAATAACCTGCTATGAAAAACACAGAAGTTCCACATCTTGAAAAACAGATCTTTATGAATCAAAAGCCGATTCGTATTATGACCATGGTACTATTGGGGACTATTATTGCCTCTGTGCTAGCCTTCGTTTGGGCCACTATTTATTGGGAAGATTATTCTGAAACTTGGCAATTTGTTGAAAGCGGAAATCTCGTGGACACCGGTCTAGCACCTTCCGTTTACAAATGGTCAATAATTGTGGGAATCGGTACTACTATTCTCTACGTCCTAGTGAAAAAATTGATCGATACGGATATTCCAATACTTGGTGTCAGCCAAAAAGGAGTTTATGTAAATCAGACTTCTGTCAGAAGAACTTTTCTTGAATGGAATGAAATCAAAGATGTTCAATTGCTAAAGAACGGCAATTTGGATATTACGCTAAATAGTCCTGAAGAAATCCTCAAACGGCAGCCTAAGATTATCAGGCACACATTCAAGGAGGCACACATCAAAGCAGGTAACCCTGTGGATATTATCAATTTCACATCAGATGACGATTTTGAGAGTGTAGTGCAGTTAATCTTAAAATATTCCGCTGCAGAAGAAGCCGGTTCATCAAAAGTTTCTACTTCAGGCGTAACTTCTCCAAAGCAACTTCTGAACAATGTTGTTTGGGCCATTCGAGGATCAAAATTCTTGACCCAAGATGCGTTCGAAAAAGAACTCCAAGATTATTCCGTACTCATCACAAAAAAGAAGGTGGAGAATAGTACAATTCAACAGTTATCAGAAATCACTGTTGTATATGAAGATTTTGCATCCGATGAAGATGATCCAGTTTTCACTTTAACCGCGGACAACGGTGTTTCATTTTCGGTAGTTGAGCTTTTGTACAAAATGCACAACCAACTAGTGAACCATTTAAAAGACAGGGATCATGTATACTTTGAAGGTTTGCATTTAGGGTCGCCAGGAGAGGAAAACAAGCCTCCCGTTTACTTCCTTTCGCTTGGAAGTTAATTGAGTCTTATCTTGACAAGTAGGTTTCTCCGGCAATCGTTCCTGTTCGTGTCGAAGCTATGGAATTCGAAGAAAGTGCCAACCTTAAATTTTCTCTATAGGCCTTGATATCATTGTGCAAAGGACATGGGCGATCGCTCGAACAATCGTTGATTCCAAGACCGCATTTGCGAAATACCTCCTCTCCATCGATTGCGTGAACAATTCGAATGAGGGGCTGATTGATACTGTTTTTTGTCAAAAAAAAGCCGCCATTTCTCCCTTTAGCCGAAGAGATTATATCGCTTTTCACCAAGATCTGAAGCACCTTGTTCAAGTAGTCAGCTGGCATGTCCAACTCTTTAGCAATAACTTGAATGCTCGTCTTTTGATCTTCCTCAATCTTAGCCAAGTACATCGTTGCACGCAGTGCATATTCACAACTCTTTGAAAAAAACATATGTCTAAAGACTACAGCATCCCGAAAAATCAGGATGCTGTAGATTGTGTTTAATTATTCTGGAGTTCTTTTTCCAATTCCAATGCTTTCGGGAAGAGGATATTATTCTCCAAATGTATGTGACGCATAAGGTCATCTGCATATTCTTTTAATTGACCGTAAGAAACTTTGTGCGTTGCACACGCGCCTTTTGGTGGAGTATAATCTTCTGTCAATTTTTGAATTATTTCTAACTCATTGCCTGCACTATCATGTTCCATTAACATCATATTTATCGGATTTTCAACTGTTCCGAAGGGAGCTGCTAATGTCGTCCCAGCTTTTTTTGCTGCAACCATTTGCTTGATATATGGAAACAAAATTGCCTCCTCTTTATGCATGTGCATGTCTAACTCTTGGGCCAAATCATCAAAGCGATCTGAGATTTCAGTCACATTAGGCTTGTGCATTCCATGAACCATTTTTACACGGTTCACAAACTCCTTAATCGTCGGATTCGATTTTTTCACGTACACATGATGTACCCCAACGATATGATCAACTAACATGTCTAATTCCCATGATTCGTAATCCTCCTCAGGTGGCGCTTGGCGGTTGTCAATTTCATCCAATTCAGTCTGAACAGCCGCTATATTTGCATTCTTCTCTTCACATGCTTGAGCCAAAGGAATGTTTCCTCCACAGCAAAAATCAATTCCATGACGTTTGAATACTTCTGCTTTTCTGTAATCTTCAGCAACCATTTTACCAACGGTTTTGTCTTCTTCTATTGTTGTCATTTCTACTATTATTTATTGTAACTAACTTAACTGGACATAAAGGTCCGATTAAACGGCTGCCTATAAAATGATCTAAATCATATTTTGCGCTTCAAAGTGAAATTAAATGGCTTTTAGCACTCGATATAGCCTAAAAACCCACCCATATTTAACCTCATTGAATCTCAATCTATTTCCAACCAAATAATTATTTATCTTTAGCAGTTACCAAAACCCGTGTTAGAATGGCTACAAGCGATTATGAAGGAAAAAAGTTCGAGAATGGAAAGGCATCCAAAATAGTGGATGCATTGACTATTGAGGAAGCCCTTCAAATCAACATCAATGGTGAGCCCTTCACGGTAACAATGAGGACGCCAGGGGACGACATCGAACTTGTACGCGGCCTGTTGCACTCAGAAGGAATTATCAAAGACCGAAATTATTCGCCAGACGTAATCATCCGAAAGGAGAATGAGAATGGTATTGTGACTGTTGTTGATCTTTCAATTCCTACGGAAAAATTAGGCGAAGGATATTCAAACAGCCGCAGTCTATTATCTGTTTCTTCCTGTGGAATTTGTGGTCGTAAAGAGTTGGATGAGCTCTCATTCATGGGCAAGGTAATTGATGAGAAACGCCAATTGGACATCGAAAATGTGCAGCAAATGTTCCACAAAATGAACAAAGTACAACGCGCCTTCCAACAGTCAGGAGGATCTCACGCGGCGGCTGCATTTGACATGAACGGCGACATGCTCTCATCAAAAGAAGACATCGGTAGACACAACGCCGTAGACAAAGTGATTGGTGAATTAATCCTAACGGAACGATTTAGCCAACCCGTCGCGATTACCGTCAGTGGGCGAATATCCTATGAGATTATTGTAAAAGCATTTAAAGCCCGAATTCCAGTGCTTTGCGCCGTTTCAGCACCCTCAACATTGGCTGTAGATTACGCGAAAGAATTGGGAATTACTTTACTTGCATTTTGTCGTGAAGACAGAGCAACGTGTTATTCACACCCACACAGAATTAAAAATCAAACCTTAAACAGCCAAGCTGGTTAATTGAACGCATATGTCAAAAAATTTAAGTGAGTTATCAGGAAGAAAGGGATTGGAAGACAATCTCTTTGATCGAATGGGGAAATTGGCCCTTGATGATGGAACACCAAGTAATGAAGATCTCAAAAAATTAGCAGATGAATTCCTTGTTGGAACAGCCAATACGTATGGTGCTGCAACTTTTTATGACTTCCTGAAACCTGAGAACAAAGGAAAGAAAGCCTACGTATGTAATGGGACCGCCTGCGTTTGTGCAGGAACTCAAGACACCGTTATTGAGGATTTAAAAAAGCATTATTCCGAAGACGAAATTGGTCATATGACTTGCCTTGGTCGTTGTCATGAAAATTCTGCGTTTCACATTGATGGGCAAAATTATTCTGGAACGGCTCTCGGGGAATTGGACAGCATCGTTTCAACAAAACAAGGAACTCAAGATAAGTACAACGTTCAAGCCCACGGAAAAACAATCCTTACAGAAGAGTTTACCTCCATCGAAGAATATTACGCTTCATTCAAAGCAACTTTGAAGGAAGATTCCAATGAAATTTTAGATGAGATCAAACGTTCAAATGTTCGGGGTCGTGGTGGAGCTGGGTTTCCAATGGGAATTAAATTAGGATTCTGCAGAAATACAGAAAATGATACAAAATTCATCATTTGTAATGCCGATGAAGGAGATCCTGGAGCTTATTCGGATCGCTATTTATTAGAGCAACGTCCACACTCAGTTTTATACGGAATGTTGGTTGCAGGGTTTGTAACGCACGCCAACTGGGGAGTGTTGTACATCCGAGCAGAGTATCCAGATGCAGCAGACATTGTGCAAAAGGAAATTGATAAACTGCGTGCAGCAGGGCTGATCGGTGAAAACATCGACGGAAGTGGATTCAACTTCGATTTTAAAATTATTCGCGCTCAAGGATCATACATCTGTGGTGAAGAAACAGCATTGATTAATTCAATTGAAGGTCAACGACCGGAAGTGCGCGTTCGACCTCCATATCCTGCGCAAAAAGGATTGTTCAACAAACCTACTATCGTGAACAACGTGGAAACCTTAGCCAGTTTGCATTATATCATCGAGAACGGTGGACAAGCTTGGAAAGACATTGGAACAGAGAAATCATCTGGAACTAAATTGGTGTGTTTAGACAGTTTCTTCAATAACCCAGGAATTTATGAGGTAGAAATGGGAACGTCAATGTCGGTTATAGCCAATGACTTGGGAGGAGGATTTAAAAAGCCCGTGAAAGCCATGCAAATTGGTGGACCTCTCGGAGGCTTGGTTCCAACTTCAAAAATTGACGATCTAACGTTAGACTTCGAATCATTTTCAGAAAATGGTTTCTTAATGGGACACGCATCCGTGGTCTGTGTTCCTGAGAGCCTACCGATGATTGACTTTTTAGAGCATCTTTTTGATTTTGCGGCCTACGAAAGCTGTGGAAAATGTTTCCCATGTCGATTAGGAACCAAGCGTGGACACGAACTTTTGAAGAAAGCGAACAGCTCCGATTATAAAATAAGTAAGCCATTATTTGAAGATCTATTGAATACCCTCGAACAAGGTTCGCTTTGTGCACACGGAGGAGGGATTCCACTTCCTGTGAAAAATGCTATGCAGTATTTTGAGGATGAAATGAAAAATTATTTCGAATAGAGAAAGAACAACAAATTGGGATTCTTTACACCAAACATATCAGCGATTGACAATTACTACGACAAAGGACGTTTTCTTTTGGCGTGGCGTATTTCCATTGCTTTTACTTTGATCTTTACTGTACTTGCTATCATTTATGGATTGAGCAATGCAGATGCTCTTCTTCCCATTTGTTTGACACTTGTTGTGACTGTTTCATCTGCAATATATCTTAGAACAACTCTCAACTTTAAGCCACTTTTTTGGGTGTACGCCATAAGTGGAACTTTGATCACAAATTTTGCAATGAACTACGTCCTCGACTTCACACATTATGTTGATTTCGTTTGGATGACAGCCTGTATACTTCTCGCCTTTGTTGGACTTGGATGGATTTACGGTGTGTTTTTTATTGGGCTAAACTTGGTCGGTATTGGATACTTTTTCTGGTTTACATTGAATAGACATATTGAAATTCTACAGCCAAAAACAAACCTTGAACTCATCGCAGATTTGGTTGAATTATCGTTCGCCTTTTTCGTAATCGCATACCTGATGCGCCAATTTGTATTGTTTCAAAAATATTCCGAATCATCTTTGAAACAGGCCAATGCAGATTTAGAGAATCGGAATCAACTCATTCTATCCAAGAGTAAAGAGAACGAAACACTGGTAAAAGAGATTCATCATCGCGTAAAAAACAATTTGCAGATAATCATCAGTCTTTTGCGAATGCAAAGCACTGAACTAAAATCAGAGGAAAGCAAGAGTCATTTTACAGAAGCCATCAATCGTATCATGGCCATGTCCTTGATTCACCAGAAATTATACGGTGAAAAAGAACTCTCTAAAATCGAACTAAAATCATACGCCGAAGAATTGGTTAAAGAAATAATCTCTGTTTCCGACCAAGGAGAAAACATTTCGGTTACCATAGATTCCAATATGGAAACAATGAACATTGATACCATTGTTCCTCTAGGGTTATTGATCAACGAGCTCGTCTCAAACTCTTTAAAGCATGCCTTTTCAAGCGATAAAAAAGGGGTTATTGAGCTTCGGATTCTACAAAAAGAGGATCACTACGAATTGACCTATTCGGATAGTGGAACATGGAAGGCAATTGAAGAAGGTACTACAAGTTTTGGACTCGAATTGGTCGACATATTGACCGAACAAATGAACGGAGAAAAAACACTCAACACTGATAATGGAACACATTATCAATTCATATTAAAGGACACAATTAATGCATAGCATGGAAAATACAGCATATATAGACAACATTCCTTATTCGTTTAAAGACGGGGAAACAATCCTAAGTTTTGTTCGCAGAATTGAGGGTGAAAAGATCATTCCAACCTTGTGTGATGCACCGAACTTAGATCCTTTCGGATCCTGTAGGGTGTGTAGCGTAGATGTTGCTTTGGAAAAAGACGGGCCAACAAAGGCAATGGCTTCTTGTCACACGCCGGTAACAGATGGTCAATACATTTACCCGAGCTCTGAATCTATTCAGGCGTTGCGCAAAAACATTATTGAACTTGTCCTCACGGATCATCCTTTGGATTGTTTGACATGCGAGGTGAATGGAAATTGTGAATTGCAAGATGTCGCCGCCCAAGTTGGAATCCGCGAAGTGCGCTACCCAGAAGGAGAAAATCATTTAGACAGAACCAAGGATTTGAGCCACCCTTACATGACTTCAGATTTATCAAAATGTATTAATTGCTACCGCTGTGTTAGAGCGTGTGATGAAGTACAAGGTGAATTTGTGTTGAGCATGGCTGGTCGTGGTTTCGATACTAAGATTATTAAAGGAGACGACAAGTCCTTTATGGATTCAGATTGTGTTAGTTGTGGAGCTTGTGCTCAAGCTTGTCCAACTTCTGCAATCTCAGATATTTTCCAGTCAAAAGCAGTACATGTTGAAGAAACGACACGTACCGTTTGTACATATTGCGGAGTTGGATGTAATCTAGAGGTTTCTACCAAGAATGGTGAAATACTAAGTATTCAGGCACCCTACGAAGCTGAAGCAAATGGCGGTCATACATGCTTGAAAGGACGTTATGCTTTCAAATTCTATAATCATCCAGATCGACTAAAAAGTCCAATGATTAAAAGAGAAGGTAAATTCGAAGAAGTTTCTTGGGATGAAGCTTATGATCACATTGCTAGCGAACTTACCCGCATTAAATCATCAAATGGACCTGACGCGATTGCCGGAATCTCTTCCGCTCGTACACCAAACGAGGAAAATTATTTGATGCAGAAATTTATTCGTGCTGTAGTTGGCACCAACAATATAGATTGTTGTGCACGTGTTTGTCACTCACCTACAGCCCTTGGAATGCAACGCGCTTTCGGAACTGGTGCGGCAACAAATTCAATCAACGATTTGGATCATGCACAATTCATCATCGTTATTGGAGCAAACCCAACAGATGCGCATCCCGTAACTGGAGCGAAGATCAAACAACGTATGATGAAAGGCGTGCCGAGTATTGTTATTGATCCTAGAAGAATTGAATTGGCAAAGTATGCTACATATCACCTTCAATTGAAACCTGGAACGAACGTCGCTCTTTTAAACATGATGTTGTATTACATCATTTCTGAAGGTGCTGAAGACGAAGAGTTTGTTCGAAATAGAACAGAAGGTTACGATGAAATGAAGGCGGAAATCCTGAAGCTGAATATGGATGAAATGTCGGAAATAACTGGCGTTGATAAAGATTTAGTTCGTGAAGCTGCACTTGCTTATGCTGCATCACCCGCCGCTATGGAATTCCATGGTCTTGGTGTCACTGAGCACTTGCAAGGAACATTTACGGTTCAATTAATCGCGGATTTAGTAATGATTACAGGAAACATCGCGAAGAAAGGTGCTGGAATGAATCCATTACGTGGACAAAACAACGTTCAGGGAGCAGCAGATATGGGCGCACAGCCTCATCAAGGTGCTGGTTATCTCGACGTAACTGATCCTGAAATGAATAGCCGTTACAATGCATATTATGGAGTGTCAGACATGCCGAGCCATGTAGGATACAAAATCCCAGAAATGTTTGATGCTGCTATTGCTGGTGATCTCAAAGCAATGTGGATAATAGGAGAAGATGTTGTACAAACTGATCCAAACACAAATAAAGTTATCGCTGCAATGGAAAACTTAGAATTACTTGTAGTTCAAGAGTTATTCATGACAGAAACGGCAATGCGCGCAACAGTGATTTTACCAGGAACATCATTCCTTGAGAAAGACGGTACGTTTACCAATGGTGAGCGACGAATTCAACGTGTAAATAAAGTAGTTGAACCTATTCCAGGAACAAAAGTGGATGGTCAAATTATTGTAGATATTATGCGTCGCATGGGGTATGATCAAGAAGATTACACAGGACCTGGTGTTCTCGCTGAAGTTGCAGGAATTGTACCTTTCTTTAAAGGAGCAACTTGGGAGGGACTTGGTACAAACGGATTGCAATGGCCGGTTCTAGAGGATGGTTCAGATACTCAAATGCTACATATCGAAGAATTCAAGCATGGTAAAGGGCAATTTAGTTTTTACAACTATGAGAAATCGCATGAAGTTGAACGCCACGAAAAAGACTTCCCGTATATCATTACAACCAATCGTGAGCTAGAACATTACAATTGTGGTGCGATGACACGTAGAACAGGTAACGTTGAAATTTTGACAGAAGATGTTCTTTTAATTCACCCTTCTGATGCACAAAAAGAAGGTATCATGGCCGGCGACTTCGTCTGTGTGGAAAGTCCGCGTGGAAAAGTTGACATCAAGGCTGTTCTAACGGATGAAATGAAACCTGGAATTTTAAGTTCTACATTCCACTTCCCAGAAGTGATGTTGAATATTATTACTTCTGATGAACACTGTTCTGAGGCAATGTGTCCAGAATACAAGGTTGTCAGTTGTAAAATTCGCAAGAGCAAAGGAAAAGCAAAACAAGTAGCAGAAGCAGCTGTATGAAAAGTTTTTTAGCCACATTTATTGGGGTCTTCGTTGCCATCTTTGCAATGATGGGAATTCAAATGGTCGGACACAATGTGTTTCCAGTTCCTCCTGAAATAAATTTTGAAGATCCTGCTTCACTAAGTGAGAATATGCATTTAATTCCAGCTGGATCCTTCATTTTTATATTACTCGCTCACTCACTCGGACAACTATTTGGTTTGCTCACTGCGAAACTTATCGACAAAACTTCTGCTTATCCGGTGTACATTATTGCGGGTTTTTTATTGTTAGGAACTGTGGCCAATTTGGTGATGATTCCGCACCCAGTTTGGTTTTCAATTGTCGATGTTTTATTGATGATAGCAGTCGCTCTTCCGTTTGTGTTGAGTAAAAAGAAATAAGCGATTAAATTGTGAGAAGGAAGTAAATGTTATTCAACACCCTCGACTATATCCTGTTTTTGCCGATTGTAATCATCGGTTATTACCTGCTGAACGCTAAATATCGTTGGGCACTACTGCTGATCGCCAGCTATTACTTCTACATGTGCTGGAAACCAGAATATGTAGTGCTTATTCTAGCTTCTACGCTTATTGATTATTTCGCCGGACTGCAGATGGCCAAACGCGATTCTAAAAAGAAACGCCGTCCATTTTTGTACATGAGCCTTGCGGCAAATCTAGGGATTCTCTTTGCCTTTAAATACGCCAATTTTTTCTCAGAAACAGCAACCAATATTGCACATTCCATGGATTTCATGGTGCATTTCCCATTGTTCGATTTTCTATTACCTGTAGGGATTTCGTTCTACACTTTTCAAACGATAAGCTATTCCATCGATGTTTACAATGATAAGATTAGGCCCGAACGTCATTTGGGCCATTTTGCTCTTTTCGTTTCCTTCTTTCCACAATTGGTTGCTGGACCAATCGAACGTTTCTCAAGCCTATCGCCTCAACTGAAACGTCCCCAAAGTTTCGATTATGAGAATTTTAAAAATGGCTTGCGAATGATCTTATTCGGACTCTTTGCAAAAATGGTAATTGCGGATAATGCGGCACCTATTGCAGATGTGATTTTCAACGACCCCGAACTCTATAATTCATTCAATATTTCGCTTGGGCTGTTCTTCTATTCCTTTCAACTCTACTGTGATTTCTTTGGGTATTCTTTGATCGCAATTGGGAGTGCACTCATCATGGGAATTAAACTAATGGACAATTTCAACTCGCCCTATTTATCGGTAAATGTCGCTGATTTTTGGCGAAGATGGCATATCTCACTTTCCACTTGGTTCCGTGACTACATCTATTTCCCTATGGGTGGAAACCGTGTTCGGAAAATGAAATGGATATTCAATATCGTAGCAGTTTTTGTGATTAGTGGCTTCTGGCACGGTGCAAGCTTCACCTTCATTTTTTGGGGGCTCCTCGTTGGACTTTTGTATGTTATTGAAATGACAATCAACAAAGCTTTGAAGATCAGAACTGAAATCAAACCCTTCTCAGCAAATCACCTTTTAAGAGCTGCTAAGACCTTTATCATTATCAGTTTTACATGGATCTTTTTCCGAAGTCTCACCTTCGCCGATTCATGGATCATGTTTGATGCGCTATTTTCCAATGGGGGGCTAGATGGAAAAACCCTCGACATCTCAATGGTCCTTTGGTTAACGTTGGCTGGCTTCATTGTTCTTGATTGGGTATTGTACAACAAACGTTTTGATACTTGGGTTGGCAGACAACCATTTGTACTCCGGTGGGTATTGTATGCTATGATGATCTTTTCCATTATGGTATTCACTGGAGTTGAAGAAATTCCCTTTATTTATTTCCAATTCTAATGAAGATCGTAAAACATATCGTCCCTAGAATTTTTCTTCTTGCTGCAATATTGTTTGCTACGAGTTATATCTACACGGAATATTTGTACGAAGACGATCTGCAGGAACATTCGCCTATCATTAACACTATTCGGGAGATTCCGCTAGAAACGGATATATTATACGTCGGTGAATCTTCAAATATCATGTATGCCGAAGACGATGCAGACAAACGCACCATCAGTGAAATGCTTGCAGGACACTATCCTTCTTTAACCGTATTCGATTTAAGTAAAAGAGCTTCCCACGCTGGAATATTCAAAACCTTTTTGGCCGCTATTCCCGAGGATAAGGAGATCAAAACCTTGGTGATGACTTTGAACATACGCTCGTTTGGAGCTAATTGGATTCATTCCTCTTTAGAGACACCTTTGGCAAAAAACAATGTGCTGCTAGGTTTAGAACACCCAATCATCAAACGTTTTTATCTCTCATTCAAAGCATACGACAATGATAATGAACAAGTGAGACGTCATAATATGTTGGCGCAATGGGACAGTGATGAACTAATTTTTCCGTATGATTTCCCTTATGCCAACACAAATGAATGGGACGATGCCATGGCAGCAACAGGAATCAAACTTGGTGGAGGTAAAATTGATCCAGTTACGGATTTAGCCTGTCATTACATAAAAGCCTATGCTTTTCAAATAGACACCTTGACCAATCCACGGATTCAAGATTTCAATGAAATCATTGCCTTGGCAAACGAACGTGGATGGAACGTTGTCTTCAATTTATTGGGAGAAAATCTTGAAAAGGCTGATGAACTTGTAGGCAAAGACCTCCTCTTCTTAATGGAACAAAATCACAACTTGGTTGTAGATTATTTTGAGCGGCAAGGTGTAACAGTGGTTGATAACTTCAGCGCTGTTTCAAACCAGTATTTCATCGATCAAGATTGGACTTCCGAACACTACACCGAAGAAGGTCGATCACACGTAGCTGGTAATGTGGCGAAGCATCTTCGTATATTTCATCCAGACGCTTATCAGGAAGATTAACCTAAACTTTTAAGCTGTATCTTTGCAGACAAGAATCAAGCGTATGTTTACAGGAATTATTGAACAATTAGGAACGGTTAAGGCCATTCAACATGAAGGTGAAAACATCCATTTTACCCTCGAATCAAGTTTTACAAGTGAATTAAAGATTGACCAAAGTGTTGCCCACAATGGATGCTGTCTAACAGTCGTTAACATTGATGGAGATGCGTACACCGTAACAGCCATTCAAGAAACCTTGAACAAGACAAACCTTGGTGAATGGGAAGTTGGAGCGAAAGTGAATCTCGAACGCTGCATGATCATGAACGGACGTTTGGATGGACATATCGTTCAAGGACACGTTGACACTACAGCTACATGCGTTGGCATCGAAGACCAAGACGGTAGTTGGAAGTTTACTTTTGAATATACTTCTGAAGATGTAACTGTAGAAAAAGGTTCTGCCACTATTAATGGAACAAGCTTAACTGTAGTAGATTCAGCAGACAAACAATTCTCCGTTTGCATCATTCCTTTCACCTATGAGCACACCAATTTTCATGAATTTGAAATTGGAAGTAAGGTGAATCTTGAATTTGACATCATCGGGAAATATGTAGCGAAAATTATGGCGCGTTAATTTTGAATACCAAGAACATCGACATACTGAATATTGGCTTGATTCTTCTTTCTGGAATTCTTGCTTTTCAATTTCCCTTACAACTCTTCATTGTCGTTTTTGCAATACTTGGTCCTTTACATTATCTCACTGAAATTAACTGGCTTGACAAAAAAGACTATTTCACAAACCGAAAGAACCGAAGCTGGTTCTGGATTGGTACAATCGCATCCATTTTAATCGTCTTTCCCAAGATCTATTTCTATTGGATAGGAACTGATGATTCGAGTCTTTCAAGAGGAGTAACAATGATCAACAAATGGTCAAACGCATTCATTTTTCTTAGCTTTCTTTTGTCCATCGGTTTTGTGTTTTTTAAAACTAAACTTCAATGGTTTGTTCTGGTTTTTGCTGGAATCGTTGGTGCGTTATTGCTGAATGGGGTGGAACTGTATGTCACCATTGTCGGGTTGTTAATTCCAACGGTGATCCATGTTTATCTTTTCACCTTGCTGTTCATGTTATTTGGTGCACGGAAATCAAATAGCAAATGGGGATATATTTCAGTTGGTGTGGCTTTATTGGTTCCTCTCGCTTTTGCTTACGTTGATCTTACTCAGGTAACTTATTTCTTCAGTGAAGGATTCAGAAACGTATATATTGACAATAATCTACACACGACTCCAACTTTAATTGCGAAGTTTTTAGGGCTCTCTGACGGTTCTCATTTTGGCTTTGACGGTGCGCTGGAAATCCGCATGATGATGTTTCTGTCCTTCATCTATACCTATCACTATTTGAACTGGTTTTCCAAAACAACATTGATTTCTTGGCACAAGAACCTAACAATCAGAAGTTCTGCTACCATTCTAATAATTTGGATAACAATGCTGGTGTTATTCTATACGAATTTCCGACTTGGGTTTATTGTAGCTCTCTTCTTTAGCTTCCTACACGTGATTTTAGAATTCCCTCTAAATCTAGTGAGCATTAAAGGGGTGTTTGCCAAGAATAAAAAGGAGTAGAATTAAACTCTCCATTTTTTGTCCATGCGCTTTTGAACTTTCGATCTGAATTTTTTAAGCACTTGCTCTCTATCACTTACACTTCCGCACTTAATCATATCCCCGAAGATGAACTCTCCTCCACGGTAGAATTTAAACTCAAAACTCACCGAGACAATTTCGGTTCGGTACAATTCAAATAAGCTTCCTGTATTAAGTGCTCCAGACAAGTCTTCTTGCATTGCCGCCACTTTAAATCTACGATCATACCCTCTAACAGTAACGAGCATGTACGTATCAATTCCTTTCGCTGTCAAAATCTCTTTAATCGAATCGGACGCCATGATTTGTGCATCTGCTCCAATTTTCATGATGTTCAGAGACGGAACGGCTGGCATTTGACGAGAAGTCATCATTTCTGTCAACATTATCTCTATCGAATAGCGATCCTGAGGTTTATCCATTTGTCCGATGATCACAGCGTTGGTTAAGGTCAATGGCTGTTTCTTCTTCTTTTTGACCTTCTCTTTTTTCGTTGGTTCAGGAGTTGTGCTAACTTGATCATCTTGAGCAAAGGCAACCGAAGTCACGAACAAGAGGCTGAATAAAAGGAAACTGTGTTTCATGGCTTAAAATATTTCTTTAGCAATCGATTTAACCGACGCCGAATTCGACATAGTGTAATAATGAATGCAAGGTGCACCAGCGGCTTTTAATTCTTTCGACTGCTGAATTCCCCACTCAACTCCTACTTCGCTAATTGCTTGGTTGTCTTTGCACTTTATCAATTCCTTTGCCAACTCTTCCGGATAATCAATATGGAAGAACTTCGGCAAGAAGGAAATATGGTTCATTGATTTGATTGGTTTCAAGCCTGGAATGATTGGAACGTTAATTCCGATCGCTCTACAAGCATCCACAAATTCAAAGTATTTTTTATTGTCAAAAAACATCTGTGTCACAATGTAATCTGCTCCTGCATCCACCTTTGCTTTTAAGTGCTGCAAGTCGCTGGAAAGGTTCATTGCTTCGAAGTGTTTCTCTGGATATCCAGCTGCTCCAATACAAAAATCGGTTGGCTCTAATTTGATATCATCCATCAAATAATTTCCGCTGTTCATTTCTCCAATCTGACCGATTAAATCAACGGCATAGGCATGCCCATCTTTGTGAGGGCGGAACGTAGATTCAGTTTTAATAGAGTCCCCACGAAGGGCCAATACATTATCAATTCCTAAGAATTGCAAGTCGATTAAAGCATTCTCTGTCTCTTCTTTGCTAAAACCTCCACAGATTAAATGAGGAACTGCATCCACATCGTATTTGTTCATAATAGCTGCACAAATTCCAACTGTTCCAGGTCGCTTTCGAATAGCTATTTTTTCCAACAAGCCGTTTTCGCGCTCCTTGTACATGTACTCTTCTCGGTGATAGGTAACATTGACAAACTTAGGATTGAATTCCATCAATGGATCAATTCCATCAAATATTGATTGAATACTTTTTCCTTTCAACGGGGGTAAAATCTCGAAGGAAAATAATGTGTCCTTCGCTTCACTAAGGTGATCCGTAACTTTCATGCTTCAATTGAATAGGCGGTAAAGATACCAATATTGAAATTCCTGCCGTGTACTTTTATGTTTATTTAAGAATTCCTTCCGCGTACTTTAAATCCGACTGATTCGTGATTTTAATATTTTCAGGATTGCCTTCAACCGTTGTGATACTATATCCCGCTGATTCAACCAATGTTGCGTCGTCTGTAATTCCAGCGTGGTATGGTTGTTCATAGGCCTTAACCAACACAGATTTCCGAAAGCATTGAGGAGTTTGAACGAGCATATAATTTGATCTATCCACAGCTTTGGTCGTATTCCCATCTTTAATTCTCACCGATTCAGAAATTGGTAAAACCGGAATTACCGCATCGTGATTTTTAATTGCCTCAAAACAATTTTTCAATGTCCCAAAAGACACAATTGGCCGTACACCATCATGAACAACGATGTATTCATTTAAGCAAAAATCAAGCGCACTTTTCACAGAATCATAGCGCTCCTTTCCTCCAGAAATTACACGGTGTGGAATGGTAAAGTCATTTTCCAAGGCCAAGGCCTCCCAAAATCCTTTCCATTCATCAGGCAAAGTCAGGATTATCTGCACATGCGGATCGAATTGATAAAACTGTTCGATTGTTCGCATCAAGATTGGTTTCTCCTTCACGGGAATAAATTGCTTAGGTAAAGTCGAATTCATTCGTTTACCTATTCCCCCTGCTGTGATGATCACGCTGTATGATGCCATGCTTAAAGGTATAAATTATAGAACGACTTTTGAAAAAAATAGAGGGCTTCTTGATTGTTACCAAACAATATCCCACAAAAAAAGGCTGTCTCTCGACAACCTTTCTTCTATATATTTTAATAAGCTCTTATTTCAATTTGTCTGGGTTACGCTCAGCCGCAGCGTTGAATTTCTTCTGCTTGTTCAACCAAATAAACAATCCAACAAATCCTAATACAATAAACGCGTAGTTAATGTTGTTTCCAATGATTTCAAAAATTTGAAATGTCCAAAGAAATAAATCTCCTAATGCGTTAAAAATCGCCGATAATGTCATAACTATACTTATTTAGTTACTACAAATAAAATCATTTTTTCAGACAAAACCATGGGGAATCGTCAAATGTTGCAATTTGTATTCAATCTAAGCTACCGCCGCTTCTACCATCTGAGTAAGTTCGATGAATTCCTCCACCGAAAGAACCTCTGGTCGTAAAGCCATAAAAGGATGGTCAATTGTATTTCCTTGCAGTAATGGTTTCACGGAATTACGAATGGTTTTTCTTCGTTGATTGAAGCATACCTTGATCACTTGCTTGAATAATTTTTCGTCACATGGTAGCGAAGTGCGCGAATTTCGAGTACACCGAATCACCCCTGACTTTACTCTGGGTGGTGGATCAAAAACATGTTCATCTACCGTAAAGCAATACTCAATATCGTAGTAAGCTTGAAGCAAAACACTTAATATTCCATATCGTTTCGTTCCTGGTTTTTCGGCAATCCTTACCGCAACTTCTCGCTGAAACATTCCCATGATTTCTGGAATCTGATTTCTATGTTCAAGACATTTGAATAGAATCTGTGAAGAAATGTTGTAGGGGAAATTTCCCACGACTCCGAAAGGTTCATCTCCCATCGTTGTCTCCAAATCAATTTTCAAAAAATCTGCTTCGATAATTTTATTCTCTAAGGTTGGAAAGTTTTTTTGCAAATAAGCAGTACTATCTCTGTCAATCTCCATCACCCATACATCGAGGTCATCAGCGATAAGGTATTCCGTTAATGCTCCCATACCGGGTCCAACTTCCAGCACTTTTTTGCATTCTTGATGCGAAGTATATTGTTTTGCGATTTTCTGACAGATATTCTTATCAATTAAAAAGTGCTGTCCGAGATGTTTTTTTGCGCGTACTGTCATGCTTTGAATTCTTCTAGTACCGTTAGCATTGTTCTAAATGCGGCAAACTGCCCTTGATATTTCAATGAATGTTCTTGCTGTAATGCCGTCGCATGGTTTTTAAGGTATGCACTGTACATTTCTTCGGAAGGACATAAATAGGAAATGGCAAAACTCGTTTCACCTTCTTCTCCGTGCACTCTGGAAATTCTCGCTTCTACAAAACAACCCGTGGCCATTACATCTGGAACATGCTTGGATTTCATCCAGGCAAGCCATTCTGAATGAATGCGCTCGTCGATGCTAACAGTAACATTGTATAATATCATGGGGTAAAATTACTCAAAAGTGAACTGTTGTCCTACAGTGCTTCCAACACATCGTAAATATCGATGATTTCAAAAAAGCTCCACTGTGCACCTGCCAACATAAACTTAGTGGTTCCGCCATTGGTCTCCGTTAGCTGGTAAGCCGTATTTATGGCGTCCGCATAATTCACGTCTGTTTCACAAAAATGCGTTTTAAATTTCTGTGATGGTAAATCAACGGCATCGATACCTGCTGGTGGGTCATATGTCTGAAAGTTATCTCCAGGAACCAAGAGCATTCCATCGTATCTGTTCATTTCAAAAACACGTGTTTCGCCTACCTTAATCATCATGGAATAAACCGATCCATTTGCCGAATTGTCAAATACATAAACAATGACATCAAATTCCGATTCATTGCGCATCATGGCTTCCATCTCACCATTCTTTAGAGCGAGATTTTTTACACCTGCTTTACGATAAAAGTCTATTTCCGTATCACAATTTGCATTGTTTCCACCTGCTTGAAGTGAAGCATCTTTGTCTAAATCTATGTACAGATCCTCCATCAAATCGTTGTCGAACTCTCTGCGCATCGTAAGGTCAGCACTTGCTCCGCCTAGAATCGGAAGCCCTTGATCTAACATATCATCTTCCTCAAAAGTTCCCTCCATTTCGCGTAAAAGAGAATCAATTTTCATTCGTTCTTCCTTCGAAAATTGTTGAAACGAGGTGTTCTCTGCCATTTGCATAGGATCAATCTCCGTAGGGTTGGCAGCCTGATAAGCAAAGTACCAGTACACTCCAAAATATACCGCTAGTACAACCACAGGCAACAAAAGTAACTTCCAATTGAATGTAAACTTTGCCTGACGCGTGTCTTGGAATTTTACTCTTCCTTGTTTTATTCCTTTGTGAATGTCACGTAATTTGTAGTTGTGTTCATCATTTAATTTTACCTCATCCAATTGCTTAATCACCCAATTTGCAAAGCGTGGTGTACAAGCTCTTCGTTCAAGGGCTACAAGCATTCCGTCAACGTAACCCAACTTTAAAGCGTAGGAGGTTTTTGAAATTGAATTGACAATCGTGATAATCTGTTTCGAACATAGTGGCTGAACAATATCAATGAGCTCCTGCTCGGTTTCCATGCTCGTATTAGGAGATTTAATCGCTTTAAGCGAATCTTGAATCGATTTGAAAAGCGCATCTTCCACAAGGCCTGTATGGTCTTCGTCCAGTAATTGAACATAGGAAAAGCATTTTACCAAAAGACTTCGGTCTTCCTTTCCGCCATATTTCAATAAACACTCTGCCAAATATGGTGAGATGTACCGTTTATACTCTTCGGACAACTGGTGCTTGAGGTGGTTGTGATTATCGTAAAACTGTTCAATCTCTCCCTTGCCTTTGAGTAAGTTTTCCAGTGCTGGACTTTGTGCAACCCAACTTTGAAATAGGACAGTTGTCGGTTTTTTTAAGCTCCTGATGAATCCACTGAATGCTGCATGATCAATCCCATTTGCTCTCGCAATCAAATCACCTTCAGTGCCGCTCAACTTTTCAATAAAATTATTGATGCCATCATCCAGTAGCAAATCGGACTGAGAACGGTACAGAGACTCAAAAAGTGTAATCGAAATGAACTTCGGCATTCACTGGTTTTTTATAAAGATTGTGTTTTTACATGAAAAAGCCATATTTTCGAGTTAAAATCAATTCAAATGATTAAGAACCTACTACTATTTGCTTTCTTATCAGCGTCTTATGGCTTGAGTGCTCAAAACTGGAGTGACGACGTTGCAGAAATTTTTTATAACAAGTGTACAAAGTGTCATCACAGTGGTGGTGTTGGCCCTTTTGAGCTAATGACCTATGCAGATGCAAGTCCTATGGCAACCGCTATTTTTGATGCAGTTTTGCAGGAAGAAATGCCACCTTGGCCACCAAACAATGATTATCAGACGTATGCACATGACCGTTCATTAACTCCAACTGAAAAAACAACTGTCCTTGATTGGATAAATGGCGGAGCACTTGAAGGAACTCCAGCTAATACACCTCCACCTCCAGTATATCTGACTGGGGCAATACTTGGAAACGGCGATTTGGAAATGCAAATTCCAACATACATGAGTAAAGCGCTGAGCAATGGAGACGATTACGTTTGTTTCGCAATGCCATCAAATTTACCAACCAATAGAACTATTCGTGCTGTTGAAATCGTTCCTGGAAATCCAGAAATTGTACACCACGCTTTGATCTATTTGGACCCAACAAGCTCTTCTATTACAGATACCGTTGGTGGTGATTGTGCTGGCCCTTCTTCCCTAGCATCGACGTTGGTAATGGGTTATACTCCGGGGAGTACGCCTATGGTTTTACCATCAGCAAGTCCTTTGAAATTAGGAATTCCAATGCCCGCAAATTCTCAAGTTATTTTCGCCATGCACTATCCTGAAGGTAGTTACGGGCAATACGATAGCACTAAAGTGATTTTTCATTTCTACCCTCCAGGAGAGCCTAGTGTTAGAGAGGTATACACTTCTCGTGTTTTGGAGGATTGGAGTTTCTCATTGCCCCCAAATCAATTGACAAGTTTATCTACTCAATATCCCGCATCTGGTGGTTTGATAACGGACTATTCTTTGCTCAGCGTTTTCCCACACATGCATTTGTTGGGCAGAGATATGTTGGTCTACGGAATTCTACCGAACAACGACACGTTGAAACTCATTGATATTCCTCATTGGGATTTCGAATGGCAAGATTTCTATTTCTACTCTAACATTAAAAAGGCTGGAATCGGAACCACATTGTACGCCGACGCAACTTTTGACAATACTTCCGGAAATCTTCATAATCCAAACAATCCTCCAATAACAGTTGCTGCAGGATTAAATACGAGCGATGAAATGTTCTTGGTATACATGCACTATATGGCTTATCAAGCAGGAGATGAAAATTATGATATGGATAGCTTAATGAATCTGGGCACAGCTTCAATATTGAATGATCCTCTAGACGACAAAGTGTTCAGCATTTATCCAAATCCATTTGATAATGGTGTGCACTTGTATTCTGATGAACTAACACAGGGCGATCAAGTTTCAATTGTAATTTACAACAATCAGGGACAGTTGATTAAGCATCTTGCCAACGATCTGAAACTCGAAGGAAATGAGCTACATCTTGAATGGGATGGGAACAATGATGCAGGTGATGCAACAAGCCCTGGACTCTATTTCGTTTCATTGAACATCAATGGTGCATTCTCTCATCAAAGGGTGATAAAGAGGTAGTTACTAGTTCAATGAAGTGTTTCTTTTTTGCATTAGTTCTAGGACTTTTCTTTTCAGGGTGTGATAACTCGTCTCTGATTACTGGTGACTTTGAATCGGAAGTCTATACTATTGAATGTACTAATAACGCCTGCAATGGCACTTATGTTGGTGCAGAATTTATTGGCGGGTCGGATATCGCTCATCAATTGTCCAATGCTATTTCTGAAGTGGTCGGTGACAAATTGAAAGAGTTGTATAAAAATGGGCGATTTTCCAAAGTAGACTTTTCTGCAATCAGTATGACGACCGAGGGAATGGGGACGGGCCAAGTGACCTATCAACTCACTATACCTTTCAGTACTGTCGAAGAGAAGTGCTCTGCTTATACCTCGTTTGACCATGTAGGAGGTTGGAATCATGAACCCGCATTAAGTTCGAGAATATCACAACTCAAAAAGGCATTAATTCCTGAGGGAACTTTAGATGTTAGCGAATTGATGACGACACCTGAAGGCTTGCAAGAATACTGGATTCAATGGAAAAACAATGTTGTTCAATCCAAATGTGCTGATACCCACGAATAAAACCCCGTATTAGCGTAACTGACGAATCGCTTCTTGTACGTCCTCATCTTCACCATTGAATACTTGGTAATAACCGTCTTCAACCCATAATTGACGCGCTATTTCTGCTTTCAATATACGTTTGATTAGTGCTTTACTATAGTTGAAATCCTCCAAATTGAACTCAATATTGTGCTCTACATCCGCAAATGCTACAAATTGATCCAATACACTAGTATTTACTACAAATGTTTTGTTGTAATCGGCTGCAGATTTCCATTTATTCCGCTTGTTTTGAACGTAGTCAAAAGCAAAAGTATTGAATGCCGTAGAGTATCTCAACTCCGTGAAATACCAGCTTACGCCAGAAGTGTCATACGGCACAAAAACGTCCGGCATAATTCCACCACCACCATATACAGTACGCCCTCCTGGGGTTGTGAATTTGAGTGAGTCTACAAATAGAGTAGAATCAACTTCATACATTTCACCATTGTCGTACCGATCATATTGACCTTCGTAATAGGCATCATAATCATCAGTATAAGGTGTTTGAATACATCTTCCTGTTGGCGTGTAATAACGTGCAATTGTTAACCGAACATTACTCCCATCACGCAGCAAAAAATCTTCCTGTACCAATCCTTTTCCAAATGATCTACGGCCTACAATTATACCACGGTCATTGTCTTGAATAGCTCCCGCCAATATTTCAGAGGCAGAAGCACTGTTCGCATTCAACAATATTGCTACTTCTATATCTTTCAGCGTTCCATACGAACTTGACTTGTATATATATGGTGCCGAATGCTCCCCTCGCGTTTCTACAATTGGAATATCTCCTTCCAAAAACTCATCTACAATATCTGTTGCGCTGGTCAAAACTCCACCACCATTATTTCTTAAATCAACGATGATTTTCTTCATTCCCTGTGCCTTAAGCACATCTGTAGCATAACCAAACTCCTGTGCAGTTACAACTGAGAATTGATCGATTCGAACATAGCCGATATCATTTGTAATCATGTACGATGCAATTACAGATTCCACCGGTATTGATCCACGTGTAACTCGCTTTTCTAACTTTTTCCCGTCTCTATATATGGTCATTTTAACATCCGTACCTTCTTCACCCTTCAGCAACCCCATCACATCCTCATTTTCAATAAGGGTTGTTATCGATTGTCCTTCAACGGCAATGATTTTATCTCCGGCTTGAAGTCCTGCTGCTAAAGCAGGCGATCCTGGAAGAACATTCGTAATACAAACGGTATCTCGGATAATGAAAAACCGAACACCAACTCCACCAAATTTTCCTTGAATGGACTCGTTCATTGCCTGCAATTCTTCCGCTGGAATGTAGTTACTATGCGGATCCAAGTGATGCAACATGTTCGCTATTGTTTCTTCAAACAGTTCGTCACCATTCAGATCATCTACGTAGCGTTCATCCAAGATCCGTACGATCTCTTGTAGCTTCGTAATGCGTGAATCACCTGATCCAAAAATATTTTCTTTCTCTGGAGTCAAAAGATTTCCCATGAACAACCCTACGGCCATACATACGGCCATCACGATTGGAATCCAATATCCATTATTTGATTTATTCTCCATCATATGGGTTTTCAATTTGTACTATCTCTATCTCGGCATCTTTTAAAAATTCCACTCCACTTTGGTCTTTGTACGCATTTATAAATACGATACGCTTGATGCCCGACTGAACCACCAATTTGCTACAATCTTTGCAAGGGGAAAGTGTTAAATACAAGGTGGCGCCTTGACAGTTGTGGGTCGATTTTGCCACTTTTAATATTGCATTTGCTTCTGCGTGTAATACATACCAAAGTGTTTCGCCAGTATCATTTTCACAACAGTTATCAAAACCGCTTGGAGTACCGTTAAATCCATCGGAAATTATCATCCCATCACGAACGATAATTGCTCCAACTTGCTTTCTACTACAATGCGATAGCTCAGACCATGTTTTGGCCATTCTTAAATATGCTTTATCGTACCGTAACTGTTTCTCCTCACTCATCATAATTGTAAATATCAGCCAAAGTTAAAAATAAAGGCTATTGAGGATTGATAAAAGAAGTTAATGGTGGATGTATCTCTACCTAGGACCCAATTCATTTAAGTTCATTCCAAGCATCCAGAGATAAAATATCAGACAGCTCCAGTATTATTATACTATCATTATCAATATGACGCTCATACTTAACAAATCCATACTCTTCAGTGTAATAACTATATTGCCAAAACTCCATTACATCCTTGTATTTTTCACTCTCAAAATGATAAATACCCTTGAATTTAATTGCGCCTAATTGCTGCCCCATTACTTCTACGCTGTCCAGTCCGACATAGCTTCGGTCTTTTCTGAACAGAATTTTATCTCCGTTGCTTGAGTAGTTTACTGAATATGAATACTCCTCTGTAGGACTCCATACAAACACATTCTTCTCAATTGGGGTTGTTAGAGTAAAGTTTTCGCCTTCCATCATTGTATATTCTACCAATTCAGAGCCCGATTCATTAAACTGTTCTTTGAAGTATTCTATTTGCTCAAAAGAAGAATTGAATGCTTCAGTGATGAGGTAATTGCTTTTTACATCGGATGACATTTTCCAATACTGTGTCCAATTTGCATCATTCACACATTCAAAAACATACACCTTCGGTGTGGTGAAGTCTTCTAAGTTGTAGTAATAATTTCGCGCCTTGCTATTACATCCATAAAGTGACGCTAGAAGAATAAAACTTATAACAGCAGTTGGTTTCATTTTGACTCTTTACTTAGTAAACTTATACCCCACTCCACGAATCGAATGAAAATACGTAGGATGCTTCGGGTCTTGCTCAAATATTTTTCTAAAATTCAGAATATAATTGTCAATGGTACGCGTAGTTGGAAATTGATCTTTCCCCCATACACGATCCAAAATTTCAGAGCGTGCGATCACTTCCCCCTCCTTTTCATCAAACAATTGAATCAAGTTTACTTCCTTTTTTGAAAGACTTAGCTCTTCTCCATTAACAGTGTTTTTCACAAGAAAGGTTTTAAAATTCACATCCCAATCACCTATTTGAACGCTGTCTGTTGCTTCTTTTTCATGGGCTCCAAGTAATACCGCAACGCGTAATAATAGCTCTTCTAAATCGAAGGGTTTCGGCAAATAATCATTGCCTCCAGCTTTCAATCCTTCGATGCGATCAGTGGTTGTTCCTTTTGCCGATAAAAACAAGATGGGAACCTTTGAAATTTCACGAATTTGTCGACACAATTGCACCCCGTTTACTCCAGGCAACATGACATCCAAAAGGATCAGGTCAAAATTGATTCCTTTCCCAAATGCATCGCTTGCTTCTTTTCCATGCGCAAAATGTGTGACAGCGTATCCTTCCAACTCAAGGTTGAGCCGAATCATATCTGCCAAACTGCTCTCATCTTCAACCACACAAACTTCTAACATATTTTCCTGTTTCATTCACAAAATTAGCGATTCAATTATACATGAAAATTCATCGATACATAAAGCTAACATTTCGTTGATAACTAATAATGCTTTGTTAACTAATAATGCTTTAGGAAAAGCAAAATTTGAAGTATTTTTGCGCTTTCTTTTTTAATCTTAAAACACGACCAGAAATGAGCGAGAGAAAACAAATTAAATCCGCACTTATTTCAGTATTCGACAAGGATGGCCTCGAACCAATTGTTAAAGAGCTTCACAAGAATGGAGTAGTTCTTTATTCAACAGGCGGAACGCAAACTTTTATCGAAGGACACGGAATTCCAGTTGAGCGTGTGGAAGATTTGACTTCTTACCCATCAATTTTAGGAGGAAGAGTTAAGACACTCCACCCGAAAGTCTTTGGTGGAATTTTAACACGAAGAGATTTAGTAGAAGACCAACAACAAATTGCTGAGTTTGAAATCCCTGAGATTGACTTGGTAATTGTAGACCTATACCCTTTCGAAGACACAGTAGCTTCTGGAGCAGATCACGGTGCAATCATTGAAAAAATTGACATAGGCGGAATTTCGTTGATTCGTGCTGCTGCTAAGAATTACAAGGATGTAGTGATCATTCCTTCGAAAAATGAATATGCGCCATTCTTAGACATTATTACTGAGAATGCTTGTGCAACCACTATGGGAGAGCGTAAAGATTTCGCAAGGGATGCATTCAATGTTTCTTCACATTACGACTCACATATTTTCAACTACTTCAATGCTGGAACAAAAGAAACGTTCAAGCAAAGTGTTCTTGAATCGCAAGTATTACGTTACGGAGAAAACCCTCATCAAAAAGGAATTTTCCATGGTGACATGGGTTCTTTATTTGACAAGCTTCATGGAAAAGAGCTTTCATACAACAACCTATTGGACGTTGATGCAGCTGTCAACTTAATGGCTGAATTTAAAAATGATGGGCCAACTTTCGCAATATTAAAACACAACAATGCATGTGGACTTGCAACACGTGATTCTATTCATAAAGCTTATGTAGATGCATTGGCGGGTGATCCGGTAAGTGCTTTCGGTGGAATATTATTCAGTAATACACGCATCGATGTTGCTACTGCGAATGAAATTCACGAATTGTTCTGTGAAGTAGTTATTGCTCCTTCGTATGAAGCAGAAGCCTTGGAGATCTTGAAAGGAAAGAAGAACAGAATCATCTTGATTCAGAAAGAAGTTGAATTACCAAAGAGACAATTCCGCACATTGTTAAACGGTGTATTGGAACAAGATAAAGACTACAAGTCGGAAACAGCTGCTGATTTGAAAAACGTGACTGTTGCCACGGCAGATGAACGTGAAATCAATGATTTAATCTTTGCCAACAAGTTGGTTAAACACACAAAATCAAATACAATTGTTCTCGCTAAAAACGGTCAATTATTGGCAAGTGGAACAGGACAAACTTCACGTGTTGATGCATTGCGACAAGCCATTCATAAAGCAGAGTCATTCAATTTTGATTTAACCGGAGCAGTAATGGCCTCTGATGCATTTTTCCCATTCCCTGATTGTGTAGAGATTGCTGGTAATGCAGGCGTAAAAGCCGTGATTCAACCGGGAGGATCAATCAAAGATCAATTGTCAATTGATTATTGCAACGAACATGGAATTTCAATGGTAATGACAGGAAATCGACATTTTAAGCATTAAACGCAACCTTATTTCATATATTTAGTATAAATTCAGGGGATTATTTAATTACGGACATTTAGAAGCAGAGAGAGGAAAAATGGGATTATTTAGTTTTTTAACGCAAGAAATTGCAATTGATTTGGGGACAGCGAACACGCTTATTATCATGAATGATAAGGTAGTTGTGGACGAGCCGTCTATTGTAGCCAAGGATATTCAATCAGGCAAAGTTGTCGCCATTGGTAAAAAGGCGCAACAAATGCATGGAAAAACCCACAAGTTGATAGAAACTGTCCGTCCATTACGCGATGGAGTAATTGCGGATTTCCAAGCTGCTGAACAAATGATCCGTGGAATGATCAAAATGATCGGAACAGGAAAGAGATTGTTCAACCCTTCTTTGAGAATGGTAATTTGTATTCCCTCCGGTATTACTGAGGTTGAAAAAAGAGCCGTTCGTGATTCTGCGGAACACGCTGGAGCAAAAGAAGTATATCTTATTCATGAGCCAATGGCAGCTGCAATCGGTATCGGTATCGACGTGGAAGAGCCAATGGGTAATATGATCATTGATATAGGTGGTGGTACTTCCGAAATTGCAGTCATTGCACTTGGAGGTATTGTTTGTGATAAGTCTATCCGCGTTGCCGGAGATGATTTCACCAAAGATATTGAAGAATACATGCGTCGTCAACACAACATTTTAGTAGGTGAACGAACTGCAGAACAAATTAAAATAAATGTTGGTGCTGCGATGCCCGAATTGGATAATGCTCCAGAGGATTACGCCGTTCAAGGTCGTGATTTGATGACAGGAATTCCAAAAGAAATCATCATTTCTTATACCGAAGTTGCACATGCTTTAGACAAGACGATTTCTAAAATCGAGGAAGCCATTTTAAGTGCTCTTGAGATGACACCTCCTGAACTTTCGGCCGATATCTACAAAACTGGTATTTATTTAGCTGGTGGTGGATCGATGTTGAGAGGATTGGACAAGCGTATTTCTCTAAAAACGAAGCTCCCTGTTCACATTGCAGAAGATCCGCTAAGAGCTGTTGCCCGTGGGACAAGCATTGCTTTGAAGAACATCAACAAATTCCAATTCTTGATTAGAGACTAAGGATTCTTTTCTTTGAGAAAACCACTCCTTTTTTCCTATTCTTCAATTTCCTATTCCGGATTAACAATTTAGTCTTAACAAGCCACTAAAAATTAGGCCTGTTGCGCTAGACTTTTGCGTATTTTTGTTTCATGCGCAATTTTCTCGCTTTCATACGGCGATTTCAAGTACTTCTCATCTTTGCTTTATTGCAAGGGGTGGCGCTAACACTGTATTTCTCATTCATGCAATTTCCACGCTCACAATACCTTACAACAGCGTCTTCTGTTACTGGTTCGCTTATGGAAGTCCGAAATGATATTACCAAACACTTTAGCCTCAGCAAATCCAACGATTCTCTTCAATCTGAAAATATCCGATTGATGGAGGAAGCGAATGCCATGAGTTTTATTTCACTCAGCAATGGATTGGTGAAAATCAATGATACGTTGCACCGTCAGCAATATGAATACATTGCCGCAACCGTAATTAATTCAACCTTCGATAAAGCCAATAACTACTTTACGCTCAATATTGGCGAAGCACAAGGAATTGAAGCTGGAATGGGTGTGTTTTCTGGAAATGGTGTTGTCGGGGTCATTCACAATACAAGTGAGCACTATTCCGTAGTCAAATCCGTTTTAACCGAGGCCATCAATATTGATATCATGCTTGAAAAAACGGGGCAATTTGGTCTGTTGAAATGGAACAATCGAGATGCTCGCCGAGGAACAATGTGGGGAGTATCGAATGATCTTGACGTAAAACAATGGGCCAGCGTTGTTACGCGCGGCGGTGGTGGGATTTTTCCGAGTGGAATTCCCGTTGGAAATGTTGAAAGCACAGAAGTTGTGGAAGGCGAGTCTTTGTGGGATGTTACAATTCTATTCTCAGAAGATTATCGGTCACTGCAACGCGTATATATCGTGAAGAACTTACTCAAACAAGAGCAAGAAGATTTAGAGTCACTCATTCCTATTGAACCTGTACAATGAATCTATTTGTAAAACATGGCCTCCGTTTTTTGCTTTTTGTATTGGTACAAGTACTGGTACTCAACCAAATTGAAATGGGGTTCGGAATTCAATTGATGATTTATCCACTGTTCATCATCTTACTTCCTGTAGAATTGAGCGTAATTCCTTTAATGCTTGCAGCATTTTCTCTAGGAATATTCATTGACGCGATGTCCAATACTTATGGTCTACATACCTCAGCTCTCTTGGCAATGGCTTATTCACGCCCAATGATTTTCGACCTTTTCGCTCCTCGTGATGGATACGATCCATTATTGGAAACGAACGTATTCAACATGGGCACTGGATGGTTCCTAAAAGTCTTCGGATTGCTCATTCTAATTCATCACTTCTGGTTCTTTATGTTGGAAATGTTCAAGTTAAACGAAATCGGATTTGTTTTAAGAAAAACGGCATTAAGCGCACCACTCTCATTTTTGATTTGTATTTTATTGCAATACTTACTCATTCAAAAAAGAGCTAAAAATGAAGTTTGAATCACGAAAATATGTGATCATCACCATCTTCATCTTGATCGGAATCATCTATTCGTTCAAGCTTTTGTACATGCAGGTAATTGACGATACTTGGAAACTGCGTGCAGCCGAAATTGCCGAAAAAAGACGTGAAATAACTCCTCCAAGAGCTGTTGTATTTGATAGAAATGGTGAAAAGGTTGTTTCTAACAAAACGTATTACAATCTGATGATGCGCGAATCTGACATTGTTGATTTGGACACCGCTGCGTTTGCTGAATTAATTGGCTGGACGGTTCCTGAAGTACGTGCCCGTTTCATTGAAATTGTTGTCAAAGAAGGAAAATATACCAGTCCATATACTGGTAAAACAACCTCCAATTATCAATCAATTCGAGCATATCCATTTATCAAAGAACTTACTGCCGAAGAAATTTCTCACATTGCTCCACATATAGAGAACTTCCCAGGATTTTACGAGCAGGTTTCGAGCATGCGTGATTACCCACATGCAAATGGTGCAAACATTTTAGGTTATTTGGCCGAAGTATCACAGGCTGAAATAGACGAAGATCCTTTCTACAAACCTGGTAGCAGAATAGGTCGGGCCGGTATTGAGCGCTTTTATGAAAAGCATTTCCGTGGAATAAAAGGCGTCAAGTATGTTGTAACCTCAGCAATGAACAATACAGTTGGAGCCTTTGAGGATGGCAAGTATGACACTACCGCTGTTCAAGCACCACCAATTCATTTAGGTTTAGACATTGAACTTCAGGCGTATGGAGAATTACTTCTGCAAAATAAAAAAGGCTGTATTGTAGCAATTGAGCCAAGCACTGGTGAAATCTTAGCACTCGTCTCTTCTCCTACATACGATCCAAATCTTCTCGTGGGAAATAGAAAAATTCGTGAGAATTATCCGGCACTTGTCCAAAATGAAGACAAACCGTTGTTCCCGCGTCCGCTTGCTTCTGAGTATATGCCAGGTTCAACTTTCAAATTATTGCAAGCATTAATTGGAATGCAGGAAGGTGTCATCACAAAAGATACTGGATTCCCTTGTAACAAAAGCGTCGTTGGTTGTCACAATCACCCATCAGCTCAAAACGTAACACAAGCCGTGCAAATGTCTTGTAATCCATATTATTATGCGGTTACACGCCGCATTATTCAGCAAGGAATAAAGAAAAACCCGTACGAAGACTCCGAAATCGGTTTGGGAAGGTGGTCTAAATATTTGAACAGTTTTGGATTAGGAATTAAGCTCGGAACCGACATTACTGGAATTCGTTCTGGAGTTATTCCGGACCCTGCCTACTACGACAAATGGTATGGTCACCACAATTGGAAATTCTCAACCATTCGTTCCATTTCAATTGGACAGGGAGAGGTTCAATTAACCCCATTGCAAATGGCAAACGTTGCCGCAATCATGGCGAATCGAGGATGGTATTACACACCTCATTTCGTAAGATCAATTGGTGATGATGGTCCACTTCCTGAATATTTGATTAAAAACTATACCATGGTTGACCGCGAGCACTTCGACCCCATTGTTGAAGGAATGCGTCGCTGTGTTTGGGAAGCTGGAGGTACTGCCCGAAGAGCTAGAATTGACGGAATCGTCGTATGCGGTAAGACAGGAACTGTTGAAAATTATATTGGAAGTATCAAGCAGAAAAACCACTCAGCATTCATTGCATTTGCTCCGATGGATCAACCAAAAATTGCCATTTCTGTGTTTATTGAAAATGCTGGTGGTGGTGGTGGAACATGGGCGGCGCCAATCGCTAGCTTAATGATAGAGCAGTACATGAATGGTGAGGTGAAAAATAAAGTGAAGGAAAAACGGATCTTGGATGCCGTATTAAAAGGCGGTCCAAAATGAGAAAGAACGACTCACTTACTGGGAATGTAGATTGGCCTTTGTTTTTTGCGGTGATCCTCTTAATGATCATGGGGCTAACAACGGTTTATTCGGTTGCTTTCAATCCTGAACACCCAAACCTTTTTGACTTCTCTCAGAAATATGGCAAACAAGTTCTATGGCTTGGGATTTCGCTGTTCCTTGGAATAATGGTATTTCTGATTGATTCAGACATTTACCGAAAATTCGCTGTTCCCATTTATGTTTTTGTCATTAGTTTACTGGTTATTGTATTGTTCATGCCTGCAGTTCATGGGGCCAAAGCGTGGCTAGGAATTGGGTCCATGGGAATTCAACCCGCCGAATTTGCCAAAATTGGAACGGCGATATTACTTGCAAGATTCCTCAGTATCACCAAACTAAAACACCAAAATAAATCGACAGTATATCTGGCGAATGGGATTATTCTACTTCCAATGGTACTCATCCTTCTACAACCAGATGCTGGAACCTTTGTTGTCTTCACCGCTTTCCTCTTTGTGTTGTATCGAGAAGGTGTGTCTTATGATCCCATTCTATTATTTTTCATAAATGGTGCTATTTCAGTTTGGAACTTAAATCCGATCCAAGTTCTTAGGATTAATACAACGGTAAAAAAAACATGGCTGGGGACTCACTTTATCCCCATTCTCTTCGTGATCATTTTTTTGAGCGTTACAACTCTTTTGATGAGTAATCAAACTATTCACCTCGACATGTTCCCAAGTTGGGATATTACAGGGTACCAAGGCTTACTTTTCTTCTTGTTCTTATTCATGGTCATTGTGTATGTTTTTCTGCGATTGATCTTTGCAAAAAGAGATAGAAAAAGAGCCTTGGCAATTGCAATTGTTGGATTTTTGCTTGCCGGTGTACTCACAAAAGTTGTTGACTCAGGCTTTCAAAAACTTGCTCCTCACCAGAAAGAGCGAATTGAACTTGTGCTTGGGTTACGGGAAGATCCTAACGGTGATGATTACAATCGAAATCGTGCAATGGCCGCTGTGGGATCTGGCGGGTTATTTGGAAAAGGATACCGCAAGGCCTCTTTATCAAGCATGCGAACGAACCACGTTCCTGAGAGCGAAACAGATTTCATTTTCTGTCCGTTTGCCGAAGAGTGGGGATTTGTTGGGACATTCACACTCGTCATTTTATACATGTTCATCATGTTACGGATTGTAATGATTGCCGAGCGACAAAAAGCTGTATTTAATAGGGTTTACGCCTATGCCGTCGCCATGATATTATTCTATCACTTCGCGATCAACATAGGAATGAGCATTGAGTTTGCACCGGTAATTGGAATTCCACTACCTTTCTTTAGTTATGGCGGGTCTTCAATGATGTCTTTTTCCATCATGATGTTCATACTCTTAAAGCTTGATAGTCAACGAAAAGACGTCTTAAATTGATTTATAGAACTTTAACTTTCATTAACGCTAAGTTGGTAACCAATTTTGTTGATTTGAAGTTAAGATAAGGGGTGACAACACCATTGGAATGAAAATCACTTGAATATATCAGTATTCCAGTGCTTTCCTCTTTCAAAAGCTCCTGCTTTTTTTTACTTTTACAAACCAAGATCAACCATGGAGAAGAACAAAAAAGAGAAGAAAGAAAAAACGGTTTTTGGTAGAAAAACGCGCGGAACGCTCAATGTTCTGTTTTGGCTTTGTGCCTTTTCGCCAGTTTTATTAATTCTATTCTGGGTCTATACCGAGGATGAGGAAAACCTTCCTTCCGTAGAGGTGTTGGAAAATCCACCTGAACTATTGGCGTCTGTAATATTCGCCGATGATGGTAAAACCGAATTGGGAAGATACTGGAGCGTTAACCGTACATCGATTGATTATAAGGATATTTCTCCGTTCGTGTTTGATGCGCTGATTTCTACTGAGGATGAGCGTTACATGACGCATCCTGGTGTTGATTTAAAAGCATTAACGAGGGCCATTGTCCGTTTGGGTAAAGACGGAGGAGGATCAACCATTTCTCAGCAATTGGCCAAGCTACTTTTTACACTTCAAAAAAGAGAACGCGACGCTATACTCAAACTTGAAGGGAAAGAATTGGAGTCTGAGCGTACTGGAATTTGGAAACGGGTAGACGAAAAGGTTAAGGAAAATATTATCGCGGTTCGTTTGGAAGAACGCTATACGAAGGAAGAGATTATAACGATGTACTTGAATCAATTTGATTTCTTGTACAATGCAGTAGGTATAGAAAATGCAGCCAAGGTGTATTTCAACAAAGTCCCAATGGATTTGACAAAATGTGAAGCCGCTGTTTTGGTTGGAATGTGTATAAACCCATCATATAACAATCCACGAACATACACTATTAAGGATTACACGAACTCATCAAGCACCAGAGAAAAGGATAGTCTACGTATGATCAACCGTCGTAATACGGTTCTTCATCAATGGCTAAAGAATAGTAATGAGGAAAATCCTGCTCTTCAAAATTTCATTACGCAAGCGGAATATGACTCTTTGAAGAACACGCCCATCATCGTTGATTATCAATTGGTAGATCACAAGGAAGGACTTGCTCCTTATTTCCGTGAATCCCTACGTTCAGAATTGTCCGATTTATTTAAACAAACAGACGAAAATGGTGATCTAATTTACAAGAAGAAGAATGGTGAGCCTTACAACATTTACAAAGATGGCTTGAAAATTTATACGACTATCAACGTTGATTTACAGACCTATGCAGAAGCGGCTGTAAAAAGACATTTGAGCGAAGATTTACAACCACAATTCGACAAAAACAATCGGAACCTGAAACTTTATCCATTTTCGCCGCACAAAGACATTACAGAAGAAAGTGTGGAACGAAACATGTCGCGCTCTCGAAAGCGATCTGATCGCTATCTAGCAATGCAGGCCCAAGGACTTTCAGTTCAAACAATTGAAGAAAGTTTCAATCGACCATTAGGCATGAAGGTCTTTTCTTGGGATGGAGACATTGATACCGTGCTTACTCCTAACGATTCTATTCGCTATTATAAAACCATTTTACGCGCTGGCCTTTTATCAATTGAACCGTCAACGGGCTTTGTAAAGGCATGGGTTGGTGGAACGGACTTTAAGCATTTTGCATATGACCATGTGAGACAAAGCAGACGACAGGTAGGCTCAACTATTAAACCATTCGTCTATTCTACTGCTTTATTGATGGGAGTCGTTAGTATAGATACAAAGTTCGAAGTTGGAACATCCTATTGTGTGGATACTTATGGAAATAATGGAGAGCTCAACAGCCGTTGGTGCCCAAGAGGAGAAATAAAAACAAGGAATGGTGCATCTCCCACAGTAGCATGGGGTCTTGCAAATTCCAATAACCCGATTACCGTTGCCGTAATGTCAAAAATGGGTGGATACTCGGGTCCAAAAACTATTTCGAAATTACTTCGGGACTTGAATATTAACCTCCGCACTGAGGATGAAGTACCACCGATGTGTTTAGGAGTAATGGATCTTTCTCTTTTTGAAATGGTTCCCGCGCAAGCAATGTTTGTGAACCAAGGAATTTTTGTCGCGCCAACAACCGTTTTACGCATTGAGGACAGAAATGGCAATGTTATTTACAGCGCCGAACCTTACACAAAAGAAGTCCTCAACTCAGGAGTAGCATACACTACATTAAAAATGATGAAAGGTGTTGTTGATTATGGTACTGCTGGGTCATTGAGAGCAGGATGGAGAAAATGGGGAGGAATCACCGCTCCTATGGCTGGTAAAACAGGTACGACTCAAGATAACTCTGACGGATGGTTCATGGGCTTAACACCTGATCTTGTAACGGGCATTTGGGTAGGAGCAGAAGACCGTTATGTGCGATTTAGAAGTATGGAATGGGGACAGGGTGCACGAATGGCCCTGCCGATTTATGGGTATTATATGCAAGAAGCATACAAGAATAAAAAACTCAAATTATCCACCGAAGATTTTGCGATACCTGTGGGCTACGACCCAAGACTATATGTCGAAGAGCCTGGAGACTCCGGACCGGATATAGACCTATTTGGAAACTGATATGAACAAAGTTGTAAATAATGTAGAAGAAGCACTTCAAGGGTTGGAGAGCGACATGACCATCATGCTCGGTGGATTTGGACTGTGTGGAATCCCAGAAAATTCTATTAACCGCATGGTAGAAATGGAACTTACTGGTTTGACATGTATTTCGAACAATGCTGGAGTAGATGATTTTGGGCTTGGCCTCCTTTTACAGAAAAAACAAATCAAGAAAATGATCAGTTCTTACGTTGGTGAGAACGATGAGTTCGAACGCCAAATGTTGAGTGGTGAATTAGAGGTTGACCTAATTCCACAAGGATCATTGGCTGAACGTTGTAGAGCCGGTGGTGCTGGTATTCCTGCATTTTTCACACCAGCAGGATTTGGAACCGAAGTTGCCGAAGGAAAAGAAGTAAGAGAGTTCAATGGTAAACCACATATTTTGGAATCAGCACTAACAGCAGATTACGCCATTGTTAAAGCTTGGAAAGGAGATACTGAAGGAAACCTTGTTTTCAAAGCGACTGCAAGAAATTTTAACCCTATGATGGCGATGGCTGGTAAGATCACTATTGCAGAGGTAGAAGAGCTGGTTCCTGCTGGAGAATTAGATCCAAACTATATTCACACACCAGGAATTTTTGTACAACGCATCTTTAAAGGTGAAAAGTTTGAAAAACGCATTGAGCAACGTACCGTTCGACAAAAACAATAGTCTTTTCGAATGACGAGCCCAATCAGTGATAAGGTCTACAAAGGAATACAGATTCTCCTTTTCACCTTTCTGTTCGTCTACATCTTATTTCGCGTATTATATACGGAGACGCTCCACGATGAGGTCGCTACCTTTATTTTCTATTTCTATCAAGGCGATTATATCGGAGAAAATATTGTTTGGGACGCCAACAACCATCTCTTAAACTCATTCGTTGGACATCAATTGTACAAAGTGTTTGGAGATAACATGGTGATCCTACGTCTGCCGAATCTTTTGTCTTTCATTGTGTTTTTCTGGGGAGTAGTTCGCCTTTTGAAACCCTTTAAGTCAACTGCTCTAAAACTTGCCGGATTATTCGCTCTTACCACCATTCCATTCATTACAGAGTACTTTGGCAATGCACGTGGTTATGGAATATCAATGGCATTCTTTATTTGGGCAATCGTGTTCCTCTTTGATTATTTTAAAGCCTATTCGAATCGATCACTGTTTCTCGGTTACCTCTCATTAGGTATTGCGGTATCCGCTAACTTAACTCTCTTGATCACGAGTTTAATGCTCTTTGCTTTAGCCATGGTCGCTCCCTTACTGAAAAAACAAAGTCGTACTTCAAAACAAGCTAGGATTGCGTGGCTCTACCATTGTATATTTTTAGTGGGAATCACTCCTTTCATTCTATTCGGCTTTGCGCTGAAACATGCCAACGCTTTGTATTATGGAAGCTTGGAAGGCATCTGGGATGTAACTGGTAAAACCCTTAGTCGTTTCGTGCTGTTTATCGATTTTGATTGGTTGCAAATTGTGTATTTGGCAGTTTTCGCACTCTTTGGGTTCTTGGTGTACAAAATCATTCGAAAAATTCCATTCTCGACTTGGCTTGCTCAAGATTCCTTCGTAGTCGCATTGATTTTCTACGGAAACCTTGCCGCTATCCTTTTAATGGCATTTGTTCTCAAGGTCAACTATCCTGAAGATAGAGCCGGAATGCATTTGGTGATCCTCTTCATTTTACTTGTCCTATTCTTGCTGAATCACTACAAATTCAATCAATGGGTCTTGCTGGCGTTCGCGTTTTTCCCGATCAGCTTTGTAGCACATATGAGTATCGAAACTTCTGTCTTTTCTCCAGACGATCGATTGAACCACAAATTCTACGAAGCGGTTAAAGACGAATTAAGTCCTGAAAAATCTCTTATGATTTACAACATCATGAACTGGAATTGGCCCTATGCCGAATCGCACTCAGACATTAAGGCAAGTGTAGGATTGTTTGACAATCCCAACTCAACCTTGGTGGATGTTCTCGTAACGAAAACCACTGTGCTAGACAATCCTGAAATATTTGAGTTGTACGACACCATTGCCTATCATCCTGCATCGACATATATTGCGTTCAAACGTAAACAACCGATGGAAAAGATTTTACTTCAATCTTCTACTGTTCTTAATGAAGCAAGCGATCAAGAATATGTGACCGTAGCAGACAACATTCCGTTAAATTATGGTGACCAACCAGATTTACAATTGAGCATTAGTGGACACCTACTCACCTATCAACCACGCAACAAGATTTGGCTGATTGTTCAAACCGTGAATGAGCTAGGAGAAACCGAGCGTTATCTGTACTACACTTTTGAAACAACCTATCAGGGACAGTTAATCGACGATGACTTCTTGCATCATTTTGTCTTAGAGAACGTGAGCCCTGCCGAAAAGGAAATAAAAGTTTATCTTTGGAATAGAAGTTTTCATGCACTTGAATTGACAAATGCCCAGTGCAAAATCTTCGAATTAAAATCACCAGAAAATGAGTCTAGATAAGACAGGTATCGCAAAGCGAATCGCACAAGAATTAAAGGACGGATGGTATGTAAACCTTGGAATCGGTATTCCAACATTGGTTGCCAATTACATTCCTGAAGGGATTGAAGTGGAGTTCCAATCAGAGAATGGAATTTTAGGTATGGGTCCATTTCCGTTTGATGGAGAAGAAGATGCAGATTTGATCAACGCAGGTAAGCAAACGATCACAGCCTTAGATGGTGCCGCGTATTTTGATTCTGCCATGTCTTTCGCGATGATACGTGGACAACACGTTCAATTGACAGTTTTAGGTGCTATGGAAGTTGCTCAAAATGGCGATATCGCTAACTGGAAAATTCCAGGGAAGATGGTGAAAGGAATGGGAGGTGCAATGGATTTAGTTGCTTCTGCTGATAACATCATTGTGGCGATGATGCACGCCAACAAGGCAGGTGTTTCTAAAATATTGAAAGAATGCTCACTTCCATTAACAGGAGTTGGCTGCGTGAAAAAAGTGGTGTCTAACTTGGCCGTGATGGAAATTCGCGACAATAAATTTCATTTGGTTGAACGCGCACCAGGTGTGAGTGTTGAAGAAATTATCGCCGCTACGGAAGGAGAATTAATAATACCGGACAACGTTCCTGAAATGAATATTTAAGACCTATGGATTTTAACATCGACAAGAAAGAATACGAAGAAATTGCTGCGGCAATTCACAGTGATACAAGTCCTGTAGGGATTGACGCTAAGAAAACACACATTTTGATCTTGAAGAAACTTCAGGAGATCAGTGATCGATTGGAGAAGGTAGAGAAAGGATTGGAGGGAAAGGCTTAGCCCTTAATTCGGTATTCAAGCTCTTGCTCTTCGCAATAAACCACCCTTTACTTTTTTCCCTGCACTAACGTTTGGTCTTCAAATGTCATACATTCTCTTATTGCCGAAAAAAAAGAAAAAGCACTGCTTTCGAAGACCGTAGGGAACAAAAAAGTCTAGAACCTTTTCAATGTGATTGCTTCGCACCATAAGCCATTCACTCTGCACGCCCTGTCCTAAAGGACGCGATTCCGAATGTGGCTTATATATCACTGAGAAAATGTTCGGGTAGAACGATAACGAGGTGGGTACTATACATAGATGCCCATGGTTCATAGACATTCCGATCGAAGTGGGGCTACCGCACCACCAACTTTCTATTGCAAATCAATGCATCTTCTTGGTAAAGAGTGATCAAATACACACCAGAATTTAAAGTGCTTACATCTAATTCTAAATATTCGTGAAATGTAAACCGCTTAACTTCAGTGCCACTTAAATCCATCAAAACTCCTTCTGTCACACCATCATTTTCAACCTCAATTGTCGCTGCTACGGAAGGGGATTTGGTGGTCCCTGATGAGGTTCCTGAAATGGTGCTGTAAGTTTTTTACTTATTTGAATCCAACGGTTGCTTTGAATGCTTTACGATAAGAGTTAGTCCTTAACACAAATTAATAAGGGCGAACGTTATCTGTTCGCCCTTTTCAATATCATTTCGAAAAATTCAACCCTACTCTTTCTCAACCTCAACTTCGATCTTAATTTTATTTGGTCTACCACCAGCACGTGAAACTGCGTGTGCAATGCTTTCCAGTTTGCCTAACATCTCAGCCTCCGCGTCAGATAACCCAGAAGAAGATTTGTCTGTAGTTTTTACTTCGTCCCCATCTCGTTCTACTTCAAGACTAAACTTTCCTTTATAAGATCCTTCATTCTTTTCCATGCTGGAAATTATTATGTTCACCTGTTTTTGAAATCCATCGTCATAACGACATCCTTTGAATTCAATTTTTGCTTTGTAATCTTTGTACGACATAGTAGTTAGTTTTTTATTAAAAATATATATTTTGTTGACTATAACAAAACTATGCGCTACTCATTCTTATTGTTAAGCCTCTTTTGTCGGCTTTGCTATGGACAAGAGGCCGACAGTCTTCATCTCGCTTATTCGGCTGCCCAAGACGATTCCTTAAAAGCCCGTACTTGTCTGCGATTAGGCGATTACTATGAAAACCGCCGGATCGACGAAGCACTAAAGTGGGGGGATCAGGCCATCATACACGCGCGCGCTTTTAATGACTCGCGCTTTATTGTAAAAGTGCTGAATTATGCCTCTACCTTTTACAACCGTAAAGGAAATTTTCATCACCAAGTTGATTTAGGGTTAGAGGCAATAGCAATAGCCGAAAAGAACGATTTTTTTAAAGAGCAGGGAATCATTGCCAGTAATCTAGGTGCCGCATATATACGTCTGGAGGATCCAGAACAGGCAATCTATTGGCTCATGCGGGCCATAAATCTCAAGAAAAAATACAGCACCGAAGAAAAATTAATTGTGACCATAGGCAATTTGGGCACCTATTACTTTGAATTAGAAGATTACGCCGCTGCCACCAAACAACATGAGGAAGCACTGGAAATTAGGCGTCGTTTGGGTGTCGAAGAAAACATCGCAATTACCTTGGCAAGCCTAGCTGGATGTTATATGATGTTAGAACATTATTCCGAGGCTGAGGCATTGTTTCGAGAAGCTTACATGATTCGGACGGAGCAAGATGATCAATATGGGTTGAATCAGATCATGTTGGAGTTTTCCTGGCTGTATGAGCTAAAAGGAGACTTGAATCGCTCAGTCAAATACGCCGATTCCGCATATAATATGGCTTTAGAATTAAAATTCGATGAAATGCACCATGATGCCGCCTTACAGTTGGGGACTGTTTATGAAAAAATAGGCAAACCAAAATTGGGCTATCGATACCTTTTAGAAGCGTACAATTTATGGCAGGAAATGAACCTTGCACAGGCGACGGAAAACATTAACGAACTCCGAGCTCAATACGAAATAGAGAAAATAGAAGGAGAAAATTTGCTCTTAATAAAGGACGGTGAGATCAAGGATCTGAGCCTTGAGCGAAATGATGCTAGCCTTACCAATCAACGATTAATCATTGGGTCTGGTACATTTTTACTGGTCATTGCTTTTGTTGCTTTGTTTTACCTCAACAGACTGAATAAGGAAAAACGATTACGTAATGACCTACTAAAAGAACAAAAGAAATTAGTCGAAACCAAAAGCGATGAGATTCAAGCATCCATTCAATATGCCAAGCGTATCCAAGCTGCAATTTTACCGCAATACAAAGCAGTTACAGATGCCTTAAATAATGTGTTTGTTATTTTCAAACCCAAGGATGTAGTGGCGGGTGACTTCTACTGGCTAGAAAAGAGAGATTCCTGTATTCTCTTTGCTGTGGCCGACTGTACTGGACACGGTGTTCCTGGCGCGATGGTTTCGGTAGTTTGTAACAATGGTCTCAATAGAAGTGTGCGCGAGCACGGTTTAACTGATCCAGGTAAAATCCTCGATTCAACACGTGAAATTATCGTGCGAGAATTTGAGAAAAGTGAAGATGATGTTAAGGATGGAATGGACATTGCCCTTTGCTGTTTGGAAGGAAATCAGTTAAATTATGCGGGGGCTCATAATCCATTGTGGATCATCCGTAAAGGAGAACTACTACATTTTAAAGCAAACAAAGAACCCATAGGTAAATTTGAAACGCCAACTCCTTATACCACACACAATATTGAACTTGAAAAAGGAGACACTATTTATTTATTTTCTGACGGCTTGGTGGATCAGTTTGGAGGGCCACAAAACAAGAAGTATAAATCAGTTAACTTTAAGAAATTACTGCTGTCGATTCAAGAAAAATCCATGGGTAAACAGAAAGAACTCATCCAAAAGGCATTCTATGAATGGAAAGGTACCGAGGAGCAAATTGATGATGTTTGCGTTTTAGGGTTCCGTTACGAATAGTCAATTACCGATAAAAATTCATCTCATCAACGTATTTCTCAACGGCTGGGGTAAGCAAGTATTTCACTTCTTTGCCTTCTTTGATGGCATTGCGGATAAAGCTTGAAGAGACATTCATAACAGGAACTTCTGAGCACATCACAATGTTCTCGTGTTGCACTTGTGTTGATGCTCCTGTTTCACTCTTTGTTATTACCCTTGGGTAAACGAATACGGCATGGTTGTCCAAGATCTCCTCGTAGTTTTTCCATTTGTGGAATGTACGCAGGTTGTCTTCTCCCATGATCAGAGAGAATTCCATTTCTGGATGCTTTTCTTTCAGATACGCCAAAGTTACAGAAGTGTAACTGGGTACCGGAAGTCCAAATTCAATATCGCTTGCCTTAAGGTTGTAATTGTCTTCAATGGCTACACGTACCAAGGCCAAACGGTGGTAGTCTGCCAAGAGTGTTTTCTTTTCTTTGTGAGGATTGTGGGGTGAAACTACGAGCCAGACTTGATCTAAATCAGTGTGCTCCACCATGTAATTGGCAATAATTAAATGTCCAACATGAATTGGATTAAACGTCCCGAAATAGAGTCCTACTTTCATTCGTTCGATAAAAAATCTTTGACTAACTCTTCGGCTTTTTCACAGGCTTCCTTCAAATCATCGTTTACAAGAATGACATCAAACTTTGGTGCAAAGGACAACTCTTTGTTCGCCTTTTCCATCCGTTGGTTGATTTTATCTTCCGACTCTGTGCTTCTTCCACGCAGTCGTTTTTCTAATTCTTCGTAGCTCGGGGGCTTCACAAACACCGCAAAGGCAACATCGGCAAATTGTTTCTTGAGGTTGAGTCCACCGATTACATCTACGTCAAATATCACCGTCTTTCCTTCACTCCAAATACGCTCCATTTCAGATTTAAGCGTTCCGTAAAAGTTGTTGGTATATACTTCCTCCCACTCTACAAAAGCGTTTTCCTGAATTTTTTGCTTGAATAACTCAATGCCTAAGAAATGATAGTCTTTTCCTGTCACTTCGTTTTCTCGCGGATCTCTACTACACGCAGAAACCGAGAATTCTAAGCCCAGATCTTGTTTCAACAAATGGTGCACAATCGTTGTCTTACCTGCCCCAGATGGCGCAGAAAAAATAATGCATTTCCCTTTTGTCTCCATAAATCCTACAGCGTATTTAATATCTGTTCTTTTATCTTTTCGAGGTTATCTTTCATTCCGATAACCAGCTTCTGCATTTCTGCATGATTGCTTTTGCTTCCTAAGGTATTTATTTCTCGACCGATTTCCTGACCAATAAAACCAAGCTTCTTTCCTGATTCATCCAAAGCCATTGTCTCTTTAAAATACACCAAGTGGTTCGATAAACGCATTTTCTCTTCTGCGACGTCTAATTTTTCAATGTAAAAAATCATCTCTTGCTCAAAACGGTTATCGTCGTAACTTCCTGATTGAATATCTTCCAGTCCTTTCTTCATGCGTTCACGAATGGTATCGATTCGTTCTTGCTCGTACTTCTCCACCTCAGAAAGAAAATTGCCAATATCATCAATCCGCCCATTGAATTCTCGTTCCAAATCCTCTCCTTCTTTTCTTCGGAAATCGTCAAGATTACCAAGTGCCTCTTCAACCAAACCAGTCAACCAAGCTTTCTCCTCTTCAGATAAATCTTCCTTGGCATTGTTCATTACATCAGGCATGCGCATGATCAAGGATAAATAGTCTGTAGAGCTTTCGTTCAGTTCATCGTTCAATCCTTTCAGCTCTTCGTAATAATGCTTTGCCAATCCTCGATTGATAGATACAGAACTTTCGTCACCAATACTGTCAATGTTGATGGAAATATCGATCTTCCCTCTCCCCAACTTGTTCGCAGCCATCTTTCTGAAACCACCATCAAGTTCCTTGTATTGTGAGGAAATTCGGGTGTTAAGGTCCACCGACTTACTATTCAGCGATCGAATTTCAACGGATACTTTTTTAGACTGAAAGCTACCTGTTGCTTTCCCGAATCCTGTCATTGACTTTAACATACCTATGATTTTAATGTAAAAGTACCAATTATCCCATGGATTCAGGAATTGAGCAATTCAATATTTTATGTTTACGGTCAAGAAATCACTTTCAGAGAGAGCGTTAATTCCTTCCTGTCGTGAGGGGTTACGGCAATCAGCAGAGTTCGCCAAATGATAATTTAGTATATTTGGTTCGATGAAAGGCTTCACCAGAATATTGGCATTTGTATTACTCGGCATTTATAGCGGTGTAGTCTTTCACAATATAATACCGCATATTCATTGTGAGTCTGATGCTGCGTCTTCAGATCATGAGGTTGCACATCAGCATGATCATCAAAAAGATCACCATCACGGTCATGACCATCACGAAAGTGATACGGACGTTGATTGGATTGACCTATTTTTAAACTTATTAGGTGAAAAAGGGCATTCTGATCTTGGTGATTGTCATTTTGAAAACTTCACAGCCAAAGCTGACAATCTTAGCTTTAGTGGTACTGCACTAGAACAAGACGACGTAGATGTATACTTTAATGTAAACCCTTATCAAGGCTTTACTGCAGACACTGAATACAATCCGGTAACTTATACCAAGATTCTCTATGAGCAATTTTTCCATTGCTCCCCACCTCTAAGAGGTCCCCCATCAATCGCATAATAGCAAGGTAGTTCCCTTTTGCCGCACACCTGTCTTTTTTAAAGTCGGGCGTTCCCATTATTTATATTGTCCAAGACTCTGCTACAGGGTCAAATATTAATTCATATGAATTACAAATACACAATTGTACTAGTCTTTCTTCTAGCTACGTATTCACTTACCGCTCAAGGCAATCTGGATCAATCGCTCAATTCAGTAGCTGAGAATAATCGAACATTGATTGCAGCCAATCAATATGTGGAGGCAAAGAAGTTGGAGTTTCGTACTGGAATTTCTCCTGAAAACCCATTTGTCTCTGCTGACTATATGATTGGAACACCGGTTGCTGGTGGGAATCAACTTGACTTCCAGGTTACTCAAGCCTTTGATTTCCCTTCCGTTTACTTTAAAAAGGGGGATTTGGCAGATCAAAAAGAAGCAATGCTCGCCATTCAATTGCAGGGAATTCGGCAAGACATCCTACTTGATGCAAAAGCAACTATTCTTGAAATAATTCATCTCAATAAACAATTTCTCGTTTTTCAAACAAGGGTTGAAAATTCCGCTTCACTGGTGGATCAATACCAGAAAAGATATGATGCTGAAGATATCAGTGCTCTAGAATTGAACAAAGCTAAAATTCAACTGTTGACCCTTCAATCAGAGTTGCGATCGATAGAAAATGAAACGCGAATCAAAATTCAACACATGACAGAATTGAATGGAGGAAATGAACTACTAATTACTGGAACGGAATACCCTCTTCAACCTCCAGTTCCTTTATTTGAAATACTTGAAGATTCGATTGAGGCGAATGATCCTGGTTTAAAAACACTGCATCAGCAACGCGAGATCTACCTTTCTGAGCTAAGTCTGAATAAGGCAATGGCCTTTCCGAAATTTGAAACTGGTTATCACTATCAATCTGTACTAGGACAAACATTTAACGGGGTACATCTAGGTATTAGCATCCCTCTTTGGGAAAGAAGAAAAACAATAAAGGCAGCGCGAGCCAATGTCCAATTAGGTGATTTACAAGTAGAAGAACACGGTAACGAACACTACTTTGAAATCAAAGAGCTCTATCAGGAGTATGAAAACCTTAAACAAACCATTGATGATTACCGCCAAGTATTGGGCAGTCTAAACTCGGAAGAGCTGTTACAAAAATTACTAGAATCAGGCGATATCAACTTCATTACATATTCAGCTGAAATCCACTATTATTATGCCGCGCATGATGCCCTAGCTGAATTAGAAATGCGTTACCATATCGTATTAGCAGAACTATTTAAATATCAATTATAAAATCCAAGTATTATGAAACACACAGCAATTATCATTATCACCATCGCTTTTTACCTCGTCGGATGTACAACAGATTCACACGATGACCACGGACATGATCATGGACCAGATGGAGAACACTTAGAGGAAGATCAACATGGACATGAGCATGATGAAGATGAAGGTGACAGTCACGATCATCACGAACAAGAAGACTTTATTGTGGAGCAAGACACCGCAGACATACAAAATATTGAAGAAATTGAAGAGCATACACATCATGATGATGAACACGATCACTCAGAGCATACGCACGAGCACTAATAAAAAAGTACAATGAAGCATTTAAACATTTTCCTTCTTTCAATTGTGATGGTTTCTTTTTACAGTTGTCAAGATTCGACTACCGAAGAGGAACACATGCATGAAGACGCGCTCACGCTTTCCTATACAATTTGGACAGATAAAACCGAGTTGTTTGTTGAATTCGAGCCCCTAGTGGTTGGAGAAATCTCTAGTTTCGCGGCGCATTTTTCTGAGATGGAACATTTCAAGGCTGTGACCGAAGGACAAGTAACAGTTAGCTTAATAAAAGGTGATGTAGGAATTCGGCATACGGTTGATGGACCTTCTTCCCCTGGGATTTTCAAGCCGAAGTTAACTCCTAAGGAAACAGGCATCTATTCGCTCGTATTTGAAATCCTAACAGGATCAATTCATGACACGATTGTGATAGAAAATGTAGAGGTTTTTGCAAGCATGACAGAAGCCGAAAAGAAAATCTCTACAGAAGAAGCCCCTGCAAACGAAATAAGTTTCTTAAAAGAACAGGCTTGGAAAATGGAATTTGCTAATGCTCCTGTTGTACAGGGAACCATGTATGACGTAATCAAAACAGGAGGTAGGATTCTTCCATCTCAGGGGGACGAGAAAACGATTACTGCTACTGCCAGTGGCATTGTACTTTACACTTCCAATGGACTAATCATCGGTTCAGAAGTTTCCAACGGTCAAACTATGTTTCAGATATCGGGTGGCGACTTAACCGACAATAATATTGAAACCAAATTCTTACAAGCGAAGTCGCACTATAACCGTGAGAAAGCCAATTTTGAACGTAAGAGTGAGTTGTATGATGCCAAAGCAATTGCTAAGTCGGAATATGAAGACGCTTTACTTTCTTATCAATTGGCTGAGAGTGACTATTTAAACCTCGCCGCGAATTTTGGGAATTCCGGAGTTTCTGTAAGATCTTCATCTACTGGTTTTATTAAAACACTGTTTAAAAATGAAGGCGAATATGTTGAGGCTGGAGAACCTTTGGCAGTAATAACACAAAATAAGCGCTTGACGATCCAAGCCGACATCAGCCAAGAGGATTACAACAAACTCAATAATTCAATAACCGCGAACTTTTTATTTAATGGACAGACGTACAGTCTCGAAGATTTCAATGGAAGACTACTTTCTTATGGAAAGAGCGTAAGCAGCGAAAGCCCTAAAATTCCTGTGTTCTTTGAACTCGACAATAAAGGCGATTTACTCTCGGGAAGTTTTATAGAAGTTTGGATAAAAACAAATCCAACACATTCTGCCATACTCATCCCTGTGTCAGCTCTTCTAGAAGAATATGGAGTCTATAGTGTGTTTGTACAAACATCAGGCGAAAGTTTTGAAAAAAGAGAGGTCGTTCTTGGAAGTTCCGATGGAATTTATGTTCAAGTGATTTCCGGAGTGAGTGAAGGCGAACGAGTAGTGACAACAGGCGCTTATCAAATAAAAATGGCCTCCCTGAGCGGTCAAATTCCTGCACATGGACACGCACATTAATAGCGAAAATTATGTTGAATAAAATTCTGGAAATCTCTCTTAAGAATCGCTTTTTGGTCTTGCTAATGGCTGCCATGTTAAGTGTGTCAGGGATTTATGTGATTAAATCAATTGAGGTCGACGTTTTTCCTGATCTCACGGCCCCTACCGTTACTATACTGACGGAGTCACATGGAATGGATGCCGGAGAAGTTGAACGTTTAGTGACCTATCAAATTGAAACAGGATTGAACGGCTCCTCCAGTGTGCGAAGAATTCGTTCTTCATCGGCTGCTGGTTTTTCTGTGGTATGGGTAGAGTTCGAATGGGGCACGGACATTTACAAAGCACGGCAAATTGTCAGTGAAAAAATTCCTACAATTAAGGAAAAATTACCTTTTGGCGTTGGCGACCCAACCTTAGCTCCAGTTTCCTCAATCATGGGGGAAATCATGCTGCTATCTATCACTTCTGATAGCCTATCACCGATGGAACTTCGAACCATTGCAGATTGGGAAATTCGTCCACGAATTAAAGCCCTGAATGGAATTGCCAACGTTATTGTTATTGGTGGAGAGTTTAAGCAATATCAAATCCTCGCTTCTCCGACAAAAATGGATTACTACGGTGTTTCATTGGATGAGTTGGAAGAGGCTGCTCAAAAAGCCAATGAAAATGCTACCGGTGGATTCTATTCTGAATTCGGAAATCAATACATCATACAAGGAGACGGAAGAATTCATTCTATAGATCAAATTGCCAACTCCATGGTGAAGATGAATGGAGATCAGCCTATCAAAATCGGGGATGTTGCAGAAGTTACCATCGCCGGATCAGACAAAATTGGAGATGGTTCAACAAATGGAAGTTCATCCATTATCATGACGATCACTAAACAACCTGAAACGAACACCATTGATCTTACGACGAGCTTAGATATAGCCGTAGAAGAATTGAGAGCGTCTTTACCTGCAGGAACAAAGATCAATAATCAAATTTTCCGTCAAGCCGATTTTATCGAGTCTTCGATCAGCAACTTGCAACAAACCTTGCTCGAAGGGGCCTTTTTTGTAGTACTTGTACTGTTTTTATTTCTGATGAATTGGCGTACAACCATCATTTCTCTCCTAGCAATTCCGCTTTCTTTGATTGTGTCTTTTATCGTTATCAAATTAATGGGGTACACTATCAACACCATGAGTTTAGGGGGAATGGCTATCGCAATTGGAGCCCTTGTAGATGACGCTATTATCGATGTTGAGAATGTATACAAACGACTACGGGAAAACGTTAAAAAACCACCAGAAGATAGAGTGCCTACTATCACTGTGGTTTTCGAAGCTTCAAAAGAAATCCGAAGTTCAATTATCATCGCTACACTGATCATTATTGTATCATTTGTGCCCTTGTTCTTCTTAGGAGGAATGGAAGGCCGACTGCTTCAACCTTTGGGTATTGCTTTTGTCACTTCAGTACTTACGTCCCTTATTGTAGCTGTCACTGTTACCCCTGTTTTGTGCAGTTATCTTTTGAATAAGGAGAAACTGCTCAGCAAGCAATCCGAAGGTACACGTGCCGAAAGGGCACTCCAAGGTCTTTATGCTAAGACACTTCAAAAATTCCTTCGCTATCCAAAGGCGACCATTTTATCAACTGTTGCAATTTTTGGAATTAGTCTTTTATTGGCATCGGGCCTTGGGAGAAGTTTTCTGCCTGAATTTAACGAAGGTTCGCTTGTAATATCACTCGTAGGTCCACCGTCCATGTCTTTGGAGGAAAGCAATAAAGTTGGTAAGATGACCGAAGAAATTCTGTTGTCCATGCCTGAAGTAGATATCGTAACACGCAGAACAGGTCGAGCAGAATTAGACGAACATGCACTTGGGACGAACTCTTCTGAAATTGATGCGCCCTTCCATCTAGACGAACGATCAAAAGAAGCTTTTCTAGAAGAGTTACGGTCAAAACTAACTGCCGTTCCTGGAGTAAATATCACAATAGGAATGCCGATTGCACATAGAATTGATCACATGCTCTCGGGTACACGTGCGAATATTGCTATCAAGGTATTCGGTGCCGATTTGAATACACTTTTCAGCACCTGTAATGACATCAAAGACAATATTTCAAGCATTGATGGCATTGTAGATGTAAGTGTAGAGCAGCAAATTGAAGTTCCTCAAATACGCATTATTCCGAACCGTGAGTTGCTTACAAGAAACGGCTTACATGTTTCAGATTTGATGCATTTCATTGATGTTGCCTTTGCAGGAGAAGCTGTTTCCGAAATATATGAAGGTCAAAAAAGCTTTGACATGGTAGTCCGGTACGATACTACTTCAAGAGGAAGTTTGGAAAAGATGAAGAATGCACTTATTGACTTACCAAACGGAACTAAAATCGCACTTGACCAAGTGGCTGAGGTAAAATCTATGAGCAGTCCAAACACTATTAGCCGTGAAAATGTACAACGCAAAGTGGTTGTTTCTGCCAATGTTAGCGAACGCGACTTGCGTGGTGCTGTTACAGAAATTCAGCAAGTAATAAACAATCAAGTTGAGTTGCCAGATGGTTACCGTATTGAGTACGGAGGTCAATTTGAAAGTGAAGAAAAAGCCTCTACATTATTAATGATTGCTTCGGTGCTAGCCATTCTTGTCATTTTCGTATTACTGTTTTTTGAATTCAAGGATTTGAAACTATCTGCGATTGTACTATTAAACCTCCCCCTTGCTCTGATCGGTGGAATATTTATCGTTTACTTCACCTCAGGGGTTGTCTCCATCGCAGCAACTATTGGATTTATTAGTTTGTTCGGAATTGCCACCCGTAATGGAATCTTACTTATCTCGCGCTATCAGGCTTTACAAAATTCAGGGATGACAAAGATGGAGTTGATCATGAAAGGATCCGTTGACCGTTTGAATCCCATTCTCATGACAGCATTAACAACGGCATTGGCGTTAATTCCACTTGCTTTAAAAGGAGACGAGGCTGGTAATGAAATACAAAGTCCTATGGCTATTGTGATCTTGGGTGGATTACTCACAGCTACCTTTTTGAATGTTTTTGTAGTGCCCTGTGTTTACTCTTTGATGAGGAGGCAGTGATTACGTTTCTAATAACCCTAGATCCAAATAATCGCTAAACTCGTTGCATAATTTTCAGGTATTCTCTGCAATTCCTACATGAATAATCAGGCACTTATACTGTTGGTTATCAGGTGTTAATCTGCCCTGTCTTTCCTTTTTTTGATCTAATTTTAGCGTTCTAATCACGTGATTGATATTAAAAACATCAAGTCCTTTGAAGATTTCAAAGGCACGAATCCGTATGAAATAGATTCGTTAAACCTTTAATACCAAAAAAATGGCAAAAGAGAAAAACAATCAAGAAAAGCTAAGCAATGGGTCAAAATCACAACCCACTAAGCAAAACTCAAAAGAAGTTCTTAATTATTGGACCGAAAAGCGTAAAGGCGAGGCCATTGCAGTGGTTCCTCCAAAACCTGTATTCGATCCAAATTTTAAGCATAGCGAATTTACGCCTGAAGGATCTCCAATTGGAACCCCTTTGAAGTTCCCGCCTCGTGTATCAACAGCTCCCGAAATTTCAGCAGCTGCTGTTCCTGATCCAAATAAATGGCCATACGCCTGTATTGGGAAACTTTACATGACCATGAATGGGGTCAACTATGTAGGGTCCGCTTTTTCAGTTAGTGGAAGCAAGAGTGTGTTTATGACGGCTGGGCATTGCGTTTATGATCAGGGGTCTGACTCTTGGGCTACAAATGTAATGATCGCATTGTCATATTCTCCTACATCTGCCGGAGCCCAATTCGCTGCAGTGAACCTTGTTACCTTATGGGGATATATACGGAAAGAAGGCCAGCAGTACGATATTGGTGCTGGAGTAGTAGATGGAGATATGTTTACTGGAAGAGGAAATTTAGGACTGCAATTCAGTCAACCTGTAAATACTAGCCCTTGGACAGCCGTTGGATACCCAGCAAATGATCCTTTTCCTGGAAACACCATGTATCAGGCAGTTGGTTCCTATACAGGTGCTGGACAAACTGGAACCATTGGTATGAACAACAACGATATGGGAGGCGGATCCAGTGGGGGTCCATGGATGGTAAACTCCGATTGGGGTTATGTCAACGGATTACAATCGTATCATAACGACAACCCTCACGTTGTAGAATATTCACCCTATTTTGGAACAGGAGCCTACAATGTTTGGGCTTGTGCCGTGGCCAATATAGGATGTTAAAAATAGAGGGGGCGTTCTTAAAGCGCCCCCTTGTTATGAGATTTTACTGGTGGTTGAAGCTATTTCATTCATGCTGACAACTATTATTGGACGGCATTTTTAGGTTAAAATCCGTTTCGAGTCATTTCGAATGGATTTTTTAATTCTCAGAAGTAATTCTCTTCTAAATTAAACCAACTTGGGCGCCGGTCGATTCCAATTTGTCATATGCTGAACAACTCCCTCATAATAGTCCAAGACCATCTGCTCAATTAGAACGATGAACTTTTTATTACTAGCGAAGCCTGCGCCAAAGCCACTTGCATAAACAATATGAAAGCCTTGAATTTCTTTTCCCTTAGACAATTCCGCAAGATCATTTATTTCACTCAGCTTGATTTTTATATTCGCTTTTGCAAACTTAATATCGGCCTCAATTATAATATCCTTTTCCAATTTGTGAAAAGTCGATTCGCTCTTTTTTCTACAGTTCTCCAGTTGTCTAGCCAACCAAGATATTCGAGCCACAGTTCCCTTGTCCATTGGAGGAATTACCTTTACACCCATAGAAACTATTCTTCTTTCGAATTCTGCTTTTACTTTAATGTCGGACACTGAGTTTTTCACTGCGAGAGTTCCCGAAATGTAATTCTCCTTTACGAGCTTAACTATATCCTTCTTGATACTCTCCTTGTTCTTTGAAGATGACCTTACAAGAACTCCTAACTTCCGACTTAATAATAGTGCCATATCCTTTTCTTCTTCATACCAACTAAGAACTGCATCTTCTACGCATTCATCTGAAACCTTCTGTTGCTTCTGATTACGAATGTTTTCAGCTACCTCCTTCCAACCTTGCTTCATTTGGGTATAACCACTAATTCCTGATATCGGATTCTCAAAATAATACAATGCCTCACGCATTATTTCTACTTGGTCTTCGTCTTGAATATTGTTCTCATTTTTAAATAACAACAATTGTCCTTTGGTTATCAGGTAAGTCCAAGAAAAATGCGAAAGAGTAATACTCTTTGGTGGTTTTACTTTAACGGGAGAATGCGATGGATCAGCTACAAATTCATTGGATACAGTAACCATCTTCGACACCTTTAGTTTTTTAGCTAGTTCAATATATGATTCAATTTGACCCTTGTCCAGTCCATTGTTCTTATTCTTCATTTCAAAAAATACCGCATCAGCAATAACTCCCTTAATCACAATTATAATAAGTCCATCTATTCTAGATTTGTCGATTTCTGGAAAGCTAACTTCCGTGTAAAAAAACACTTTCCCACTTCGACTCAGTTTTAGCTCTTTAAATAGACCGTCTCTATATTCCTTAACCAATTTTACAGTGGACAGGAATATGGAGGTCAGCGCCATTTCATCTCCTGTTTTATGAGTGGGGATCAATCTCGCTGGTTGAGCTTGAATTTGTTTGGAGGTACAGAAAGCGTCAAATTCTTCCTTCTTTAATCCTACGAGTTTCTTAATTTCTTTTTTGAGCATGCAAAGTTGGGTTTTAATGAATGCAAGCTACACACGACACATGAAAATGTCAATCCGTATAAATACCTGAATTTGATTGGGTAATTTGTGCAATAAATCTTACTATAAACTACACCTTCTTTTTCAGTCGGATAAATGAGCTCGAACTCGTTATATACACTCCAAGGAATATCAAGAGCATATAGCCGATTTTCTCTAAGGTTATTGTGCCAGTGTAGTCTTCTGCTATACCCATTGAACTGAAAGTTACCGCAAACAACATAACTAATATTGGTTGCAAATAAATGTAGGCACTGGACACAGATGCGCTCACATACTTTAATCCAAAAACGGTCAATAAATAGGTGAGAAAAGTCACAGCGACTACTACAAAAATGATGATGTAAATAACGCTGCTTGGCATGGCAGAGAAATCAACTTCTGTCATTTCCATAAGTGTTGGTGGGTACAAGGTAACAAAGGTTAATCCAAATGTGAATACGTAAGTGATTACCGTTAACGGTGCATATTTCTTCATCAAAGGTTTTACGAGCACCAAATACAGCGCATAACTTGTTGCATTTATGAAGATGAATAGGTCGCCCATTATTGAGTCTCCTTGAGCGGCTCCAGCTGTTAAGGTAAGTAACACCGCACCCGTTCCTCCAATTAAAATTCCAACAGATCTACGCAATGTGATTTGCTCTTTCAAGATGAAAAAGGACAGAATGACTACCAGTATTGGGTTTATGGTCATGATGATTCCAGTATTCACAGGAGAAGTCATACTCAATCCATTAAAGAAGAACAATTGATTGACCGCCACACCAAACATTCCACAAGCTGCGAGACGAAACAAATCTTTGCGCTCAACTTTTTCTTTCACGAAAAGGAATTTCACCAACCAGAATAGTAGAGTCGCTCCGAAGGCCCTAAGAAAAATAAAGGCACTTGGCTTAAGGTAATTCGGCATCACGCCTTTAGCCAAAACGTGGTTTGCTCCATAAATAGCATTCACGGTGAACATAGCTATGTGTGCCCTTAAGAGTTTCGACATTGATTTAAAATATACCTGCAGTTATGACATAAAAAAAGGGGGAGCCAAAGCTCCCCCTCAAAAGTATTATTTTAAACGATTATTTTTTCGTAATAATTACACGCTCTACGATTTGTATGTTTTGCGATGAAAATCTTACAAAATAAACACCCGCTTCTACATTCTCAATGTGCATAGGAACCGTTAAGTCACCAGCAACATTTAATAATGTTTCAGAAGTAATTACTCTTCCTTTTGCATCAGTGAATTCAATCGTTAACATATCAGTAGAAAGATCTGATAATTCAATCGTAAACGATCCTTCCGATGGGTTAGGATAAATCTCAATTCCTTGTACAAAAGTAACTTCATCCAATCCAACTGTACTTGTCACACATGCTGAAGTATCAGTACAGGTTCCATCTGAAACAATTACTGCATAATCACCTGCTGTTGTAGGTGTAAACGACTGACTAGTTTCACCAGTGACAGGTGTATTCGTTGCACAATCGATCCATACATATGTCCCTCCCGCTAACGTTGCTGTAAATGTATTGCCAGCTGTAGTTGTTGCATTGTCAACAGTGTTGATTGTTAGATCTAATGTAACTGTACTATCACATCCTACTGCATTCATAAGAACCTCTATGTATTGTCCAGAAGCAGTATATGTTGTTCCGTTAGCAGTCCATGTATAATCAGTACAGGATGATACTGGAGCTGTAACAGCATCCGGCACACATGCTCCGAAGTTTGGACGTATAATGTAAGAGACATTGAATCCGAAATCTTCGCTAGTCGCCCATGGCAACAATGGACTCGTTGGCCACGTAATATATGTAGTTGCTGGTGTTACAATTTCATTTGTGTATCCCAACGCTAGAGTAGAATCTCCCTCGTTCACCGCGACAACGTAATCTCCAGCGGCCAAACTGATTGGTCCTCCTTGGATAGGCATAGTGTATAATGAATCAACTAAATCAGTAAGAGCCAAAGTGTCTGTTTGTGCTATAACGGCATTTGGAAGACCTCCAACCATATCGTAAATAGTAACAACAACCGAATCATCTGTCAGTTGACCTGTCGAATTAACTAAGAAGAAAGAAACGGAAGAAAGAACATCCGGATTCCACAAAGTATATTGTTGACCAATAGCCCCCCCGTTACCAGCTCCAATTCCTAGAGTACCTGCTAACGTACTATTGTCTCTTGCATATGTGCTATCAGTAACAAAGTAAGTATATGTAACTGTATCATTTGCAAGGTTTGCATCAATTTCGGTTATATTACTAATCAATTGAACAGTATAAAGGTCCGCTGTTGTTGGAGTATAACCAGCCACGTTATGAACTGTATTACTTCCTACAGTTAAAGTAGGAACTGCAGTACTTGTCGCAGTATACACATTTGCCATTGTTCCGTCCAAAACATTTACTGTCATGGTAACACCTGTGACATCAAAACCTCCAACGTTTGTAATTGTTCCCGTTGTTCCTAAAGGGTTATTTACCTGAGCTAGAGGAACCATTGTGTATTCTTCTACTCCTGCATAGCTCATTTCTGCGTCAATTGATGGTACAACCTGAACAACAATATCATCCACAAATAATAGGAATTCATCAGTCGAATTGTTTCTCCAAGCTAAATAAACAGTTTGACCGGCGTAAGCACTCAAGTCAACTGATTGTGGAGTCCACGTGTCATCCTCATCTACTATTGAAAATATTGGAGTAAAAGCAGGTATTGTAGGTGTTGTTGTTGAAATTAATACCTCATATCCATCAGCGTAGTTTGGATCTGGAGCCATTGCTTCCCAGTCGAGTATGGCAGCAGCTCCAGTTAAGGTAATTGCTGGTGAAATCATCCAGTCATCAGACGTTCCTGCAGGAGTGTACCATGAGGTACTAACTGCAATGCTGTCGGTAAGATTCGGTGTTACAAAATCCTCTCTAATGATCCATGCATCTGTGACATAGGCAACATTTGTTGCTGGAGTAAGTCCATCGTTATTGATTATTGTCCATCCTTGTGTTGCCATTCCTGATGCTCCGTCAAAGCTCTCGGAAAATATGATTTGCGAATTTACAGCGCCCGCCGTAAATACAGCAAGAAGTGAAAATAAAATTCTTTTCATAGTAGTTAGGTTAATTTTGTACAAAGGTACGAAATTTTAACCTAGTTGTCCCTCCTTTTTGCTGTGGTATCAGCCGGTTGAGAGAAACTTTGACTCTTTATTATCTCAGGAACTTGAATTTCACTTAATGAATCTTGGAGACTTTGACCTACCTTCAACGTATCTGCCGTATTTACCTCAGCATTTATATTTTCAGGGCTTGTTGATGAGCAGGCTGCCAATCCTAAAATAGTAAACAATAGAACTCCAACTCTCAGGACAGATAACTTCATGAACTTGTTATTTGTTAAATGATTTGACCGCCGCTTCAACAACGCTCTTAGAATTCCCAATAAAGACTTCTTCTTCATTGATCATAAAAGGCCGCTTTAAAAAGGTGTATTCTTCGAGCATGTACTTTTTGTAATCTGCTTCAGATAATTCCATTTGGTTTAAGCCCATGGATCTGAATTTCATTGCTTTTTTAGAGAATAAGGCTTCGTATGATCCAATTTTTCCTTTCAAAAAATCAAGTGTTTTCTCATCGATGTTCCGCTCCTTGATATTTTGCAATTCAACTTCAGCACTAGGATTAATTTCCTTTAGTATACGCACGTTTGTACTGCAACTTTTCAAATGAAAAATCTTCTTCATAATTAACGATTACGTTGCGTTTCTCGATCTTGATCGTTTGTGCCAACGGCTGGACAATCTCCTTTGTTTTTCTTCTCGAATGCGAACATGTACTTCACAGTGAACAAGATTGGCCAATGTTTGGCAGAGAACCACTGAATAGAAGGATTTCCAAAAACGCTCCTACCACTCACAGAATTGGAAGGTGCACCCTCTTGAATCATTTGATACCCCAACAATGGAAGTCGTACTCCCGGAATTAAATATGATCCTCTTTTTAATTTAAACCCGAGGCCTAAGCTGTAATGTATTTGCGCAAACAATGGTGAGGAATAATTATGCCCAGGATCTACCGTTGTAATTGGGTACGCTGTGGTAAATTCTGACTTCGTTGTTACTCGATAATCTACATTGATCCCAAGACCGTTGTCCAAAAAGAAATTTGATTTATCGCCATCTCTATTTTTAAAATGGATGTTTTTATGAAGTGAGAAGCGCGCAAATACGTGTCCAAATTCGAACAAATTTCTTTCAGAAGGGTCTAAAGAAGATGTTGATCCAGTTATTGGATCAACAAAATTGATTTGTGTGTCTTCTCCTCCTCTAAAGTATTTGAATCCGATTCCCCAGTCGTAGTAACTTACCAAAACTGTCTTCATCCAAAGTGATAGTTTAGAGCGTTTCTTAGGAAAATGAAACATGCCTATTTCAACATATCCTCCTAGTTTTCCAAATGGATCATGCGAGTAATTACCACGAAAACTACCTGTAGTGCTCTCAACTTCATGAGTCTCGTTCTTAAGCTTACTCATCAAGAACGTTCCTCCCAGTTGGATTTGTAATCCATAAGGGTTTAGAGTTCGTGTATCTCGTGAACCGAATGCTTGTCTTCTATTGGAGGGCGTTAAATCTCGCTGTCCAAATGTAATTGTCGTGATCAAAACTAATACTAGGGCATAAATCCACTTCATCTTATATATTTTCAACTATTTTCTGCATTACCTCATCCGAATCCCAGTTGGCTTCAATATTAGGTAATTGCATCACTTCTTTCATGATCTTGTCCTGACGCTGTCCATTCTTGTACGCATCACTATAACGGATGTCACTAAAAGTTACTTGCGAATATAACGGCATCCACTTCTCTGGGTACAATTTAGAAAATTTTGCTTCAATCTTCTTTTGCAACAAGAATGTTGGATCAGCCACATAATCACGCATTACAAAATAATTGTCCAACGATAAATCTTGTAAGGCATCACCATCTGGCTTACGTATAACGCTATATTCTGCGAAAATATTCTCCCAATTCTCTTGGTGTTTTTCCATGAGTTCAGCCAAAACCGTGCAGTCTTCAAAGCCACCATTCATTCCTTGACCATAGAATGGTACCGTAGCATGTGCAGCATCTCCAATCAATGCAACTTTGCCGTGGTGCCATGGGTAAGAACGCATAATTGCCAATGATGAAAGTGGATGATCTTCCCATGCATCAGCGATGTTCGGCATCATTTCATAAAAATCTGGAAAGGTAGACTTGAAGAAGTGATCTACTTGTTCTTTAGATTTTAACTTGTCGAATGCGCTTTCATGACCCTCATGTGGCATGAATAAAGTACATGTGAAAGATCCATCTTCGTTGGCAAGTGCTATCAACATAAATCGGCCACGTGGCCATATGTGTAAAGCATTTTTGTCCAACCTGTATGATCCATCCTCATTTGCCGGAAGTAAGATTTCACGGTATCCATCAGAGATGTAACGTTGATTAAAATTAAAGCGATCCAATTTCTGCATTGCATAATATCGTACGGCTGAAAATGCTCCGTCTGCTGCAAATACTATGTCAGCTTCGTCTGTAGTAACTTCACCCGTGTTATTGTTCTTGAGTGTAACGATACCCTTGTCAGTGTCAGCTCCTATACATTCTTGATCGTAATGAATTACTGCATTACCAACTTCCTCAGCTATGTCCATCATTTTAGCGTTCACTCCTCCTCTAGACACAGAATAAATTGCCTGACCATCCTTTCCATAGGGTTGATTGGTCAAGTTACCTTCCATGTCGTGCATTATTCTTCCATACATTGGAATGGCGATCTTTCTAATTTCATCTCCAACACCAACTGCATCCAACGCTTTCCATCCACGAGTAGACAATGCCAAGTTGATTGATTTACCTGCTGAAATATCTGCTCTACGTATGTCTGGCCGACGCTCATAAATAGTCACTTTGTATCCAGCTTTAGATAAATACACTGCCCATAGTGACCCTACTAATCCGGCTCCCACGATAATTGCACTTTTCTTGTCTTCCATGTTTCTCTATTTTTTTGTTGATCGAGCGAGGTCGAGAGCAACAGCAATTTTTATCTTTTTCTATTCCACCCTTTCGAGTAAGGAGTATCGAAGAATGAGTTCTGCACCCTTTGAGCTTTCTTTTTCTTATGCAAAATCACGCTTGCTCTCCAAAGAACAATTCCTGCAATTAGTACTGTTGCCGTTTGAATGGTCAAATCAAAATAAAGGTCTGCCTGACTCAGGCTTCCCGAATACTTTACCCGTATTAATTGTTCAACCGTTAATTCGTTCACTGAATTGCGTTTTCTAAGTACTTTCCAAATCGGTAGCAGTCTTCGTATGAATTATACAAAGGTGCTGGTGCGATACGGATTACATTTGGCTCTCTCCAATCAGCTATCACTCCCTGTTCAGTAAGAGCATCAAATAGTGCTTTCCCTTGTCCGTGAGCCACAATTGATAATTGCGCACCGCGCTTGGTTTTATCTTTCGGTGTGATTATTTCTAAGGTACAACGGTCTGCATTTCGCTTCGAAACATCTTCGATCACAGATTCTAGATAAGCTGTAATACTATCGCGCTTTTCACCGATGCTGTCCATTCCTGCTTCTTCAAAAATTTCCAACGAAGCCAAATGAGCTGCCATTCCCAAAACAGGTGCGTTACTCAATTGCCACCCTTCAGCTCCACGCATTGGGTTAAACCCTGGTTCCATTTGGAATCGTGTTTCCTTATCATAGCCCCACCAGCCGGCAAATCTTGGCAATTCAGGATTGTATGCATGACGTTCATGCACAAACATACCAGAGACGCCTCCAGGTGAAGAATTCAAGTATTTATATCCACACCAAGCAGCAAAATCTACTCCCCAGTCGTGTAATTTCAAATTGATATTTCCCGCTGCATGGGCTAAGTCAAATCCAACTTTGGCACCAACTGCATGACCTGCCTTTGTGATGGCCTCCATGTCGAACAATTGACCCGTGTAGTAGTTTACTCCACCAATCATTACCATTGCCAACTCGTCACCAACTTCAGCAATTTTGTTTAAAATGTCTTCTTCGCTAATAAGGTGTTCTCCTTCTCGCGGCGCAATTTCAATCAAATGATCATCGAGATTCAATCCATGAAACTTCACCTGAGATTCTAGCGCATACGCATCACTTGGAAAAGCTTTTGCCTCACAAATAATCTTCGTTCTGTTTCCTTTTGGTTGATAAAAAGAAACCATCAATAAGTGAAGGTTGGTTGTTAAAGAGTGCGTTACCACAACCTCTTCGCTCTTCGCCCCAACTATTTTGGCTGTCATTTCTGTCAAATTCTCATGGTATGCAAACCAAGGACGTTTTGCCAAAAAGTGACCTTCAACACCAAATTCTGCCCATGCATCCAATTCTTCTTGAATCCTTGCGCCTACTGTTTTTGGCTGAAGACCCAATGAGTTTCCAGTGAAATAAACCACATCATTTTTGTGAAAGGTAGGGAAGAAAAACTTCTCTCTAAAAGAGTTCAACGGATCTTTCCGATCCATTTCTTGAGCAAATTCTAATGTGTTTTTGTGATCCATCAACGTGTCATTTATTCGTCACCAAAGATAGAAATAACATTGATTCCTCCTTTTAGAATGAGTCAAAATAAAGTGCTGAAAATTGCTTGAATACTATTCCCTTACAAGGTGAGTTCTGTGGTTAAAAGCCACTTGCACAATTGAGATGTCCCTTACCTTACGAGAGGAATGATGTATTACGCTTACCAAGCTGCTTTAATTGAACCACAAAGACACTACTCGCCTTACAGACTCGACACTATTGAAGAACTAAGCTTTAGACACAAGGCTTCGTAGACCATTTGGTCTGCTTGTGCCATGACTAACGATTTATCGAGTATAAATGTCAAATTGTGCCTTAGTGGCTTGGTGGTGAAATATAACACCCTCTAGCGCACAAGGGTAATGTGTCCGTGCTTGGTTGTAGTTGTTCCATCGTGGTAATAACCGACTATAGTGTAAAAATAAACACCCTCCACGCATGGATTTCCATTACCGTTATTACCATCCCACATGATTGGCCCAGAGAAATCTTCACCCTCAACCATTACATTTCCCCATCTATTCAAAATCGCGTAATCATATCCGTCAAAAACATCAAAGTCAAGTTGGAAAAAATCATTCACCCCATCGTTATTAGGAGAAAACACATTCGGGATATTGAAATTAGTTGTGATTAGTACTACTAACGAATAGGTGTCAATGCACCCATTGCTGTCCGCCACTGTTAGCGTCACAGTATGTTCTCCTGGAATATCCCAAGCAAAGCTCACATCTTCATCCGTATTATTTGATATTACGTCCGTAGAAAAATCCCAACTCCATTCAACAATTGGACTTGGATTGTATGTAGATTGATCATCGAAATAAAAATATTCCGATACTTCTCCCTCCATCATAGACACAGCGAAAAGTGCATCCAATGTATTGTAAAAAATATCGATTGGCGGTAGTTGATACGGCACTTGGCAACCGTTATTGTCTGAAATCAATGCGGATGGAATATAGGTTCCCGAAGTATCGTAAATATGCACGAAAGAACTGGTATCGCTAACTATTTGACCGTCGCCAAGATCCCAATCAATTGTATACACGTTTTCCTGATCATCTGCATAGAACGCCAATTGAGGATCACAAAGATCACCGATATTCACCCAGCTTGGGTTTGCCGAAGGGCCCATGATCACAAGGTAGTCAGTAAACGTTGTGTCATCGGTACAACCATATTCATCTACAATAGATAAGGTGGAAGTATAGGTGCCCGAGAAAACATATGTGTTTTGCGGATTTTGCAAGGTGGACGAATTACCATTTCCGAAAGTCCAGTCCCAAGCAACAACTTGTCCATACGATTGTGAAGTATCTTGTAAGGTTGCAAACACAGGAGGACAAGTAAACTCACCAAATTCATTAATACTCGCTCCACTAAACGCAAAGTTTGCAGAAGCATTTGGCATCGACACAACAATAGCTGTATTCAAGGTATCTGTACACCCATTAATATCTGTTACAATTAAGGTAATTGTATGATCAACCGAAGTGTTCGCCGTAGAGTTTATTTCATCAAACGCACCTGAATAGTTTTCGATTGAATCTTGGAATATTCCATCTACGAACCAGTCATACTCCAAAGGCCCTTCACCCATTGATTGGTTGTTTGCTGTAAAGTTCTCAAGATCACAAACAACGCTATCCAAGAGGAAATCTGCAGTAGGCTTTGTGATGTCCGTAATTGCAATTGCCGTGGCTGTACATCCAAATGCATCCTGGACGTTAAGCACCGTATAAAAAGTGCCTTCATCATTAAACACAAAAGAAGTATTCTGTGCAATGTTACCCGTATTCAGAATGCTGGTATCTGCGAAGGTCCATTCGTAATCAACGATTGGAACGCCATTGTTATTTGGGGTTGATATGTTATCAAAGTTCACGAGGAGCGGTGCACAACCCGAGTTTATGTCTGCTATTATTCCCGCGCTCGGGATATCGAGCACAACAATGTCCAATGTGTCTATATCCGTACAACCCACCAAATTCATAACTGAGTGGGTCATTTGATAAGTCCCCCAGCTGGAAAATGTGTGTGTGTGCGCTGGGCCATTAAATAGTACTCCTCCCAAATTATATGTGTTCATAACTGTATCCATCATCACCTGAAAATTTGATATCGAGGCATCCTGAAATACTATACTGTCTCCCAAACAAATTGTATCGTTTAGCAAGAACACACCAGCATCGAGGTAAGATATATTGATTACTTGCGTGGAGGTGTCGGAACATCCTGTTGTATAATTGTGAATCACTTGCTCAATTTGATACGATCCATAATCGCTATAGTCGTGTTGCGTTGATCCTTGATCTGCATCGTCAATATCTGGATCGTCGAAATAGGTAAAAGTCCCATCTCCCCAGCTCCAAATCATCTCAGCATCATCAGACAACTCACCAATAATGGAAACATCATCTACGTCGATTTGAACAGGTAGTGACGACGGATTACAAGTGAGAATATCAGAAACATTAAAATTAGACACTGGGGCATTTATGTGAACAGCATCTATTACGGAGGCTGAATCGCTACAGCCCCTGAACGTAACGATTAACTGTACATCAAAGAACCCTGTATCAATTGCATAATTGTATGTTGGATTTGTCAAAGTAGAACTTCCGCCATCGCCAAATGACCATAAATACTGCACCTCCCAAGGATCGTATGAAGTGCCTATCACGGTTTCATCAATAAAGTTAACTGGTGTATTTGCGCAAACGTCCAATGGGAAATAAGAAAAGGCAACTGTGTCAATCGAACCAACTGCAAGTGAGTCTAGATAAACTGTATCTGCCACGCATCCTGAAGCAGTGGTAATTGTTAAACTTGGACTATACACCCCAATGTTATAGATCTGAGTTGGAGGAAATTGACCGTTGTATGTATTTCCATTGTCGAAAGTCCAGTTCCAATCCACGATAGGATCTTGTGCCGGTTCTGGAACATGCGTTGTGTCCGTGAAATTGACCGAAAGGGGGTCACACCCTTCCATTGGGTCCAGAATAAACCCAACATCAATGTGTTCAACACGGATAGAGTCAGGAAAATAATATGCCGCACTACAGCCAAAATCGTTAGAAACAACTAAGGATATTCCATACCAACCCGTGTCTGTATATGTATGAACTGGAGGGATTGGCCCTGAATAACTTGTTCCATCCCCAAAATACCATACAAATTGGGTTGCTCCAGAGCTGTTGTCCGTAAATGTTACATCCATTGGACTGCACCCAAGTGTGTCATCAATGGTGAAATTTGCTGTAGGGCCATCTACCACGGTCAAGTTCTGCGAAACCGTGGAGATACAACCTATGATGGTGTTCTCTGCTGTTAGCGTCACTGTGTAATTCCCAGGGTTCAAATAGGTGTGCACCGTATTTGGTTGGTTGGAGGTTAAAGGCCCATCCCCGAAATCCCATAGCCAACTATTTGCTCCTGCTGACGATGCATCGTAGAATTGTCCGGTTTGCGTTAAGCAGATTGTATCTGAAACATTCATTCCAGCTACAAAATCATACACGTCAATATCTATTTGTATTTCGTTTGAACATCCAGTAGCGGTGTTGGTCACAATTAATTCAACGGTAAAGGTTCCTTCCGTTGAATAAGTGATTCCTGTTGGGGCGAAATCTGTAGATTGTTGACCATTGCCAAAATCCCAAGCGTAAGTTATATCGGCTCCAGTTTCCGAAAGATTAGTAAACGTCGCATCAAAGGGAACAACGCATGCTAATCCATTCAAAGTTATGTTGGCTACTGGTAATTCGCTTACTAGAATGTAGGCTGCTTTTACTTCGGCGTCAGAACTACCATCTACAGCTTGCACTGTGAGTGTAATATTAAAAGGTCCTGTTGAAGTAAATGTATGCCATGGGTTTTCCAAATTGGAAGAGCTGCCATCTCCAAAGTCCCAATTCCATGTTTGAATGGGCGAACCATCTTCTACCGACAGGTCCGTGAATTCAATTGAATCTCCAATACAAATTGTCAATGGTGACGCTGAAAAGTCTGCCGTCAATTGCGCATAACAAAACAGCTGCACAAACAAAAAAAGACAAACTAGAATTACGCGCATCGAACAATTTACTATTAGTAATAGTCAATATTAGGTATAAATGGGGCCGTTAGCAATAGGTGATGCTCATCTCAATTGGATTTGCACGTATTCAAATTACGGCTTTTTGCATGAAAATTCAAAAGAACAATGAACCAATTAACTTTTAATACTTTTGCCCTACTATAAAACACTTATGAAAACGAAACTGTCATTCCTCTTTATACTCGTCAGCACTTTGCTTTTGGGTCAAGACCTAACAACTGCCGATTACACCAAAAAAGAAGTTTATATCGAAATGCGAGATGGCGTAAAGCTATTTACCACCATATATACTCCAAATCGGAAAAAAGAAAAATTTCCAGTTTTGATGTACCGCACTCCATACAGCGTTGCGCCCTATGGCCCGGACACAATGCCAGCACGCATTATGCATAATCCTGAATTGGTCGCATCAGGATACATCTTTGTGCAACAAGACGTACGCGGAAGATGGATGAGTGAGGGTGAATTTGAAAATACCAAACCACCTTATTCTTTTACTGATCCAGAGAAAACAGATGAAGTTACAGATTCATACGACACTTACGATTGGCTCGTAAAGAACTTGAAAAATTTTAATGGAAACATTGGGCAATATGGGAATTCCTACCTTGGCTATACTTCTCTTGTAGCTTCTGTAACTGGGCACCCGAACTTAAAGGCCGTATTGGCAATGGCTCCTGTTACGAATTTCTTTTTTGAAGATTTCAATCGTTACGGTTTATATGGCATGAATTATATGCCCGTTATGGATGTGTTCGGAATGCAAAAGACTGAACCTACTACTGAGCGATGGTACAATGTTGTGGATCGATCTTTTGTTCACAATGCAGAAAATTGGATCACTGAAGATTACTACGATTATTTCCTAAAACGACGTGCGCTGAGCAACACTTCTGAAATCATTTCCGAAGACAATTTCTTCTGGAAAAACATCATCGAACATCCAAATTATGATGCGTATAGACAAGAACGCGATTGGATCCAATATCTAGACAGTACCAAATGTCAAACCATGATTGTTGGGGGCTGGAACGATGAACAAAACTTATATGGAATACTGAACTCGTTCAAGAAGCTCATTGACAATCCTGCAAGTAATGTACAGCTGGTTATGGGGCCTTGGTCGCATGGCCACCCTATGCGTAGAGACAGCGCTTATTATTTAGGAGATATTTTTTATGGTGTTGACTTCGCAGAAAACTATCAACAACTCATCGAATTCAAGTACTTTGAATACCACTTAAAAGGTTTGGGTGAAGGATATCATACACCAGCACTTGTGTTTGATACCGGCTTGAAGTATTGGCTCAGTTTTAAAAACGATCTCTTTGAACAAGGGCTGGAAGATCATACTCTTTTCTTGCACCCTAATGGTCAACTATCAGAAAGTGCTACTAGCGCCAGTACATCTTTTGTTTCAGACCCTGACCATCCTGTTCCTTTTATCGAGGGTGATGATTTTTACATCATGGCTCCAAAGCATTACATGACTGATGACCAAAGATTTCTTGGGAAACGCCCTGATGTACTCACTTATATTTCGGAGCCATTGACAGAAAACATGACTGTAAGAGGAGAAATTCAAGCTCTGATTCAGTTTGCAACTGATCATGAAGATGCTGACATCTATGTAAAGGTGATTGACGTATTTCCTATGGATCGAACTCCCGAGGATTCGGATAAACCTGACGTAAAAATGAATGGGTTCCAGCATCTTGTGCGATGCGGTTACATTCGTGGAAGATTCAGAGATGACTTTTCCAACCCAAAACCATTTGACCCCGATGTTAAAACAGAAGTGAAAGTTCCCTTGTTAGAAGTGATGCACACATTTAAAAAAGGACACCGAATTATGATTCAAGTGCAAAGCTCCATGTTCCCATTGTTTGACTTGAATCCTCAGAATTATGTAGAGAATATTTACCAAGCAACAAATGATGACTTTCAGTCTGCAACGCACACGGTGTTTGGTGACAGTAAAATTATTTTACCCGTTGTATCCAAATAAATAGCTCTATATATTTACGATAAAGTGTACTTTTGAGCCTCAAAATTTAGTTATGGAAACCAAAACAAATATTCAACGATCAACATCTGAAGCACTTTTTGAAACAGCCAAAACATACTTCCCTGGAGGTGTTAATTCTCCTGTTAGAGCTTTTAAATCTGTTGAAGGTTCGCCGATTTTTATGAAAAAGGGCGACGGTTGTCACATTTGGGACGAAGATGGAAATCAATTTATCGACTTCTGTTGTAGTTGGGGCCCACTTATTCTTGGACACAACAATCCTTCTGTTTATAATGGTATTGTTAGTGCTTTGCAGAATGGTGCAAGTTTTGGAGCTCCTACTGTTTTGGAAAATGAGCTGGCCGATTTAATTCTTTCACGCAATCCATTCATCGATAAAATTCGTTTTGTGAGTTCTGGAACGGAGGCTGTTATGTCTGCCTTGCGCTTGGCTAGAGGATATACTGGTCGTAAAAAAGTTATCAAATTCGACGGTTGCTACCATGGTCATGTTGATTCAATGTTAGTACAAGCTGGTAGTGGATTGGCTACGTTTGGAACATCTTCAAGCGCAGGAGTGCCTGAAGAATACGCAAATGAAACGATTGTCCTTCCTCTGAATGATGAAGCTGCTTTGGAAGCATGTTTTGAAAAGTATGCTAACGATATTGCCACCGTAATAATTGAGCCAATTCCAGCGAACAATGGATTGTTATTGCAAGACAAATCATTCTTATTGAAGCTTCGCGAAATCTGTACAAAATACGACTCATTATTGTTTTTCGATGAGGTAATCTCTGGATTCCGTGTAGGATTCAATGGTGCTGCTGAATACTTTGGAATCAAGCCGGACATTGTAACCTATGGTAAAATCATTGGTGGCGGATTGCCTGTTGGAGCCTACGGTGCTAGTGCCGAAATCATGGCGTGCGTTTCTCCTGATGGACCAGTATACCAAGCAGGAACACTCTCCGGAAATCCTGTAGCAATGGCTGCTGGAATTGCACAGCTTACAGAATGTGCAAAAGAAGGTTTTTATGAGGATCAAGAACGGCGCACAAAGAAATTTGTTGCCATTATTAATGATCACGCTAAGTCTAAAGGATATGATTTCGAAATGGTCACAATTGGATCTATTTTCTGGCTGTCATTCGATGGAAAGAAAAGCATTCAACGCGCTGACCAGATTGACCCAGACATGTCTAAGTTCAAGTACCTTTTTGCAGCGTTATTGAACAGAGGTGTTTATTTAGGGCCAAGTGGATATGAGGTTGGGTTTATTTCACAAGCACATACGGAAGAATATTTGACAGAAGCAGCAGAGGCTTTCTGTGCGTCATTGGACGAGATCCTTTTATAAGGTCTGCCCGATTATAATAACTTCGTAAATAGTTGACACAAATAGATGAAAGGAAGGCATCCTTGGGTGAAATTTAATTTAGCGAAGGGATTTTGATTTCAACATTGACATGGTTAGATAAGGCTCTGCACTCGTCTGGCTTTACTATTGAAACTTGATGACGCAATTCAAGTTTTCTCTTTTTCAAGTAGAGATTATAATCACCTGATTTGATCTCCTTTAATTCGATAAGGTTAGTTTTGTTTGGTTCTATAACACCTTCGTAAACAAGACAATCAGAACTATCAAACAATTCCACACTCTGCAAATCAGAATCAGAATCATCTAGTTCTACATAGAATTTTCCAGGGTTTGGATTAGGGTAAACTGTTAAAGGCATATTTATGCTTTTCTTTAGTGCACTGCAAAGATAGTGTTGGTTTCCAGCTGTTTAATTAAACGAAGTAATCAAAAAGTAAACATCACCTAGTTTAAAGATGTTCATTTATATCCCTATAGGGTTCATAAATACTTGATGAGATATGGGTACATTGTACTGAGTACATGCTTGGAAAGTCATTCTATTATTTCTCACATTCTTCTTTGTGTTGGAGTGCCAGAAGAATACGCCAACGAAACAATTGTCTTACCGTTGACCGAAGCAGCAGAGGCTTTTTGTGCCTCACCGGACAAGATACTTTTTAAGGTCTGCCCGATTATAATAACTTCCGTATCTTGTTGAATGATTAATTCAGCACTACTATGAAAGTTATTAAACTACTATTCCTCCTCTTCATTATTCCCCACATAACTCTTGGGCAAGATGCTTCTGCTCTTTTCGACAGCGGTATGCGAGCCTACGAAGCAAAGAATTATTCGAGCGCAATTGAAGACTTTTCTAAAGCATATTCAGCGGACCCTAACATGCTCGACGCTCTTTATTATAGAGGGAGGGCACATAGACGCCACAACAATATTGACGCCTCTTTGAGCGATTACAATAATCTATTGCTGAAAGACCCTACATACGTAGAGGCCTATTATTACCGTGGCAACACGCTAATGTCTTTGGAGCTATTCGAAGAAGCCATTTCAGATTTTAATGACGTTATAAAACTCAGCCCTAACCATCCAAAACTCTTTTGGGTCTATTCAAACCTTGGAGTCTCGACAAGAGAATTACACGATGAGGAAGGCTCTTTGAAGTTTTTTGAAAAATCCATTGAGTTGAATCCTGATTTTTACGGAGTATATAGCTCTAGAGCGGTTACACGAATTCTTCTTGAGGACATCGATGGAGCGATAGAAGATTGTCAGCAAGGAATAAAATTAAAACCAGAACTTCATACCTTCTATGAAATGATGGGACACGCTTATCTGTTAAAGCAGAACACTAATATGGCAATAGAATATTATCAACGAGTTATCGAGATGAACCCAAGAAATAAATTGAGTTCGTTCATGATTGCCTTTTGTTACGGAATTGAAGGTGATTTGAAAGAAGCAGATCGTTACCTTCAACTGGGATACATCTCCGGACTAACGATTCCAGAAGAAGATGCTCTTGGGCTGCCTGATTTCTTTGGGTTAGTTGGAGACAAAATACTGGATGGCGACGCGACTTATGACGATGCTTGGAAAACCATTCAAAAAGCACTTTGGTATAAATTGTGATTTTACTTGTATGAATCCTATTGAAGGATTATTAAATCATTCTATTATTTCTCGCATTCTTCCTTGCGTTGACGCATTTCATCTCCACTCATTTCCTGATAATCTAGGCAGGCCGTGGATTGAGTCGTGCGTAACTCTTCCCATTTTTTAACTTCCTCCTCTGATGGACCTCGTTCCATAAACTGTTCTCCATAAATGCTCAATTCTTCTCCAGCAGTCATGCATTCACAAAACTGGTCATCTTTGGACGAACATGCCGTGATAATCAATATACTAAGGGTAATAAGGATATATTTCATAAAGTGAAGATAATAAAAAACCCCCTGTTAATAGTGTTCAACCATTCACAGGGGGTTCGTTAAGGTTCGAGTAGTTTAATCATTTACTTCCTCTACTTCTTTTATAATAGTTCGAGAACCAGAACTGTCGGTCTCACCATTTTCTAAATCTTGAAGTTTTTTCTCTGCATCAACTCCGGTGTATACCTCCTTGCGGATTTTTCCTTTGTTGCTTGTAATAATCGTTAAGGTCAAGACACCATCAATCTCTTCTACTTCAATCTCCTTCTTCACTCCTTCCTCTAACCCTCTACCTTCCATCTCTTCAGCTAATTTAGTCTCAGCTTCTTGTCCAGTATATACTTCTTCCGTTACGTTTCCGTTCTCAGTTGTAAGAATAGTCAAGGTTTTAACACCGTTCTCCTCTTCCATTCTCACTTCCTTCTTAAGCTCTACGTTTTGAGCAAAGATGCTTGATGTCAATGCACAAATGGCCATAGCTCCAGTAAGTAATATCGCTTTTTTCATAATTTCGCTTGTTAGGTTCTATGCAAGAATACGCTATTTATTCCATGTAACAAAAGGATTTACAGGTCCTTGAGCAATCAACTTACATAGATGAGTTTTCACCAAGTATTATTCAATAATTGACGATTTGAAAATGTTCACAAGAGCTTTTGCTAACTTTAATCATTAAAACAAGAGCAAATGTCTAAACTACCAAATGTTGGAACCACCATATTCTCCACTATGTCTAAATTGGCAGCGGATCACAATGCAATTAATCTTTCACAAGGATTTCCAAATTTTCCTGTAGAAGCATCTTTGATTCAATTGCTCAAGGATAAGGCAGATGAAAACGTTCATCAATACATGCCAATGCCGGGGTCTCCAGCGTTATTACAGCAACTGGCTGCAACGGTGGAAAAAACATATCAGCGAGCCGTCAATCCATCTGAAGAAATTTTAGTTGTAGCAGGTGCTACACAAGGTCTATTCACTACAATCATGGCGCTCGTGGAAGCCGGTGACGAAGTCGTGATTTTAGATCCTAGTTACGATTGCTATGAACCCGCAATCATCCTTGCTGGTGGAATTCCGAAACGTATCGGTTTAAATAATGCGTTTTTACCAGATTGGAACTTGATCAATAAAACTGTATCGAGTAAAACGAAAATGATTATTACAAATAATCCCCACAATCCTTCTGGACGAATTTGGAACACTTCGGACATGGAGGAATTAGAGCAACTCGTTCAGAAACACAAACAATTGCTTGTCCTTTCAGATGAGGTCTACGAATTCATCACCTTTAATCGTAAACACTTGTCTCTAAACTCAAGCGACATATTAAAGGATAGATCAATTATCATTTCGTCCTTTGGGAAAACCTTCCACATAACTGGATGGAAAATGGGATATGCCATTGCACCGAAAGAACTAATGGTAGAAATTAAGAAAGTGCACCAGTTCAACGTGTTTAGTGTAAACAGTGTGAGTCAAGCTGTGCTAACTGCCCATCTTCAACAAACCGACCTCAGTGTTCTTGGGGATTTCTACAAGGAAAAACGAGATCTCTTTCGCAAACTGATGGAGTCGTCTCGCTTTGAACTTCTTCCTTGCGACGGAACTTATTTTCAAACGGCAAACTATTCTGCTATTTCTAGCGAAAATGACGTCGCTTTTTGTGAGCGTCTAACAATTGAACATGGAGTGGCAGCAATACCCATTTCAGTATTTAATGCTGATGGTAGAGATGATAAAATAATTCGTTTTTGCTTTGCAAAGGACGATGCAACTTTAATTGCGGCAACAGAAAAATTATGCAAAATTTAAGAGTAACACTGGTTCAAGCCAATCAAGTTTGGGAAGATAAACAAGCCAACTTTACGAATTACACTCAGCTACTAGAAACAGTAGAAACAGACCTTATCGTATTTCCAGAAATGTTTCATACGGGATTTAGCATGCATGTTGACGACATGTCCGAAGATTTTCTTTCAAGCGAAGGGATTCATTGGCTCAAGGAAACAGCTGCACTAAAAGACGCCGCGGTATACACCTCCTTAATTATTCGGGATGGAGATAAAACCTATAATCGAGGAGTCTTTATTACGCCCGAAGGTCAACTTTCAGTATACGACAAGCAGAAATCTTTTGGCCTCGCTAAAGAAGATCAATATTATACCGCTGGTACTAATGGTATCATTGTTCAATACAAAGGATGGAGCATCAAACCACTCATTTGTTACGACCTACGGTTTCCTGAAATTGCAAGAAATGAAATTCTTCCCAACCAATTTCCTGCATACGACGTTCTAGTGTATGTTGCCAATTGGCCTGAGAAACGCTCTCACCACTGGAACGCCTTATTAGCGGCAAGAGCAATTGAAAATCAATGCTATGTTGTTGGGGTGAATCGTGTGGGTGTAGATGCAAATAATTTGGTTTATAGAGGAGACTCAAAGGTGATTGACGCATTAGGAAACGAAATTTTATTTCTAAGGAATCAAGAGTCCGCAACGACTATTGTTATGAATAAGAACGAATTAAACGAAATACAAAAAGAACTGCCCTTTTTAAAGGATCGATAGTAAATATTAGATTAAAAGGGTGTTAAGTGCCTATCGAATCCTTATATTTGTAAACTCAAAATAAAAAAATTATGAAAAAAATCTACTTAAGCCTTGCTCTTGTTGGTTTTGCGACAACTAGTTTGTTTGCTCAACAAACGGCAAGCAATTTCGCTGAATTAGGTCCTGTGATCAAAAAGCAAAATATTGGTGAAAAGCCAGTAACTAATCAAGCTACTACAAAGAGCCTTCTCTGGAATGAAGATTTCGCTAATGGGCTGAATTCAACAAATGGTATGTGGACACAAGGTGGTGCTGATCAAATTTGGAAGCACAGTATGTACCCATCAAGTGGAGAATGGTCTACTGGAACAAACGCTATGGCGTCAACTACTGCAGCGAACGGATACATGTTATTCGATGCTGATTCTGTCAACTTTCCAATTAGCCCAAACTATTTGCCTTTAACTGGTGAATTAATTTCTCCTGTTATTGACCTTTCTGGTGCACCTAGTGTAATGATGTCTTTCGAGCAAGATTCACGTTTTTGTTGTTCAGGAACACATGACTTAACAGTTTCAGTTTCTACTGATGGTGGTGGTTCATGGGGAACTCCTTATGTTGTGAACACAGGTCAAGCTGCAAATGGTGACTTCTTTGCTTTAAACGGAAACGACTACGTGACTACTGTTAACATTTCTGCTGAAGCAGCAGGACAAGCTAACGTGAAAATTAAATTCACTTGGGACGGTAACCTTTCAGCTAGTTCACATTACTACTGGACTATTGATGATGTATGTCTATTGGATCTTCCTGGTGATGATCTTCAAACATGGGCTTCATGGATTAGTGGAGAGAACAACGAAGGAAATGAGTACGGTCGTACTCCTGAAGATCACCAAGATGGAAACTACTTAGTAGGATCTCAGATTTACAACTTCGGTGCAAATGACCAAACAAACCTTATTTGGGGTGCTGACTTTGGTGGTGGACTTCTTGCAACTGCTACTCACCCTCTATTGGTTTCTGGTGACACGGTTATGCTTGAGACTACTGAGGCTTGGGGACCACTTGCTATTGGTATGTATACTGGTGACTACGGTGTTATTTCTGATGGAGAAACGCAGGCTAGCCCAGACTTCGCTAATAACATTGGATTGAGAGAATTTGAAATTACTCCTCCATCAACGGCTGCTAATTCTGTATATTCCTTAGATGGTATTGATGTTTACACAAACCCTTCACTTAGTTCTCTTGGAACTGATTCTTTCACAGGTGGAGAGGATGGATTGGTTGTAGCTACAATGTATTACATTAAGCAAGCTGCTGATGTTTCTGGTATTCGTGTTATGTTAGCTACTGGAACTGTTGCTGGTGCTGAAGTTTATGGTTCATTGAAAGATACTGCTACTGTATTTAATGATGACATGACTGCATTGTTTAACACAAACGCAGGTACTGTTACTGCTGCTGATATCTCTAACGGTTATATTGATTTAATGTTCGCAGCACCGGTAAATCTTGCGACTGGAGCTTATTTTGCTGCTGCTGAATTGTACAGTAATGGTAACTCGACTGACATTAGAGTTTTGGATGATGAAACTATTGATCAGCCATTCTGGTCTTCAGTAATTTATATCCCTGGTGATCAAGTCTATACAAACGGTGTTGCTCTTGGTGTCCGTGTGTTAATGGGAAGCTCTTGGGCTACAGCTGATACAGATGGTGACGGTGTAACTGACGCTACTGAAGGTGTTGATGGAACTGACGCTAACGACATGTGTAGCTTCATTTTATCGAGTGTAACTGAAGTTCCAAGTGCTGCTTGGCTTGCTGCAGATTGCGATAATGATGGTGTTTCAAATGGAGATGAGGTTATTGCTGGTACAGATCCTTTAATAGGACTTGCTGAGCAAACACTTACTGGAGTTTCTATCTACCCTAACCCTTCTGAAGGAGTATTCAACATTACAAATGATAATGGTGTTGCTTATACAATTTCTGTGCACAATTTGGCAGGTAAGTTAATTCTTACTACTGAAGCGTCTGCAGCTACAACTATTGATTTGTCAGAAAACGGAACTGGAGTTTATCTAGTTGAAGTTTCTAACGGAGCAGCTAAGTTCGTAGAAAGAGTTATTGTTAAGTAATTCTTAGTACATATTATTGAGAAGGGTCGGTTATGCCGGCCCTTTTTTTTATGCCGTAAATTTCCAACCACACTTGTTAATTATTCGTTTCTTGCATACTATGAAGACTTACTTATGCATTATTGTGTCTGCTGTTACAATGACATCCGCTCACGCGCAAATCACAGGATACTCCAATCCAGCTCAACTCGAAGAGTTTCAGGCGACCATCCAACCCAATAAACCAACGAATCAAGCCGCTTCCAAAACAGTCGTTTGGAACGAAACATTTGGCCTTGGAACTACTTCTCCAACAACAACCCTTGGCCCGACTTTTAGCACGGCAAATGGTACCTGGACAACAGATGGTGTTAATGGAGATATTTGGAAGCATAGCTTTTTTACAGCCAGTGGAGAGTGGTCAGGGGGAACGGCTCCAATGGCATCCATGACTGAAACTGATGGGAAAATGCTTTTCGATGCTGATTCTGTGAATACACCGCTCAGCCCTAACTACCAAACCTTAACTGGTTCGTTAATTTCTCCACCAATCGACCTCACAACACATACAAGTGCAATATTAAATTGGCAACAGAACTCTAGGTATTGTTGTACAGCTCCAAACGGTATTCAAGTTTCCATTTCCACTGACAATGGTCTTACATGGGGTACACCTATGGATGCTTCTGTTGGTTTAATATATCCCAACGTAGATTTTCATTCAGTAAATGGTTTCAGCTATGACGCCTCTATCAATATTACACCTGAAGCTGCAGGGAATACTATTCTTTTGAAGTTCACATGGGATGGTAACGGTAATGGAAATACACATCACTATTGGGAAATGGATGACGTTTCAATTAGCACTTTACCCGATCATGATTTGCGGATTGTAAGGTCTTGGATAATTGGTGAGAACAACCAAGGTATACAATATGCAAGTACTCCTGTGTTTCACTTAGATGATAACTACTATGTAGGCTCGTCTATCCACAATGCTGGCGCTCTTGACCAAACAAATTTGTACTTGACTTCAGATTATAGTTCGTTTAATTCTAATTCATCCCAGGGATTGTTAGAGGTTGATTCAATTACAAAACTTCAATCTCTTGTCAACTCCTCTGTGCTGACCTCAACCGGAACATATACGGGCCTATACACGATTGTTTCTGATGACGAGACCAGCAGTGGATCAAATTTCGGCAATAACACTGAAACGACGATTGTTGAAGTTTCTAATTATAACTACTCTATAGATGGTATTGATGTTTACTCAAATCCTATCGTTACTTCTATTGGTAGCAGCTCTTTCGTTGGCGGAGAAGATGGACTTGTTCTCGCCAATAAGTATACCTTTTATCAAGAGGACTATGTCTGTGCTCTTCAGATAATGCTCGATTCCAATACCGTTACTGGCTCTCAAGTTCAAGGTGTCCTAATGGATACAACTACCTTTCTTGCCAACGATATGACACCTATACACTCAACAAACCTTGCGAATGTCTCGATTGCTGATAGTATTCAAGGATATGTGTTTGCCTCTTTTGGTTTTGCTACATCATTACCTGCAGGTACTTACTACGTTGGGGCAATTTTAACGAGTAATGGCAATAATAACGAAATTGGAATATTAGATGACTTAACTGTTGATCAGCCATGGGACGCAAGTATGATATACATACCTGGAGATCAAATTTACTATAACGGAAATGCTTTTGGAATTCGTATTCATACTGATTGGTGTTGGATGGATATACAAGAAAACTCGCTCGCAGGCATCTCCATCTATCCAAATCCATCGGACGGAGTTGTTACCATCACCAATGACAACTTCACGGAGAACACGATTGTTGTTTACGATCTAGCGGGGAAAGTAATTCTCACGAAAGAGACTTCTGAAGCAACAACAATTGATTTAACGAATCAAGGAGCTGGCGTTTATATTGTTGAAGTAGCTAACAACCTAGGAATGATGACGGAACGAATAGTGATTCAATAATTTTAGGAATTCTATTAAGATGGTCGGTGCTAAAACTACTTAGCACCGACCTTTTTTATACCCTTTTTCCAACGAGCTACAAGGATTCTTCGTTTCTTGTATACTATGAAAACTTACTTAAGCATTATTGCGTGTACAGTTGCAATGACAAGCACTCACGCACAAATCGCGGAATTCACCAATCCGGCTCAACTTGAAGAATTTCAAGCTACAACTCAACCAGATAAACCAACGGCTCAGGCCATGCCCAAAACAGTGGTTTGGAACGAAACATTTGATATTGGAACCTCCTCTCCAGCCACAACCTTAGGACCAACTTTTTCATCGACAAATAATGGCACTTGGACTACAGGTGGAGCCAATGGAAATGTTTGGAAGCATAGCTTTTTTAAAACGAGTGGTGAGTGGTCATCGGGAGTAGTACCTATGTCTTCAACTACAGAAGCTGATGGTAAAATGTTATTCGATGCAGATTCCGTGAACTTTCCAATAAGCCCTAATTATATTGCTTTGTATGGAGAATTGATTTCTCCTCCTATTGACTTAACTGGGAACACAAGCGCAGTTCTCAGCTGGGAACAGAATAGCCGTTTTTGTTGTGGTGGAATCCTCGATCTAGAAATTTCCATTTCTTCTGATAATGGTGTTACTTGGGGACCCATTATTGACGCCGATGACAATTTTGCACCAGGTGATGATTTCCATTCACACAATAATTTTAGCTACTTGTCATCTGTAAATATCTCTGGGGAAGCTGCTGGAAACACCATCCTGCTTAAGTTTACTTGGAATGGATTAGCTTCTGGTAGTAGTCATTATTATTGGGAGCTTGATGATATATCAATTAGTACAATACCCGATCATGATATGCAAGTTTTGAGTTCGTGGTTTGTTGGAGAATTTAACGACGGTATTCAATACGCAAGTACTCCCGAAAATCAACAGGATGATAATTACTACGTTGGATCAGAAGTGGTCAACGCGGGAGCCTTAGCACAAAACAATGTAGCATTTGACGCTGATTTTAATACGTTTAATTCTAACACTTCGGTGTCAACATTAAGCCCAAATGCAACCATTGTTCTTGAAACACTGGATCCTTTGAGTCAATCTGTAGGAACATATACTGGCATCTATTCTGTTGTTTCAGATGACGATATAGTTGGTGGTGTAGATTTTGAAGACAATATAGATACTGTGCAGTTTGAAATAACGGCGGCAACAACTACCACCGGAATGGGTTCAATGTACTCATTGGATGGAATCGGTTTATACGACAACCCTATTACAACAGAAGTTGGAACCAACTCTTACACAGGTGGGGCAGATGGACTTGTGCTAGCTAATAAGTACATCATTAAAGAAGGGCCTGCTCATGTTTGCGCATTACGTGTGTTATTAGGTCCCGGAACTATTCCTGGAGGGGAAATCTATGGTTCTATTAAAGACACTACTTTTTTCATGGGGAGTGATATGGCCAGCCTATACAACACAACTGTTGGAACCGTCACAGCATCGGACACAACTCAAGGATACATTGATTTATGGTTTCCTGGACCAGTCACCTTGATACCCGGAGCTTATTTCGCTGCTATTGAGCTCTATAGTCAAGGTAATAACTATGTCATTACAGTTCTTGACGATGAAACCGTAGAACAACCGTTGGACGCAAGCATGATCTATATTCCTGCAGATCAAGTCTACTTTAACGGAAATGCTTTTGGAATTCGATTAATTCATGATTGGTGTTGGTCAGGTCTTCCCGAAGGTATTCTTTTCGGGGTTTCCATCTTCCCAAATCCATCGGAAGGGTTGGTTACAATTACCAATGACAACCTTTATGAAAACACTATTGTTGTTTTCGACTTGACCGGAAAGGTAATTCTGACCAAGAATACCGTTGTTGAAACAAGCATCGATTTAAGTACGCAGGGATCCGGTGTCTACATGGTTGAAGTATCCAACGATCAGGGAATGATGACTGAACGTATTGTGATTCAATAACACTTGGGTAATATCGTGTGTTAAATTTGACCACCAAGGCACAAGGACACCATGTGACCTTTAGTTCAGGCAGAGTGAGCCACAGGCCCGACTCCATCAGGCGTTATAGTGACTTTAACTATTTCTTCTGAATCTGTTTATTTGTAGTAAATTTTCGCATCTTACGGTGCTTAAACTATGGATTATTTAGCACTTGGTTTTATTGGGTTATTTCTTGTCTGCTTCTTAGCGGCGACTATTCTCCCTTTAACTTCAGAAGGTGTGCTGGTGCTCTTTTTAATCAGTGGATTTGATCCCTTTACATGTCTTGTGGTTGCCTCCGCTGGTAATATCTTGGGAGGGCTTACTAATTATTGGCTCGGCATGATTGGACATCCAGACATGATCAAGAAGCGCTTTAAAAAACCAGAGTCCTACAAGCGATTGCGCAATGCCATTGATAAGTACGGTTATTGGCTTGGCCTACTTTCATGGACACCAATTCTAGGCGATCCACTAACAATAGCCGTTGGTTTTTTCAGAGTTCGCTTCTGGCCCTTTTTGTTGTTGATGTCTCTTGGAAAGATTGCCCGTTACTGGATAATTATATTTTGGTGGAACGCGTAGTTTCATCTCTTGCGCCTATGACAAACGATTCATTTTAACGATATTTGCTTAAAATTATACGACATGTCAAAAATTACCACCCTGCACGAGTTCATCATGGACAGACAAGCAGATTTTAAATTTGCTTCTGGAGAGCTTTCTCGCTTATTAAGTGATATCGCCATTGCATCCAAAGTGGTAAGTGCTGATGTGCGCAGAGCAGGGTTGACAGCTAATATTCTTGGAGCACAAGGAAGCACAAACATTCAAGGAGAAGAACAACAAAAATTAGATGTAATTGCCGACGAACGTTTTATCGCCATGTTTAAAGCTGGCGGTGAAGTTTGTGGAATTGCCTCTGAAGAGAATGATGATTTCATGCCCTTCGAAACTGACTTCTCAAAGCAAGGAAAGTATGTCGTTTTGTTCGACCCATTGGACGGTTCTTCAAACATTGACGTGAACGTATCCATAGGAACGATCTTCTCTATTTACAGAAGAAAAAGTGAAGTTGGAACAGAGGCCACCTTAGAAGACATGCTGCAGGATGGCGATAAGCAAATTGCTGCAGGATATGTTTTATACGGTTCTTCTACAATGTTGGTATATACCACAGGAAAAGGAGTGAATGGATTTACACTTGACCCTTCAATCGGAGAGTTCTGCCTATCACACCCAAGCATGCAAATGCCAGAAACTGGTCGTATGTACGCAATGAATGAGGGAAATGTGAACATCTGTGAGTCTGGAATTAAAGAATACATCGAAACATATTGTCAGCAAACATTGCCAGGAGCAAGTAGACCCTATTCTGGTCGCTACATTGGTTCTTTGGTTGCGGATTTCCACCGAAACTTAATCAAAGGTGGAATTTATATTTACCCTGACACTACTGTTGATCCAGAAGGAAAGTTGCGTTTGCTGTACGAGTGTAATCCTTTGGCATTTATTGCTGAGCAGGCAGGAGGTCTAGCAACAACTGGTAGAGAACGAGTGATGGGAATTGAGCCGCACCGCTTGCATCAACGTGTACCGTTCTTCATTGGATCTAAAACAATGGTTGAGCAAGCCATGAGCTTTTTGAAATAAGCGCCCATGGACGTCAAGGAGCTCAAAGCATCTTTTTCGCAATCCGAGATCATCAGTTCTACGGCGAATCAACTGCAAGTTATTGGAACTAAAATTCACTGGAAAGGCCATGTTGGTTCGTCACGTGCAATTTGTGCCTCCGTAGTTGCTGAACAAGCCCCTGGAAACCATCTTTTCATTCTTGAAGACAAAGAACAAGCTGCTTATTTTCTGAACGACTTACAGGGGATCAACCCAAAAAATTCGAATATTTTATTCTATCCCGCCTCGTACAGAGTACCGTATGAATTGGAAAAAACGGACAATGCGAATGTAGTCGCAAGAGCCGAGGTACTTGAAAAAGTTTCGAAAGGAAGAAACACATGGATTGTTACTTATCCCAAAGCACTTTTCGAGAAAATTCCTTCGAAAAGGAACCTCAATAAAAGCACGCTGAAAGTCGAAGATGGTAAAAGCTACTCTATTGATTTTATCAATGAAACACTTTTTGATGTAGGTTTCGATCGTGTTGATTTCGTCTACGAACCTGGACAGTTTTCTATTCGTGGAGGAATTGTGGATGTCTTTTCTTATTCCAATGATCACCCATATAGAATCGAATTTTTTGGTGATGAAGTGGAAAGTATTAGAACCTTCGATGCAAGCACGCAACTTTCCATAAGTACGCACAAACACTTCAATATCGTTCCAAATATTCAGGGAGATTTGATCAATGAAAACAATGTCTCACTCTTCGATTTTGTTGGACAGAACAGCGTTGTTTGGATTGACGCTGTTGATCGTGCTCAAGATCGCTTAGAAAAGGAGTACGCGAAAGCCCTTAAAATCTATGATTCTTTGGACAGTGAGATCAATCATACAATTCCCTCCAATCTTTTCGTACACCCTTCTGATTTTGAAAAAGCCATTCAAGACAGAACCATTGTTGAATTTGGACTTGAGCATTATTTTGAAGCAACGGCCGAATTCAGTTTTGAGTTCAAACCTCAACCAAGCTTCAACAAGAATTTTGATTTACTCACAGAAGACCTCATCAATCGAAAAAAGAACGGATTCACTAATCTAATCTTTTCGAATCAACCCAAGCAAATAGATCGCTTGTACCAAATTTTTGAGGACACAGAATCGAATGTAGAATTTCAACCTATTCACATTGCTCTACACGAAGGCTTTATTGCGCCAGATCAAAAGCTTGTTTGTTATACCGATCATCAATTGTTTGAACGCTACCATCGATTCAAACTCAAAGAAGGGTTTAGACAGGCAAAGCAGGCGCTTACATTAAAAGAATTGTACAACCTTCAAAGTGGAGATTATGTAACACACATTGATCACGGGGTTGGAAAGTTTTCTGGTTTGGAAACTATCGATGTGAACGGAAAACCTCAAGAGGCCATTCGACTGCTCTACAAAGACAATGATGTTTTGTATGTTGGAATTCATTCTTTGCACCGAATCTCAAAGTTTACTGGAAAGGACGGTTCTGCTCCAAGAATGAACAAGCTGGGAACAGCAACTTGGTCGAACTTAAAGCAAAAAACGAAGAAAAAGATCAAGGAATTAGCCTTCGATCTTATCAAACTATATGCAAAGCGAAAAGCACAACCTGGATTCGCTTACACACCAGACTCTTACTTGCAAAATGAACTGGAGGCTTCTTTTATGTACGAGGATACGCCCGATCAGCTGAAGGCTACCATAGCTGTAAAAGAGGACATGGAATCAAAAACACCCATGGATCGTCTGGTATGTGGAGATGTTGGATTCGGAAAAACAGAAATTGCCATTCGCGCAGCATTTAAGGCGGTGGCGGACAGTAAACAGGTTGCGATTCTTGTCCCGACAACGATTCTGTCTATGCAGCACTTCAGAAGTTTCAAGGAACGATTGGAAGGCTTCCCGTGTAACATTGACTACATAAATCGTTTTAAATCGACCAAAGAAACAACGGCAACACTCAAGAAGTTAGCTGCTGGTGAGGTTGATATTTTAATTGGGACTCATGCAATTGCATCGGATCGTGTAAAGTTCAAAGATCTCGGATTGATGATCATTGATGAGGAACAGAAATTTGGTGTATCGGTAAAAGATAAATTGAAAACATTGCGTGCTTCCGTTGATACGCTTACGCTTACTGCTACACCCATACCAAGAACATTACAATTTTCATTAATGGGTGCACGCGATTTGAGCATTATCAATACGCCGCCGCCAAATAGACAGCCAGTTTTAACAGAGATCATTCAATACAACGAAGAAACCATCCGAGACGCCATTGCATATGAAATGAGTCGTGGTGGACAAGTGTTCTTTGTGCACAACCGCTTACAAAATATCACCGAAGTTTCTGGAATGATTCAACGTCTATGCCCTGGCGTTCGTGTAGGCATAGGTCATGGACAAATGGACGGAAAGAAATTAGAGAAAGTCATGATGGGTTTCATCAATCATGAATATGATGTGCTCTTGGCGACAACTATAATTGAATCTGGAATTGACATTTCAAACTCCAATACAATCATTATTAATAACGCACAGAACTTTGGAATTAGTGACCTACACCAGTTGCGAGGTCGTGTAGGACGCTCCAATAAAAAAGCGTTTTGTTACCTCATTGCACCTCCTGGTCATATGATGACATCCGAAGCCCGCAAAAGATTGGAGGCATTGGTTCAATTCTCCGATTTAGGATCTGGGTTCAATATCGCCATGAAAGATTTGGACATTCGCGGAGCAGGTAATATGCTTGGAGGCGAACAAAGTGGATTCATCACAGACATTGGTTTTGAGATGTACCAGAAAATACTGAACGAGGCGATAGACGAATTGCGTGAAAGTGAGTTCAAAGAGTTATTTGCAGATAGAAACAGTGATCAGCTCACCTCTTTTGTAAAAGATTGCATTCTTGAAACGGATCTAGAAGTTCGTATTCCAGATGATTATGTGAATCAAGTTTCCGAACGATTAAGCCTTTACCAACAAATGGACAGCATCAAGTCTCAGGAAGAACTTGACGCATTTGTTAAAGAACTTATCGACCGATTCGGGCCAATTCCACAACCTGTTGAAGAACTTGTACTTTCTTTCAGTTTACGTTGGTTAGCTCAAGATTTAGGAATTGAAAAATTGGTGTTGAAATCGAATAAAATGATTGGATACTTTATCAAAGATCCAAAATCTCCGTTCTATGAATCACCTGTATTTACAAAGGTGCTGGACTACATGCAAAAACATCCATCGGAACTTCAATTAAGTGAAAAGAATGATAGATTACGCATTATCTATTCGGATGTGCTTTCGCTCACAGACGCATACGATCGGTTGGATAAAGTGCTTAAGGTATAAAACTCTGTTGTCTTACCACAAGGGCACAAAGGCACAAGATGTGTAATGTGTTTGGCACAATATCCGGTATGAGAAATTTAGATTAGTTGTGTGCTACGTATTATTCCTTGTGACCTCGTGGCTTTGTGGTAAAATAAATTACTTCCTTTGTGCATATGAATTCCAATGAAGAAAAAATAATGGCGTTTTGGCAATGGTTTGTCAAGCACGAAGCCATGATTAAAAATTGTATCGACAATGACATTTCTTCGGAGAGGGAACTTGTAATCGACCACTTAAACAACCATATCTTAAGTATTGGCACATTGTCTTGGGATATCGGTTTAAATGACTCCAATCATTGGTTTTTAACTGTCTCACCGAATGGTGATAAAGATCTTTACAAGATCAGTCAAGAAATAATGTCTTTTGCTCCAGAACACATGGACTGGGTTTTCAACGCAAGTAAACCAGCGCAAAACTGGAACCGTTTTTTTAATATTAATGATCAGAGCTTAGACCCTCAATTTGTAGATGCTTCTTCCTGGAATTATGTTGCATTTGAAGGTGAGGACGGTAAGGCTGAACTAATATTTGAAGCAGTGAACATTGATCATCTTGATGAAGAAACATCAGGTGAAGCCGCCAGCTATTTTGTCGTTGCTGAACTTGGAGAAGCGGCCAAAATCAACCTCATTTCTTCAATTACTATCGTTCAGCAATTAAATGACGAGGATCAAAGCGATAAATACTCCGTTTCAGAATTGAGGGATCATTTGCTTTCATAAAAGCAACTCGGTATCTCGACTTCGTTCGATTTCCTGAGTTATCGATTAGTTCAATCAATGGACAAGATAATCCAACCTATCCTTCAGTGGTTTTGAACATTTTCGTTGCTCTCGACTTCGCTCGATCAACAGGTTTATTCAACCAATGACTTTCATTCATGCATTGAGCTAAGGCTTTCAATTTCGTATGTTGACCGTCAATTAGAGCTTTCTTTTTTGAATGACTCCATCTTTGAATCTGTTTTTCACGATAAAACGCATGATCAATTCTATCAAACTCTTCAAAGTACTCCAATTTCACTGGTCCATACTTTTTAGTGTGATTAGCTCCAGCTCCCTCTTGATGTTGTCCAATTCTTTGATCTAAATTTATCGTACTACCGGTGCAATACGTACCGTTTGCACACGATAATATATCCTTTCATTGTAAATAGATTAGGTTCTATATAAGTTAGGCATAACTTTTCGAAAAAGCTGATGATTAATTCCAAATCTCGGCTTCGCTCGATCCTCTGGTTTGCATCTAATCCGTTGATCGAGCGAAGCCGAGAGCAACAACCCCCATCTTCTGTAACTTTTAGCCCTGTTTTTTTGTTCTACTTCTAATGCTACACTATCAGCTTATGAAGAAATTAATGCTCACAGTTATTGTCCTTGCCTCCTTTGTTACATTCGGACAAGAAGGATCCACCACACACAATATAGAGTCACGACTAACTTCAATAGAGAATCCCGTGCACATCCAATCTGGTGAATACTATTTCATGTTAGAGCATGATGATATCATCAAGGCGTATAAGAACAGCCCTATGAAAAATTGGGTGTTGGCTATATTGGCTTCGAAAGCTAAGCATGAAATATCCGATCTTATAGACCAAGTGGAAACGTATGCTTCAGATTTGGATCGAAATACGGATTTTGAAAACGTTATTGCAGAGCTCCTTGATAATGGCGAAGTAATTATCAGCACATTGGACAGAAAATGTGTGAAACGTGTTACTATCACCGAACGTTCTAATGAAGGTGTTTTTGATGCAATGGAACGACACCTGGCTCCAGACATTCCTGTTTGTTTCCATTGTATAGGGTGTCCAGCTTTTTAACGATTGAATGAAAATTGTTCTGACCATATTAATTGCCCTTTTTATTCAAGGCGTTAGCGCCCAAGAAGACACTAAAAATCGCATAATTATTCTTGAACTTGAAGAAAGTGATAATCGAATCACTATAGAAAGCAATGGGTATCTTCTGACATTTAACCAAAATGATCTTCTATTTCATTACGAAGGTTTGAGCACTTATCAGAGTTTTTCCGATGTGTTAAGCCAAGGCGACACTGTTTCAATGGATGCCTTCCTAGATCGTGTTGGAATAGCTCTAGAATGTATGTACCAATACACAGGAATAAAATATCACATAAAAGAAGCTATTGAGAATGGGCAGGTTCGCATTCAACATCGAAAGAAGATCTTGTCTGAAATTGTCATTCAGGAAAAACCTGATAAGCGAAATAGGTTCTCTCACTTCTATTTCATTGATCGCGCAAAGGCTCGAAAAATTTATACGCATTACATTCCTTTCGTAGGCTGCCCTAATTTCTGAGTAAATATTCCTCCTCTTTTCCCGTTATGCCTTTGTCATCAGCTTTTCTATTAATTTTGACACATGGCCAAAGCAATTGTATCAGTTATCAATGATCTTTATACAGATCAGCGCGTGCACAAAGTCTGCATGTTTCTGAAAGATCAAGGGTATGATGTATTGCTGGTAGGAAGGAAACAACGTACTAGTCATGCACTTGATCCTCGGCCATACAAAACGAAACGCATGAAATTGCTTTTCGAAAAAGGGGCAGCGTTCTATGCTTTTTTTAACCTCCGCTTGTTCTTCTTTTTGCTTTTCAAGAAAGCCGATGTGCTTGTCTCAAATGATTTGGATACGCTATTGGCCAATCACATGGCAAAGAAATTCAAACGAAACACTCGATTGGTATATGATTCACATGAATATTTTACAGAAGTTCCAGAGTTAATCAATCGCCCAAAGGTTAGAAATGTTTGGTTAAAAATAGAGCGCAAAATTTTTCCGAAACTAAAGGATGTGTACACTGTGAATAATTCTATTGCTGAGATCTATTCTAACTTGTATAAAAAGGACGTGAAGGTTGTTCGAAATATTTCTCCCTTGTGGAACCCTGAAAATATTGCCAATAAAAAGGAACTTGGAATCCCCGAGGGAAAGCCATTGATCATTTTGCAAGGAGCCGGAATTAATGTTGACCGTGGAGCTGAAGAGGCCGTAGAAGCTATGATCAATGTTGACGCCGTGCTCATGATAATTGGAGATGGTGACGTTGTACCTCAATTGAAAGAACGCGTACATGAACTTAAACTTGAGGAGAAGGTTCTTTTTTATGGAAAGAAACCATACGCTGTGATGATGAATTATACGCACCACGCAGACATAGGACTTACTTTGGACAAGCCTTCGAATGATAATTACAAACTCTCACTTCCAAACAAGGTCTTTGATTACATGCATACTTCAACTGCTGTTGTAGCGACTGAAATAAAGGAAGTAGCAAATGTGGTCAGAACCAATGATATCGGTGAGATTTTGTCTGATTTTACGGTGGATTCATTGACCAACACTTTAAATGGTTTACTTACAAACCAAGCGAGACTGGACCAATGCAAAACCAATTGTGTAATCGCTGCGAAGACCGAAAATTGGGAAAACGAAACCCGTATCTTAGCAACCATATATCCGAAAGTTGAGTCGTAAGCACATCCATATCATAGCACTTGATGTCCCGTTTCCAGCGGATTATGGTGGGGCTATTGATATGTACTTCCGTATCAAAGCTTTGCACGAATTAGGCTTTGAGATAGACCTGCATTGTTTCGAATATGGTCGTGGCTACCCTCAAGAGTTAGAAGAAATTACATCGACGGTGAGTTACTATCGGCGTGATAAAAATTTGACCGATTGGTTTTCTCCGTTTCCGTTCATTGTCAAGACCAGAAGATCAAGCAAGTTATTAAACGCTCTTCTAAAAGATGATTCTCCCATACTATTTGAAGGAATTCACTCTACTTTTTATCTTGGTGATGAGCGTTTGAGTGACAGAATTAAAATCGTTCGGACGCATAATGTTGAACATCAATATTATGCAGAGTTGGCAAAGAAAGCCACCGGTTTAAAACGCATTTTTTACAAATCAGAAGCGCGAAAACTAAAGAAGTACGAGCCGATTCTGGCAAAAGCGGATCACATCTTAGCGATTCAAAAAAATGATTTTGTACACTTTAAGGCATTTAATCATAGCGTTCACCTATTGCCTGCATGTACACCACCTATTACAGGAACAGCTTACACCAAAACAGAACCGTATTGCCTATTTCATGGGAATTTATCCGTGCTTGAAAACGAGAATGCAGCACTGTGGATTCTTGAATCTCTGGGACCTCTCAATATTGAGCTCGTTATTGCTGGAAAGAATCCAAGTGACCGATTGAGAGAATATTGTTCCGACGATGGAGTTGATGTAATCGATAATCCGAATGAAGAAAAGATGCAAGAGCTGGTACAAGAAGCACGTGTGCATGTATTGTATACGGATCAGCCAACTGGACTAAAGCTAAAACTACTGAATGCGTTGAATTCTTCGGGGCACGTTATTGTAAATAATAAGATGGTAGCTGGCACTCAACTCGGGACGTATTGTCAAGTTAAAAACACACCAAAGTCTTTTGCGCATGCTGTTCAGTTAGTAATGGAAAAAGAACTGTCGCAAGAAAAGTTTGAAGAGCGTCGAAGTTACCTGCGCGAACATTTTGACACAAAGAAAAATTGTGAGTTGATCGAACGGCTAATTAATGCCTAATCACCAATTTTTTGGTGAACACCTCGCCATTTGCGTGAACCTGAACAGTGTACATTCCATTACTCAAAGCATGAACATCTAGTTGTACAACATCACTTAACTCGCTGGATTTAGCGATAACTATTTGACCTAGCATATTAACCAACTCAATAGATGTTATTGATTGTGTTTCCTTCAATGTCACAGTAATTGATCCATCCGCTGGGTTTGGATAAATCTCAATCAAGTCGTTTTCCAAAACTTCCATACTTGCCAAAAGATCATTCGCTGCACAAAAATCAGGGATTCCATATCCTAAAAACTCATCTGGCGTATTGAATTGATTAGCGCTTTGACGAATTGCATCAAAAATTTCCATTACAGTCTTCGACGGATTTGCCTGCATTAAACACGCTGTTGCTCCTGCAATTATTGGAGAAGAAAACGAGGTTCCATTAGAAGCTGTTAATGTTCCATTGGATGCCACAAGTACTGCCCACTGTCCACGTGCAGACACATCTGGTTTTACCTGTCCATCCGCTGAAGGACCAACGGAGGAAAAGGTCGCATATGCGCCATTACCATCTACCGCTCCAATACACAGACAGCTGTCTGCATCACAAGGAGTTGAAATTGTATCTGGACCTCCGTTACCAGCCGATGTAATTACTGCGATTCCTTTAGATGCCGCAACATTCACCCCTTGAGCAGCAATGGTCGTTTGTCCATCCATATCAGCGTAAACATGACTTGTGGTTGAGTCGTCAAAATGGTAATACCCCAAAGAAATATTTGCAATTTCCACTCCTACAGAATCACAACGTTCCAAGGCCACAACCAAATTAAACTCTTCTATTTCAGTTTCCGAGGCAAAATCTTCAGAAACGTATAGCGCTAAATCAACGTCGAATGCTGTTCCTGCAAAAGGATCAACACCACTCTTTTCTGCAACGATACACGAAGAAACCGATGTGCCATGCCCAGAATAATCGTAAACATCAGATTGACCAGTTACAAAGTTGTGCACATCAATCAATCTGTTCTCAAGATAAACTGAATCAAAATATTGAATGGTGTCCATGTTTCTGAATCCAACATCAATAACAGCCATAAAAATTCCTTCGCCCGTGTAATCTTGGTCGTGCATACAAATAAGGTTGATTTGATCTACTTGATCTACTCCCATTCCATATTCAACGGTTTTTCCCTCTTCTTCAAATACACCTAGTGAGTTATGGGCTCTTCCCACTGAATGTGCTCGCTCGATGAAAGGATATTGTGCCATCAATTCCTCAACACTTAAATCGGATTCATATGATACCGCATTCAACCAACGTGAAACATTTAAAACTTCACCACTTTCAGCAAGTGCAGTTATGTAGTCTGGATTCACTGCTATATCTCTAGAATCAAAAACGGATTGGTTTTTCAATCGACGTTGGATTGAACGTTCCGTGAAGTTTGATTGTTCAATTTGTTGGTTCCCTTTGTCTTTAAGAAACACGATCATTTTATTCTGTCCAAAAGAAATTGTGGAGAAAGCAATGAAGAGAAGAAGGGTAAAAAGAGATTTCATGACGACAAGTTACGAAATTTGAACTATAGGGAAGTTTGGACCAACACCCTTTTCCAATTACTTTCTTTCATTTTTACAAAAACTGACATCACTGATATGGAGCTCCTAATTCACACAAAATTAAACAGTTAATTATTCGAGAGTTTCTTGAATTTTCACTACTTTGTTAATCTAATTAAAACAAATAATGCTTTCCCGCTACTCGCAATTTCTACTCTTCGCTTCTTTTTGCGTTCTTATAAGTTTGCAGGGGCATGCTCAAACGGCTATTTGGGTAGAGGACTTTGACGATGGAGGAGGAGGGAGATGGACTCTTGAAAATGCTCCCGGATCATTGACCAACCCGACACCCGCTGGAATTGTCGGACTTGTCTATGGCGTGAATGCGGCTGTAGAACACGACAATTTTATTATCAATGATAGAAATACACCCGAACTCGATAACGACATAGCAATTGGCACAACAATCTCTGCTCAGGGTCAGCTTGTTCGCGGAAGACATTATGCTTGTTCTTCACCGAGCGATTTGCCCAACCCTTATATCAATGGTGCCCAACCAGGACCAAATCAAAGTTTACATATTACTTCTTTTCCAACTTGTGCAACTCTCCTTTACGGTGGAACTCCGCAATCAGACGATTGGAATTGCATTTCAGATCCTGACAATGGCGACATTCAAACACAGTCTGAGCAAATAGCTTATTTGAATTCCAATATTGACGCCACTGGAAAATGTAACCTTGTGTTAACTGCAGATTTCTTCCTTGGTGGCGATTCTGATGGAATCAAAGCACATAGTACTATTCTATACAGTGTGGATGCTGGTGTAACTTGGCAGATTTTACAAGACAGTTTATCTAGCTGTTACCACTTTCTAGCTGGAACTTGTAACAATTGGTACAGAAGATCATTTGAACTTCCTGCAGATGCAAACAATCAACCCGATATTCGTATTGCTTTTCGTTGGGTAGATGATGGTGATATTAATGATACAGGTGATTACGCCCTCGGAGCCAGTTTCAATGTGGACAACCTTATTATGTCTGCTTGTGATGTTCCAACTGCTGCGTTTATTGTTAGCCAAACAACCGGCTGTAAAGGTGACGTATTTTATTTCACAGATCAAAGCACAACGGGCGATGGGTATTATTCCAATTGCGCCTCATTGATTTCTGGAGTTTGTGATATATCGGCATGGTCATGGAGTATCGCTAAACCTGGGCCTCCCGGAGGATTTAATTATATAAATGGAACAAGTGCTACAGATCAACACCCTCAAGTAGAGTTCACTTCGAATGGAACATATGACGTTACCCTTACAGCTACAAATTGTGCGGGTGATGGAATTCTGCTTCAATCTGCTATTATCATTATTGACGACTGTCCTCCCACAGCGAATTTTACTACATCACAATTGGCCGCATGTGCGGATCCAGCGAGCGAACAAGACACAGTAACATTTACAGATTTGAGTGCCAGCACGGCGTATTCGCCTATCACAGGATGGTCGTGGGTATTTACGCCAGCAACGGTAACTTATGTTAATGGAACAAGTTCAACAGATCAAAATATTGATGTTGTTTTCGATGCTATTGGAACCTATCAAGTGGCATTAACTGTGACGAACGCTGAAGGAAATGATACAGAAACGAAAGTCGCCTTTATTGAAGCGCTTGATTGCAACTGTGGTGGCGGTGGTGGCGGAGGCCCTGTAACAGCGTTCTACGAAGGTTTTGAAAACGGGTGTGGTTCTGGCTGCTCAGCACATGGAGTAGACACTGGAAATGGAGCATGGATAATTACAGACAGCAGTCCGGCAGTAGATGCTTGTGGTTTCACAACATCGCCAAACACGTTCTATGTAAGTTGTGCTGAAAATGGAAATGCTGCTACAGCTTGTGGTACAGGTTGTGCTGGTGGCGGAGATGAATCACTTCACCTTAGTTCTACAACACTCGGTGATTTGGGAGCAGCATATGATACTGGTGGATGGTGTTCATTTGGACTTGGTGGATGGGGAGCCGGTACTGATACTGATGTGTTCGTTGAGTCACCTGTAATTGATCTTTCTGGGATATCTTCAAACACAGTGGACTTTGTCTATATGGAAAATGGAAGTGGAACAACAGATGATGCGACGCTTTGGTACTACGATGGGGCAACGTGGGCATTACTGAACGGCCTTGCTAAAACTGGATTAGGTTGTGCTCCTCAAGGTACTTGGACAGCGTTTTCAATAGCACTTCCAGCTTCAGCTGACAACAATGCAAATGTTAAAATCGGTTTTAGATGGGTAAACAATGATGATGCCGTTGGATCTGATCCTTCATTTGCTGTGGACGATATTTCTATTAATGGTACAACAGGAGGAGGATCTCCTGCAAATACTTGGGAAGGAGATGTAAGCAGTGTCTGGAATTTGGCTGGGAACTGGTCTGATAATGCAATTCCTACTACAGCAACTGATGCTCTCATTCCAGCTTCCATTTGTGGAGGATGTGCAATGCCTCAAATTGGTGCGACAGCAGTGGCTAGAGATGTATGTAATTTCGGAACTATTACTATCAATGGTGATAATACACTCACCATCGACAGAGATTTATTAAATGAGGGTGTCATTACCACGACAACAACTGTCGCTAACGCAGACGTAATTTTTGCAAACACCATATCCGTCTACAAGGGAAGCGGTACGTTGTTTGATGTCGATGTCTCCGTTACTTCTAGTGACCTAACACTTGAAACGAATATGTGGCCACGTTCGATGACCATTTCAACATCGGGAACGTTTGACCTCGCTACATATGTGCTTTCGGTAAATAGAGATCTTTCTAAATCTGCAGGAACATTTATTGCTATTAATGGTGAAGTCCACTTCGTCAATGCATGCGGTGGTTGTCTGGACCAAACAAATACAAGCGATGTAACAATTAATGCTAATCAGGTATTTGGAAATGTATTGGTCAATAAATCTACAGGAATTAAAGCTTCCCTAGTGAGTGCTTTCAATTATACATTGAACACTCCCAAAACCCTTACTATTCAAAGTGGAATCCTTGACGCAAACACAAACACACTAAATGGAACTGGAAACCTAACAATGACTGGAGGTGAATTGCAATTGGCAAAATGTGGAACTGTACTTCCCGAGCTCTCTGGTGTGTACACTCTTCCAGATGGAAAAATTCAATTTGACGGAACTTGTGCTCAATCAGTGAAGCAAACAAGTGTTGTTGGAACAGATTATTTCAAAGTTCAATTCAATGGGTCTGGTGTAAAATCATTAAGTGGAAACACAAATATCGCAGATAGCTTGATCTTTACCCTGCCTACAGGCCTTGGAAATTATGTTGATGCAGGAACAGACACCTTGTTTGTTACAAACAGTTCTGCAAATATTGTGTTGCACACTGGCGGACATGTTCTAGGAAATTACAATCGAGCGTTCACTTCTTCTGGCGGGATGTATATCTTCCATTTGGGAAGTAACAATTCGGATGCCGAAACCTACTTTGAACCTCTTCGGTTTACTCCAAACCTCCTTACTGGAAATGCAAATGTCACGACACGATTCCTAGACGCAACTCCGAATCCAACAACCGTTGTCCCGAGTATTGTTTTTGGTTTTCCACTCAGCATAGACACGGTTGAGCAAGTCGAAACAGAAGGCTATTGGCACATGGGCGTATCAAACAATGTATTGGGAGGAAATTATACTGCTTCAGTTAGTCCGGACATTAATTATTGGACCTTTGCGCAAACATGGGGGTCGGACGCGCACACTTTATTGAAACAGGAAATCGAAGGCGACGCATGGGATTATACCGCAGGAGGATCGCGTGTTGATGATTCGACAACAATGACATTCACAGACTTTTCGAATTATGCACTTGGATATACGAACAATGGAGCACTTACCCCCTTATCTGTTGATTTGGCCAATTACACTATTTACTGTGAAGAAGGTGTGACGCATTTATCATGGATTACTGTAGCAGAAAGCAACTCACATAGCTTCATTATCGAAGCATCAGAAGAAGGTGGTCAGTTCAAAACAATCGGTCAAATTCCCGCAGCTGGAAATTCGTCGGAGCTAATTCAATACATGTACACGGATAACAATCGTTCATCTAGTGGAGTGTACTACAGACTGAGCGAAATGGATCTGGACGGTAAAATAGTTGTTCATGGAGTTTTATTTATTGATTGTGCAACGTCGTCTAATTCTCCAGAATTATTAATCTTCCCGAACCCCGGACAACACACTTTCAATTTAAATATTTCATCTAACCGATCAGGTTTGGGCACGATAGACATATTAGACCTCACTGGAAAAACGGTATATCTGGATGAAATGCTCATTGGAAAAGGCGCCAATTTGAAACTTCTCGAACTGGACTTGCTTCCAGGTACATACATTGTAGCATTGAAACTAAATGAGCACCAACTGATGCAACGATTGGTAATTATTGAATAGGGATCAATAAAAAGATTCTGCCTTGTCCGGCGTCGTAAAATTTTATCTTGATATTTGAGTATGAGACGTTGCTTTACATTTTTCCTGTTCTTAGTGTTTCTGATGTGTGCTAAAGGTATACACGCGCAATCACAGAGAAAAATCGTTGTAATTGGGCCTGACTCTTTGAACCTAGTTGATTATGAATACACAATACACGTGCATGGAACGACATTCATCGACGTGGCGACATTCATCGATAATCTACTTATTCATAAACTTTCGAGCAATCTTGAAGAAGCGACTTTTATTATTCCCGAACATATCAAAGACTCTTCGTATGTTATAAAACTCTCGATCGGTACTTCTAATAGCTCTTCTACCCATGCATTTTTCTCTGAGAACGTGGTTTTAACTAACGATTCTGCGATCGTGAAAATTCCTGTTATTCCAGTAGTAACGATCAATGACTACTATATTGAAAAGAACAATCGCATCACCGATGGTAGAAATGGAATACTGCAATCAAAAATACTCACTGTAAGTTATTATCAGGGACATCAACCATATGGTGACATCACATTTAGCTTCTCAGAACTTGGCGGTTTTCACGGCTATCCCTTGGTGTTATTTGGTCCGGCAATCGGCACTGAATTTAACTTTGAGTGGAATAGTGATTTTATCTTAGGTCCAAAGGTCGGTGGATACTTCTCCACCGCAATTTTCAATTTTGGTTTGTTTGCTGTTGCGTACACTGATTTTGACAAGGCTTCTTGGTATCTCAAACCACGCATTGGTTTAAACCCACTCACGCCATTTGTTAATATCTCATATGAGTACGCGATTCGGTTGTCTCCTAATCATTTTGGAACCCGCATTAATGTTCATCAATTGAGCATAAATCTGAATATTCCTTTGCACTTAGACTTGAATAGGTATAACCATAACCCCCAGTATTATCAGGGCACCTTGCCTGATGATTAAACATCTTGATCTTCAATTTCATTTTCCTTGAACGCTGAGGGAATTAGATCGGGCATTATTTTTAAAAGAATCGGCAATAAAATGGCTCCACCTGGAAGCATGAAAATCGTAAGTGTAGGAATGGATTTGGCAATATCCTTGAACTGTGTTTTCACCATTTCCTTCTCTTCTTTGGTCAATTCTTCCTTTCGGGATTTTTTCACCAAAGAGACCAACTCCTTGCTTTGCTTAAGCTCAACCGCCAGTTTATCCTTGTTGCGCATTAATATTTTCACCCATCGCTTGGAAAGGCTTGAGTACATCTTCTCATAAGAAGGTGCGTCCTTCATGAAAACCACTTCTTCTTTCGTGTCGAGTAAGAAGTTTTCAATCAACCCAAGGTTTTCTTCAAGTTCATGAATGGGGATTTCGAGATGCTCGCACAAAGATTGAAGGAAATTCATTTCATCATCATCAATGTCCTCACTAGATAAAATCGTAAGTATCGCAACATCCAAAATGAATCGCTTGAGCAGCCAATGGTCATTCACAAAAAAGGAGAAATCATCTAACTCTGCTCCATTCTTGAATTTCTCTTTCGCTTGATCTCGATCTTCATCGCCAAGGTTAGCAGAAGCCAAGAATATATTGAACATGGCAATTTCCTTGTCTTCCAAGACACCGTCAGAATAGGATGACAAAGTAATCGCCGTTAGCGCATTCATTGCATAATTGCTATAGCTTTTAAGGGCTGTGTCCTTTTCCTTGTGAACAAAATCATCGAATAAAATGACATCCAAATAAGTAAAGGCATTGCTCAATGAATTGACCCACCATTTGTTTTCCAGTATCTTTACCTTGATATCTACCCGCTTTGATAGTATGCTCTCAATTTTTTCTTCACGGGACTCTTTCACAAAAAACTTAAACACTTTCTTGATCGCACTCGCACTGTGCAATTCATAAAAGTCAAAAAGTGTCGTGAGAAACTCTTCCTTATTAAACACTTGGTCTTTGTGAATTTGAATAAAGACAAACAAATGCGATTCAAACAACAAAAATTTCAGCTTTTCCTCATGCGTCCAATCTGTCGTCTCAACACTTTTTCCGAAGATCATTTCATTCGGAAACCCAAAAACTATTCCTGAATGAGAAAGCGTAAGGTGCATAAAGTGCAACTTCCTTAGCCCTTCCGGACGATTAACCACAAGTTCGATTTGTCCCTTTTCTACAAGGTCAAAATACTTATTAATCCATCCTTTAGCTCCTGGTGATATCATTGTCTTATCTAAAACCATAACGGAAGGCAAATCCTGCCATCCATCCAAATTTAACATCTGGTACAATTCGCAGAGTCGGTCCCGTATCCAGCGCTAAATTAATAGGAATAAAATCAAAAGTATACTCCAAACCAATAACACTGTTCAATCCGACCCAAAAACCATCAGAATAAGTCACATCCCCTCTAATGTTCACTCCTTTTCTCCAATAGCCGATGTCCGGTCCTGCTCCCCAGTACCATTCTAAATCGCTTGTAAGAGCCTGATTTCTGTGATAAAAGGCTTGCAACCAAAAGTGGCGTTTACTACCACCTAAGTTCAACTCAAAGGCGTTTGGTCCAGAAAAAAAGTGCTTTAATGTAAGATCAGCCGACGCTATATCCAAGGTTGAATAATCGCCTTTAAAGCCCACTGCAGTTCTGTACCGTTGAGCGTTAAGGAGAAATGTCGAACCGACCATGAAAGAAATAAGGAGGAGATTTTTCATGTTCTGATTTATTAATAGAACGTTGAAAAACCACGGTTTATTTAGTCTCGATCAATTCAACCATCCTGTTTGCCATAATATATCCCATTAAATTAATGGTGATTTAATTTTGTTGTGCTAGTACACTCCACGAAGGTCGTTTCTATTCCAGAAGAATTCAACACCGCTGTAATTGATTAGTTCCCTTCAGTATTTTTTCTTGAATCCTTTATTTTTGGTGCTCCAAATTCCTGCAGACATCAAAGCGGAAAAGTTTTCGTTCATGAACATTTCAAGATCTTTAAAAGATAATTCTTGCGAAAATCTACCTAAATCATCTAGAGCCATCATTGCATGATTAGAGCAACGTTCTCGTTCAAAACGAATTCCGTCATCCATAATTGTGAACATGGTTATAGGTAACCAGTTATTTTTAAAAAATTGATCCTTACACTCATTGTACATTTCATATTGTTCAGACAGATCTTCACCTGTTACATCGATGTCTTCCATAAAATCCATTATCTCCGAATAACGTCGCTCATTTACTATAAACCCAAGATCCGAAAGGGCAGTCCTTGAAAATAAATCATTCAGAACAATGAATTCTCCTGTGCTCGCCACGAAGTTATAAGTCGTAGAATAGTATTCGGAATACGCTCCAGTACCAGAATAGGTAATCGTTACCGAGAAAAACTTATCTGTATTGTGATTGACTTGAAAGTTATACTCAGTATTACCCCAAATTTCACCTTCAGGGGGAAAGACATTTCTAAAAAGAGAGTCATCTCCTTTATTATAATCAATCGCAAGTGACCTTATTTGTATATAAGTGTTGATCTTATCAGCAGCCGCATCATGAGAAGTAGATGAAACCACTGGGAAAACACAATCATAGCCGAAAGGGTCAGAATCTTTGTAAGAGTCAACCGTGAATAGTTGGGCATTCAATAGGGTTGATATCACCAAAAATAAGCATGTGATTGTTCTTTTCATCTGCTAAAGATTTCCTGCCACAACAAAAGCCTTTCGCTTGGCAAACTTCACTTCTCCATCAATTCCAAAAGCTTCAAAAACGGCTACATAAGTGCCAATAGATGCTTTTGAGTTATCTTCTTTAACTCCATCCCAAGTGAAGGTCCCACTTGCGGCTAACAATTCTGATTCGAAAACGATTGCAATTTTTCTTCCTCGATCGTCATAAATAGTAAACGTTCCCACAAGTCCTGGTTCAACCATTTCATAATGGACTTGCAACACATCTTGAAAGCCATCATTGTCTGGTGATATTGTCTCATTCTCAAAACTGAAATCGCCATTCGTTGTGACCGGTGAATATTGTGAGTTTTCTTGTCCTGGAGTAGCAAACCCAATCGCTTCAGCGGCCGTATGCCAGTTGTTGTGATCATTGGAAAGCCCATTAAAATCTAATCGCTCCAACGATTTTCCTTTCATATCATCGATCAAGGTAAAATGCCAGTCTTCAGAATAAGTTACCTCATCCATCACTTGGTTTTGTGCTATCAAATAAACCGTTCCCTCTCCATTTGAATAGGTCGGCAAATCCATTTGAATAAATCTTCCACCTGTGTACGTCGGATAATTTTGCACAATGTGAATAGTGTCTTCGGTAAATACAGCGTAATCACCTGGAAATAACAAAAAATGCTCCTCAACAAGTTTATGATTATCAATTGTATCATTGTCATAATTGGCCAATTCCCAATTGTACAAGTCGAGTAATTTGTTAGAATTGTTGTACACTTCAACCCAATCCCCTCCTCCAGTGAGTGGATTAAACAAAAGCTCATTGATCACCACATCTCCAACTTCAGGAGTTTCAGGTAAGGCAAAAATTCCATTTATCGTGATCATGTTTAACCAACAGTCACCAACGTTTTGTAGTTCGATTGAGTATGTTGTTGTCGGAGCAATATTTTCTACAAACTGTAAGGTCAGCATATCAGGATACGCCCCGAGGACATAGTTATTTTGAATCGTTAAACTTGGATTCGTAGTAATTGTTGCATTTGCCAAACTAGTAGAATCCATGCCTTCTGAAAAGTATACCTCTACATAATTTGGCGTCAACGCTACCAGTTGAGATATTCCAGGAGCTTCGGTGTCAGGAGTATTATCGTAAATTGAATTAACAGTCCCTGGGGTTCCTCCCAAAGCATCATTACTTGCCGCCCAATCGCTAAAATCAGAACAGGGATCATCTGGATTAATTCGCTCTATTGAATAACCACCGCCATCTTTGTTCGGATCTTGGTACCAATCGTCTGTATATGAAATCGAATCTATCTGCACTCCTGCAATATCCCGTAGTACAATGTTGTCACTTGCATTATTCAAACTCGGAAAGCTTGATACAGCAACAGCTACCGCAAAGGAATCAACATTCGCAGTACTCGTTAACACAATATGTTCTCCTGGCAAAATCCATCCAGCCTGAATTGTTCCGTCCGATGAAGCATCTCCCAATTTCCAATCTTGGAGATTAAAAATCTTTGAACTTCGGTTAACTATTTCTACATATTCGACCTCAGTAAGTCCAACTTGTGGGCTAGGGTCGCACATAAACTCATTGATAACAACATCTCCTGGAAGTGGACTTTCCGCTATTAGGTACATGAAATTTACCGATTCAGATGAAGACACATTGCCAGATAAATCCTCAATATTCTGAGAGAACAGCGTATAAGACATTCCATTCGTTAATGGGAAAGTTGGAACAATATGCACTAATGCTGGGTTAGACCCGTCAAGTGTTGCGCTCGTCGCTGAAAGAAATGGTTGAATATCGTAATTGCTTGTTAATTCTGCTGAGGTTTGGTCCAAAGGCTCGTCGAACAGCACGTCAATCAAATTAGCATTGATTGCAGTTGCTGACACCAACGAAGGAGCTATAATATCCACTATTTCATCCCCTACATAAATATTGTCGTAATAGAAATTAGTTGAGTTACTAACGGTATAGACATCTGCCACCCCAAAACTAGTTCCCAATAAATTGATTGCATCATTGGCGGTCCCTTCAAGAACATAACTTTCTCCACCAGCCGGGTCTACCGATAGAGTCCACTGTCCAGTATTGTCTCGTTTCACTTGAATTCCGATGGTAAAGCTCGAAGCAATTAGCGCTGACGTTCCGGTAATTAATTCGGTATGTATCCCCCCGTCACATTTGAACAGGCGTAATGCATCCAATGATCCACCCTCACCCAATTGCACATAAAATCCATCAGGATCTGTGGTTAAATCTGCACTGGAGGATGTCAAATAAATTCTTCCGAAATTACTTCCTGAAGGTGAAAAAGACTGCTGTGTCCAAATTCTCCATTCCTTATCATCTAATGTTGCAAGTCCATGTGGAGTACTCAAGTATGAAATAGAAGCAATTGTACTATTGAGTTGCAGCTCATTTGACCCATTCACAATGTAATCAGCCGACGTTCCCGTCCATGCCGGATTGGTTGTGAAATCGCCATCTGTAAAATCATCTGAAATCTGTGCGAAAAAAAACGAATGTGTTAGAATAAACACGGTTGCAAAAAAGTACTTCATAGGTTTGCCAATCAATGCAGCTAAATATACTAAATTTGACTCTGAATTTGTTATAAATCAGACAGAATGAAAGTTGCAGTTGTAGGAGCTACAGGAATGGTTGGAGGCGTAATGCTTAAGGTTTTGCGTGAATTGAGTTTTCCAATTACAGAATTAATCCCCGTTGCGTCAGAAAGATCAGTTGGAAAAAAGATCGACTTTGGTGGACTTGAGTGCACCGTCGTTGGACTTCAAACTGCTGTTGATATGAAACCAGATATCGCCATTTTTTCTGCGGGTGGTGCTACTTCTTTGAAGTGGGCTCCTAAGTTCGCAGAAGCTGGAACAACCGTAATTGACAATTCATCTGCTTGGCGAATGGATCCAACAAAAAAGTTGGTCGTTCCAGAAATCAATGGACATTTATTGACCCCTGAAGATAAAATCATTGCGAACCCGAATTGTAGTACAATTCAATTGGTGCTGGCGCTTAAGCCTTTGCATGACCGATACAAAGTAAAGCGTGTTGTTGTTTCTACATATCAGTCAATTACCGGTACAGGAGTGGCTGCTAAAAAGCAAATGGACAATGAGCGCAATGGAGTGAAAGGAGAAATGGTGTATCCGTATACTATTGACCAGAACTGTTTACCACACTGTGATGATTTCACGGAGAATGGATACACGAAGGAGGAAATGAAACTTACGAACGAAACGAAGAAGATATTGGATCCATCAATCAATGTTACGGCTACAGCTGTTCGTGTTCCTGTTATGGGAGGACACTCTGAATCTCTTAACATTGAGTTTGAAGAAGATTTTGACCTTAGCGAGGTGCGTCAATTGTTGCATGCTCAAGAAGGCATCGTAGTAAAAGACGACCCTACCACAAACACCTATCCAATGCCCTTGTATTCAGAAGGTAAAAACGATGTGTTTGTTGGAAGAATACGAAGAGACGAATCTCAGCCAAACACTTTAAACATGTGGGTGGTTACTGATAATTTAAGAAAAGGTGCCGCTACCAATGCTGTGCAAATTGCCCACTTGATAGCCGAAAAAAACTTGGTTAAATAAAAAAAGCGTCCTCAATGAGGACGCTTTAATTCAGTTAAATATAAACTAATTACTTCTTAGTAATTGTACAATCTTGAGTAGAAGTACTTACGGTTCCTGTATTGTCTGTGTAACTTTGCTCATATGATACACAATTGTAATCTTGTTCAGCTTGTGTTTGAGTAACACCGATTAACGTTGTAGTATTTGAACTAATTGTAGTTGTTCCTCCAGATACATCTGTATATGTGCAAGCACAATCGTAATCTGCAGTACACGAAGCCAGCGCTAACGCTGCTATAGATAATGTTATAATTTTTTTCATCTTTTCTTACTTTGTAATTGTACAATCGTTTTCTACTGTTACTTGAACTGGATCTCCAACCCAGTCATCGTATGAATACGAGTACTCATTAGAATAACACTCCATTTTTTCTGAAACAAATGTTTCTTTAACATCAGTTACATCCGTAGTTGTAGTGCTTGTAGTAATGGTGCTTGAAGCACCTAAAGGGGTCTGTGTTGTAGTACTCGTACACGTGCAAGTGTAGTCCTTAGCACATGAAGCAAATAATAACAAACCTGCCGCTAGTGGGAAAATAATTTTTTTCATTTAATTAGGTTTTTAGATTCCCAAATATACAGTTTTTCTGGTAAATTGCCTAATTGCTCTATAAATGTAATGGGTTAACGCTTAAGTCTCCACTTATTTATATTGACTGAATACCTGAAATCATCTAGCTTTTCTGTGACTCCCTTGTTCATAAACTTGGTCAACAATTTAAATGTTCCACGGGATTGTTTGTATTGGAATTCATCTTTAAAAACAGGTATGATACCCAAAAAGTGAATGGTCTTGTCTTCAAGGTCTATCGGGGCTAATTCTTGCTCCAATAGTATTGGGTCCGACAACAAGAAGTGGTTCTGTTGCATCGAATTTGACAATGCCAGTTCTTCCTTTCCGCACGGCATTGTGTGTCCGTGTCCAAACCATGTTTCTTTTTCGACTACAAACTTTGCCAATCGTTGAATCCAAGGAAAAACCCAGTTCATATTAGGATTGGCAGCATCTTCCCACTCCCAATAGTTTGGAAGACAGAAGTACAGTTCGTTGTGTTCTTTTCCTACTAGTTTTTCTGGAACAGGCATTCTGTAATCACTCAATCCATTGGTGACAATCACCGTCACCGGCGATTTCAATTCCAAATCAAGAATCAATAAGGGTATTTCGCCTTCTTGTGTAGGAGCCTCCAAAACGCGGTGTTCTCCTAATCGACTAATCAATGATTCCTTTAATTCAGACATGCCACAAAGATAGTAGTCTTTTGAGTATTTGCTCTATGAATATGTGTTGATACAATACGATTTAAACTTGGACCCAACGATGAATATTATTGTAATTCAAGAATAAGCGCCTCGCTGCGTTTAGTATAGGTTTCATTCCCATGCTTTTTAGCGTCTTCAAGTGCAAGTTGAGCTGATTTCAACGCTTCAACATTGTCTCTCATTGCTTCTTGAATGAGTGCCTTTTTGTAGAATATCCAAAATTTTCTTTCAGAACCTCTTAGTTCAAGCGCCTTATTAATCCACTCTAAGGCTTTCCCCAAATTATCCATCTCGGTAAGGTAAAAGTCGGCAGCATTGTAATAATCACCCCAATCTGGACCGTTCATTACCCGATCAATACTGCTATTCATTTTATCTACTGTTGGCACTACAAATTTTACAAAAGCTTGTGTTTGATCCCAACTAAATGAAAGAACCGCGTCCTTGGTAGTGACTTCGTCAAGAGAAATCGTGAATGTCTCCATTTGTCGTTCTAACTTACGTGTCTCCATTTTCACTTCAAGAACTATTTCCTCGGTGCTCCATTCGTCAGGTGTTCCCCAGTTATCTGATGTAGCATAGAAATACAATGTCCATTCATCTTTCGATGGCTTTGTGTAAAGCGCGTATTTTCCTGTCTTTAATGTGTCATTGCCAAAGATTAGGGGATCGTTGATTTCGATAGTTGTGTTTTCATTTGCACCAGTTCTCCAGACTAGGTCCATTGGAACAACTTCTCCAAATGCCGATCTTCCACGAAGGTTTGGTCGCGAATAACTCAGCGTTATTTCAGTTAATCCTACTGTTTGTTCTATTGTAGAAGCTGCGCTTAAGCGAGGTGAATTGATCTGTCCAATTACTGATGAAGCCAACAATAATGACAATCCGAAGAGTACTGTTTTCATGGGATAATTTTTCCCAAAGATACAAAAGTAATGTCGTCAAGGATTAGTCCAAAACCTCTTCCAATAACTTCCAGAATTCCTCCGTAGAAATAAAACACCCTTGCTCAATCATTTCGTGCACCTCTTCTTCCCGCTCCTTATCGTAAGGTTTTTGAGATTTGAAAATTGTTAGGTTGTTGGGCTTTTTCGTCAAGGATTCATGAATTGATTCTGGCGTGGAAAGATCAACGACCCCTTGCTCCTTGGCATTGATTGATATCAACTGCATGGCTTCTTCGTCGAACTTAAAAACCATGCACGATTCAACAGACCTATGTTCAACGAAATTGATTTTCTCATAGACTTTTTGAAGTACTGAATCTGAAAAGAGCTCAACAAGCTTCGTCGCTTGCTCAACATTTGATTTGTTCATTTCTTCCCATTCTTCACTATGCACACCATTCACGATTAAAAATTGCTTCAGGTCTTCTTCAAAAACTTGGAGTTCTTCGGTGGTTAACATTCTGTACTTCATGGGCGCAAAATTACTGCTAATAAACATTACATTTGCTTTATGCAGCAGAAAAAAGGCATTGCAATATTGGGGTCAACTGGTTCTATTGGAACCCAAGCTTTAGAAGTTATAGAAGCGTATCCCGAACACTTTGACTTGCAAATAATCACGGCCAATAAGAATGCTAACTTACTCATTCAACAAGCAATTAAACATCAACCCAATACTGTTGTTATTGTAGACGAAGATCAATTCATGAAAGTGAAGGACGCTCTTTCGGAACACGACATACATGTATATGCTGGTGTTGATGCTTTGGCCCAAGTTGTTGAGTCGAATGAAGTAGATACTGTGCTGACGGCGATGGTTGGCTATGCCGGACTTCGACCAACACTTTCTGCTATTAGAGCCAAGAAAAATATCGCCCTTGCAAACAAGGAAACTCTTGTTGTAGCTGGAGAGTTAGTAACAAAAGAAGCCTATCAAAATGGTGTGAATATTTACCCTGTTGATTCTGAACATTCAGCGATTTTTCAATGTTTGACAGGTGAATTTCAAAACCCAATTGAGAAAATTTATCTCACAGCTTCTGGTGGCCCGTTCAGAGGCTTTACAACAGATCAATTAAAGACAGTGACTAAGGAGCAGGCACTTAATCACCCAAATTGGGAGATGGGAGCAAAAATCACTATTGATTCTGCATCAATGATGAATAAAGGTCTGGAAGTTATTGAGGCTCGATGGCTGTTTAATTTGAAACCTGAACAAATTGATGTGATCGTTCATCCACAGTCCATTATTCATTCAATTGTACAGTTCGAAGATGGTTGCATGAAAGCACAAATGGGATTGCCGGATATGAAGCTTCCGATTCAATATGCTTTCACTTATCCTGAGCGATTAAAGACAAATTACCCGCGCTTCAACTTTCTAGACTATCCAGAATTAACGTTTGAGCAACCGGACAAATCAACTTTCACAAATCTTCAGCTTGCCTACGATGCCTTAGAAATGGGTGGATTGGCTTCTTGTGCTTTGAATGCTGCCAACGAGGTAGCAGTAAATGCCTTTCTCAATGATCAGATTTCCTTCTTGGATATCTCTCGTATCAACGCAGAGACACTTCAAAAAATCACTAACATTCAAAACCCAACGTTGGAAGATTACATAGCCATGGATGAACACGCGAGAAAAGTCGCAAATGGTTTCATCTAGCTCTCTTTTCTTCGTCGGGCAACTTTTAAGATCTTTTTGTACTTTTAGTATTCAACTAACCACGGACAATGCAACCTTTTTTGCGGCAATCCGTTAATAACTGCTATGAGACGCTCAATCCTTCTGTTTGTTCTATTACTCATTACTGGCTCGTCATTTGCGCAAGTTGAGGTGACATCATTTTATTTTAATAACAATGGCGTTGAGCCTACTAAGTACACAAAAGCCAAATTGGCGTACTTACAAGAAATCATGAACTCGAACGACTTTCAAGTGATTGAGATTAATTCTTTTTCAGATATTTCTGGTTCCGCGGAAGATCAGACGGCATTGTGCTTGAAGCGGCAAGAATACGTTGTGAACGCACTAAAAGTAAGTGACGAAAATGTAATCAAGAATGTTTTTGGTCGAAGACGTGTAGATCTAAATTTTGTGCCATACAACTGGCACCGTGTTGATGTGTACTATCATTTGGGAGAGGAGCTTGAGATAGAAGAACAAGTTGTTGCAGACAATTCAACCGTATATTCTGAGACAGCGGACATTGAAGAAGAGACGGTGTTGCAAGATAAGCCTGTTATTTTGCCTATTAAATTTAAAGAAGGGACTTTCAAGATTGAAAATGATTCTGAGCAATATCTAGAAAATTTGTATCAAATGTTGGTAGATAACCCCAACTTGACCGCACATATTCGTGGACATGTTTGCTGTAATAATAGCCGATCAAAAAGTAAAAGACGCGCGAAAGTGGTCTTTAAATATTTGAAAAAGAAAGGCATTGATAAGAAACGACTAAGTTTTGAAGGGTACAGTAATTGGGAGCCTTTGGTTTATCCAGAAGCAACTAAAGCAGACCGTGCTGCCAATAGAAGGGTGGATATCATATTTACAGAGTCTAGTCCGCAATAATTCTATTAATCTGCGTACCTTTTGATTCCAAATCAAACATATGCGCATTACAGTTTTCTTTTCTCTATTATTTGTTACCTCTTTTTGCATTGGTCAGGAAAGAGCGGAGGCGATTGTTTGGGATGGAGATATCCTTGATCTTAAAACACTTACAATGCTTCCAATGCATGCCGAAAAGCCCGAATTTGTTTGGGATCTAGACAAGCTCATAGCTTCCCCAGTAAACCATACTGATATTGGAGTAGATACCCTAGAATTTGAAAAATGGAGACTTCAGTACCGCATAACCTTGCATGATTATTTCACCGATGATGCCATCACTGGTTATTCAATCGTTGCTGAAACCATGCCCAAACCCAAAGCCGGATGGAAGTACACAACCGAACAAGCGAAGGCTTTAGGAAGAAACATGCAAGTGATTTTTGACGACAACAAACTTATTGTCGCCGTTTTTTCGCCAATTGCTTCAGGTTGTGATTTAGTCTGTATTAACTTACAAACTGGTAGAGAAATTTGGCATGCGGAAGTTGAACAACTGTTAGTGGATCATAGTCAATACCTCAACAATGTCTATTTGGATAAGTTTGATGACAAGATTGTTCTTGTAGGCAATGAAATAGGCGGGGCATATGTTCAAATTTTTGACAGTGCTACTGGGAAAAACCTTTTCACTAGAACGCGCTCCAAATAATAAAATGGTTCTTCGAAGAACTATTTAGGTGTTTTTGAAGTAATTCAGACCTGTACATCTCTTTTACATTCTTTTTCTGTCTATCTGTAGGTTTTATTGATTCTAAGGTTACTTTTTATCAATTTGTGGAGTTGCAAAGTAGATAGAGCGGTATATTCTCGTGTTTTCTTTATTAAAATTTCCAACTCAATGGGCTCTGAATAGTGATCTTGGTATTCAACTCTAAATACGCACGCTATGAAACAACTTATACTATTTGCCTTTTTACTGGCCACATCATATACCTTCTCACAATCTGTTTCGATTCTTGAGAAGAACAACGTTTCCCTTATCGCTATGGATGCCGGAAATTTATTCCAAGATATTGTGAATGGCTCCCCAGGTTACGAAATCCCGAAAGGCAGTGGAATAAACGCCATCTATACCACGGCCTTTTGGTTTGGTGCTATGGACGTAGGAGGTCAGATTCATGTTGCTGCTCAAACTTTCGGGGGCTCATCTAACGACTTTTATGCCGGCCCTTATTCTGCAGATACTTCTTACATGGATTCAGCTTATATGGCTCAGTACCTTTCAAGTATTTGGCGTGTAACAAGTGCAGAAATCGAAGCGCATAATTTAGAATATGCTGTGTTTGGATCAGTGGCGAGTCCAAGCCCAAATATTATGTCTTGGCCTGCCCATGGTGACCCAGCCATTGGAGTTTCAAATGATCTTGCTCCATTTGTTGACATGAACTCTGACGGGATTTACGACCCCTATGATGGTGATCATCCAGAAATAAAAGGATGTGAAGCTTTGTATATCATTTTCAACGATGCTGCTGGTCCTAGTTTTAGTTCAAACACTCCAATCATGGGGATTGAAGTACATGTAATGTTGTACCAATATGCTTCGCTTGACTTCTTGAATGACATCACATTTATGGACATGCGTGTTGTTAACAGAAGCCCTCAAACATTGTACAGTTTCGCTTCTGCATGCTATACTGATGCCGATTTGGGCGGAGCTCAAGATGATTATATGGGCTGTGATCCAACACGCAACATCTCTTACATATACAATGGAGATAATTATGATGAAGACAGCAATGGCTCTCTAGGGTACGGTGATGCCCCTCCAGCAATTGGAGTGATGTACTTAAATCAATATATGCGTAATGCCGGATATTATGTGAATGGTGGGCCGCCCGCACAGTCAGACCCAAACAGTGGTATAAAGTATTGGAACTATATGCATGGAAAATGGGCCGACGGACAAGATTGGGTATACGGTGGTACTGGATATCCTGGGTCATCAGGTTCAACGACTCAACCTTCGAATTATTTGTTCCCGCATGATCCAATTGTTGGAGCATCATGGACATGGACAGAAACGGATACAGATGGTAGCGGAAGTTCTAATCAATCAGGAGATCGAAGAATGTTTATGAGCTCTGAACAAGGAGACCTTTTACCGGGTCAGGAATATAACATAGATATGGCGATCGTATTTGGAAGAGATACAACCATGACAAACTTAGAAAATGTGGATGTTATGCTTTCTGTTGCTGATTCTGTTCAAGCATTTTATGATGCTGGAATTGATGAGTGCAATGACCCTTTTGCAGCTGTTCCTAGCTCACCATCATTGGCAAGCTTTGGAATTCACCCGAACCCATCAACTGGGTCCATTACCATCGAATTAGAAAATGTGGATGGAGAATATGATGTGTTAATTCAAGATGCAATTGGACGACTTGTTTACCAAGAATCGTCTTCAAGTTCAAGCTTAAACATCCAAATTAATCAACCAACGGGAATTTATTTTGTTACTATTCGCACTGGTAACCATTATATAAATAAGAAGCTCATAATTGAGTAGTTATAGTTCTAGTTTAATTCAAGTATAAAAAGGCGGTTCAGTTATTATTGAATCGCCTTTTTTGATACAAATTAAATTGCTTATTTTAACTGAAAATTGTGCTATGAATCAGGTGATCCGAATAATAATAATAGTTGCGCTCTTCGTTCCTTACAAAATGTCAAGCTTCAGTGATGGTGCAGGATTCTTACAAGATTTCCTTGTGATTTTTGTTGTCTTTCTTATTGCGCATGGAGTTTCATATCTTGTCAGCCCTCCGAAGAAAAAGCCCGAAACTCCCGAAAGCCCAGATGTAAAGTCACACGATGACCTTTTGGATCAAAATGATGATGAGAAGTCTAAAGAGTGGTTTGAAAAGGATTAGAAATCCTCTATCAACTAGAGCTCCAATTTCTTCTTCATTCCTTTTGACAGGCCGTCCTTGTGCAAGCCAATCATGATGGTTTTCCACTTGAAATAACTCTCAGAAACGTATAAGTATCCCTCAGGAAAGTTTCCTGTACCCCATGAATTTTTAACGAGATAGTATTTCGTTCCGTTTTGGTCTTTGTACAATCCAACGATGTGCATTAAATGATCATCTGTTGTCGACTTATTGTCATATCCTTCCTGACGGATTTCTGGAGTAACATCTACTTCATCTACCGGAGTTATAAATGCATTCGAGACTCTTTCTGCTCCTCCATCTGAGAAATTTTCGTTGTCTGATCCTGTCATCGTAATTGTTGATTCATCAACAGGGTTAATTGCTAACCCATTGCTATAACTAAATCCATTTTCAGATACGTCGGCAGTCCATGTGATTGAGAAACCATTCTTCAATGCGTACTCAACAGCTCCTGTAAGATCGTCCAAAGAAACGTTGTAGCTTGACACCCAAGCCCAGTTATCTGGAATACCAATCACACATTCTTCGTTCATTTCATGGTGTGTGAATGAAGTGAGTGATACATAGTTGTCCATGTCTAATCCAATCGATTCTGCATATGACATTGGAGTATATTTCTTGCCATCCAACTCAAATTCAGTAATGTCCTCTCCGAAGTAAGCATCTAAGATTCCTGTCAAAGCATTTTTCCAAACTGGAGTAAGTACTTCAAAGTCTCTGCTCTTCATGTGTTCAAGAAGCCCTTTAACTGCACCGTTCAAAACGCTAAACATTTCGCTGTGATCATGCGTTTCAGAACCATAGTTCAATCCATCATATATAGATAATGGCACTACACCATAATTCTTAATTACATACGGAATATCGTGAAACTCTCCACCTTCAGAAAAGTTTCCTTTTCCATCCAATCGAATGAACTTGTCCGCCTTTAATTCATATGCTTTACGGGCAATGTACATCTCTGATAACAATGCTGGATTTTCAACACCCATTCGCATCAATTCAGACTCAAAAAAGGACAATGAGGAAAAGCTCCAACATGTTCCCGTCCATCCTTGACTTTCAACGGGTGTTGCGTCTAGGTGGGCAATTTTTGTGAATTTGTATTCGCTGTCTTCAGCATTTGATGCTGGTTCTGTGTAACCGAATTGGCCGAAACAAGTTGTTGACATTCCGGCGATAAGTATACTATAAAAGATGTTTTTCATATTCCTTTGATTAAGAGCCTCAAATATAGCAATAACTGCGCCCATAGAAGAATGCTGTTTTGAAAGATTCGGGGGAAATTAGATAAAAAGAGTAAACCGGTTATTTCAATGTCCAACCTTTGTAACCAAGGCCGCTCACTGTCGCTTTTACATCTGAAAGTGCCTCTAATGAGATTCCGGACCCAGCAGAAACGCGATGTAAACCATTCTGAACATCAACTATTTTTGCGTCCAAGCCTGCGTTTTGCAATTTCAACACTAGATTCGTTGCGTTTGATTCTTGGCCAAAACAACCTACGATATAATGCATTGCATTCGCTTGAAAAACTGGTTCTTGAACTGGTGGCCCACTATTTTCAAATTCCGCTGATTCTAAGCTAACTGGAATTGTAAAGCCTTCGTCAAACTCGTAGGTGTAAACCTTTACATCCTCTGGCAAGCCTTCAATTTGTTCTTCGATTGTTGGAGTGCTTAAGTCACTAGCAGGAATTTCTTCACTATTTATTTGCTCATAGCTCCCTTCCGTTCTGGTATGAAACGGATTGAAATCATTCAGTGAAATAACACCTGATTCCAGCACATCCGTTTTCATTGGAATCCAAGCGGAATAAAATGCAATTGGTAAAATACACGCGGCTGCCACATATCTCCACACTTTTCGTCTAGGTGCAACTATTACTTTTTCTTCCTTTTTATCGTCTATCGCAACAAGCACTTCTGGCTTTTCTACAGCAACGGCCTGTTCAATAGGAATGATCTTCGTTTCCTGCTCTGACTGAACAATCGTTCTTTCAACGATCTTAACATCTTGTTCCGTTAAGAAATGTACTTGTCCAAGGCCAAACGACTCAAGTAAAAGGTTGAAAAAGCGGTCTTGTTCAAAGCAGAGGTTCTTTTCAGCATCAAAATACAAATATCCAATGCGGTCCAATTCAATTCTTCCGCTATTGCGCAAAGATCTGTTCCAATCCTCTACTTTTTTGTGAACCTGACTTTGTGCCTCTTCGTAGGACAATCCATTTGATTGAGACAATTCATTGATCAATAATCCATCGTTGTTGATCAATTGCTTATTGAACAGCAATGATTTACGTGGTGGTGACATTTTTCCAGCCTCAAAATCAACCCTTGCAGAAACCTGTTTTGCAACGAACCCACCAAAAGTTGGAACGATCACACAGTTGTGTCGCAAAAGTAAATCTCCTAGAAGTTGTTCGATGGTTGTCATTGGTACAAAAATAACGAAAATGCAGCTAAATAACTAGAGTGCTGAGAGCACTTTTTCTATGTCCTCAGGGACGTCAATATTTGGTGTCTCGATTGTTGTTTCTGCAACACGAACTTTGTAGCCATGATAGAGCCAACGGAGCTGTTCTAATGACTCAACTCGCTCTAGAGCTGTTGGTGTTAATTGTACCAGCTCGTTCAATGTTGATTTTCTGTATCCATACAATCCAATGTGACGACAAAAATCGAATGATTCAATTGCTGGTTGCTTTGCGTTATCGGTATTTGGAATTGGACTTCTTGAAAAATAGATCGCGTCCCCATTTTTATCCAAGACGATCTTAATTCTGTTTGGGTTCATACGGTCTTCCTCTGAGATATTTCGAATTCCCAAGGTTGCAATTTCTACTTGATCGTCTTCAAACACCTTGCATAGTTCGTCCAATTGACGGTAATCAACCAAGGGCTCATCTCCCTGAATATTGATCACAACATCTGCCTCTACAGCATTGGCCACTTCTCCACAACGATCAGTACCTGTTGTATGTTTGTCTGAGGTCATCATCACCTCTCCTCCGAAAGCTTGAACAGCATCAAAGATTCGCTGATCATCAGTAGCCACTATTACTCGGTCCAACATAGATGACTTCTTAGCTCCTTCATAGACTCTTTGAATCATGGGTTTACCTTTGAGGTCAATCAATGGCTTACCTGGAAAACGCGAGGAGGCATAACGCGCTGGAATAATTCCTACAACTTTCATTAAAACGTAGCTTTCAATTGCAACATATATGATCGTGGAGGTTGAACATCTCCAGGGCGTGAAACGTATTCATTGTTCAATATGTTGTTTACCATAAAGCCTACTCTATAGTGTTCCAAGAAATTATACCCGATACGAGCGTCCATTACAAAACTACCATCAGAATCATTCGCAACTCTATATTCTTTCAGTCCAGGCATGATATAAATTCCTGTTCCGGCAATTGCCTCTTCTTCAAAAGTTTTGTCAATGTTTTTCATAGCACTAACATAACGTGCTGAAAACCCTACACTAAGACCTTTCCATGTTGCTTCTATGTCTGCTTTGACTAAGTGATTGAATCTATACTTAAGTGTATTATCATACTCCCCCGTTTCTTCATCGTAGGTAGAAAGTGTTCTCAAATAATTGCTGTCCTGGTTCAGTGAAACTGGGTTCATGTAGGTATAACCAATCAAAGAAACAACCTCAACATCACCAATTTGACCAGCACTGTTAAATGAAAGTTCTGCTCCAATAATTCTTGCTTGCTCAGCGTTATTGGCTCTAAAACCGATGTAATTCCCTACGTAATTTGGATCACCAATTGTTAAGTTTGGAGACACACCATCCGGCACATAAACTCCGAAAGTGAATTCCATCATGTCGTTGTATTGATTTATGAAACCAGAAAGGTCTAACATTCCCTTCCATTTCTTTCCAATTAAAAACACTTGTTTCACACCTATTTCTGCTGCCCAACCCGTTTCTGGACCTAGGTTTTCATTGGGGAAAATATTCAACGCTCCAACAGAGGTTTTTGTGTACCGTTCTGCAACGGATGGGTATCTAATTCCTTGTCCGAAAGATGCTCTTAAGTGCGTTCCTCGTGCTACTTGATAATGTAGGCCTAATCGCGCGATAGGATAAATAGGCATTTTGGCTCCAGTTGTATCCTTTCCAAAATAGAAATCAGAATCTCCCTGTCTACCATCTTGCTGAAAATATTCCAACCGAACACCACCTGTGATGTCCAATTTTTTCCATCGCTTTTCATACTGCGTATAAATTGCGAAATTCATAGAGTTGTGATCCCCGAAAAGAGCCGAAACTACACCATTTCTCGTTCCCGTTAATCCCGTTGTCAATACTGTTCCTTCTCCCCATTTCTTTTGAAATTGGTAATCACCAAAAATTACGGTAGAAGTTGTTGACTGCCCAGGGTTCGTCAAGTTGGCTCTATCAATATAATAGTAGCGTCCTTTTAAAACATGGAGGTTGTTCTTTTTATCATACGCCTTTAGGTACGGGTCGAAGCTAGCCGTAAGTGCGGTGTTCACTGTAAGCGTAGTTGCTGGATCGTTTAAATCAGCACCACCACTTGGAGTATATGCAAAAGTGTCGCTTTCCCAAATAATGAAGTTTGCATTCTTTTCATATTGAACATTGTACCCCAACCCTAACTTTAGGCGTTTGCCTTCAATTGGTCTAAAGAATAATGATCCTGAAACTCTTGCTCTGTCTAGCACTTCTCCTTCCTTATATCCATCCGTTGTGAAAGCATTCAAAGACACAGTGTACCCGAATTTTTTGTACATCTTGCCATAATAGACGTCGCCAGTATAAAACATTGGATTTGACGACCACCATTTCAAGGATTCTCTTCTTGGGTTTTCATAAATCCCTGCCATTATTTTCGCACGAAACTCTCCTTTCGTAGTTGGTTCACTTTCTGTCAATGAAATGATTCCATTCAAGGCTCCACTTCCATACAGAACAGAGGACGCTCCTTTAATAACCTCAATCTGACTTGCACATTCCAATGGAATTGATGTCCATCTTACATCTCCTGCGTCTGCCGAGGTTAGCGGAATTCCATTCCAGAGAACTAGTGTCCGTGATCCTGCCCCATAGGCAAACCCACTTCCGCCTCTAATACTTACACTCCCATCCATGGCATAAACTCCAGGGCTTTGATCCACGGCTTGCTCCAAATCAACAATTCCTTTGTTTTCAATAAGCTGTGGTTTAATCACCTCCATTGATATGGAAACATCTTCAATGTTTTGATTTCTTCTTCCAGCTGTAACAACAACCGTTTTAATAACCTGAACATCTCCTGTTGCCACCAATCCCATTTTAACTTTATGCTTGCCTTCAACTTCAAAGGTTAAGGTGTCACTCACGCAGTTCGCTGCTGAAATAATAATGGTAACAGGATAGCTACTAGGTAGAATAGAGAATTTCCCTTCTGGGCCAGTAATCGCCCGTTCACCTGTTGATGCAGTTATTTTTGCACCGTACAACGGCTGTCCTGAAGCGTCTTCGGTAATCGTTCCTGATACCTGAGACAGCGTAATAAATGGGGTTAAGAAAAGTAGTAACAGCAAGTTTTTCATCCGAAATATTTTCGTAAATTCAAGTAGCCTAAAATACCAATTATTTTGAATTACACCTACCTACACCACCAAATCGGGCTGTCGCTCCTGCACGGCATTGGGCCAATTAAAGCCCGAGAACTGCTTTTGTCACTCGAAAATCCTGAGGATATTTTTTCCAAATCGTTGGTTGAACTCCAGAAAATCACAGGATTACGCAAACAATTTATAAAAAACATGAAGCGCAAGGAAGTGCTCGAAAAATCTGTGGCAGTTGTTGAACACATGAACAAACATTCTATAAATAGTATTTTTTATACGTCCCAAGATTACCCACGAAGGTTAAGACAATGCGTAGATGCTCCCGTGCTTTTATACCAAAAAGGCGCTTCTTTACTCAATGAGCCCAAACTTGTTGCAATTGTCGGTACACGCAATGCCAGTAGCTATGGAAAAACTATAGTTCAGGAATTAATCGCATCATTTGAAGGACAAAATATTACTGTAGTTAGTGGCTTAGCTTTGGGAATTGACAGTTACGTCCATCGTTATTGCCTTGAGTACAATGTCCCAACCATTGGTGTTTTGGGACATGGGTTTGATAGAATTTACCCTTCAAAGAACCGAGAATTAGCAAAAAAAATGCTTCAAACCGGAGCACTACTGACAGAATTTATTCCAGGAACTGATCCCGATCGAGAGAATTTTCCCAAACGCAATCGTATTGTTGCCGGAATGACCGATGCCACAATAGTAGTCGAGAGTAAACAAAAAGGAGGCTCATTGATTACCGCAAGACTTTCGAACGATTACAACCGGGATGTCTTTGCATATCCAGGGAATATTAATGTTGAAACTTCGCAGGGTTGCAACCAGCTTATTTCTGAACAAAAGGCACACCTCATCCAATCTCCCGATGATTTTTTACGACTGATGAATTGGAAAGAAAAGGAAACGAAACAAGCTGTTCAAAAAGTTCTGTTTTCAGACTTATCGCCTGCACAACAAACAATCGTTACAGTCCTTTCTAATGTCAATAAGGTTCAGGTAGATGTATTGTCATTAAAATCCTCTCTCCCTATTACTCAACTCAACCAAGAACTGTTCAGTTTAGAGCTAGAGGGTATTATTCGATCAGTCCCAGGGAATGCTTACGCACTTGTTTAGACAAAAAAAAGAGCTCCATTTCTGAAGCTCTTTCTTAAATATTCTGTTTCGATTATCTTCGAATGTTATAGTCGAAGAACCTTCTATTGTCAACAACCTTTGCTTGCTTAACCAAAGCATTTGTAGCAGCTCCTTGCAAGTTTCTAGTGTTGTCCGTCAATAATTTCAATTTCTCTTCATCGTATGTTGTTGCCACTGGTAGCTCTTGAGAGCTCTCAATTTGTACAATGAAAACACCTTGGTTTCCTTCCAATGGCATTGTTCTCGTTCCATCAGGAATACCAGAGAAGATAGCTCCCATGATCTTAGGTTCAGCTCCAGCACCTTGCAGCGATGTGTTTCCAAAAGTAACGTCTGCTTTAACAGCTAATACACCTAGTTTTTTCTCCAACGATGCCATTGACTCGGCATTGGTCATTTGTGCTGTCAAGCGCTTTACTTTTTCTTCTCTGATGAAATCTCTACGAATAGCAGCTTCAACATCTTCGAATTTTGGTGCTCCTTCCTCCTTAATAGCAGAAAGAATCGCTAAGATGTATCGGTTACCTTCTTTAATAGGTGAGTCGATTAAATCTCCTACCATTGCTCCTTCTCTAAAGGCCAATTCCAAGATCTTATCTTCTGAAACTTTAGATTCAAATCCGTAAACCTTAGGACTATTTTCTTCAATTGTAATTGGTCTAACGCTGTAATCTGGACCTGCTTGACTCACAACTGTGTCAAACAATGCTACCAATGCACCTTCGTCTTCGCAATCGGCTAAATCATCATTCAACTTGAAGATAAGATTCTCCACTTCCATTGCTGTACTGTCCATCGTTATTGCTGATGACTCAAACGTTTTTTGGATGATTGCTACACGAGGGTGACTTGTCCCTCTACGGTCTGTTACCTGAATTATGTGAATACCAAATTGAGATGTCACTTTTCCGATTTCACCAATTGGCTTGTCAGCACAGAACATCGCGAATGGTTGAACCATATCTGAGAAGAAGAAATCTCCTAAATCTCCACCTTCAATTTTTGACCCTTCATCCGTACTGTATTTATTCACGTACTCTTCGAAGTTGCCATCGTTGATAACGTTCAAGATACTGTCTGCTCTTGCTTCAACGATTGCCTCTTGTCCTGGCTCAATACGCAACAAGATGTGTCTTGCATTAATCGTGTCTTGTGTAAACCCGATAATTTTCGCAATTACTTTCATCTCTTGGTAATCGTATGGTCCAATTACGTCTCCTATTTGCGCGTTTGCAAACTCAGCCTCCATGTTCGTAGGGTAAGTAAGGTGTTGTTGTGCCTTTGGATGACGGTCTGGAAGAATTGTACTGAAAGCCGAACTAGTGAATATTTGAACCTCACTGTTATTCATTACAAATAATGAATCGTTTTCAGCAACAGCGAATTCAGCTATGATTTTTTCAGCATCCTTATTAAAATCAGCTGAATCACTCGCGGAAGGCTGAATTAAAACATCAAAAAACCGCACCTCTCTTGAAGACGTTCTATTGCGGTATTTCGCATCTTCCTTGTGCTCTTCAAAATAAGCTAGCAAATCTTCATCAGTAACCTCTATCTCTTCGTCAGGAATATCGCTGTAACGTTGCATTATGTACGCGATAGATTTAATTTCTTTCTGAGCAAGGTACTCCTGCTCTGCTTCAAGGTTTGTAACATAAACACCTTGACTCAAAATACTGAAGTACTTTTCCTGCCTTCTTCTGTCGATGTAGTATCTTCTACTCTGTTCCCAGATTTGTTGATCTTCTACACTTTCCGAATTTTCTAATTCTTCAATCTTCGCACGAAGCATGTTTGGGCTAAACATTCCTGAAGAATCGGTAAATTGTTGTTGCAATTCTGTTGGAGCTTCAAAACCATCTGTTCCAAAAAGGTATGCATCAAACTCTGCATCACTTACAGTAATTCCTAATGCTTCGTACTCTCTCTCTAAAACAATATTTTGAACGAACTGGTTCCAAACCAATGATTGGTCAACTGGGTCTGCTGGTACTGTACCAGGTTGATACCCTTGTTGTGCCATTTCCTGGTCTTTTTGACGCTGTGCATTTTCTTGAGCCTCGCTAAGCAAGTCAGCGAATCCATCAAAATCAACCATCTCGTCGTATACTGTACCGTAACCGTACTGCAATTCTTGACCGTTGTCCATTTTAAGAAAATCACCAAGAATAAATGCCGCTAGCGCACCTCCAATGATAATTAAAATCAACCAAGATTTATCTCTAATTTTTCCAATTAATGCCATCTCTAATTTTTGAATAAGTCTGCGAATATAGTGAGATCGAACGACTATTGGAAATAAAACTGGCAGAAGATTTCGTGTGCATCAAAAAAAGAAAATTCTACTCACTAGAAACCTATCTAAATTAGAATGAAAAATCGCTTTAACTTTCCCTTCTTTTTTAGGCTTACATTTTTCATTTCTCGATACAGAACGACCCCATTCAAATCAGATTTGTATTCATTCAGAAGAAGGACTCTTTATCGCTCGCTTATTCTAGAAGAGTGGGGGTAATCCGTTACTTTTTGTCCTTTACAGGAACCTCCGGACACCCTCCCTTAGTATCTCCATGTGCCTGATGCGCAGGCCACGCGGAAACAGGAATCTCCAATTCTTGTGTGTTCTCTGGGTTGCCAGGAGGGTGGTGGCAAATTGTTATCTTTTTAGACTCTACTTGAACTTCTGGACAAGCCCCTTCAGTATCTCCATGAGCCTGATGTGCGGCCCACGCAGAAACAGGAATCTCTAATTCTTGTGTGTTCTCTGGGTTGCCAGGAGGATGATGGCAAATCGTCATCTTGTCTTCTACAGGAACCTCTGGACATGCGCCCTTAGTATCTCCATGTGCCTGATGCGCTGCCCATGCAGAAACAGGAATCTCTAATTCTTGTGTGTTCTCAGGGTTGCCTAGAGGATGGTGGCAAATCGTCATTTTTTTGACGTCTACAGGAACCTCTGGACATGCGCCTTCTGTATCTCCATGTGCCTGGTGCGCCGCCCATGCAGAAACAGGAATCTCTAATTCTTGCCTATTCTCTGGGTTGCCAGGAGGGTGGTGGCAAATCGTCATCTTGTCTTCTATAGGCCTAGTTCTATTGACAGTTATAGACTCTGTAATCGTCCCACAACTATTAGTGACAATAAGATTCACCACATTTGTCCCTTGATTTAAACTAATATTGTTAGTGTAAATACTCGTTATAGCGCTGTATGTTGCTCCACCGTCAACTGTTCCGTTGACCAACAGCTGAGTTTGATTGACACCGGTAATATTGGTTATTGATGCTTCTATTGTGTATTGTCCTGTGGAAACCTCTACTATACTAGGTGAAATCATGCTCACATCAGGAATCAAACATGGCAGGTAATCAATCTTTATTAGTTTCTTCGCTGTTTTGCACTCATTTGTGGCATTGAGAGCAATCGTGTTTGTTCCTTCTTGCAGAGTAATATTCTTTTGGAAAAGATGCGTGTTCACATTGTATGTTCCTCCAACAACCGTCACTCCATTCACCTTCATTGAAACCTGAGAGGCAGAGGTAATGTTCAATATTGTGACCTTTACCATAATCGTGTTGTCTTGCGTTGACGTTGCTGTCGGTTGGATCACACTAATTGTTGGACTTAGACAAGGTCGTTTAGTAATTATGACAGATTGTTCATTGTTTCCGCATTGGTTCGCTGCTTCAACCGAGACAGTGTTAGCGCCTTCGTTAAGCGTGATCGCATGCTCATAGATTTGAGTCGAAGCATTGTAGGAACCTCCTGAAATGGTAACGTTGTTAACTTTTAAAGTGATTTCATTCACATTCGCCACATTTAAAACCTTTGTTTTAATCGTATAATTAGGGTTCTGCGTTGAATAATTTCCAGTTGGCGCGATAAAAATTACGGATGGAGGAAGACAAGGAGCGAAAGTCACCGTTAATGTTTGCTGATCAACCCCACATTCGTTTTGAGCTTTAATTAAAAAGGTGTTGGTTCCAGCCATAAGAGTAACTGTGCTTGTTAACCTGTTGGACCCAGTATTGAACGAAAATGACTCCGTAAGTCCATTCATTCTAAATTCAATATTCGATTGAGACTGAATGTTTCCAATATTGGCACCAATCATAAACGATGGTTGATCTACTGTAATTGAGCTGCTATTCCCATCAATATTGACAAATGGAGTAAGACAATCTGTATATGTAATTGTTACTACTTGCTCATCTACACCACAGTCATTTTGGGCTGAAATACGAATTGTATTCTGTCCGTCTCTCAAATTAATTGAGCTTTCAAAACTTCCGTTAGACGGGTTGAAAATGAAATTACTAGAATTAACACCATTCACTTGGTATGCCACCGAGTTTGCACCTTCAACAATTGCTCTAATTACAATCGGCGCTTTATCCACCGTTGACGTGGTAGTTGATGGGTTTGTAAATCGCACTCTTGGCGTAGTACAGTCCTCATAGTTTATTTGTACTACTTGTTCCTCCGTACCACATTCGCTTTGCACAGTAATTCGGATTGTATTCATTCCTCGTTGCAAAGTGATTGAACTTTCAAAAGTCCCATTGGTAGCATTATACAGGTAGTTACTAGAGTTCACGCCATTCACTTGATACACAATTGAATTTGCATTTTCAACGATTGCGTTTATTACAAAAGGAGCACTTTCGACAGAAGAGGAAGCAGATGTCGGTCTTGTGAATCGCACTTTCGGCGCATCACAATCAATGTAAGTTATAGTGATTGTCTCGCTTTCTGTACCACATGTATTCTCTGCACTCAAAACAACTTCATTCGTGCCAAGATTCAACAAAGTTGTGCTTTCAAAGTTTCCGTTGTTCGAGTTGAAAACAAAATTCGTTGAGGCATTTCCATTTACAGAAAACTGAATGTCATCTCTGTTATCGACGTTTTTGACCTTCGCTTTGATTTGGTATTCATTACTGTACACTATTATAGCGCTTTGATTTGGTCGAGTGATATCCACCGCTGGAGTTATACATCCATCGTCTATCAAACCATCTGCCTCGTCTGGAATTGGAGTAGGGTTTGGGTTTGGGCTTGGATTTCCCGTACGATTTTTTCGTCCCAAATGGAACTTCAACGTCAAGCCTGTGTAATGGTATAAGTCATTCGCCATTCCCCATTTTGTTCCTCCACCGGCATAACCATCGAATGTGTTTTCCAAGAAGAACATAGTTCTGTGCTCAATACCAATTGAAAATTTTGGTCCTACTTGATACGCCAGACCAATACCAACGCTTGGAATAAAGCTCGTGTTGTATTTTGTGTCATTACTTCCGTCAAGGGCAGAGTCATAGATATCATCTGTTAATTGACCTAATTCTTGCTTTGTAATGCCATCTTCAGAATACGAATAGGCGTGTTTTCCGAGAGAATCATTGTATGCTAAGTCACCATACGTCTGGTTCCACGCAATTCCAACACCACCAAAAATGTATGGGTCGAAACCTGTTCTTTCTCGCAAGCCATTCAAGTGGATTACCAATTCTAATCCTAGCTCATGTGCTTCAGTGTTGAAATTATTTATCGTATACCCTGATGTATCGTAATGTTGGTTGACTGGTCCATCAATGTTATAGAATTCATTATTGGTAACTTCTGTCGTTGTATAGTCTTGTCCATACCAGTTTCCTCCTAAGTATCTCAGGCGAACATCGTAACTAATTTTTTTGCCGTAGTTATAATTGAAGGCACGACCAAGGGTTAATCCCCATCCAAAGTGGGTTTTGTTTTTGACATCAGTGGTGTTCCATGTCCCACCTAAATTAAACCCAAAAAACCATTTTGAGTCATTGTCATAATCTAGTTTTTGAGCATTCACCGTTCCTAGAACTAGCAAACAAATTCCGAGAGTAATAATTTTTTTCATAAGTCAGATATTATGATTAGCCGCTTTGTAGCTTCCATTATTATGCCAAAGCCAAGGCACAAAAGGTGATTAGTGGAATCGTGCAAATAATAGATCGACAAAATTATCTTAAATTTGTTTAAAATACTAGAAAAACCAAGGGTTTTCGAAAGCTATGCGGGCTCCTGTTATTTTTTTGTTAATGCTTTTTTTGGGACTGAATTGGTCAGTCGCACAGGAGGATTATAACGATTGTGTCAATGCTTTAGAGCTTTGTCCAAACGAAGTGTATTCTGTCAATAATATTGGCGCTAACGTAACATTTTGTCCCGGTTGCGATGATGATTTTAATTTTTGCTTTGCCACAACGAACACCATTTGGTTCTCTTTCACAACAAACAATGTTGGCGGAGATGTGCAAGTTGACCTTGCAAACCTCGTTTTTCAAATTAGTCCAGGCCAAGACACGCATCTGCAGGCAACGATTATTGAAGCTATAACTCCATGTAGTGCAGGTTCCTATACTGCTCTAGGAAATTGCGAATCGACTCAACCTGGAAACTTCTCATTAAACGTCATTGGTTTGGCTGCAAATACTACCTATTACGTTGTAGTTGACGGTGATGACACTGGAGTTGGAATTACTTCCCCCGCAGAATGCGCTTTCGATATTTCCATTGCTGGTACAGGTGTAGATCGTCTTTCTTCGGACGTTTTGTTATCTCAATCCAGTACAAGTATTTGTAAGGATGAGATGGTGATTTTTATCGCCTCCCTTCAAGACTGTCCGGACAGCATCGAATATCAATGGTATATCAATGGAGAACTCGTTGCCATCACAAGCGACGAAATCTTTTTTACATCTGAATTAAACGATGGCGATATTGTTACCGTAACGAATACGTGTTATGCGCAATGCCCTGTTGTTGTGAGCACAACAAGCCCACCAATTTCTGTTTATTCGTTTCCTATTGATGCAGGGCCGGATGTTTCCGTAATGCCAGGCGACGTGGTTTCGATCAATGGTGTAACAACGGCTCCTGTTTACACATGGACTCCTAGTTATTTGTTCAGTGATCCAAATTCTCTTGCAACATTGGCATTTCCAGAAGAAACGATAATCATTACTTTAACAGCTACGGAAAATGGGTGCACGCTTAGCGATCAACTTACAATATCAATTTCTTCTGTGCTGGTTATTCCGAACACCTTTTCTCCGAATGGAGACAATATCAATGAACTGTGGGAAATACAAGGCATTGAGCTATACCCAAATAACCTTATGACCATTTATGATCGTTGGGGGCAGGAGGTGTATAAAGCCTCTGGCTATTCTGTTGCAAAAGCTTGGGACGGGACAACAAAGGGTAAGAGCCCAGTATCGGAAAGCGTCTATTATTATGTGCTTGACTTGAGAGATGGCGAATCTGAAATTGTCAAGGGATCAATAACTGTTCTACGATAATGAAGAGGTTTCTGATCATATTGGTTTTACTTCCGCTTTTCCATAGTTATGGACAGCAAATTCCACAATATTCACAATGGTCAATGCACCAGTTTGAAGGAAATCCAGCACATGCAGGAATTAAACGTTGTGTGGATATACATACCTTATATCGACTGCAATGGGTAGGATTCAGTGGTGCTCCTAGAAGTGGCTTTCTTACGGTAAGCATTCCTTTGGACAAAAAGCGAACAAAATTCTTCGCGGCTCGACATGGACTCGGATTCAAATTCGAAACTGATAAGATTGGTCAATTCAACTTTAACCGGATCAATGCAGCCTATGCAGCACATTTTAACTTTGATGAATACAAGCGGATCTCGTTTGGTTTGTATGCAGGAATAGTTCAAATGGGGTATGACCCAGCAGGAACAACCACTACAAACCCTGACCCTTCAGTTATGAACCAAGCCTCCCAAGTTTCCCCAGACGCTTCTTTCGGAGTGTGGTACAATGATCAAAATTATTACATCGGAGCTGCGTTTAGAAATTTGTTCCCGAGCCGTTGGGACAACATCGGAGAATCTTCCCGCTATCGATTCCATACTGCTCTGACTGGTGGGTACCGTTGGGCTGTAGGCGAGTCAATTTCATTACTCCCAGCCGTTATTGTTCGAATTCCTCCTAAGGGACCGCTTTCTGTGGATCTCAACCTGCACATGGATTATAAAAACATCTTTGGAATAGGTGTAGGATACAGAAATACAGATGCCATTATTGGCTTCGCAACGATTAAGATAAAAGAGCAGTTTTCAATAACTTATTCCTTTGATTATACGCTTTCAGACATTCAATTGGGAGCAAAAAACACACATGAAGTTTCTCTTAGGATAACTACATGCAAGACCCGCAATCGTGGAGTTGCTAGCTGTCCTTTGTTCGAGTAATACGTTTTCTTTGAAAGGTTCTTTTCCGTATCTTGTCCAACTCTAAACTAAAACTCTTGAACTTATGCGCTTCTATCACATTGTGCTGATTGGTTTAACCGCCCTTTTCTCCTTTAACACAACTGCTCAGAATGACATTTTGTTCGCTTCAGGTAAACATGCACCGCAACACCGCGTGGATGATATGAGTTTTGCCACCACAGACATTATTGACGGAGGGTACTATCGACTAATACAATTTGACGAGTTGCTAAATGTAGAGGAGCGAAAGCAACTGGAAGCCGATGGGGTTTCGTTGCTTTATTACATCCCAAGAAATGCTTTCTTCGCTAGAATAGCAGAAGGTGCATCACTCACCGATTTATCCGCATACGGAATAACTAGTGTAGAAAAAATTATCCCTCGATTTAAATTAAGCAAGAAATTAAGCGCGGAAATTTATCCAGAATGGACTCTTTTTGGCTCAGATCAAATTGAGTTAAGCGCGCGCTACTTTAAAGGTCTTGATCAACAAACTGCATTTAGTTCCCTTACTTCTATTGGGGCTGAAATTATTGAAACTCACGGAACGAATACAATTGTTTGCCGATTACCCATTGCTAAACTTTCAGAGTTATACTCATTGGCAGCGTTCTATTATTTTGAAGAATTAAGCGCCGAAGGAGAACCAGAAAATCTTGATGGAAGAACCAATCATAGAAGCAATACGCTCGCAACTGATTATAGTACTGGAGTTCACTACGATGGAACAGGTGTTACTGTAATGATGCTTGACGATGGTTTTATAGGTGATCACATTGATTACCAAGGAAGAGCTGATCAAACTAACTGCAGCCCTTGCAGTACAAGTGATGCGAACAATCATGGGGATCACGTTGCCGGTACAATAATGGGTGCAGGAAATCTTAACCCTCGCTACAGAGGCATGGCCTTTGGTGCTGATCTTCTTGTATACAGGTACAACGTAAGCACGTACGACGACGTTCCTGCCTTAGTTGCGGCACAAGACCTTGTAATTACCTCGGCAAGCTACAGTAACGGATGTAACGCAGGGTACACTTCGCTCGCTAGCGACTTGGACGAACAAATACGCACCATGCCATCATTGATACATGTTTTTTCAGCCGGAAATAATGGAACGTCGGCTTGTTCAGGAACAGATGATTATGGAGCTGGACCGGTTTGGGGAAATATTACGGGGGGCCACAAAGCTGCCAAAAATGTTCTTTGTGTAGGAAATTTAAACACTCTTGATAACATCAATTCTTCGAGCAGTAGAGGCCCAGCACATGATGGTAGGATTAAACCAGACATATGTGGTGTGGGTACTAATGTCATTTCTACAATTTCTGATTACGAGTATGAAGCCAAAACTGGTACATCAATGTCATGTCCAGGTGTTGCAGGAACAGTGACTCAATTGTACCATGCTTATCGAGATTTAAATGGTGGACAAAATCCAAGCTCGGCACTAATCAAAGGAGCAATATTGAATACCGGTGAAGACTTGGGAAACCCTGGTCCTGACTTTATTTATGGTTGGGGTAGAATCAACGGTAGAAGAGCCTATGAGTTGATTGCTCAAAACAACTATGAGCTTGGAAGTGTAGATCAAGGTGGAAGTAACGCTCACACAGTGAATGTTCCTAATGGAACTACAAAGCTGAGCATTATGGTTTATTGGACCGATTACGAGGGATCAAACAACGCATCAATTGCCTTGGTAAACGACATCAATATGCAAGTTGTTGATCCGAGTGCAGGAACATACAATCCTTGGGTTTTGGATCACACTGCCGACGCGAACTTGTTGAGTTTAGATGCTGTTCCTTCCATTGATAATTTGAACAACATGGAGCAGGTTACAATTGATAATCCTGCAGCGGGAATTTACACAGTAAACATTGATGGGTTTGCAATTCCAGAAGGGCCCCAAGAATACTATGTGTTGTATTCATTTGAGCGCAACGACATTACATTGACCTACCCTATTGGGGGAGAAGGATTGAACCCCGGAACTTCTGAACGAATTCGCTGGGATGCTGCTAATGATCCATCTGATTTTCTTCTAGAATACACGGAGGATAATGGTTCTACATGGAATACGATCGCCACAATTTCAGCAAATCAGTTGCATTCTTCTTGGACCGTACCAAATACCTTGTCTGGTGAAGCAAAGGTACGTGTAACTCGAAACGGTGTTTCCGATGAAAGCGACGCGACATTTAGCATTATTAATACACCTACCAACCTTGAGTTCGCTTGGGCTTGTCCGGATTCTATGAGTTTCACATGGAATTCCGTTCCTGGCGCTACAAGTTATGAAGTCTACATGCTCGGCAATAAATACATGGACTCCATAGGAACAAGCACGGTGAACAATTTAACCATTCCGTTTTTATCTACAGATGAGAATTGGTTTAGCGTTCGCGCATTCGGTCCAAACAATGCACGAAGCGAAAGAGCCGTCGCAATTCGCAAAATTCCTGGACAGCACAATTGTACTTGGAGTGCTCCATTTGCTGGAATGAGTACTGTTTGTGATTCAATCAGTTCTTCATCTTGTGGAGAGTTTCTGAATGAATCTGTAAACACCGACGCCTCAACAACCTATATGTGGTATTTCCCAACAGGAACTCCCGCAACATCAACAGATGAAAATCCAACAGCTTGCTTTACTACGTCCGGATGGCACCATGTTTCTTTAGTTGTAACAAATGCTGCTGGGTCAGATTCCATGTATTTCAACGATGCGATTTTTGTTCAGGGAGCAATGCAATTGCCATATCACGAAGGGTTTGAAAATATGGTAACACTCAATGGCCAAGAAAACTGGTCAGTTTATAATCCAGATGTTAACAACACTTTTGAGGTTACCAATACAACGTCACTTTCAGGTGCAAAGTGTGCTTTACTGTTCAACCATGCGCAGGGAGATGGCGATATTGATGAATTAGTTTCTGGCCCAATCGACCTATCTGTGTTGGATCCTACTGACATCATGACCATAACATTTAAATACGCCTACCGACGTAAGAACAGCGATAGCGATGATTGGTTGCGCTTGTATGTGAAAGATGCATGTGATGATGGTTGGACGATAAGAAAGACTATTCACGGTCAAAATTTATCGGATGAAAATCAAGCATCACCATGGACTCCGTTTGATTCAACTGATTGGACAACTGTACACGTGATCAATATCTTATCAAACTATTTCACTGGAGACTTCCGATTCAAGTTCCAATTTGAGAATGGTGGAGGAAACAATTTCTATCTGGATGACATCAACCTATACTCTGGCGGTCCTTCTGATGACGTGATTTCTGGCGTAACTGAACAAGGTGTTTTTGATGATCTTAGACTTTATCCAAATCCAACTGATGATGAATTGAACATCGCATTCTCACTTGCAGCAAACGAACCGGTATACATCACCATTCAAGATGTAAGAGGACAAGAGGTGCAGTCACATGCTCTCTACGGAGAAAGTGGGTCTAATTTAGTTTTGATGGATACACAAGCGCTTTCTTCTGGAATGTACTTTATTACCTTGGAATCGGCGAGTGCGAAAAGCACGCATCAGTTTGTGGTGAAGTAATTACCACCTTGTCTCGACAATCGTTTTGTCCGTTTTTGTCAATTTGATGATGGAATATGGCTGCGTCAATACAGATGTTGCTGCTCCAGCTGGGATTGCCAACTCAATGAAAACATTCATCGTGTCTGTCGATTCCGTTATGTGATTAACATGAAGGTCATAACCCCCTGTAGATCGTACCCTATCAAAACAAGCGATCAACATTTCGGATGAAAAATCTACAAATTCCGGTGTTTCGAAAGCGTCCGTTTCATTATTTACCTTATTCATTTTTTCCTTCAATGCTTCCCACTCCTCTTGTGTTCGAACAACAATCATCGATTGTACTAACCCTTCTTCACCCGCACCGCTCAGCTCATTCCTAACAATTGTGGTGAACTCAACAGAGCTCAATTCTGCTGGATGCTCTACTTCAGCCGTAGTTATGTCCTTTGTGCTCCCGCAACTTATCAATAACGAACTCAGCGCAAGTGCAATAATTCCGATGTGTTTTGTGTATTCCATGATCGAGGTAAAAATATGAATTAAAGGTTATTCAAAAACCAGTGTGCATAAAAATCCTGCCAAAGTACTTTACGCGCCCACCTTCTAAGCATCTTTGTTTAAAATAATCGGTATGAAAATTTTTGGTGGATTGATTCTAACAGTGTTCTTGGTTGCTTCGTGCGTACCTGCAAAACGCTACAATGAACTTCTTGAGAAAGAGCAGCAATGCAGCGAAGAACTGGCAAAATACAAGAATGACGCCCTTAGTTTCGAGGCGGAAGCCATTGATTTAAAGGCAAAATATGACTTGTTGAATACACAAGTATCCGAGCTTAAAAATGATACTACCGAACTTGGACAAGAATTCCGCACTTTGCGCGCTCGATATGATAAAATGGCCCAAATCAATGAAATATTGGAGACAAATTATGACAAACTTCGTTTAACTGGAGCAAGAGAAACAGCAATGTTGCATGCAGAATTGGAAGCCAAACAAATTGAATTACAGAAAAAGGAAGACCGATTAACTGCCCTAGAAGCAGAGCTTGTTGCCAAAGAACACTTGTTGGCAGAGCGGGAAATAAGAGTGCAGCAACTTGAACGTTTGATCAATGAACAAGATGCCGCTGTTAAGGACTTGAAAGCAAGAGTGGCAGAAGCCTTGAGGGGATTTGAGAACAAGGGGTTGAAAGTAGAAGAGCGAGACGGAAAGATTTATGTTAGTCTTGAAGCACGTTTGCTTTTCGCGTCAGGTAGTATTGAAGTACAAGAAGAAGGACAACGCGCTTTAGTGGACCTTGCAAAAGTACTTGAGACTGAAAAAGATCTTGAAATTATTGTTGAAGGGCACACAGATACAGATCAAATGGCTGGAACACGACACCCAAAAAACAATTGGGAATTGTCCGTTCTACGCTCAACATCTGTGATTCAAATTATGATGGATAATTCAAACATCGACCCAACACAGTTGATGGCTGCTGGACGTTCTGAATTTATTCCTGTAGATGATGAAGACAAATCTAAAAACAGAAGAATTGAAATCATCATTTCTCCGAACTTGAACGAATTGTACAAGTTGATCACCGACTAAGCAGCGATTCTCTTGGCTTTTTGTACATTTGATTGATGTCTGCAAAACGCCCTGAAATCCAACTTAAACTAAAAGTTCTACCGGATAATCCGGGGGTCTATCAGTTCTTTAACGCAGACGGTAAAATCTTATACGTTGGAAAGGCCAAAAACCTTAAAAAGCGCGTTACTTCCTATTTCAACAAGAATCTAGATTCGGGAAAAACACGGGTTCTGGTGCGCCAAATTGTGGACATCAAATACATTGTAGTAGATACCGAGTTGGACGCATTGTTGTTGGAGAATAACCTTATTAAAAAATACCAACCGAAGTACAACATAATGCTCAAGGATGACAAAACCTATCCTTGGATTTGCATAAAAAAAGAGCCTTTCCCTCGTGTGTTTACAACCCGTAGGATGATCAAAGACGGCTCAAAGTACTTTGGTCCTTACCCAAGTGTGTACGTTGTAAATACCCTGCTCTCTTTGATCAATGATGTTTATCCTATACGGTCATGCGCGCTCGATTTATCCGCTAAAAAAATTGCTGAAGGAAAACACAAAGTTTGCCTTGAGTATCACATCGGAAATTGCAAGGGAGGATGTGAAGGACATGAGTCTGAAGAGACCTACAACGTTTACATCAAAGACATTGAGCACATTGTTAAAGGGAATCTAAGCGCTGTTGTTAAATCACTGAAAGAGCAAATGAATAAGTTAGCGGCAGATCTTAAGTTTGAGGACGCGCAACGCATTAAATCGAAAATTGACACGATTGAAAAATACAAGGCGAAATCTACTGTGGTTTCTCCAACCATTCATCAAGTCGACGTTATTACACTTTTACAAGACGAAACATCTGCGTTTGTCAATTATCTGGTTGTGAACAATGGAGCCATCATTCATGGGTATACCGTTGAAATCAATAAAAAGCTAGACGAGTCAGAAGAAGACATCATCGGTTATGTGCTCCCTGAATTACGCGAGCGCTTCAACAGTTTGTCGAAAGAAGTCTTGGTGTCCAATGAACTGTCGTTAAAGTTGGATGGGATTTCCTTCTTCACTCCTCAGCGTGGTGATAAAAAAGCCTTGATTGAACTTTCGGAGCGCAATGGAAAGTTCTACCGAATGGAGAAGATCAAACAGGAAAAAATTAAAAGTCCAGAGCGCCATACGAACCGCATTTTGGAACAGATTAAAAAAGATTTTCGTCTGAATGATTTACCTGTGCACATTGAGTGTTTTGACAACTCCAACTTACAAGGAACAAATGCTGTTGCGGCCTGCGTAGTTTTTAGAAATGCAAAACCGTATAAAAAGGATTACCGCCATTTCAATATCAAAACGGTGGAAGGCCCTGATGATTTTGCTTCAATGGAAGAAGCAGTTTACCGCAGATACAAGCGATTAAAGGAAGAAGGCGAATCGTTACCTCAACTAATAATCATTGATGGAGGAAAGGGACAATTGAGCTCAGCATTAAAAGCATTGGACGATTTAGAACTACGTGGTAAAATAGCCATTGTTGGAATCGCAAAAAAACTGGAAGAAATCTTCTTTCCGGGTGATAGTCTCCCTATTTACATTGACAAACGTTCTGAAAGTCTGCGCGTTGTCCAATTTCTAAGAAACGAAGCACACCGTTTTGGAATTACGCATCACCGAAACAAGCGGAGCAAAGCTTCACTTACGTCGGAAGTCACACAAATAAAGGGGGTTGGCCCAAAAACGCATGAAGATTTGATGAAATCCTTTAAAACAATCTCCAATATTCAAGCCGCTAGCTTAGATGATTTAGCCAAAGTTATTGGAAGCGCAAAAGCAAAGATCGTCCATGATTATTTCGCCAAGTAATTCTTAGCATTCCACGAAAAGATCAAAGATTTTCTTGTCATCAACCCAAACGATGTGTAGCTTAGTCTTAAACATTCACATGCGTCAACTCATTCTTTTCCTATTCATTTCAGCAAACTCCTTTGGGCAACTTCCGTCTAACAATCAAGGCGCTACAGTTATTCCTTTTGAGTCAGAAGTCTTGGGCTACCAATATGATCTCTGGGTGAGTCTTCCTGATGATTATGACAGCACAAAAAACTACCCTGTACTCTATTTGCTAGACGCTGAATGGAGGTTTGATATTACACGCGCTCTTGTGCGAGAATTAGCCGTCAATGATAGATGTCCGCAACACATCATTGTGGGAGTTCCTCAAATAGACCGGCCACACCGACTTATGAACCTAACATTCACGGACAGTAAAATCACTGCGTTTAACGAACCTGACACCATCAACCCAATGGTAACAGAGGAAAGCTCTGGAGGAGGTGATGAATTCTTGCGTTTTCTAGAAACGGAGGTCATCCCTTTTGCCAACAAGAAGTACAGTACCAATGGGTTTAATGTACTCATGGGGCATTCGTTAAGTGGTTATTTTGCTGCGTACGCCATGCTTAAATCCGATGAGTTTCAAGCATTTCAGATCTACGATCCAAGCATTTGGTACAACGCTTCGGATGTTCTAAATCAACTGCGTGCGCATTTACCCAAAGACATAAAGGCCACGGCTTTTGTAGGGCATGCACAAGGAGGAATGGATCTTGACGTTTATTTTATAACCGCTATCGATTCTCTTCGTCTTCTTTTTGATGAGTATGATGGGATTCGATCAGCTTCTAAATTTTATACCGAAGAGTATCACAATTCGATGTATATGTTCGGTGTCATTGATGGGATGAGCTTTCTGTATGATGGATACGACTATGGTTATATTGCGCCTACTGATACCGTTACTGTAGCTGATTACATTGCGCATTTTGAGGATTTTTCGAAGAAAGTCAACTTTACCTTTGATCCTAGCAGAGTTGGTTTCCTCTGGGTCGGTTACGCCAATTATTCTCAAGGAAATTGGGAGGAAGCGCTAAAAGCCTACAGCTATTTGGGCAATGATTACGACAACGATTCTTTTTACTTAGCACAGGCGGCTTCGTGTTATGAACACCTTGGAAGAACAGAAGAGGCCCTTGCTATCTACAAGAGAGCTCTGGTAATTGAACCAGATAATGATGAGATCAAAGCAAAAATTAAACTACTCAAAAAGAAACGATAAATAGCGTTGCTCTTGTTCTTCTATGGAGTATGCCTGTTCCATCTCCTTGCGTTTTTCATCAATTGAGCTCAAGGCCTGATCAAGAACTGTTGGAAATTCATCCTGAGAATAATAAAAGCTTGCCGCCTTCATTTCCTCGATGTTTTCATACCCCTTGTGCAACAATAATGGAATTTTATATCCAAAAGCAACACTCATGGCTCCAGCTATCTGGTTTTTGAAATATTCATCAGCACTCGGTGTGTCTGGGTGGATAAGTGGGAGAATGGCATCCGTGTGTTGTAAGTGAACATCAAAATCATCTTGCGACACAAAATGATCGTATAGTTTTACTCTGTCCATCAGCCCTTTTTCCTTTAGTTCTTTCTTAAAAGCAGCTACTTCTTCATCCCCATTGTTGCTTTTTCCCAAAAACGTGAAATGAACAGGTGGGTCAACTCCCTCAATCATTTTCACAAAGCCCTTCAAATCCTTTCTTCGGCTTTCAACCCCTCCAATTATAGTGACGTCGAAGCCTTCTGTTTTGGGAATATTCCATTCCTTCTTATTAAAACGAATAGGATAGAAGTAATCGACTTTAACCCCTTTGGGCACCTCAATTGATTTCAATAAATGCTCACTGAGTACTAAATATTTCTTTACTGTCTTGCTGATGCTCTTTTGCGTAAAGCTTCCTTGAAATTTTCTGGTAGTGTGAATGATTCCAATAAATTCGATTGGACTAATGCGTGCCACCCAGCATAGGTTTCTTACATGGCTTCCCTGCGCGGTATTCAATATCGCTTTTTCTACCTTTTCTTGTTTCATGAACTTCAAAGCGGCGCGCATTGTGCCAAAGTCCTTCAGTCCTGATCCATGAAAATGGGTCACAAAGTATTTGTCTACATAGCTGTCGAAAATCGGGTTCCGCTCACGGATTTCAGGTGTGCAAACCATCACAACTCTATTTCCAGTAGTATTCAGGGCATGCATTTGACTGAGTAGGCACTCGTCGTGCGACCCTCCCACTTCTATAAGTGCTACCGTTCGATTATTTCCTGCTGATTTCAACAATTAACTATTGGTAAGGTTTTAGTTATACAAAGAAACAAAAAAGTATCTACCTTAAATTTACAACCATGAGAATCTTGGCGCTTGTTGTATTGTTCACCTTCTTTGGTTTTTCGACCACCAGCTTCGCACAACAAAGGGAAGTCGTTGTTGTCATTGACCCAGGTCATGGCGGTGAAGATCCAGGACATTTATCCAACGACCCCAATCACCTTGCGGAAAAAGACCTGAACCTTAAAATTGCTCAATTTCTTGGCGGTTACATTGAGAAATATTTGCAAAACGTACGCGTAATTTATACGCGAACCTCTGATGTTTACCCAAGTTTAGATGATCGGGTTGAGATGGCAAATGCTATTGAAGCGGATTATTTTATCAGTGTCCATTGCAACGGTAATGATCGTAGTTCTGTACGCGGAACCGAGTCGCACGTCCATTCAATGAGCCTCACCAAATCAGTAGCACTGGCTAGAGAAATAGAGTTACAGTTTTCATCTCGCGCAGGAAGAAGGTCACGTGGAGTAAAAGATGAGCGTGATTTACAACACTCTTTGCAGGTTTTAAAATACACCAATATGACCAGCGTTTTGGTAGAGTGCGGATTCATGACCAACACACGAGAGGCGAATTATTTAAATACTACGTACGGACAAGAAATTCTTGCCTCAGCAATTTTTAGAGGTTTTCGCGCTACGATTGTGAAAGAATACCCTATGCTCTCCTTTATTCGAACAGAGCCAGTCACAGCCACAACTACTTTGGCTTCGTCTGGAACGTCTTACGCCATTCAAATTGCTTCTTCGAAAACACCCGTAGACCCTGAAGATAGTAGTTTTAGAAAGTTAAAAATGACTGTAGAACGACGAAAGTTAACTACAACAGGCCCTTACAAATACATCTATATTGTTGGTGATTATGCAACAAAAAAGGAAGCTAAAAATGCTCTGATTTCAGTTCAGGAAAACGGATTTAGGGATGCTATTGTAGTCAAGCGATAGAATTAGTCATACTTGATTTTTAGTTTCTTGCCAGCCTCATCGTGCTCTATCCATTTCCCAGTTTTCTTGCCGTTCGAATAGGTCCCTTTCGTATCAACCTTGCCATTTTCAAAATAGGTAATCCATACTTCTGTTTTGGTTCCGTCTTGATCGTATTGGCCTTCTACCCTTAATGCGCCAGACTCATAGTACAGGGCATAGTTTCCGCGCAATATCTCACCAAACTTGTTCCCTTTTTCTTTCACTATTCCACGCGTATAATAACTAATGAAGCTCCCCGCTGGTTCATTATTCTGGTATGCTTGAGAAGATCGTAACCCTCCTTCTTCAAAGTACTCTGCCCATACTCCAGTTTTCAGTTCTCCAGTTCTAGAATATTCTCCCTTCAGTTTAGGTTTTCCATCAGAATAGTATTCAGTATATTTCTGAGAAAGCTCACCATCATAATACTCACAATCTATATGTACTTTGCCATCTTCATAAAATGACCTGTATGGCCCGTCTAGTTCTCCTCGGTCATAGGTAATTAAGTTTTTCGGATTCCCATTTTCATAAAATTGATTCCATGCATCTTCCTTTTTCCCACCATAGTAATAGTTGCCCTTTTCTCGAAGATTTCCGTTTGAATACCACGACTCATACACTCCCCTCATTTCTCCACTCGTGTACTCAACAGAAGATTTAGGTTCTCCAGTCTCGTAAAACTCTTTCCAAACACCGGTTCTATCATCTGTCCAGCTGTATTCTCCCTGTACAGCGACTTGACCATTTTCATACCATTCGAAGTACGGTCCCCCATCATAATCACGCTTGCTTTTCTTCGTGCCATCTGGATAAAACGTCTCTTGAATATCATCCAAGTCACCACTGTAATCATATTCTCCTCTTTCCTTTAATTCTCCATTTGGGTACCACTTTAGATATCCTCCTTCCGGATCTCCATCATCGTATTCTACCTTATATGCCAATTGCCCATTCGGATGATACTCTTTGTAAATTCCATCTATTTCACCATCATCATTGAGGTTTACCTTTTTTTCCAGAAGACCATTTTCATCAAAGTATTCCCATTCCCCTATCTTATTCCCACACACCATTAAACCTCTTGCTGTTGGTATTCCAGAACGATCCGTTAATGTTTCTAACCTTGGGGTATCGTATTCATGAATATTAAAAAGGATTTCCTTTCCCTTTACAAAGTGGTTTTTCTTTCGTCCGTTAATGGTTATGCTGGAATGTTCTTCGAGAACTTTCAGGGTTACCCTTCCATTTGATACAGCGGTAACTTCAGCTGTTGCAACAACCAAGTTTCCTGTCATAACTCCACCCAAAAAGTCGGTTTCGAAATAAACAGATAGTTCACCTTTGGCACCAACTTTAGGTGTTCGACCCCGTAAATTACTTATGACTGGTGCGCTTGATGAAGAGTTCGAAAAAACCCCCTCAAATGACCCTAGCTCGTCCCCACACTGAACTTGCTCCTGTGAGAAAACGGCAAATGATAAAAATAAAATTGCTTTAATAAGAAGTAGTTGTCGCATAGTAAATGATTGATCTAGCCGACTAAGATAGCAATTACACCATTGACAAATTTGGAGTGGTGTAGTGCAATTCAATTTTAGGACCGAACAATTTTGGGAGATAAAAGTGAAGGAAAGGTTTACTGTGCAAGACATCTAAAGAAAAAAAACTCAAAAAAACTTCCCAAAATAATTTGTTTGTATATATTTGCAAACGCTTTTAACAAGCGGACCCGCTTCTTTAGCTCAGCTGGTTAGAGCATCTGACTGTTAATCAGAGGGTCCTAGGTTCGAGTCCTAGAAGGAGCGCAGAAAGCCGATCAGAAATGATCGGCTTTTTTTATGTGCTCCAAATAGGACGAGAAGAGTCCTAGGAAAGAACTCGTGATCCCAGAGCGAGTGAAGACTGAGTTTCTAACGGGAAGTTCTATAAAACGAAGGACGCGACTCTGGAGTGAGTGAAGACTGAGTTCCGAACCACAAGTTCGACAGGACGAAGGATAAATAATCTTTATCTCAATGAGATTGGCTTTTTTTATGCGCTCCAAAATAGGATGAGAAGAGTCCTAGGAAAGAACTCGCGATTCTTGAGAGAGTACAGAATGACGTCCGAACGGGAAATTCGACAGACACAGGTAAGCATGTTTTCCTTTAACCCAAGCTAATTACCATACCGCACGCTGAGTTCTCAAAAGTTTTTGATTTGTGCCCTTGCCCTGAAACGTCATCAAACAAGATGACATCGCCTGCAGTAAAACGAAGCCGTTCACCATCGCTTACTTCAATTTCCAAAACGCCCTCCATAAGCACAACGTAGGACTTACCTCCCGCCGCGTGAAAGTCCCACTCACCTCTGGAAAACACCTTTTGAAAGCGCATGGATTTCATATTCGTTATTGGGGTTGAAAAATAGCCCATATCCGATTGATCTTCCATTAATATTGGAACCAATTCGAAATGACTCCCCCCTCCAGTATCTGTAAAAATTCGTGTTACGTTCATGATGTAATTGTTTGATATAAAGATCAGTAAATTTATAAGAACTTATTTCTCATTATAGGTCAACAAATAGTCAATTTGGACCATGCTTAGGAAAAAGGCATGAATTAGAATCTACTCTTTGTCTCAAATGAAATTGGCTTGTGTCCTATTATTCTATACATTAGACTCAAGTACTAAGACTATTAAAAAAATAGAAACTAAACACACCCCCTCGAAAAATAATCGAGAGGGTGGTCTAGATGTTTCCAGCATGTAATTATCAATGAACTTCACTGATAAAAGTCGTTGAAACTATTGAAAGACTTCTAATCTTTCACCAAGTCCATTTTACACACTGGACATTTAGTGTCCGCATCAGCGTACATTTTTTCACCCTCACATTTCATTGGGCAGTAGTATACTTCTTCTGCTGTTTGTTCTGTCGTTGCTTCTTCTGCTTCAGAACAGCTTGAAAAACATGCCATACCTACAGAGGCGATTACGGCAATAGCTAAAATTGATTTTTTCATCTTGATTGTATTTAAATTAAAAATTGAATTATTCAGGGCGCTCATATTGGCAGCAGCCGTGTAAAGCGTTGTATTTTTTATCCGTTGCTCGATGCGAATCTGAATCGTATCCGGCGTTGGCAATGCGTTGTTTAATCTTCTCTAGAGTGATTTTTTCAGGATTATAGGACACAACCATTTTTTTTGTTTCCTGATTCCAGTCTGCAGAAAAAACTCCTTTTTGATCAGTCACTGCTGCTTCAATTGTTCGTTCACACATCCCACAGTTACCATATACTGTGAAGGTTTCCTTCTTTTTCTTGATGTCAGCCTGGCCAAAACTTGACAAGGATATTAGTGCTAATACGATTGTTGTAAAAATTGCTTTCTTCATTCTATTTATTATTTATTGATTAAACATTTATTCTTAATTCTGCTCTTGATGTTAGGCTCCTGTTCAATTCTGGGTCTGGATCGTGTCTTTAACAGTTCCACACTGAAGCATCTCATCTCCAAAATATGGATTACGAATAACACTTTCTCCACTCATCCAATATCCCCCTTCATCGTTATTTGCCATCGGACAGTATTGAATGACATAATTGTATTCATTGAGTCCAAACGCCTTTGCCAATTTGATCATAGAAATAGATAGTTCGTCAAAAACAGAACGCTGAACATCTAGATCTCCGTCCTTCATTTCATCAATTGACTTCGTTAGTATTTCTTGTTCACCTATCCAATAAGTATGCGCCTGACCTTCGATCAGTTTCATGTCTATTTTCTCTAATGCTCCTTCTAACTCAATCGTCTTTGTTTTCGTGATTAAAGAATTTGACTGAACCAGTGCATCTTTAAGTGACAAATACACAACCATGGCATCGTTCAACTGCTCTTTAAATTTGTTTGATGCCGCTTCGAAATCTGGTGTGTTAAAACTTTGCTCAGCGCTGGTAAGTAGGTTTCTATTCATCATGCTTGCCTGATTGTTCAATTGTGCCGAAGCGTCAATAACGAAAGCTCCATTTGTTACGACTTCATCACCTGAAAAGACACCGTCCAGAACAATATATTCTGCACCTAAAGACTCTCCAAGGACCACTTCACGATACTCGAAAGAAGGCATTTCCATATCTGGTAATTTGACGTAAACCACAGAGCGCTCACCTGTCCATAGAACAGCCGACTTTGGCACGGTTACATATTGAGAAACACCACCAGGGTTAGACAAATGGAGTACTCCAGAAATAAACATCTCTGGTTTCAATAACCTCTGACCATTGGTCAATTCAAGTCGAACTGCTGCTGTTCTTGTGGATGGGTTTATTACGGGATCAATAAATGTCACCTTTGAAATAAAGGTTTCCTTTGGCAATGAAGTGGTTGTAAACTCAATCTCATCGCCGATATTAATTGATTGTAATTCATTTTCATATACATCAAAAACCGCCCATAATTTGTTGAGATTTTGCAATTGAAATAGAACACTTCCTTGTTTAAGGTAATCACCTACGGAAACCTTCTTCTGAGATATTACTCCAGAATGATCGGCATAGATGTCGAAATATTCCTTGATTTCATTGTCCTCAATTATTTGATTGATCACTTTGTCTGAGATTTTCCAATAACGCAATTTGTTTTTTGCCGCTTCGAATAATCCAGGGTTTGACTCCCGAAGCTTGTATGCTTCTAACAACTCGCGTTGCGCAGTGATCAAGTTTGGTGAATATATCTTCGCTATTCTTTGTCCTTGATGAATACTCTCACCCGTAAAGCTGACATACAATTTTTCTATTCTACCGGGTATATGTGTCACAATGCTCGATGCTGTTGTCTCATCTGCTTTGATTTTTCCTGAAAGTCTTAGCTCACCACTCATGCCTGCTGTACCACCAATACGAGTGGTTTGAATGTTAGCTATTTTCATTGCGTCAAGCGTCATTTCGAATACAAGTGGGTTACTGTTTGCGTCTCCATTCGCTGGAATTAAATCCATTCCGCAAATCGGACAGTCTCCAGGGTCGGGTTGTCTTACTTGGGGGTCCATCGAGCACGTCCAAATAGTTCCTTCGGCACTTGCCGCTTCTACGGCACTTTCACTTTGAGTAGCCCCGCTGAAGATCAAATATCCTATAAGAAGACCTGCGATGGCTGTGACAATAGGAATAATAATTTTCTGTTTCATATTCACTCAATTTTAATAATCTGTGTATCTGTCTATGTTCGCCTTTGCTATCCGCGCCATCATTTCACTCTTGAAAATGCCTAGCTGATATTGCAGTAACTGGTTTTGTACTTGAAGTAGTCCATCAAACCCAGATCCATTCGCGCTATAATTCGATAACAACATTTCATAAATGCTGGAAGTTGTTTCCATTTGATGTTGGTTCAGCTCAATATCCAATAGAGCATTGTCATATCCTGCTTTGAACTGAATCAGTTGCGAGATAATTCGTGTCTCAATACTCTCCTTTCTCAATAACAGAGCTTCTTGATTTAGGACTTCTTCAGCATTTCTTGCTTTGTATGATTTCCTATATAAAGGAATACTCAACATTAACTTGGGCACTAAAATGTCCCTCCCGTTAAATTCAGGATTCATATCCGTTCTTTCATTGACCAAGGTATAATTGAGACCAATTCCAAACATTAGAGAGTTCATTTTCTTGTTTGCCAACTGTCGGTCTTGCGATGCCTGAATTTGCTGATCAAATTTTAGCATTAGAGGTTCGTGCGCTTTAATTTTGGCCAGATACTCTTCTAAATTAAATTCGAGCACGGCAACAGCCTCTGGCTCTTGTGGGGTAATAACCGTTTCCCATGGTTGTTGCGTAATACTATTAATTGCAGCATACAATTTTTCTTTTTCGGGTAATAACTTTCGAATGACTTGGTCCAGTTCATCAATTTTCAATTGAATACGGAGGACATTTGCAGATGAGCCTGAACCACTTTCAACCTTTCCCAAAGAAATGCTTTTGAGCCCTTCAAATTGCTTTAAAATCTTCCCAAGCGTTACTTCTTTTTGTTCTAAAAATTGTAACTGATAATAGGCCACTTTAACTTTTGTGAAAAGCGATAAGCGAATAGCTGATATGCTTTCATATTTTGCCTTTGACATGCTTATCACAACATCTTTTTTCGCTTTAAATGTTCCGAACCACGGAAACATTTGACTCGCATTTACCATCATTACTTGTGGCCCCAGTCGTGTTTCAGGTCGAAGTACGGGTACTCCTACGCCAAGTTGTGGGTTTGGTAATTGAGTTACTTGGTCAACCTTCAGCAATTGTGCTTCGTACTCAAGCTGTAGTGCTTTCAATTCCACATTATTCTCAACAACGGTTTTCAATAAATCATCTAGTGACTGAGAGTAGCCGCTTCCAAACAGCATACATAATGCCCCAACGATCCATATTTTTCGTCCCATCATGTTTCTAATTTTTTAGTTTCATCTGATCCTGAATTTGGTAAGCTAGTCACCGGTATTCCCCTGAATTTTTCCCATTTGAAATTGGTCTCTTTCCATAAACAATAGAGTACTGGCACCGTGAACATGGTGACGATATTGAGAACCATTCCACCAAAAGATGGGATGGCCATCGGTAACATTATATCCGATCCTTTTCCGGTAGAAGAAAGTACTGGCAACAAAGCTAAAATGGTCGTTGCAGTTGTCATCATTGCTGGTTTCACTCTTCTTAATCCACCTTCAACAACTGCATCTCTAATTCCTTCAATAGACTCGGGATGGTTCTTTTTAAAGCTATCCTTCAAGAAGGTTCCAACCAAAACCCCATCATCGGTAGCGATACCAAATAAGGCTAAAAACCCTACCCAAACTGCTACACTGAGTTTAATCGAATGCATCTGAAATAGCTCTCGCATATTGGTTCCGAAGACGTCAAAATTCATGAACCAACCCTGACCGTACAGCCAAATCATAATAAACCCTCCAGAGAAAGCGACAAACACTCCGGAAAAGACAAAAAGTGAAGTCCATACAGATTTAAAGTGGAGGTAGAGTATTAGGAAAATCAAAGACAAAGAAATCGGCAATACAATCGATAAGCGCTCTCCAGCTCTCACCTGCTGTTCATAATTCCCCGCAAATTTGAATGATATTCCAGCCGGAACCGTTAGAACTCCCGCTTTTATTTTCCCTTGTATATATTCCTGAGCATTGTTGACTACTTCAACCTCCGAATAACTGTCTCCATTCTCCTTCTGAGCTTCCGGATCCATATCGAATAGGACAAACCCAATTAAGAAGCCGTCTTCACTCTTTATCGACATTGGCCCAGGTTCATAGTTGATATCTATTAAATCCCCAAGAGGAACTTGCGCTCCGGTGGGAGTAGAGATGTAAATAGATTTTATTTTTTCAGGATCGTTCCTCATTTCCTGAGGATATCTAAGCCGAATTCCATACCGTTCTCTTCCCTCAACGGTAGAGGTCATCACCATACCACCAATGGCCGTTTGCAATTGATTTTGGACTTGAACAATTGTTAAACCATGTCGCATGATCTCCTCCCGCTTAATGTCAAGCATCATATAAGGCTTTCCAACAATTCTATCTGCAAACACGGCAGATGCTTTGACTCCATCAACCTCCTTGAGGAACATTTCTAGCTTTAGCCCAAACTCTTCGATGTCTTCAAGATTTGCCCCTTTTACTTTAATTCCCATGGGTGCCCTCATTCCTGTTTGTAGCATCACCAGCCTAGTTTCAATGGGTTGAAGTTTTGGAGCAGAAGTCAAACCTGGAATTTTTGTCGCTTCAACGATCTCGTCCCAAATATCATCTGGAGACTTTATGTGATCTCGCCACTGCCTAAAGTATTTTCCGTTCTCATCCGGAATCAATTCCCCTGCGGAATCATAGACGTATTCATCATTATCATCTACTCTAAATCGAATCCTATGACCATTTTCGTCAGTTTTATATTCCGATTTATAGGTGATTATATTCTCATACATGGACATCGGTGCCGGGTCTAGTGAACTTTCCACTCGTCCCGCTTTTCCTACAACTAATTCAACCTCCGGAATAGATGTAACCGACATGTCCAACAATCGAAGGTTGGCTTCATTCACTTCCATACCTGAATGTGGCATGGAGGTAGGCATTAACAAAAATGATCCCTCGTCTAGGGATGGCATAAATTCAGGACCTGTGCTTTTAAAGATCCTGAATCCGCTGTATACCAATAATAGAATTAAGATGAGAAAAAGGTATTTCGTTCTCAGTAGGAACCTCAATATGCGTTCGTAAAAATGAATGATCATATAGAAAAAGCCAATCAATCCACCAATGATGATGATGATGAATAAGAAATTACTAAACACACTTTTAGTAACACCTAGAGGCATCCAAATTTGAGCCAAGATGAACGAAACATATAAGGCATAACTTATGTTCTTCGCGTACTGAAATTGCTTGATCCACCACTCCGATTTGTTTCCTTCTGCATAGGTTGAGACTAGTCCGCCAGCACCAACGAGCAATCCAAATTCTCCAAAAACTGGGAAGCGAGAGAACAAGAGAGCAATGGACAGAGCAATCAGCGCTCCATTTCCAAGGTATGCTGAAATTTTCCCTTTACTTTTTAGCTTGAAAAGCTGTTCAGCCAGAGGGGGGATTATCGTAACAGCCAAAATAATTGAAGCCAGAAGTGCGAACGATTTGGTAAATGCCAATGGCCTGAATAGTTTTCCTTCAGCAGCTTCCATCGTGAAAACGGGTAAAAAGCTTACAATTGTTGTGGCTACAGCGGTTACCACTGCCGAAGCGACTTCTGTTGTGGCTATGTAAATTGTGGTCTTTAATGATTGTGCTGCTGGTGCTATTTTCATTTGGGCAACCATACTTTCGGTTAGTACGATTCCCATATCCACCATTGTACCAACGGCAATTGCTATTCCAGATAACGCGACAATATTCGCATCAATGCCAAAATAGCGCATGGCGATAAAGCACATCAATACCGCTACAGGTAATGAAGCGCTGACTAAAAGTGACGATTTTAAATGTAGCAACATCAATATTACCACGATAATGGTAATTAGAACCTCGAGCGTGAGTGCTTCTTCAAGGGTTCCTATTGTTTCTTTAATCAAGACTGATCTATCATAGAATGGAACAATCGTAACTTGAGATACTGTTCCATCTTCAAGTATTTTACTCGGTAACCCAACTGCTAATTCGTTGATTTGAGCCTTAACATTATTAATTACCTCTAAAGGGTTTGCTCCGTAGCGGGCAACAACCACTCCTCCAACTGCAGGCGCACCAGATTTATCCAAAACTCCTCTTCGAGTCGCTGGGCCTAAATGGACTGTTGCAACATCTGAAATTCTTACCGGAACGTTGTCTACCACTTTGATTACACTCGATTCTATGTCTTCAATATTCTTCACATAGCCCAAGCCACGAACAAAATATTCGACCAGGTTTATTTCGACAGTTTGCGCACCTATGTCAAGGTTGCACTCCTTGATTGACTTCATAACCTGATCTAATGAAAGGCCATATGCTCTCATTTTATCTGGGTCTACATCTACCTGATATTCCTTAACAAACCCACCTATAGAAGCTACTTCGGAAACCCCTCCTGCCGATTGTAATCCATACTTAACGTAAAAATCTTGTATCGATCTAAGTTCTTGTTGATCCCAACCGCCAGTAACATTTCCATGTTCATCTCGGCCTTCAAGAGTGTACCAATAAATTTGCCCCAAAGCAGTTGCATCAGGCCCCAATGTCGGTTGTACTCCATTTGGGATTGTGTTGGCGGGTAATGAATTTAATTTTTCAAGTATTCTACTTCGACTCCAATAGAACTCAACATCCTCTTCAAATATTAGATAGATACTAGAAAAGCCAAACATTGAATTACTTCGAACGCTTTTCACCCCTGGAATTCCTAACAAGGCGGAGGTAAGAGGAGAGGTTATTTGATCCTCCACATCTTGAGGTGATCGCCCCATCCATTTGGTAAATACAATTTGTTGGTTTTCTCCGATATCCGGAATAGCATCCACCGAAACTGGATCACGAGGAATTGAAGAAGCTATGCTTATATCAAATGGTGCTGTTGAAATCCCCCATAAAAGGAAGATATTTAGCAACAACCAAGCTATAAGCTTATTATCAAGAAAGAATTTTACGATACCGTTTAACATCTAATTACAATTAATTGAACACTAATTATAAGCCCAGAAAATTGGGCAAGCGCAGATAGCAAAAGCGTAATTCTTTAGATGAATTGCGCTAGATGTTAAATCAAATTAAGAAAGTCTGATTGAGAATAATGATATCCTCATCGGTAGGTGGAGGAGAATATCCAATGAATTCGTATTTCGTCGTTAATTCAAAGAAATCTACTTCAAAAACGATTTCCGGAAATTTAAAATCGATGACAAAAGCCAAGACAGGAGCATCATACTGAACAAAGTCATCGTCCATTTGAAAGCTAGTATGTTCATTGGAACAACAAACCCTAGAAAATGCATCTTCATCACAATCGTTAGAAGTCTGTTCCAACATTCCGCAAGAAAGTTGATGTGGTAAAAAGGAAAACTGAGACTTTATCAACTCGCCACCACAAAAATGGGAATCATAGCTCACACCTACCGTCCCAACTAGAACGACAAGTATTAAAAAACTGGCTATTATTTTCCTAAACATGTTCAAATGTATTGATTAAATTCTTGGATTAAAATGACTTACATCACATTTATTAAAGGGTGGTAAGAAATTTACTCGTGATAAATGTGCTAGCTATCGTTCCTTTTTGTCAGGAATAATAAGTCATCCGTCCAACCCGCTCAGTACACGATCAACGACGATGAGAATATTTGTATTCATTCTATAGTTGTTCAGTTCTTTGGCGGACCTGAATGGTCGACTAGAATAGCCAAAGTGTCTAGAAGACTTGATTTGAATCCTGTGGGGTCAGAATTTCTTTTGACTAAACCATTTAATTCACAACAAGATAAATGATGCTTGTTAAATTGACAATTAATGAAAGAATCATTAATCCCCACAAAATATTAACTCTTGAATTTAATTTTTGAAATTCCTGTTTAGTTAACTGATGAAATTTTGAGGCGGGTGAAACATTTGCACTCTCTACTTTCTTATTCTTTCTACTCTCATCATCCTTATTCCTTTTCTCCGAATCACTTAGAGCGCTATACTCCTCTCTTAGACGGTCAGCTTCGCTTATGCTTATTTCACCATCATTATACCTTCTGTTAATCTCATTTATGTATGACATACAATCTATATTATCAGTTGTTCTCTATTTAAACTTCAATTTCTTCTGAGCTTTTCCAAATTTCTCTCTCAACTCGTCGGTCACCTCATCCATAGACCTCAAATCCTTAATCACAGATGAGCTATTTTGTTTAAGAAATTCTCTAGTAATGTAATTTGAAAATTCGTCCTTATCGTGGAGGAGTTCGCTCAACTCAAAATCTGAATCGTCCTTGTTGAGGATAACAAGATTTGTGAAATCTTCAGTAATTGCCAGGCGCATAGAAACGAGGAGTATATCATTGTATTTCTCCATTAATTCTTTGATTTTTTGCGCTTGATTTTCGGTCATTGGCTGATCTTTTGTTGGGTAATATACAGACTTTTTGTAGTCTCTTGTAGAGCGCAAAATACTTATAGATTGCCGCAACAGAATATAGGCCCAACAACTCTTCTTTGCTATCGATGCAAGACCTTCAATTTAGCGACAATGTGAACGGGGCCAAATATTCGATCAAGCTCCTCGCGCTCCTCAGCGCTTAAATCATGGCGCTCTTTTGCAAACAGCTCTTGCGCCCTTTCATCCTGGATGGTTTTGTTTGCCATATCAATTATTTCCACCAATGGATGGTTAGGACTGAATTGCGTTTCATCATTCATCAGAATTAGAACCTTGGTGCCTTCCGGATGATCCCGCATAAATGTAGTAAGTGCAGCTTGCAACTCTGCCGTCTCAATTCTATGGCCGTTGGCAATGTAATACCCTTCTTCTCGTGCATCCAGTTCAAACTGCGCAAGATCAAGATCAGACCTCCTTCCGTTCGGCAAAGGAAGATCTACAGGTTCACCTGGTTGCATAAAGCCGATTAAAAGCAACAGTTCCTGCGCTCTATAGAAGGGAATTTCAAGGTCTTCCGGTGTGAAAATGGTATGCACTGCTTCAGCAGTAAATTCAGCAGTCACTGCTCCTTCCGCTTCCAAATTAGCCAGTACGTGGTTGATCAGTGCATTGTATTTTGTTTGCTGAAAAGCAATGGAATCCAGCGCCTTAATTCTATCGACGCATTCCTTATTAAAATCAGGAGAATACTGAACATCTACAAGCCCAGCAATCCCGCCATCGTCTATTCCAAACGAGATTTCCTGCATGGCGGCAATATTGTCAAACAAATGATAATAACCTTCCCCGTCTTTGGATCTAAGGATTCCTTCTTCCATGAGGATAGTCTCAAAATTTTCCAATTGTTTAGTTAAGTTCACCCCTTCCGCTTTATAACTATCCTCAAGGCAATTATAGAGTTGCTCTTCAAGGAGGTGTTCCTGACTCAAGGCTCCTGATGCAAACAACGTAAATGCTATAGGTATTAAAAAGTTCATTAGAGCAACAAGATAGGTGTTTTGAAATAATTACTCAGACACTTTGTTATTGAATGAAGTCAAATAATCCCGGACTATCAACACTGGGAATCCAATCCTTCTTTTCTTATCCCTTAAAACAACCTGTGTTTAACCTGTAATTATGTGTTTTGGACACCAACTTTTCCCACCTTATCTATAGGCAAGTAAGACAGCCTTTTTAGGTAGAGAATAGAGATTCAATAATAGCGGGAACTTGATTTGAAAAGGGTTGCTAAACGTTGTACCTTTGCTACATACTCATTGAATAACATCTTATGAAGATTAAGAATTATAAAAGAGGTGAACAAAGAATCTATGAACTCAGTGATGAAGTCCAGCTAAACACTGATGATGGGTTAAGATATTTTACTGTTAGTGAGTGGATCGTTAGGCATCCTAATACTTTATATCAGCACGTATATAGATCATATAGCATTGGTTTAAACAAATATCAACTATGTGAGCAAGGAGAGAAAAAACTCAAGCTAGCATTGCATCAGCATCATCCAGGTTTATATCAAGAAATGCTTCAAAAGAAAGCTTTAAGGGATATTGAATCTCGTGAGCAGGGTAACATCACGTTTAGCAAACTTGTTAAGCAAAAATGATAATGATTCCGGCTATGCTTTAGTGCGAGCCTTTTCGGCATAAGAAAAAAGCAGTTCTTGAAAAGGCTAACGGTAGAGTTGCCTAAGAACGAAAGTTCTTGAAAACCAAAGGACAATAGGCAGTATTACCAACTGTCATTCTTTCAATAGTTTGATTATCGCTTTCTTACCATTAGAAGCCATAATCTCTATAAAGTAAATTCCCGGAATACTGTTAATTTCAAACTCAACATGATCAGTTTGAACAAAACTAGATGTAGACAGAAGTTGTCCAAGCGGATTGATCAGTTTTACTTCAATTGCTTCATAATTTGAGCCTAGATCAATGTATACAATTCCAGAAGTTGGATTCGGATAGACAATTAATTTATTCCCAAAATCATTTTCACTAATTCCGACGTTGTTAATTGAAACACAAGCTGATGTGTCAGAACATCCACTCTCTGTCAATACTACCGCGTACGAACCATTTTGAGTCGCTGAAAAATTCTGGTTGATCTCGCCAACCAGAGCACTAAAATTATTGTTGCAATCAACCCATTGATAATTTGCAGTAACGGAAGTCGCCTGTAAAGTGATATCATCTATTTGGCTTATTCCAATGTCAATGGTATTTACTGTTATATCTACAGTGTCAGATTCATTTGTGGCAGTAATTGTCCATACAAATTGATTTAAGCCAAGAGAAAGTCCTGTTACCACTGTATTTGAGTCCGCAGGATTGGCAAAAGTTCCTGTTCCTGAATTAACAGACCATGTCCCTTCGCCTCCTATAGCCCCCAAAAGAGCTGAATTAATACAATTGGTTTGATCAATACCGGCATCTGAACCATTGATACATTCATAAAAGATTTTCACTTTTGGGTCTTTTTCAAGCTGAAGCCAAGTAGAAGCCGTCCCCCAGAAGGCGCCATTATCTCCATTAACACCAGACCCTTCCATGATTTGTAGATTGGCATCATTAAATGAAGGGCCTCCTCCAGCGCCATCACCATATTTAATTAAAACATCAGTATTACCAACTATATCCTCCCAAGTTATAAGGTAAAACGCGATCGTTTGTCCTGCAGGAACTACTACATTAATAGGAAGAGGAATTGGCGTGTATTGACCATTGCCTAATTGAGTTACGTTTACTACACCTAAAGAGGTCCAAGCAGCTTGGTCATTGTAAAAACCAACATGGGTCCCCATTTTGTAAAGTAAATAGACATCAGTAGAAGTCGTTCCTCCAGCAGCTCCAAAATCATCGAACATAACAATATGTAAAGAATCAATTCTAACACTATTAAGAGCTACAACATCGAACTCTATCCCATGATTGGCATTGCCTCCACTTGTACCAGACGCTATAGGCCCACATTGTCCAAATAAATTAGAAGTAAGCATTATTAGAATAACAACGAGTGGGACAAGTTGAAGTTTTTTATTACTGTTGAAATGTATCATGAGCTTGTATTTTAAATTTAAAATAAATCGTGTAAATCATTCGATACAAAACACGCCTATTTAAACTGGAAGTCCGAATTATCATGGTAAGCAAAAAGTAAACAAAGGCGTTCTTCGAATAATTAATCCGGTATTCGCCAATTATCAACTTCATTCAAATAAACACCTATAAAAGAGATGCTTACAGTTCTAGGTTCAGCTCTTTCTCGGAGCAAAGCCCCATTACATTATTACTTGGAGCCTTTTTGTATGGAATCTTGTCTTCTTTCAGGGTTAATTTCCATAAATAACTAAGAAAGATCAATAAATAAGCGCACTATACGGTCCAAATAAGGGCAACTATGTATTTTAATGTCCCTTTAAATAGGGCTGTCGTGAGCTTATCTTGATATAAGCTCATTTTATCTGTGTATATAAGTTCGTTTTCTTGTGTTTTGAGCTTAAACCCGTATATTCGTTGAGCTTATAATGCAATTCGATGGATTTATTAATAAAATACATAGCTGAAAACCCAGGCCAATCCTCACCAGAAATTTTTGATGGATTGAATAGCATCAAAAAATTTGATATGTCATTCGCTACGCTCAAGCGTCGATTGACACGACTAAAAAAAGACAACCTAATCACAACCGTGGGGCAACGTAGAGCAACGAGATATAGTATTAGCGTTGAATATCAATTCATAAAATCCATTACCGCAAATGAATACTTTGCGCGAGAAAATAGGGAGACAAAAGATCGCTTCAATTTTGATTTATTTGAAGTGCTTCCAAATGCTCGAATCTTTACAGAAGAGGAAATCGAAGAACTAGAGGAGCTACAAGAAGAGTATCAGGCTAATGTAGCAGAGCTCAGTCCAGAGGTCTATAAACACGAACTTGAAAGATTATCCGTCGATTTAACGTGGAAAAGCTCCCAAATCGAGGGAAATACATATTCCCTACTCGATACTGAGCGTTTGCTAAGAGAGCAAAAGACGGCAGACGGTAAAACAGTTGAAGAAGCTACGATGCTCCTCAACCATAAAAAGGCAATTGATTTTTTAATTGGGAACCCTGATTTCTTTGAAAGGCTAAGAGTTCGCGACATTGAAGACATTCATTCAATCCTAATCGAAAAGCTGGATATAAAGAAAGGACTACGCACTGAGCTGGTGGGTGTTGGCGGAACTAATTACAAGCCCCTCGATAATGAACACCAAATACGCGAAGCCTTAACAGCAACCTGTAACCTCATCAATAGCCGGGAAAATGCATTCGAAAAAGCCATACTTGTATTGGTATTGGTGAGCTACATTCAAGCCTTTATGGATGGGAATAAGCGCACAGCGCGACTTGTTGCCAATGGCATCCTAATCGCGAACAATTTCTGTCCAATTTCTTTCCGTACTGTTGAAAGTGCAGATTATAAGAAAGCTATGCTCATTTTTTATGAGCAGAATAACCTCAGCGCATTCAAAGAAATATTCATTGAACAGTTTAGGTTTGCCGTTTCCGAATATTTCCGTTTGAAGAATTCCTAAAAGCGCTAATCCTTCACCTTGATAATAGAGCCTAATGGAAAACCCTGTTATTAATAGCCTTTTGAATTTAAGTACGCCTCTTTCCTGGAGCGCAAAGCCAATCTATTTCGATTGAGCCTTAATTATCCTCTCTGTTCTTTTATCAGCACGTTCATTACTCAATGAAATTAAAGCCCAGACAACAGCAGGAAGCCAACCGAAAATTGTAATCTGAAGAATAAGGCAAATTATTCCTGCAAATATTTTTCCTCTCAAGAAAAAAGAAAGCCAAGGCAATAGTATAGCTAGTAGCGTCATATCAGTAATTTATTTAATGCACTAAAATTACCCAACAAAAAAACCGTGCGCAAGAGTACAAATGCCCGTTTTTCTATTAAAAAACTGCAAACAATACCCGCTACTTACGAGACACAAAAATTCTGATAAGGCCTGCGTAATTAAAATTCCAAGTAAAAACTACCTCTCGAACTTCCCAATTGTCAGGTATAGCAATCTTATCCGTCCAAACCCCTCAGTACACGATTAACAACAATGCGAATATTTGTATTCATTCTATTTTTTGTTCCGCTTTTGGCCAGCGCCGAAGGCTGTATTTCTGGTGACTGCAACGAGGGTCATGGAGTATACACCAATGATCAAGGTGAACGCTATGAAGGTCCTTGGATGAACGGGCAGGCGGAAGGTATAGGAACTTATACGAACCTACGCGGTGATAAATACATCGGTGAATGGACGGCTGGCAGAATGGAGGGAAAAGGTATTTATTATTATGCCAATGGAGATGTCTACGATGGGATGTTTGTTAACTATACGCGCAGTGGACAAGGAGTTTATAACGCATCAAATGGTGATGTTTACTCAGGTGAGTACTTAAATGGACTACGACACGGAACGGGAAAACTTACTGCTTTTTCAGGCGAGACTTACTACGGAAAATGGAGAAGCGGGAAAAAGCACGGAACGGGAACCATTCATTACACGAGCGGCAATAAGTATGTTGGTCAATTTAAAGATGGCGAACAAAACGGAAGAGGAAGCTACTTCTGGAAACAAGGTGGTTCTTATGTTGGAGCATTCAAAAATGGTGACTTCCACGGAAATGCGACGAGGAGATATTCCAATGGTGATCTTTACAAAGGCGTTTTTAAAAATGGATTAAAGAACGGGTTTGGTGTGCTTTCCTATGCAAATGGAAACGAATACAAGGGCTATTTTAAAAACAATCACAAACATGGGGCCGGTAGCTTCGTGTGGAACGACGGTGGTTCTTACGTTGGAGAATTTTTCAATAATACATTCCATGGTTCTGCCGTACGTAAATACCCTAATGGGGAACAATACATCGGTCAGTTTAAATTTGGCAAACGAAACGGACAAGGCGAATACCACTCGGAAGATGGTGTTTACACTGGTCTGTGGAGAGACAACCTAAAAATTGGAACCGGCATTTGCATTACTCCGAAAGGAGAAAAAATTCAATGCACTTGGAATAACGATGTGCTCGTTAATTATAACCGGCTGTAAGTCTGACATGTACGCCCTTCTTTTTGTTTTTGGCATGGTAGTTGAAAATACCTTTGCTCAACTCAAAAAATTCAAATTATGAAAGTTCAAAAGAAAAAATCAGAAGGAGTAAAGTTAATGTTAAGCGCGTCTTTAGACGAATACATTGTATACCTTAAGTCGTTGACATTAAAGGCAGCATAGGATGATAAAACATATTAATCAGACACAGTTGTTGTTGATGCAGCACAATCAACTGTAAGGGTTTGGATCTCGATGATTCAAACCCTTTTTATTTGCACTTAAATCCATACTTTTAGCGCAGACAATGCGCTTCTTCAAAACAAACATACTTACTAAGCTTTCAGGAATACTTGTTGCAATCATGGTGTTTACTACACTTATGACGCAACAAAAATGGGAAGGAAACAACAAAGTAATTCATGGTGATGTGCTGGGCTACTACGCCTATCTCCCTGCGCTATTCATTCACGACGACCTTAAATTTGATGATCTTGAGGAGTATGACTCTCACTTAGGAAGACTCGTTTGGGTGACAGAACAAGATGACGGAACCGTTTTCATCAAGTACACAAGCGGCATGGCCATCATGTATTCTCCCTTTTTCCTCACTGCACACTATCTCGCTGAACCTCTAGGATACAAAGCAAATGGTTTTGACCCACCCTACAAAGTTGCTCTTGTTTGGAGTTCCTTCTTTTACATGATTATTGGGCTCATTTTCTTGAGTAAGTTCCTTCTATTGCATTTCAAAGATTCGGTAGTTGCCATTGTGTTACTCACCATCTATTTCGGGACGAATGCCTTTCATTATTATACGGGAGACATGTCCTATTCGCACGGATATAGTTTTGCCTTAGTTGCAACCTTTCTCTATGCTGCAAGTCGGTGGTTGAGTCATCAGCGAATTAAATGGGCTGTTTTGGCTGGGATTTCAGCTGGCCTTTTTGTTCTCATTCGTCCGGTAGACATCTTTTTTCTATTGTTTATTCCATTGGCTGGGGTTGCATCGTTCTCTGATTTACGGGCACGATTTCATTTGTTTTGGCAGCGCAAAGGACAGGTGATCATCATGATCGCAAGCTTTGTTTTGATGATCGTTCCACAATTGATGTATTACAAATACATTTCAGGAAGCTATCTCTTTTATTCCTATTCAGAAGAAGGGTTTTTCTTCTCCAATCCAAAAATCCATGACATTCTTTTTAGCTATAGAAATGGTTGGTTGGTTTACACGCCCGTGATGGTGTTATCACTCTTCGGGTTTCTTTTCCTTTGGAAGAAAAAAGCAAAACTAGGCGCGTTCGTTTTTATTACCTTTCTGCTCTACTTATACGTTATTGCGTCTTGGTGGTGTTGGTGGTACGTTGGATTCGGAAACCGCGCCTTTGTCAATATTTATCCTATTCTCAGTATTCCTTTAGCCTATTTCATTCAGCATTTTCTTGAACAACAATGGTGGAAGCGTGGTTTGGTTCAACTTGCTATTATTGGGTGCGTCTTTTTAAATCTATTTCAAACGAAACAATATGAAATCGGAACTGTTCATTGGGGAGCAGGAACAGAAGAGGCCTACTGGGATTCATTCTGGAATTATGCCCCATCTCAGTTGTACGCCAATATGCTTGAGTATCCCGTTACGCAAAAGGCGATACTGGGAATTGATGCTGTTACAGTTTCTGTCATTGATACTTTATCGACTGAATCTCTACGGTTTGATTCTCAAGAAAACTGCCCTTTAGGGCTGCGCAAATACTTCATAAAGAATGGACAATCTTCTGACGATGGCGTGTTGTTTACGCCGAAGGAAAATTTCACAATGAGCTATACAATTCCTGTACGGGACGCTGGTGTTATACAAATTTCAGCTTGGGTAAAATGCGAGGGAGATCTATTTATCATTTCCAGTAGAGGAGAGCCAGCAATTGTTTACAACGCTACAGAAAGTCCACGGGAATATGATGGAGACTGGAAGCGTTTGCATTTGTATACTCGAATTCCAGATGGGCTTGAGGTTGATTCTCTTGATATTTTCTTTTGGAATCAGGAGATGGTTCCATTGACAGTAGACAACCTCACAATATCATGGTGCAACGTATCAACAGAAATTATACTAAAGGAATGATTACCACTGAACTCGCACATATTGAACAACTGTCGGAAGCAGATGTCGATCGTTTGTACGAAATAATGCGACATGCGTACGCTGTAACTGAAGTTGAAATTTGGGGCCCAAATTACACGCGTATGCCCAAAGAGGAGTTCAGAACACTGATTGTACAAGAGCAAATAATTGCCGCTCGTCTCAACGAGAAACTTGTTGGAAGTATTTACACCTATCCACTTACTGATACAGTTTGGGCCTTTGGATTGTTCTCGGCTGATTTCGCTTACAAAGGGCTTGGAATAGGCAGGGCGCTTATTAAAGCTGCAGAACTCCACGCGGTAAACGAAGCAAACGCAAGTTGCATGGAATTGGAAATTCTGAAACCGCGTGATTTTAAAGTTCCTGTGAAAGTGGCCTTGAAAGAATGGTACGAACGATTGGGATATGAATTCCTTGAAACCGTATCATTTGAAGAGCGAAAACCAACAAAGGCTGAAAAGGCGAAAAACTTTCTTGTTCCCTGTGTCTTTGACTGCTATTGCAAAGACTTAAAATAAAAAGCCCCACTCCCGATAGCTATCGAGGACGCAGAGGCTTTGTCAATATTTTTAGGGCTTAAAAGGAAAAAACCACTCCTGCACTAGCTGCTCTGTGGCCATGTCCAAATTCAGCATACACTCCAAAAGCATCCGTGAAATAATATCGGATTCCGGCAAACACCTGATGATAATTAGGGCGGCCTATATGCGTATTCTTCTTTTTATTAGTGAGCCCAATAATATTGGTTTCTTCGAAGTCCATATTAAAGGCAAATCCAAGCCCAGCATAGACATCCAATTTAGGAACATCAAATTCGAAGTGGTATGTTGCTCTAGCACTCAAGGTTAAACGTACCGTATTAAAATCAGATATTGAGCTGTGATAACTATAAAACATTGTTGATATTCCGCCTCCTGCTCCTATTCTACCAATTCCCAAGACATCTGTGACTCCACGTTCGTAAGCCACACCACCTCCATGGCCAATGTAGTTGTTTCCAATATTCGATGATCCTCTATATGGATCTAATCCATAACCTAGGGATATATAATTGCCCCCTTTTACAAAATCTTGGGAAAATGCGCTGCCTAAAGTCATAAGGCAAATCACTAATAATGCTGCTCTTTTCATGTTTTTGTAGTGTTAATTCAGTAATATTTCTTCTACGTCTCCTTTCATTTTAAAACAAAGACCTTCTGTTGGTAAGTCATTATCATCTGTTCCAAATGGATCTTCAATCTCTTCTGCCAATAACTCCATAGAAACCAAAATGTAGAAAATAAACGTGGAAATGATTGCAGAATAATATCCGAAAGTAGAAACAAATGCAAGAGGCAATGTTGACACGTAGATGAAAATAAATTTTTTCAAGAACAACATGTATGAGTACGGAATAGGAGTGTTTCTAATTCGCTCACAAGATCCTAAATGATCTAGAAAAGCATTCAGGTTACCATCTAAGATAATAAACTCTTCTTCTGTGATTTCACCAGCAGTTTTCAATCCATGTACGCGTTTGTACATATCTTGAACCATAGCATTTGGAACATGATCCTTAGCCGACATCCTTTTTAGTTCTTCCGGTGTAAGGTCGAATTCATCAAAATCAACTCCTTCACGTAAATGCTCTTTAGTAGCAAACATAAAATTGGAAATCATGCGTGCAAAAAATTCTTTGTCCTCTCTTCGTGTTAGAAGCATTGAGAGTTTAATTGCAAAATTTCGCGAGTCATTTACAAGACCCCCCCATTTCTTACGCCCTTCCCACCAGCGGTCGTAGGCAGTATTCGTACGAAAAACAAGCAAGAGGGAAATCACAAAACCAACCAATGAATAAACTGCAACTAGGTCTTTCAATACCGTGATATGCGACATGTATTCCATCACAACGTAGGCAAGTCCTATAGAAAACACACCAATGTATATTAATTCCTTCCAAAGTATTAACATCGTATCACTCTTGTGTAATGCGAAAATGAGTTTAAACCAGTTTCTTGGGTTGTACTTTATCATGATGTAGCGTAGCTTATTCTTTCAACGAAAGTAACATTTCTTTCATATCCTCGAAAGCGAAATCTGCAAGATTGAGCTTTGGTTCTGGATGATGGGTCTTTTCAGGAATGCAAACCACCTTCATTCTTGCGGCTTTTCCTGATATTATACCATTCAGAGAATCTTCGATTACCAAACATTTTCTGGGATCTGTTTTCAAGGTGTTTGCTACAGTTAAATAAACAGCCGGATGTGGTTTTCCGAAAGCCTCATTTTCTGCAGAATGGGTAAAATCAAATTGATCTGTTAATGATAGAACTTCCAAAACGGCGTCGATTAAAACAGTGTAAGAGGATGTTGCCAGTCCAATTTTGATCTTGTTTTCTTTAAGGTATTGTATCGTGTCTATGACTCCAGGCAGCGGGTCTCCATTCTCCTTTATTAGCTCAACCATGCGTTGAACGATCTTCTTTTCCACTTCTTCAGGAGTATGGCTGTCCCAGCCGATTTCTTGGTGCCAAAACCGAATAACTTCATCGATTCGAAGGCCAACCGTTTTTTGAAAATCCTTTCGGGTAAGATTACATCCTACTTCATGGAAAACTTCTTCCATTGCAATTTTCCATAGTGGCTCCGAGTCAATCAGTACTCCATCCATATCAAAAATAACTGCTTCGTACGCTTTCAGGTCAATCATTGATTCTATATAAATACAGATTCCCTCCTCCTAAAACAACTTGTTTTTCATCTCCAATTATGAAGGTGTTGTCATCCAATATTAATAGTGCTTCCTTCTGAGTCAATTTCTCAAACTTGATCGTTTTATTTTCAAACAGCCCCTTTCCAAGATGGAATCGGATGAGACGATTATAGGTGGTAACATACAGAATGCCATTGTGAAAATCGGCAGCAGTAATGGCATCTGACCACCAACCGTCAGGACCGATATCAACTGTGAGATACTTTTTCATTGTGTATTTACCCGGCTTGGTCGGGAAACGGTACACAAAACTCTTTCCATGCCATGGGTTCGTATTTGGTTTGGTAAACACCCATAATTGGCCATCTCTATACGCCAGGCCTTCTGCATCAAAATTAAAATCTGCCTCAGAAGATGGAGGGAATTCCACTTGCTCTTCGTACGCTATTTCAATCAATGAAGAATTCACTGTGTCTTGGGCCAGAATGTCCTTGATCCGCACTTTATAGATTCTGAGATTCTTGCGTTTGTTGCCGTTGTTTCCAATATCACCAATGTACAAGAAGTGTTCGTCTCGTGTAAGATCTTCCCAGTCTTTGTTTTTAGCTCCGTTAACGTGCACCTTCTTGCGCAGGGTGCCGTCGAATTCAAGGATATACAGTTCTGGGCCATCGTCGCCATCATTGATTCCAACTAGCGTGGTTGGGTCCAGCTGTTCTAGTCCAGACAATTCATTGAGATCATCGGGCAACACAAATGTCCTTTCTTGTGCGAAAAGCACTTGGCTACTCAAAAAGAGTACACTGAAAACATATGTAATTAATTTCTTCACTTATTTATTTGTTCCACCCGAACAACGTCAATTCGGTTATCGCTTACTTCTTCTATGTTGATTTGCAATCCGTCTATTTCAACTCTCGTGCCAGCTTCAGGTATTGCAGCAAGATGATGAATGATCAGTCCGCCTAAGGTTTCATATTCTTCACCTATTTCGATGTTAAAATCGTAGGTTTCATTCAAATGATCGATGTCTATTCTTGCTGAAAAACGGTAGGTGTTTTCTCCCACTTTCTCCTCTAACCAATCGTCCACATCGTGTTCGTCCTCTATTTCTCCAAAAATTTCTTCAATGACATCCTCAATGGTTACAATCCCTGCTGTTCCTCCATATTCATCTACAACTACCGCTATGTTTCCTGCTTCCTCTGTAAACAATTGCAACAGTTCTTTGCCAGGAATTGCTTCTGGAACAAATGGAATTGGTAACAAGATTTGCTTAATGGCAACAGGAGATTTAAACATCTCAAATGAATGAACATAGCCGATAATGTTGTCAACGCTCTCACGGTATACAATGATTTTAGACTTCCCTGTATCGACAAATTTTTGACGCAAGGCAGCAATATTATCTTCCACTTCTGCAGAAATAAGTTCTGTTCTAGGAACCATACAGTCACGCGCTTTTACCGAATCAAAGTCCAAGGCATTCTGTAAAATTTGCATTTCATTCCCTAGGTCCTGTTCTACCCGAATCCTGTCGTTAATGTCTTGCACGTAGTGTTCCAAATCGACCTTTGAAAAAACCTTTTCCGTGTTGTCGCTATCGACTTTTAAGAGTTTCAAGAAAACGCTACTCAAAGCCAAAACAATGTACGTTGGGAGGTATAAGATTGTGTAGATGACGATCATTGGAACGGTCGCGTACTTCATATAACCGTTCGGGTTCATTTGTACAAAGGTCTTTGGTAAAAACTCTGCCATTATCAGTACTAGAGTCGTAGATATAACCGTTTGAAGTAGTAGCGCAAGCATTTCGTTGGCAATTCCCCAGCCATAAATAACGTCCCCAAGAATGTCTGCCGAGAATAATCCGAAAAACACCAAGGAAATATTATTCCCCAGTAAGAGCATTGCAATAAAGTGCGACTCCTTTCGGTAAAAAACACCAAGAATCTTTCCGTTGACCGTTCCTTTCGACTTATCTAATTCAATCTTGAGCCGGTTGGAAGAAATATAAGCGATTTCCATGCCTGAAAAAAAGGCAGAAAAGATGAGCGTTATGATTATGCCAATAAGGGGGATCTCCATTAATACGTGTTACGTAAGGAAAGATACAAATTCCTGAGAATTAGAGTACATCGTGCCCAATATCCTTGCGGTAAAACGCTTTGTCGAATTCAATTTTTTCTATTGATTCGTACGATCTTTTGAGGGCTACTTCGATGTTTTTTCCAAAAGATGTTGCGGCTAAAACTCTACCTCCGGCCGTTGTAATTACAGGTCCGTCTGAAGCCGTTCCAGCGTGGAAAACAAGGCTGTCCGTTACTGTGTTCAGTCCAAAAATCTGCTTTCCTTTTTCATACGCTTCAGGATATCCTCCTGAAACCATCATAACTGTAGTCGCGCTGCGCTCGTCAAATTGAACATCACGTTCTGACAATGTGTTTGTTGCCACACCTTCAAATAAATCCAAGATATCAGATTTCAATCGTGGTATAACAACCTCTGTTTCTGGATCACCCAATCTACAGTTATATTCGATCACATAAGGTTCATTCTTCACGTTGATAATTCCGAAGAAAATGAATCCTTTGTATTTAATTCCTTCCGCTCTCAACCCTTTTACCGTCGGGATGATAATTTGGTTTTCAATCTTATCTAGAAATGTTGGGTTCGCAAATGGTACCGGCGACACAGCACCCATTCCGCCTGTATTTAATCCTTGGTCTCCTTCGCCAATACGTTTGTAATCTTTTGCTTCTGGTAGTTTTTTGTAAGCGTCTCCATCTGTAATTACGAAGCATGATAACTCTATTCCGTTCAAGAATTGCTCAATCACTACACGAGAACTTGCGTCGCCAAATTTTGCGTCTGCCAACATGCTTTTCAGCTCTTTCTTTGCTTCTTTCAGATTATCTAAAATCAATACTCCTTTACCAGCTGCAAGGCCATCCGCCTTTAAAACGTATGGAGCATTCATTGACTCTAAAAAGGCATAGCCTTCTTTCAATGTCTCTTTCGTAAACGTTCCGTATTTCGCTGTAGGAATATTGTGGCGCCCCATAAACTTCTTCGAGAAGTCTTTACTTCCTTCAAGTTGTGCGGCTTCTTTGTTTGGACCAATAACAGGAACGTTTGCTAGCTCCTCATCTGCCTCAAAGAAATCAACAATGCCGTTTACCAATGGGTCTTCTGGCCCTACAACAACCATGTTGATGTCATTCTCCAACACGAATTGTTTCACATCCTCAAAATTATTCGGAGAGATGTTTACATTCTTTCCATGCATTTTTGTTCCTGCATTACCCGGAGCAATAAATAATGCTTCAAGAATAGAGCTTTGGGCAATTTTCCATGCCAATGCATGCTCTCTTCCTCCAGATCCTAATAGTAAAACGCGCATAGTATATGTTTACGATTGACAGTATTCCAAAATGGACAAGAACATTTCCTTTCCATCTGTATTTGCTAGTTCAGCATCTGACGCTCTTTCAGGGTGCGGCATCATTCCGAAAACATTTTTCCCTTCGTTACAAATTCCAGCAATGTTCTCAAGCGATCCGTTTGGATTGTCATCTTTAGCAACTCCACCTTCAGCACTACAGTATTTGAACAATACCTGGTCATTCGCGTGCAACTTAGCAATCGTATCATCCGATGCATAGTAACGCCCTTCTCCATGTGCAATTGGAATTTTGTATGCCTTATCTTTCAATCCTTTTGTAATTCCGGCACCTTCAGATACTGGCTTTAAGTACACATTTTTACAGATGAACTTCTGGTTGTCGTTGTGCAATAAGGCTCCTTCCAACAATCCAGATTCTGTTAAGATTTGGAATCCGTTACAGATTCCCATAACGTATCCACCATTGTTTGCGTGCTTGATTACTTCTCCCATGATTGGCGAAAGTTTTGCGATTGCACCAGATCTCAAATAATCTCCGTAGGAAAATCCCCCAGGAAGAATTACAAAATCAACACCTTTCAAGTCAGTGTCTTTGTGCCATAATCGCTCAACCTTTTGATCGAGAATGCTCTCCAAAACATAAATCATATCCTCGTCGCAATTTGACCCAGGAAAAGTAACAACTCCAAATTTCATATTTGCTCTTTAAAATGTTGCTGCAAAATTACGATAATTAGAAGGCGAAAGAATCAAAAGGAATGAAAAACTTACCCACAGAAAAGAAAAATATCAGGTAATACAGAAACGACGGGAATGACCGCAGTTCCTTGGTTCCAAATGCGTAGGGTAAATAGAAGGAAAGTGGAAAAATAATTAGTCCGATTGCGTCCAATTTACCAAAAGCGAAGTACTCCAAAATAGGCATTGCCCCAAAGAGCAAACTCAACAATAAAAGCATTCGAAAAACCTTTTTTAGTCGAATTGAGCTTACTCGAAGTTTGTTAAGCAAAATATTCACTCCTGTCAAAAATATGAGGAAGACTGCGCCAACCAAAACAGCCACGTCCAAAAGGTGACCATCTGTTGAAGAACTGCTAAACCCCTCTCTTTCGAGCTGAACATCAAACACCATACTGTAAACACCTGAATAGATCAGGGGAACCGTAAATCCAAGAATGATCAGTAATGATTCTCTAAAAATAAAGGGGCGAAAGACCCAAATCATCCAAAAGAGAACTGGCGTCCCCAACAAAAGTATTGGCGAAAATGTGCAGGCCAGTCCAAAAAGAAACGCTGCGTTAAAAACTGCTCTTCGTCCATCTTCGTTTTGACGTAATTTAAATAACTGAAAAAGTACCAAAATGAGTACTGTTTGTGCGACACTTAATCCGTCTAGAAAATAAAACGAATGTTGAAAACTCATCAGGGTTACATAGAGTAAGGCAGCGATAAAACTGTTTTTCTCCATAAAATCATTTCTATTGAACAGAAAGTTGATTAAAATGGCGTTGACGAAAATCAGCGCCATAGCAGAAATTTGAAAGGCAATATGGCCTTGGATGTCGAATTGACCCCAAAAGCCAAAGTTCGAATGTGCTTCTACAACGTGGTGTCCTGTGAGATAATTGCACGCAAAATACCCACCAATGATGAAGGGTAAAATAAGCATCGCAAAGGATCGGTTTCCAAAAAACAGTTTAACCACGAAGACGAAGATACATTTTTTCCGAGCTGATTATTGCGTAATCTCGGTTAGAATTCTATATTTAAGCCTTCGCAAAATTTGTGGACAAAAAAAAGAATAAGAAACCTGACTTTTAGAAGTCAAAACGAACTACATATATGGCAAAAACTAGATATTCTGACAGCGAACTTAAAGAGTTCAAAGAACTGATCATAGTGAAGTTGGCGACGGCACAAGAAGACCTTGACTTGTTAAAAGGATCATTGTCTCACAACGATGACCATGGAACAAACGACACAGGTAGAACGTTCAACATGATGGAAGACGGGTCTGACACTTTATCTCGTGAAGAGGTAGCACAACAAGCTGCACGTCAGGAGAAGTTTATTATCAACTTGAACAACGCACTTATCCGTATTGAGAATAAAACATACGGTATTTGTCGTGTAACTGGTAAGTTGATTCAAAAAGAACGCTTGAAGTTGGTGCCACATGCTACATTGAGCATTGAAGCAAAGAACGCTCAAAGCTAGACATTCGTGAAGAGAAAAATGCTCATCGTCATCATTGTAGTGGCGATCATTCTTGCGCTTGATCAGCTCCTGAAAATTTATATCAAAACATCTTTCGTCCAACCAGGAACAGGCTCTATCCCTCTTATTGGAGATTGGTTCATCTTGGATTACATTGAAAATCAGGGGATGGCCTTTGGGACAACCTTTGGTGGACAGGCGTGGCACAAGCTTGCCTTAAGCTTATTCAGAGTGGTTGCAATTTCATTGTTAGTGTATTACTGGATCAAGCAATGGAAGGATGGAGCCAGAACCGAATTTCTCATCGCCATTGGACTTGTTTTCGCTGGCGCCACAGGAAACCTCATCGATTCAATGTTGTACGATTATATTTTCGAATTCAATCCATGCATGCCGTACAATTGGCTAGAGGGATCGGGAATCACTTCCGATTGTGGAATTTGGGGCACCAAAGAAATACGCCATACCGGCTTCCTGTTTGGCAATGTCGTGGACATGTTTAAATTTCACGCCTATTGGCCACAATGGGTTCCATGGTTAGGTGGAGGCGAGGTCTTTCCAGCAATCTGGAATCTAGCAGATGCTTCAATTACAATTGGAATTGTGATGATTTTCATTCGCCAAAAGACCTACTTCCGAAAGAAGGTTGTTGCTGAAGAGGTTGATGGTTCCGTTGAAGACAATGACCTTACTGTTGAGACGGAAGTTTCTGAGGGAGAATAGGACAGTTTTCTATTCTCAGTGGTATTATTAGACATCTTAAGTAGGCGCCTAATATAAGCTAGACGAACAATTCATATAATTACATAGAAATGAGCTAATTGTCTGTTTATTATGTAACTTAATCTGTCTACAAAGATTATTAGTATGTTTTTACAACCTACTGCATAATGAATATTGAGCCAGAAAGTACCTTAATAGAAAAATCGTTGGATAGGGTTACCAAGAATGTGGGGGCCTTATTTGTACGATTGAGTTTTTTCATAGCACTATTTACATTCAGTCATTTTACCGCAAAGGGTCAACAATTTATCAAAAAAGAAAATTTCTGGAGGCACGCATATTTAAGTGCTTTGGACACTATTCCTAAAAATTCCTTTGAGGTCCTTCAGTTGGATTATACGGATATCGACATCTGGGATAATCTCCAAGGTAATACAAGTGTTAGTCGTGTTAACACTAACACTTATAGCAATTATTTCCCAGAACAGATTGGCTATTTAAAGAACCTACAAGAAATATATATTAACTGCTCAGCTGTATCAATTCATGAATCAATCGCTATATTAAAAAATCTAGAAGTCATTACGGTGAGACGGTCAGTTGTATCAAACATTGATGTTCTTTCCGCAGTGTCTTCGCTGAAAAAGATCTACTTAATCGAAGTTAAAGAAGTTCCCGAAGGTCTGTTTGAACTTGACCAAATTACTCATCTTAAAATAGAAAAATCCGAAGGGCTGGATTGGCAGCTGATCATTCAGAAGCTTTCAAGGTTTGAGCATTTGCACACGCTCGAATTAATAGGAAACGACATTACAAACCTACCTGAAAGTATAAAAGAGCTCACATCATTGCGAACCCTGATTATCGATAAAAATGTAGATTTAGATTGGCCGTCTGCCATCGCACTTATTAACGAGTTGCCTTTATTAAAAGAGCTGTCCTTAAAACACAATTTTGGCGGGGGACAATCCGAACTCCCAAAAGAGATAAGCACCCTGAAACAACTGGAATCTTTACACTTATCTGATGGTCAATTTGAAGACGGCTGGGTTAAAATCATCGCCCCCTTGAACTTGACTCATCTTATCATGTCCAATTGCCGCATAGAGCTACTCCCAGAATCTATTGGCTCACTTCAAAGTCTAACTTCGCTTGACCTTTCTGATAACCCTGCCTTGAGAGAGCTTCCCGAATCATTTGCTCAGTTGACACAATTAAAGATTCTAGATTTATCTCGTGAAAATTCTGATTCCTACTGGGGCTCTCCTTTGGGTCGTTCTATTAGTGATGATAATTTTTTACACTCTGAGTCCCTAGAAATCTTATCAAGAATTTCATTGGAAGCAATCTCATTGGCCGGACATCCTTACAAAAAACTGCCTGAGGAAATCTTCCTTCTTGAAACACTGGAGGAACTTGATCTTTCGTTTTTAAATATTCGTCGAATACCGAAGGGAATTGAAACCCTTGCTAGTCTCAAGTATTTGAAACTAGAATCGTCTAACATCAGTCGGCCACGTGGTCCAGAATATGGTGAGATACCAAACTATTCGTACAGGCCATTGAGCCTTCCTAGCAGCTTATTAAAGCTTGAGGCTCTAAAAATACTTGACTTGAACTATACAGTTATTACAAAACGAGCACATGAACTAATTAATCAATTACGTAAATCAAGACCTGATTGTATCGTGTATAATCGAAAAGGCATGTATTGAATATCGTTGCGTAGCCTGTATGGGTGAATTAGAAATACAACAAACCCCAGAAAGAGGAGCTCATCGCCCTACAACCTAAACGTAACTCCTCCCAAAATCTGGAAGCGCTGTACAGGTGCGTTATACCAACGTTGGTAGCCTTGTGCTGCTAGGTTGTTCGCCTGAAGGAAAACTGACAGGCGCTTGTTGTATCTATATTCAAGACCAAGGTTTAAGTCAGCCACAAAGCCCAAGGACTTGTAGAACTGTCCGTTTTCTTCTTTCACTCCTTCGCCGTCTGCATATACCAATGCTTTTCTTCCTTCCTCCATGTTGAAGTCTAGGTTGATCATAAGCTTATTGAACATGTTGTACGACCCACGTAGGATCACCTGAAAGCGTGGAAGATTCCAAGCGTAGCTGTTGTGGTATGCTGAGTATGAAAAATAGCGACCTATGGCATCTACTTTGATTTTCTCACGCAATTGATAAGAGATCGAAGCTTCAATGGTTGTTACATTCATCGTATCGTAAATCACGTCAAATGCGTTCCCCATTGTGTGCAAAGTATCAGTTACGAAAAGAGCTTTATCACGAACGTGTGCAAAGTCGATACTGGCTTTGAAACTAATTCTTCGACTCAATGTTCCTTTAATTCCTCCGTAGAATGCAATTGGTGTTTGCTGATTGCGCAACTGAAGGTTTGGCAAAACAAACTCGTTTTGTTGAGTAATTCCCCTGAACGAATTCATGTCTAATCCACCGCGTACTCCAACGTATGGAATAAATATGTCGTTGAACATGCTGTATTTTACCTCAGCAATAGGATATACATACACCTTTGTTTGGTTGTGAATATCGAACACGAGGTCCAACCCTATCTTCGCCTTAAAACGATTGTCTTGCAGGAAGGTCGTGATGTACGGCTTAAGGTTAATCACTGTGTTGTTTAGTACAATTCCGGTATCCAGACCTGTTAAACTCGTATCCTCAACTCCATAACGGTAACCGTTGTAGCGCACATTTAAGTCTGCAGCAAACGTTTCTTTCTTGTGTTTGTACCACGTGTGTGATGTAATATCAAAATAATTCTCACGTGCTCTCCAATCTCTGTTCTGCTCACTTGGCTTACGCGATTGATAGTTATTATAAGAAAGTCCTATTTTGTAATTTACTTTTGCGATGTCTTTAATGTGCGAAGAGTAAGAACCTGAAATTCCGAAGTCACTGTAACGTTGTTTGATGCTATCTTCTCCAAGCGCTAGTGTATCAGAAATTCCGTAGTAATGGAAGCCTTGATTATTGTAATGGATGTCTCCACGAATGCTGTACTTGCGCTCATTGATTCCTCCAAAGAAATTTCCTCCTGTACGGTCGAATTGAGCGGGAGCATAACCAGTGAGGTTTCCGAATGAACTCAAATGCTTAATGTGTGCTCCGTAAATGTACTTTCTCGAGCGTAAACCATTCACATAGATTTCACCCAAAGGCATTAACTCAGATCCAATCCCTAATTTGATGTACGCATTGTACAGTTTTGGTAATTTTTCAATCGTTTTAATAAATGCTGGATTGATTTCCTCAACCTCAGATTCTGTTTCGTGCTTTAGTACCAATAGAGGGTAATCCACAAGAATTGTTGGGATCGTCGTATCGATAATCTTCGGACTCATGTCTATTCTATACGCGACTTCTACCTTACGCGTCACATCTACGATTACTAAAATATTATCGTCCTGCCCAAATGAAAGAATTGGGACTATTATAAATGCTATGATTAATAACTTCTTCATATTAATTTCCTCCCTCCTCTTCGTTAATTTCTATAATCGGATCAACATCGGGTGTCAACGACTTGTTGTCGTCTTTCATTTGCATCAATTCATTCCAAAGTTCGTTGGCCTCGTCCAGAATTCCATCGTCAGATTCTTGATAATGATCAATCACTGATTTCAAAGTTTGTTCAGCTTGGAATAGATCGTCCAGCATGATTAAAATACGTGTTCTAAGAATCAATCCTTTTGCAATCCAGAAGTTATAGGTAGGCTTCTGCTTCAGGAGGGCAGCTACTTCTTCATCAGCTTCGGCTAAGAAATTCTGCTTGTAGAATAATTCTGCCAATGTATATCTCGCTTCTGCAGCTTTTACTGTGGTTGTGTTTTTAAACACCCACACTAGAGATGTTTTCGCTGAATCGTAATTGCCAAGGTAATAGTTCCCCATTCCTTTTGCGTAGTTCCCTTCCAGTTTTAGGGTGTTGTTAATTTGGGAGTTGGAAAGCACCTTATCGGCGTACACAACTGCATTCGTCCAGTTTTCAATTAAGAAATGACATCGCATCAAGCCGAGTTGTGAAGCAAATATCGTTTCTGGGTCAGAACTTATTCTCTCCAGTTTTTGGTAATAGTAAATAACTTCGTCGTATTTCTTTTCGGTATACAAGTGATGCGCAACACGTGATGCGGCTAATTCTGTAAAGCCTGTATTTGGGCCTTCTAAGGTTTCTTTGTACAATTCAACAGCTTGGTCAATATTGCCCAGAACGAAGTATGAATTTGCCAAATAGTTCTTCACATCATTGGTGTATCGTCCATTGCTAAACTTAGATAGGTATTTCTCAAACAAAGGAACCGCATCAGCATAAGCACTGTCTTGGTACTTTTTCATTGCTGGTAAGTAATACATGTCTTCTTTTTCGTCTACCGTGAAGTTTGCACATGCATATTGCTCTACCAATGCTTCCACTTTCTCTTGTTGGTTCAATGAAGTGTAAACACCAATAAGTCCTCTTGTTGCTGCTTCACAAACGTCTTGGTTTTCACCATGTTCCGCTAGAATTGCTTTGTATTCCGTTTCAGCCTTGACATGATCTCCTTGCTTAAAATAAATGGACGCAATGTTAAGCCTTGAGTCTACAACTAATATGGATGATGGATAATCAAATACAATTTTTCGGAAATACTTCAGCGCTTGTGTCAAGTTTCCTTGCATATTGTAGGACTTGGCCACTTCAAAAATTGATGTTTGCAAATATTTCGAGCCCTTATGGTTATTTACAATCTCAAGCAGACGTGAAATTTTATTCTGTGGCTTACCCATAAGACCATAAGTTTTGGCCATGTAAAAGAGTGCCTGATCTTCATATCCCGCTTTAAGTGCCACAACTTCTTGGTAGTTTTTCACTGCCAACTCATTGTGCTTTAAGACATAATGTCCGTCGGCAATTCGCATGAATGCATCGGCTTTCTTTCGTCTATTTTGTGGGTTTGTTTGCAGGTATAGCCCGAATGATTCAATTGCTCTAAGCGTATCGTGTTTTCTCAGGTAAGCATATCCAATGTTGTATTTCGCTTCCTTTTGAAGTGTTGGTGCTAAGGTTGCCGGAAGTACCGCAAACATTTTGTATCCTGCAATGGCTTCATTAAGACGATTTAGTCGATAGTTTGCATCCGCCTCCCAGAATACTGCTTTCCCAGAAATTGTTGGGTCGATTGGGTAACGGTCGACAAGCCTAAAGGATTGTATTGCTCCTGGAAAATCGGCTACCTGAAAACGTTTCACTCCTTGGTTGAAAGCGATCAATTGATACGCGGTTTTTAGGGCAACATCCTTATTGACAATCTTGTCTAACGAGGCAAGCGCCTTCGCATAGTTGTTGGTGCTCATGTACACATTCACCAAATATTGGTAAACGTCTTCTTCCCTGTCTGAATTAGGAAACTTCTTTAGGTACATTTCGAATGCCTCAACTGCCTCATCGTATGGGTTGATGTCCAATTCATATGAAAGAATGGCATAATTGAATAGGGCGTCTTCCTGAACTACAGGGTCCATATCCATAAATGCAGCACCTTCAAACGCTGACCGTGCTGAAACTTTGTTGCCTTGCTTCAACAAACATTCTGCAATGTGGTAATAGGACACCTGCCCTAAGCTATCCTTAACCGTCTTCACTTTATCGAACATTCGGATGGCCTTTGTACAGGCTCCGCTTTTGTAATACGCAAACCCTAAACGGTAATCATCACTACGCGTTGTTTGCGTTTGTCTGTTGTATTCTTCTAAAAATGGAACAGCTTCATCGTAACGACCTGTGCGGTAAAATGCATCACCAATTAGATGATTCATGTTCTTTTCGTTGACCAATGTCCCTTGAGAATTCATTTTTGTAGCATACTTGGTCACTTCATCATAACGCCCTTGCAAATAATAGATTTGTGCAATGTAATATGGCACTACTTTTCCAAACTTTTCATCGTCCTCAAGCTTTAAGAAGCCATTGAGCGCTGCTTGGTACTTTTTGTTTTGATATTCAATGTGAGAATAATAGTAAAGCGATGGTTTCGCATACTGGGATTCGCCGTCTTTTACTTCATGGAATGCGCTTCTTGCTTCTTCAAAATTCTTTTCTTGGAAGTTTGCGTATCCCATTTTGAAATAGAATTCGTCTCTGTCTTCTTCTTCAATATCTTGAATACTCAATTTATTGAACCAAGACAGAGCATCATCAAACTTTTTCTTTTGGTAATAGAACTTACCCATTCGGTAATAAATATCCTTCTTGTAAATACTTTCTGGATAGTTTCTATTGAATTCGTTGAGTAATGGAATTGCGTCGTTATTGTACAATTCAAGCGCTGAGACTGCTTCGTAATAGCGTGCCTTGACGTACATTGGGTCGCTTGGCTGATCGAATCCGTTGATAAATTCTCTGAATTCTCTTCGAGCAGCACTGTATTGCTCTTTCACGTATAAATCTTCCGCACGATAAAAATCCGCATACTCAGAATTGTATTTATCTGAAGTCTGCGCTAGCGCCCCTGTGGTACACAGGGTCATTAGAATTAGAAGAATTCTGTTCATTTATACTGCTTTTAACCAAGTAAAAGTACTTTACTTGATTGGGGGTTTGGAGAGGGTGTTCAAAAGTTTTAAACGCGATTCTGTTAAGATTATTTCCTACATAGGTCGATTCTTTCACGCTTGAATGACCAACTTTACAGTAAATAAAGATCAAGTGAGCAAGGTAATCAACATAGCATCCGGAGAGATTTGTCAGAACAAGGTGACTGTTTTGAAGGACGTCAATATTCAAATTGGTTCAGACGAATTTGTATACTTGATAGGTAAGACAGGTAGTGGAAAGAGCAGCTTATTGAAGGTCCTTTACGGCGAACTTTCATTGACAACTGGAACAGGAAGCGTTGCTGAATTTGACTTGAATAAATTGCGCAAAAAAGACATTCCAAATTTGCGCCGAAAGATTGGGGTTGTCTTCCAAGATTTTCAATTACTTACCGACAGAACAGTCCTCATGAATTTGATGTTTGTGATGGGCGCATCTGGTTGGAAGGATAAAAATTTGATGCAAACGCGTGCAAAGGAGGTGTTGCAGCTTGTTGGAATTGAGCAAAAAATCAATTCTATGCCGTATGCGTTGTCTGGAGGGGAGCAACAGCGTGTTTCAATTGCCAGAGCTTTGTTAAACAAGCCAAAATTGATTCTTGCGGATGAGCCAACAGGAAATTTAGATCCAGAAACTTCTGAAGAAATAATGCGCTTGTTGGTTGCAGTAGCACGCGAAGAAAAAGCTGCTATTCTTATGGCCACTCATGATATGAGCATGGTTGAGAAATATCCCGGAAGAATTTTACGCGTGGAAGATCAAACGGTGAAAGAGGTAAGCGTGATCAATCAATTTGATCCATTCTCAGCATTCGAAACTGAATAAATCAATCTTCTCTACATTCAATCACACGGATAAGAGAATCGATAATGCGTTTGTGGATCAATATTGAAACCTTCCATTCTTTCAATTATAAAAGTCGGAACTTCACGGCATGAAACTGGGTCAAATTGACTTGTTGATTCAATCCTATCAGAATGTGCAATTGTTATTTTTCTTGTTGCTCTATCGATTCTCAAGACCTGTTGGTTTAAAGCGTATTCCTCCCAATCTTCTTTATCGAAAATGGTTACGACATACGCTCCATCATCTAATAAAGGCCCTGCAAAGATATGTGCCCATGAGAAACCACCTCCTCCCGTTCCGGCCCAAACACCAAAAATAGAGTCACCTATTTCTATCATTTTAATATACTCTTGAGAGCTTGTCGAGTCTTCATCGGGCATTAAAACATAATATTCGGGGAAGGTGTTCTCTATGTATTCACCCCAAGCATATTCATCTGCCTCCTCTTGAGATGCGTATTCACTTCTATCTGGAAGCTCACTACAATCCATTGTTTCAAAAATTACAATGTCCATCCTAAGGCGATAATTGGATATCGCTAATCTAGTTCCGTCATAGACATATCTCCATTCGTATACTGGCAGCGGATCATTTAGTATATCATCAAATACGATTTTCATCGTGGAGTCTGATGTGATTTCTCCGATGAAACTCTCGTATTGCCCTCGATCATACTCATACTTTTGAAAAATTTCTCCTTCAATATTTCCATTCGAAACGGTAATATGAAGTACCTCTTCCCAGATATCCTCTTGTGCAATAAAGCACATATCCCCTTCAAGGCTTGCCCTTTCAGTTATTTCTTGAAGTGAAGTTTCTCCCTCCGCATCCATTACGCAGTTCGTTAGCAACACTCCGCACGTTAAGCCAAGAAGTACAATGCTAATTTTCATCATGATTTAATTTTGAAAGGGACATTTACTAATCCTCTCCTGGAACAACGAACTTTACTTCGAACAATTTGTTCCAGTTTTTACCTGTCATGAATGTTTTTCCGGTTGTTTCATCATAGGCAATGCCATTCAAAACCTCCCCTGTTCCTCGGCCCTGAAGCACAAGGTCTGTTGCATCAATCTGCTTCAACACTTTTCCAGAGATCGGATCGATTACAACGATGTAATTTTTCATCCACACGTTTGCATAGATCTTTCCGTCGATGTATTCCAATTCATTAAGCTTAACGATTGGACCCTGATTGTCGTACACTTCCATTGTGCGCTCAATCGTAAAGTCGTTCGGGTTTCTAAATACTAGTCGTTCGGTTCCATCAGACATAATCAATGAAGTTCCGTCATTGCAAAGTCCCCAACCTTCACCGATGTATGGAAATTCTCCTGTCAAAGTAAGCGTGTCCTCAACATCATATGTGTAACACCGTTGGTTCTGCCATGTCAATTGGTAAAGGGTGTTGTTAAAAAAGGTGATTCCTTCTCCAAAATATCCCACTTCTAAACCTAGTTTTTTCAAATGTTCTCCTGTCTTAATATCAACTTCTGCCACCAAGGTTCCTCCCAAGTTTCCGGGATCTCCTGTTCCCTCAAACAACCTTCCGTTATGAAATTCTAGTCCTTGCGTAAAGCTCAGGGGGTTGTGAGGCCATTGCTCAACAATCTTTGCCATCTCATGTTCAGGAATTATATCAGAAAGTACACGAACAAACCGTTGATCAACAAACTCTCTTCCCTCTTCATTCACGGATTTCAATACGATCGTTCTGGTTCCAACGCCATAAATTCCAGCATCTAATTCAACCGAGAGTTTGTCTTTTGCATTGTCCCATGTTTGAATAAGACTATCGTTGTAGAATAACTCAACGTGACTTGATGCTTCGTTCATGATTATTTCCAATTGAACTTTTTCATCGCCAACTGTTGCTAAGTTATCTGTAAAGGAAAACGTTGCTGGAATAACTGCTGCCTCAATTGGATTATCACCTGTGAGGAGCGGTTTAATGAGTAATACTCCTCCTACGAAAACGATCAATCCAATGACGATGTACTTTTTCATGCTTTTTTCAATAATGACGTAACTTTTCGAGCATCAATTGCTGAATGTGTGGCGTCGTAGATAATTTCTTTTCCTTTGACAACGATGGCCTGCGGTGACTGATGAAAAATTCCTGTAATTGCAGCAATTTCATTTGAAACATCGCGGTGCTTCAATAAGTCTACAAAGTAAAGGTCACAAAGTTCATTTTCAGAATCCCACCCACTCTCGAAAGAGCTCAATACCATTCTGCTAACACCACAACGTGTGCTGTGCTTGAAAAATAATTTTGGTTTATCAGAAACCGAAAGTATTATTTCATTCAATTGCTCCACGGAACTAACATTTGTCCATGGGAGCGCTGCTGCTTTTGTTGACGAAAACCACCCCATTATATTCCTGCTGTAAATTGTTTTAAGAAACGAACATCGTTCTCAGAATAAAGACGCAAATCATTTACTCGGTATTTCAGTTGAGCTATTCTTTCAACTCCCATTCCGAATGCAAATCCCGAATATTTTTTACTGTCGATGTTACTCGCCTCCAATACGTCTGGATCTACCATTCCGCAGCCCAAGATCTCCAACCATCCTGTATATTTACAAACATTACATCCTTTCGAATTGCAAATTGTGCAAGAGACATCCACCTCAGCACTTGGTTCTGTAAACGGGAAATATGACGGGCGCAAACGAATTTGAGCTTTTTCTCCAAACATTTCTTTTGCGAAATACATCAAGGTTTGTTTCAGGTCGGCAAAGGAAACATCTTCATCGATGTACAATCCTTCAACTTGGTGAAAGAAACAATGTGCTCTTGCCGAAATAGCCTCATTTCTATACACTCGCCCTGGTGAGATTGTACGAATCGGTGGCTCCTCGTTTTCCATAACACGGACTTGCACTGAAGAAGTGTGGGTTCTCAATGCCATTTCTTTCTCTCCCTTTTCAATGAAGAAAGTATCCTGCATATCTCTTGCTGGATGTTCTTGTGGAAAGTTCAATGCTGAGAAATTGTGCCAATCATCTTCAATTTCTGGTCCTTCAGAAACACTAAACCCGATGCGGTTAAAAATCTCTATAATTTCACTTCTCACCAATGAAAGTGGATGACGCGCACCTATCTCTATTTGATCAGCAGGACGTGACAGATCTAATTGACTTTCTTCACCTTGCTGGTTTTCAAGCGACTCTTTTTGCCCGTCAAATTTTTCTTGTGCTACAGTTCGAAGTCCGTTTAGGAGTTGTCCAACTTCACGTTTTTGCTCGTTAATGACTTCTTTTAATCCAGAAAACAACTCTTTGATCTTTCCTTTGGAGCCAAGGTATTTGATCCTGAACTGCTCAAGTTCCTCTGCATTAGCAATGGAAGCATTAACTATTTCCTCCTTTATCTTACCGATCTTCTCCTTCATTTTCTTCTGTTTTCCAAGCCTTTTCGAGTTAAATTTGCTGAAAACTTTATCACTGATTGTAACATTTTGCAACCATTGATTGTTTTAAACTGTAACTATAACCCACATCAGCGCGTACGAAGTTAAGAATTAAGGGGCAAAGATGTTTCAAATAATCAGAAATTTAGATTATCTTTGGGAGTCTGTACCTACTATAATTGAAATAAAACTACGATGAAAAGAATAGGCTTGTTATTATTGGTTGTTTTGGCGGTTGGAGCATTCCAGTCGTGTAAGAATGATGATCCATCAGTTGTCAAGATTTTTGTTCGTTCTGCGAGCAACGAACTTGTTGAAGGCGCAAAAGTTGTAATTGTTGGAGATGTTAGTTCGAACCCTGCGACTCTTGCAGATGTCGATACTCTAATCACAAACAACTCTGGATTTGCACAGTTTAATCTTGAAGATCACTTTGCAATGGGAGATAAGGATTACGAAGTAGCGTATTTTGACATTTTCACTACGTACAATGGAGTACAAACAACAGGTAGAGTAAGAAGTAGAATTCACACAACTGCTGTGGAAACTGTTTATTTACCTTAAAATAAAGGATTATGCGTTTGACAAAATTTTATATCATTGGTGCACTTGCTTTTATGGCAGTAGCAGTATTTGCAGGATGTAACAAGAAAGAAGATACCATTGCGAAAATTTATGTTCGTGATTCTGGAAACCAAGCAGTTTCTGGAGCTCAGGTTGTTGTTTACGGGCAATCAACCACGAGTCAGCCAACAAGTGTTACTTTGTTTGATACGACGACAACAAACTCTTCAGGAGAGGCTGTATTCAACTTCAACGACGTTTACCAATTAGGGCAAGCTGGAGTTGCAGTTTTGAATATTGATGTAACTGCAGATGGGCTTGCTGGGCAAGGAATCATCAAGGTTGAACAAGAAACAACTTCAGAAGAAACGGTATTCGTACAGTAACTTTTGAATTGAGATATTGATTGAAAGCGTTCTAGGTTCTAGAGCGTTTTTTTTTATGGGCAATTGTGACCTTCGTCATTGATTATACGTGAGTTATTTAGCACCTTACCAGTATCAAATAAAGTATAAATGAAAATTCTGACAGCATCACAGATTCGTGCAGTTGATGCTCATACAATTCAACATGAGCCAATTACTTCCGTCGATTTAATGGAACGTGCTAGTTCTGCTTGCGTAAATAAAATCACATCACTATTCCCCACGCCTCAGCACTTTTCAATCTTCTGTGGAACTGGAAATAACGGCGGTGATGGTTTAGCAATTGCCCGATTGTTGAATGATCACGGATTTACCGTAGATGTTTTCTTGGTTCACTTTTCGAAGCACCAGTCCGAAGATAACAAGGTCAATTTGGGAAGAATTAAAGACAGCCCAAACATAAACCTTATACATCTTTATGAAGGAGATAAACTCCCCGTTTTGAATCAAAAATCTCTTGTCGTTGATGCCCTTATTGGCACTGGTGTAACACGGCCGCTCACAGGATTATTAAAAGAAGTCGTGGATCATCTAAACAAACATTCAACCAAGACGGTTTCCATAGATGTTCCTTCTGGGTTGCGTTGTGATGGTGGTCTAACACCCCTGAATAGCACAATTGTACAGGCATCAATTACCTTAAGCTTTAAGCCTGCTAAGCTTTCTTTTTTATTGCCTGACTCTGCATCATTTGTAGGAACACTTTACTTGTTGGACATCGGGTTGGACCAACATTTCATTGATTCTCAAGAATCTCCTTATTCACTCTTTGAAAAAGAGGGTGCAAAAGAACAATTACATAAACGCGCTCCCTTTTCTCATAAAGGAACATTTGGTCATAGTTTAATTATTGCTGGGAGCTATGGTAAAATTGGCGCCGCAGTGTTGTCAGCTAAAGCCTGTCTTCGTTCTGGCTCAGGACTTGTTTCGGCCTATATTCCCTCCTGTGGTTACGGAATTATACAATCTAGCCTACCGGAAGTAATGGTTCATACTAGCGAAACACCCTTGCATTTGTCAGGAAATCTGGATTTTACACCATACAACAGTATTGGAATTGGCCCTGGAATAGGTCAAGACAACGACACGCTAGCCCTTTTAAAACACTTGATTCAAACCGTTCAAAACCCACTAGTAATTGATGCTGATGCTCTTAACTTAATTGCCGAAAATAAGGACTTGCTAAGCTCCATTCCTGACAACAGTATTCTTACGCCACATGTGAAGGAGTTCGACCGCGTTTTTGGAATCTGTGCCGGCTCGTTTGACAGGCTTCAGGTACAACAAGGCGCATCCATAAAGTATAACATTTACATCGTGCTAAAGGGTAAATATTCTTCTATTTCCTGTCCGGACGGTTCTGTCTATTTCAACACTACAGGAAACCCCGGAATGGCTACTGCGGGAAGTGGAGATGCACTTACAGGCGTAATTACAGGTTTTCTTGGGCAAGGGTATACCGCTAAACAAAGTGCTCTGCTTGGGGCCTATCTTCATGGATTGGCTGGAGACCTAGCGAAAGAAACTGTAGGAGAAGAAGGCATGATCGCTTCAGATATAATACAACACCTTGGAGTTGCGCAAAAAGACATAAGAGAGAATTAAGAATAATAAATCTCTTCTTCTTCAACCAGAGCCTCACCTCGCATGCGAACAAATAATTGAATTAAGGCAACAACGTCCTTTTCACAATATACTTTGATACGCTCCAAGTCTTTATCCTCGTAATAAACCCTTGCAACGTCAGCACCTGAGATGTCATCTTTTGGTGTTGGTATTTTGAATACGTGACACAGTAAAGCTAAAGATGTGTACGCCTTAAAATCACCGAATTTCCAGAGTTCCATTGTATCAAGATGGCTGATTTCCCATGGTTTTTTCCCTGCGATATTCAATGCCACCGGTAGATCCATTCCGTTGATCAACAATCGTCTGCAGATGTATGGAAAATCAAATTCTTTGGCATTATGTCCACATAAAATACTCATTGGCGAATTGTAATGTTTTCCTAACAGCTCACAAAACTGTTTTAACAATGTAGCCTCGTCATCGTGGTAAAACGATTTCATTCGAATCTGTTTTCCAGTGTGCGTCTCATTCACAAAACCGACGGAGATACAAACGATTTTTCCGAATTCTGCATAGATTCCTCCACGGTCATCAAAAACATCTTCTACTGTCTTATCATCCTTTTGTAAGAAGCGTGTTTTGGAATTAAACAGTTCTTTTCCCTTCTCGTCCATTTGCTCAAACTCATAAACCATTGGAACTGTCTCAATATCTAGAAATAGAATTTTTTCGAGAGGTGCTTTTTTCAACATAATTGACTCATTTTTTCGGTTAGGTTTTGGTAAAAAGTAAGCTCGTAAAAAAGAGGAACGTATGTTCCTCACATCAAAATCGTGGCTTTCTCTTATTCAAGTTAAGTAAAAATTGGAGATTAAACTCAAAAAAAGCAACTTTGTATAAATCAATGATATGGCGGAAGATTTAACGATAATTCATGGGGACAAAGAGACTGTTTACAACAGTCTGATTCCGCAAATCAAAGCATTGATTCATACCGAACGTGACGCTGTCGCTAACCTTGCGAATACTGCCGCGGCATTAAAAGAGGCTTTCGGTTTTCTTTGGGTTGGTTTTTACTTAGTAAAAGATGACGAGCTCGTGCTTGGTCCGTTTCAAGGTCCGGTGGCCTGTACACGAATTCCAAAAGGAAAAGGTGTATGTGGTGTTAGTTGGGAAAAGCAAGAAACTTTAGTTGTGGAAGATGTAGATGCTTTCCCTGGACATATTGCTTGCAGTTCCTTGTCAAAAAGTGAAATTGTTGTCCCACTGATGAAAAATAATACTGTAATTGGTGTTCTTGACGTTGATAGTATTGAATTGTCTACTTTTGATGAAATTGATAAAGAACATTTAATTGCATTATGCGAATGGTTGGTTACCGTAATATAATTGTATTTCTAGGGCTCATCCTCGCTTCCTGCGCACAAGTAGGAACTATTACTGGTGGCCCTGTAGATACTAATGCCCCGCAACCTGTTGAAAAGAAATCGACCCCGCCGAATGGGTCTACCAATTTCACTGGAAATGAAGTAGAAATTACCTTCGATGAGTTCTTTCGATTGAATGAACCAAATATTAATATTCGTATGGTTCCAGCACACACCACTGTGAATGCTAGAGTCAAGGGTAAGAAGCTCATTTTAGATTGGGAAGACGAACTACAACCGAACACAACCTACGCCATTTATCTTAACAATGCAGTTAGAGACATTACAGAAAGAAATGATACGGTAATGCAATTTGCGTTTTCAACTGGACCCATTTTAGATACGCTGACTTATGAAATAAGTGTTGCAGACGCATGGACAAGTAATGCCGTTGCAAAATGTCTCGTGGGCCTTTTTAACCCTGAAACAAACGAATTGTTGAACTTCGCTGAAACCTCAACGACAGGGCAAGCAAAGCTCTCCTACCTTCAGGCAAATTCCTATAAATTATTGGCTTGGGTTGATCAAAATAACGACCTCGAATTGCAAGATCATGAACGCGTTGGGTTCATCAATGAAGGCGAGCTTGTTTTAACCGAAAACCAAGCAGACTCGATTCCTATTCGGCTGTTTAAACCAGAGGCCTCAGAGCCAGAAATTACCACCGCGACATACATTGTTCCTGGATCAATTTATGCCGGAGCAAACATTTCTTTGGTAGACGCATTAATACAAGTGAACGGAGAAATAATTGATAAAGATCATTACCAAATAATCGGTACTGACAGCCTTCACATTTTCAAAGACCTTACAGACACAAACGCTGTAGAGTTGATTATTTCTAGCAATCAATTGCAGGACACTTCAACGTTTCGTTTTTTCAACCGTACAATGCCTGATATCAGTTTGCGTCCAACAAAAAACAATCTGACCTATTCTCCATGGGAGGAACTTACATTTCGTTCGAACGCATTTATTGAGTCCGTAGATACCTCATTCATTGAAATAACACGTGTCAGCGACTCAACCCTCATTACTGATTATTCCTACAGTTATATGCACGATGCATTGACGTTTGAATTAGATAGTAATGAATATGATCTTTACCTTTTCTCCTTTGATGAAGGGGCCTTAAATACCACGCATGGAAGTTTAGCGGCCTATGAATCGAAAATCACATTGAATCCTGAGCGAAAATATGGCTCGTTAATCGTTGACTTAAACTATTATTCTCCTTCAGACATTATTGTTTATCTAATGCAAAGTGGAAGAATTTTAAAAGAAGTTCCCTTAAAAAAGAATGCCGGTGAATATACTTTTGTTGGACTTCAAGCCGGCACCTATGCGTTTGTTGTGGTACATGATGAAAATGCAAACGGACGTTGGGATGTGGGAAACCTTGATGGGCATGTACAGCCAGAACAGGTGGATCATTACTCTACAGCTGTTAAGGTTCGAGCGAACTGGGATGTTGACCTCTCGCTAATTCCAAACGAATGAACACACCGCTAAACAAAGTTTTTAGCGGATGGAAAATCTTTGTTGCGATGTTCATTGGCCTCGTTGTCTCAGGATGGGTGTTGTACAGTAATTTATCTTCAACTCACTTTGTTGAATGCTCCGATGGAACAGGTACACATATTTGGGTGGACGCCGATGGTAATGGAGTTGCTGACCTTGATAATCCTTCTGAATTTGTGGCTGAGCCTGAAGGGAAATATCGTATTCAAACTGTTCAAGATGCCTTTTCTCAAATCACATGGACAAGCGCTTCCTATTTCTGGCTCTTTGCTGCTTTGTTATTTATGGTTAGTCGTGATTTTTTCTACATGGTTCGAATTCGCCTTTTAACCAAAAATCAACTCGGCTGGAAAGCCGCGATGTATGTTATATTGTTGTGGGAGTTTGCCTCTGCACTTACTCCTGGGGTTGTTGGAGGGGCCGCGGTTGCAATGTTCATCTTAAACCGAGAAACCATTCCTTTTGGAAAGGCCACGGCCATTGTAATCATCACGGCTTTCATGGACAACCTCTTTTTTGTGGTCATGATTCCTTTGGTATTTCTGTTTATTCATACTAGCACACTTTTCCCTCCTGACGAAGGTAGCTCGGTACTCTTGAGCTGGTGGTTTTGGGGCGGTTTTGCTATCATTTTTAGCGTTTGTTTACTCCTTTACCTTACAATTTTCTGGTTTCCTAAACTCGCCACGCGGTTTTTATTGATCATTTTCAGCTTCCCTTTTTTAAAGCGTTGGAAATTTATTGCACGTGAATGGGGGAAAGACATAGAAACAGCTTCAAAAGAGTTTAAACAGGAATCCAGCGGGTTTTGGACCAAAGTTTTCCTTTCTACTTTCGCCAGTTGGATTTCTCGCTACCTTGTGATCAATGCTATTTTGAATGCTTTTTTAGCACTTGGGTTTATAGACAACATTAAGATTTTAGGGAAACAACTCATTCTTTGGTTGTTTATGTTGGTAAGTCCAACTCCGGGCGGCAGTGGAGTAGCAGAGTTTGCTTTTAGCGAGTTGTTGTCCTCTTTCACTGCTTCTATTACTCTATTATGGGCATTGGCCGTTTTGTGGCGCTTGTTTTCTTACTTCCCATATTTATTTCTTGGGGCCGTGCTGCTCCCTTCTTGGATAAGAAGGACAAGGCGTTAAAACAGTTGTTCTTTATTATTCATCGAAAGTAGTTTTAAACATTCTGTCTTTTTTCTTTTTGATATAAAGCTCAAGTGCAAAAGTGTTCTCTGCCATCCTAACTACTTTTTTCAGAGAGGACTGATAAACACGAATTCCGTCTATTTCTTCAAGGCAAAATAAAGGTATAATCCTTTGTTCGCCGGTCTCATTGTTGAACCGGTATGTCAACAGTTGCATGCCACCACAATCCCTAGCGGGAGAGTATACTTTTCTAAACAACACATCTGTATACTTTTCTGAAGTTATTAACCTAAATGATTCAAAAGAAGATTTTTTCTTAATTTTTCTTGACCATTCTTGTTCCCCCTCTGCGTTGATTTTTACTAGAACAATGTCATCGATATGATGTGTTCGTACCAGCTGTCGTCGTTGACCGTTAGTTGTTAATACACTTTTATAATAGGATATTGTATATTGAACCTCGCCAGACAATATTAGACTACCGTCGGGGAGCCTTGTTAATTCTCTCACTTTTAAATTTTCAACACCAGTCCTTTCTTCTTGATCTTCTGCTCTCCTGTTGCCCTTTGTTTGCCCCTGATTCCCATCGTCTGGTCCCGCTAGTCTATAATGAAACTTGTGTAATTCAACCTCCACAAGCTCACTGTCTTCATGTGGTTTTGCTATGAACAATCCTAAGGTTTCTATCGAGTTTGGTTTTCTAAAATAACCTGTACAAATGATTGTCTTATTCGCAATTTCTGAAATAAAACCTCCCTCTGCTACATATCCACCTTCTAGGTCAAATGATATTTCTTCAAAAGATCCATTTTGGTTTGTTTTTAAAATCGCTAACGATTGATTGTGGCTATCTTCTTTTTTCCCAAGACCTCTCTCCCATTGATACTTTTTTATTAAGAAATACCCTATGCCATCCGAACCAACTGTAAAATTTAGGTTTTCCATAAAGCCTTCCTTGTATGGCATTGTGAAATCACTTCGGAGCAACTCATTAAACGCATTGTCAAAAATAAACAACCCTTCTCTTTCAATGTTCCTTGTATTATCGCGGTGAACAGATGCGTACATGTATCTGATAGCAAAAAACGATTTGTTATTAGAAAAAACGATGCTAAACTTCCCGAGGTCCTTTAATTTTCCCTCTGTTTTTGCTATGAGTTTTGTGGGTCCACTAAAATCCCCGTTTTCCACATCTATTAACCTTACATACAGTTGTTCCGTTTTACTTTTCTTATGATAAGAAGAGTAAAACAAATAGTACTCATTGTTGATCTCTCTTATAAACTCAAAACTGCACTCTTTTTGTTCAACTTTGACACTCTTTCTAAATTCCTCATTGAGTCTATCTCCTGAAAACTTCTGAAAGACAACCTCCTTAAATCTTAGACCTTCAATTTTAAGAGAGACAAGACTGCCATCGTCGCATACGAAAAACTCTTCGACGCGGGCATCAAAAGTACGGTATGGATCGCTTTTAGTTTTGGGTAATTCATTTGAATGAACCAAATTTCCATCCTGACCATAGGAAAAAGTAATTGTCAAAAAAAACAATAGAGCTGCTACAAGTTTGTCTTTAAATTTCACGATAGAAGGGCTTTTAAGTTAACAATTGATTAAATCTATATCCAAAACTAACAATAACAATTCCCAAGACGTACACAACTTCAGGAATTTGAACCATGTGCACCAACCCTGCGCAAAGCCCAGCGAACGCGAGAATAATTAACAGCGCCTGAGTATGTGGTTTCCAAACAGCAGTAATTGTTGTCGTTCTATACTTTGCTGGCATTAAAAACTCCATTTTGTACTGTTGGTATCCAGCAAAGGCAACCAAAGGCACAAGTAAAAACCCTTGTTGTACCCCCATTTCTTTGTACGTCCAAAACGCAACTATTTCTTCTTGAAAATTAATGCCTTGAGCAATAAACATCATGGCTATGTGAATAATGGCGATCCCAATGAGAAGCACCACTCCACTTATCAAACCTTTACGAATCCATTCTAGCTTATCCGTGCTCCCTCCGTGGTGTGCGGCAACTTGACCTGACTTTAAGTGCGCAATTACTTCGCCAACCAATATGTCAATGAAGTAAAAAAGTAAAATGAAGTACAGGGACCAATCCCAAAAGAAAAATCCAGATAACGGAATTATTGCTTCAAGCCCTAACTGAATATACTTGAACTTTTGCTGCATTAGCGAATGCGGTCAGATTCTTCTCTCGACAACTCAAAGTCTGGGTCAATCATAAGGGCTTTTCCAAACGATTTAAGAGCATTTGTGTTGTCTCCTTTGGACACATAACATAAACCTAAGTTGTGCCATGATTCGACGTAACGTGGCTCCGTTTCCAATGCGCTTCGGTAGAAGTACATTGCGCTATCAACCTCTTCTAGATAGAACTGTTTGATATAGCCTTGATGAAACAAGCCTCGGGCTACGTAAAAATCAATTGTGTCAGTTGCCATTTCTCTATATAACTGCGCTGCTATATCGTACCTTCCAAACATTTGGTTTGAATAAGCCAACTGATATCTAGCCTCTGTGATTTCAGGGCTTAACTCAAGCGCGGTCGCGAAATATTCTATGCACAATACGTTTTCTTCCGCCTGATAAATTTGTCCCAAAAGGAAGTAGGCTTCAAAAAACTCTGGGTCCTGTTGAATCGCTGTTTCATACGACGATTTCGCGAACTCCATGTTTCCCATGAGGCGATACATTGAGCCCTTTAAAACATATGCGTCTCTGTATTTTGGGTTGATGCGCAAGGCTTCATTCGTGTACTGGAATGCTCTATCAAAGTCTTGTTGGAAACCATATGTCGCTGCCACACCAACAAGTGCTCTTAGGTTTTTGGGGTCCTTCTTAATTACAACTTGATAATGGCGCTGTGCAATGCTTACATCTTCTACCGTTCTCTGCTCCCTATTATTCAACACTTCCGCGTAAAGCAATCGCCCTTCTAGGTTTGTTGAGTCTAAACGAAATGCTTTTGCCGCGTCATTCATGGCAAGGTCATATTTGTATTCTGAAAACAGATTGTTTCCGCGTTCGATTAACAGAGCTACACTGTCTGGACTTTGCATTATTAAACTGTCTAAGTCTATTGGTGCGTCTGGTATTACAACCGGTTCTGTTTCGTCACAACTAGTAATACTTGCAAAGGCAAGTCCTACAACAAACAGAGATAGAAATTTTTTCATGGACACAAAGTTATGCGAATTTTTGATTTTTAGGTACCCGATTAATCGTTGAGCAACACCTTTTGCTCTATTCTAGGGAAGTTTTTATACTTTTGTAACATGATGAAGCTAAGAACTTTCTTCCTGATAATGATCGCACTTTTTGTGGTTGATCTTACTTTTGGACAAGGATGTTCTCAATGTAAGTTAATTGCAGAGCAAGGAAGTGAGCTGGGTGAAGACGCCTTTGGCTCCAACATTAACAGTGGGATTATGTACCTGATGGCAATGCCTTACTTTATCGTCCTGACGGTTTTGCTTATTGTTTACCGTAAACAAGTAGGTGCAAAAATCAAGGGAATGGTTTCTAAAGGCTAACCCTAGAACTTTCTTCTTTTTACCTTAAATAACGAATGATCAAGGTTTGTGTAAGCAAGCGAAAATTCTAATGATCCTCCGCCGTACGCTTTTCTCAACTCAGAAATAGTTATATCGTAAGAGATTCCCAATTGGAAACCTTTCCATTCTACTGAAACAGCAGGGATAATTGCATCACCCCAACGCATAGACAGTCCTAAACCAACAAATGCATCTTGGTTATTTCCTGTAATTTTGGTTGCGCTTTCAAAACGATATTTCATCATCAAACCAAAAAGGGTTTCATAATGTCCTCCTTGAATAAATTGAATTGCGTTTGCCTCCATGGCTAGCGGTCTTCCCGAAAAGTCTGTTGAAAACCCAACGTGTGCCACATATTTTCTATACAGTCGATCAGCTGAACCAGAAACGTACTGTAATTCAGGCATATTAAGGTGGAACCCTGCTACCCCTATTTTAAGTTTAAAATCATTGTCTCTAGCAAAAGAGTTCTTTCCTCCATCAAAAGTGTAGTAAATCCCTGCTGATACATCCATGTACATAAATGACGTCAAGCCGTTGTTTTCTCCACTGGCTATTAAGGGATTAAAAGTCGATGTTGAATTGTCCCATTGTGTCATGAACGTAACGTTCGAAAGGTCTGCTTTTCTAGAACCAAGCGCCCCTTGTACGCCGACAGACAAGATGTGCCCACCAGCTCCAAGCGGTATAATACCACTAATTGTCAAGGCTCCTGTTTGATTTCCAAACCTAGAGTCACCTCCAACATCATTAAAGAACATTAACCCAACACCCATGTGTGCTTTTGGATTATAGTCTGATTTAAACAAGTTGATATCCGCTCCAATAGCTGTTGTCATAAATTGAGTAGATGCACCCAACCACTGGTTTCTATGGTTAATCGTTATTCGTTCCCACCCATCAAAAACTCCCGCTGCCGCTGGATTAATAAACAATGGGGTTTGCGACGATTGCGCAAAATGAAAATCTTGGGCGTTGGCATTTACCAACAGTCCAAGGCTCATCAATGTTATATAAATCCTTTTCATATTCTTATTTAACAAGTGTGATGTTTCCTGTTCTTAACTCCCCTGTTCCGTTGTCGTAAACAATTTCCAATACGTATGCGTAAACACCTACGTTACATGGTTGACCATGGAAAGTCCCGTCCCACTCGAAGTCATTCTCTGCTGATTGGAACATTTGATTGCCCCATCTGTCATATACTGAGAATATAATACTTGTTACATCTTTACCTACAATGATCGAGTACGTTTCATTCGCACCTGAACCATTCGGTGAGAATCCAGTTGGAACGTGAACACCTAAAATACATTCTATCCCTGAATTATTTGGATCACATGGATCGAATGGATCTGAACCATCAGTAATTTCAACGTCGTCATTGATTCCATCTCCATCACAATCCACCCAAGCCGTAATTGGCAAAGTGATTTGTGAAATGTTGTAAGAACATGGTTCATTCGGGTCCGTTCCTCCTGAGATTTCAGCAGCATCAGTTACGCCGTCTCCGTCTGTATCAATTTGACATGAAAGGTCAGAATCATCAGGGTCACATGGGTCACATGGGTCAGAAATTCCTGTTGGTACCAATGGTGTTGCAGGGTCGTCAATTCCTGTTACTTCTTCATAATCGCTAAGACCATCACCGTCGACATCGGTGTTCGTATCATCCAAACAAGGTCCTATCTCTTCATTTGCAAATAAACCATCTCCATCCGCATCACAAACTGCTGAATTTGGATCTGGATCACAAGGGTTACAAGGGTCACTTCCTGCGGCCACCTCATCACCATCATTAATTCCATCACCATCAGTATCTGGGTTCAGGGGATCTAAACATCCGGTTTCATCATCATTCAAAATTCCATCACCATCAATATCTGGGTTCAATGGAACAAAGAATGCGATAACACTATCTGGAGCCATAATTTCAAGTCCATTAGTGTCTTCCGTAATTGCATTGATTAGTGGGCCAATTGAATATTCCCAGTGATCAAACATAAAGCCTGGTTGTGGAACAGCAATCGTGTTCGTTTGAATTCCACCATAATATTGTGTTGTCCAAGGGTAGTTTGGAGGCCAAATAGAGTTTACTTTAATCTCTCCACTGTTCGTTGGGTCAACATCGAATACAACATCGAATGGTCCTGTTAAATCATAACAATCGATCAACCCTTGCTCCAAGGCTAAACATCTAGCGTCAATAAAATCACGTAGTGTTTGAATGTTTGCTTGCCAACCAGCAAGAGACCCTCCCCATTTGTTTGCTTGTCCTGTCATTTCCGGTGTCAATATATTCACCATACTGTCCAAAAGGTTGTTCATGTAGGCACAAGAGAAATGAGTGTTTACTAGATCAATGTAACGTGTTACATAATATTGTTCAACCACAGGGTTCTCATCAATCAATTTTTGAAGAATTGCTGTGTGTCCTTGTCCACCTGGATCTGGTAAGTTTTCGGCATTACACGGGTCAGCGTTCGCCGAAGGGTCAGGAATTCCTGTGTAATTGATATAGTGTCCGAAAGTAGCATCCATATCCCAAAGGGTATATCTCCACTTCTTCTTTGATCCTGCTGGGTCCATTCCTCTCCACCATGCGGTGTTCCAGTTCAACCAATCTTGGTTTACAACATACGAGTTGAACATAAAATAATCACTTAAAGAAGCCCATTTCAACTGCGATGTTACGTAATCGAAATCTGGGCCTGGTCCCATATTGTTTGCCAAGATGAAGGCTACCAATGCGTCCCAATCACTTTGAGCATTTGGAGCTCCGTATTCCTCCCATGTTCCACCCCACGTCTTCAAGTACTGAAGATTGAACTTGTCTTGGGCGTAATAATAATCTGTGTAATCGTGATCATCTGCTTTTTCACGAATCTCGTATACTCCCCAATATTCACCATTCAAGTATACAACACATGGTCGCCAAGTTCTTTCATCCAACAACATGTCAGCACGAATAGAAAGTGTATGAACAAATGCATCTCGAATGTGAGCTCCGTTTTCAAATGGATAGTTGTCACTTGCTCCTGGCTTTAAAATGATTCTTTGGAAATCTTCTCTGTCAGTATCTAATGGAAAAATTTGGTGATCGATATCATCGTTGTAACCAAACTGATCACGCATTATAAAGTCAAAACCTCTTTGGTCATACGACCATGAATCATTTCCATGTTTATTAAAATCCCCGTCTCCTTCGTCTATAAAGGTTCCGTCTTGTTCAAACAGCTCAAAGCCACCTAGCTTATTGGCGCCTCCGCCTCCCCATCCTCCGCCTTGGTTACCATTGGCAACAAGGTCGTATACTTCATCGCTACAAACAGAAACCACGGGAACCGTATGTGTTACATTAATGAAGTATGTATTTGTTTCTGTAAAACTCGGTTCATTTGTTCCAAACGCTGTTGCTCTAAGTACCGCCGTGGTTGAAATATTGATTGGTCCAGAATAAGCAGTAGAGGCTCCAGTTGGATAAGAACCATCTGTAGTATAACGAATTGTTGCTCCTGGGTCTGAACATGTAAGCGTAACGTTTTGTGCTCCTGGGTAAAACCCTGGTGCGATATCCATCACTGGTGTTGGCTCGTAAAAATCAATTGCTCCTGTGTTGGCCGCTCCCGGTGTTGGGTTTAAAAACAACTTCCAATCTGGCGCTCCATCCGTTTGTCTTCCACAAGAGTGGTCAGTTTGGGTCAAATGAACAATCTTAATAGAATCCACAACAGTACCTGTTGGGTCGGATAAGATTATCCAATCACCAGTAGTTTGTTTAAGGTTAAAGTTTGTGTGAAGCTCTCCACCGCTAACCATATCTCTTTTTGAGGCAAAAGCCAACAAATAGCCATTCGAAGGAACAGATCCACTAGGGATTTGCCATTTCATTAGGTTTCCTGCTCTATCCGAAAGATAATACCCTGTTAAATCAACTGCGGCTCCCGATCCATTGTATATTTCAATCCAATCTTCGTTTTCCCCAAAGTTATCAGTGTATCCATTCATGTTTGAACAAGAGTACTCGTTGATTCCAAGCTGGGCAAAAGATGTGCTCGCGAAAAGTGTCAAAGCGACAACCGCAAAGCTTGTAGTTATTTTCATTAAGTTCATAAGTCTAGACTTTTAATCGCTGTATTCTTCTTTAAAAGGCAGCGATTCCTTCAATATTAAGAATTTTACAAACAATATTGTATATTCGTGACGAACAAAATACCACTATGGTTGTATGCCCAACACCTAATCTATTATACAACCATTTTAAATAACGGTTGTATTTATTGTGTTAAACCTTAGTTAGAAAATTAAAATTATCGATATAATGAAATTAATTATCAAGTATACATTCGCTCTTTCGCTCTTAGTATTAGTAAGTTCTTGTGCTAAAGAAGTTGTCGCTGAATCCTCTATTACTGGGGTTGTACACGCACAGGTTAGAGATGGGTTTGGAACAGTTGTAGCCGAGTATGACATACCAAAAGAAGATGTTTATATAATTTTCGGTGGTGTAAACACGTTTTACGATGACGACATTGAAACATCATTTGATGGTTCATTTCGGTTCGATAACTTAGAATTAGGGACATATCAAGTGTTTGTTTACGAGAAATGTTTGGTTTCTGAGGGGTGCGCTGACGGGAGGCGAGCTGTTATTACAACTGTTGAGGTAACTGAAAACAACCAGGTTGTTGACTTAGGAACTATTAACATTTACAAATGAAAAAGCTCTTTCTCCTAAGCTTTATTATTATCTCCTTTAGCTCCTTTTCACAAACGAAAAGCGACTATATGACATGGGCTACTGTTGGTGCTAAAGGAAAAATTATTAAGTCTTTGAGCTGGTCTGCAGACTTCAATACCCGATTTAACAAGTTTGGCTTAAAAACATTTTTTCCTCAAGTTGGGTTTGAGTACAAGGTGACAAAGTGGTTTCGACCAGGTATTGATTATCGTCTTGTGTTTGACAAGAATAATTTATTAAAATATAGTGCCTCATCAAGCATACGGATTAACCTCAATTTTAGACACGTAGTTGATAAGCGCCTGAAGCTTTCTGCGCGTTTGAGGTATCAATACTCAACGGGTCATTCAACAGACCTTGAAGAGGATGATGGGCTGAATCATTTAATCCGATGGAAGCCTGCTATTTCTTATGACATAAAAGGCTTTTTCTTAACGCCTAAACTGAGTGCTGAGGTTTTCTTGAACCCTGTAAATGGTGCTATTACAGCAGGGTTTACAAAGGTACGATACGCTCTTGGTGTTGATTTAGATTTGGATTCACCCCACAAAATTGGATTAAGCTATCGTATTGATCACAAGGTTATCAACTTTCCAGCAACAAGGGTTAGGCATATCTTGGGCCTCTCCTATGTTTATTCTTTTTAATTTCCTGAGCTAGCAGCTATTTCTACTCTAAACCCTAAGTCAAGAACTTCGTCTATTTCAGACTCTGTTATTCCTTGTTCTAGCGTAAATGTATACGTTCCAACCTCGGGAAGTTTTCTTCGCATGAAGTACAACGACGTTTCTACTATTGTACCTGTTTTTGTTCCAACCCACGAACCGTCTGGATTTGTAATTACAATTTCAAATGGTTCACGAGCAATACTTCCGTCTGGTGTTTCCGTTTTCATAAACACCCAAAGGTTGTTGTATTTGTAATCCGTCGTTGTTCTTAGAAATAACGTGAAGTCGTATTCTTCTTCAACACTCTCTATTTTCACTGGATACTCAAGTTTAACTTCTTGATCCCACTTCATATCATCGAAGGAGTACACTTTTTCATAAAGCGGCCCCTCGCCACAAGCCGTTAACACAAGCGCGACCAACAGTAAAATAAAACTATGTTTTGGTTTCATTGCTCTTATTGTTGGGTTTATTATTCCGGTTGTTACGTCTCTTATTTTTGTTTTGTCCTCCCGTTTTATTTTGACCTTGCCCTTCTCCCTGTTTTTGAGCCGCAGGTTGGTTCTGCTGATTCTGTTTGTTCGGCTGTCCGCCTTTCTGTTGGTTCCCTTGGTTCGACCCTTTTCCTTGAGGTCCACCTTTTTTCTTGTTCGGACGCTTCTTCTTTTTCTTGAAAGCCTTATCGAAACGATTCAAGCTGTCCTGACCAACAACATTCGTATAGTCGGGTTCATCAATCTCTACTTCCTCCATGTATTCACGAAGGTCTGCTGGTTTTTTTCCGTCCTTATTCATCCTAAGGACTTCTCTTACTCTGTCTGGATCCAATGGAACCATAGCGTTTCCTGCCCCTGTTTCCCCTTCATACAGGTACCACATTTGACGCCTAAAGACATCTGTTTTGATGTGAATAGCACTTCCTCTTTCTGTTTTTAGGCGAAGGTCTCCCTTAGGAAACGCTTTTATCGCGTCTAGGTACATGTCGAGCTCATAGTTCAGGCAACATTTCAACTTACCACATTGTCCCGCTAGCTTTTGCGGATTCAATGATAGCTGCTGATAGCGGGCAGCAGAAGTCGAAACAGATCTAAAATCTGTCAACCACGTTGAACAACATAACTCTCTACCACATGAACCGATTCCTCCTAGTCGAGACGCTTCTTGTCGAGCTCCGATTTGACGCATTTCAATTCTAATCTTAAACTGATCCGCCATGTCTTTGATCAATTGACGGAAGTCGACACGTCCTTCAGCTGTATAATAAAACGTAGCCTTTGTAAGGTCCGCTTGATATTCAACGTCCGAAATTTTCATTTGAAGACTAAGGTTCACGGCCAAAGTACGTGCTTTGTACATCACTTCCTTTTCCAAGGAGCGGGCTTTGATCCAATTATCAATGTGTTCTTGATCGGCTATTTGTTTGATCTTTTTTGCTTCAACAGGCTTAAAACCTGGCGCTTTTTTTCTTACCTGAACTCTGGCTAGTTCTCCAACAACAGAAACAACTCCCACATCAACTCCTGGCGAGCCTTCCACCAACACTACATCTCCTGCTTGAAGTGCAATGTTTTTTGTGTTTCTAAAAAATCCTTTCCGGCTATTTTTAAACCGAACTTCTAGTATATCGTAGGGAGCTTGCCCGCTTGGAAGCGAAACATTCGCCAACCAATCAAACACCTCTAACTTGTTGCAACCACCAGATCCACAGGCACCATTATTTTTACATCCATTTGGAGTATCACTTCCACAATTGGCACAACCCATAATCTATCTTTCTTTGGGATAAAAATACATATAATAATCGAACGCTTTTTCTTGGGAACATGCAAGAATCAACGGGGATACGTTGAAATCTTCAAAACGCTAAAAATTAAGCTGCGTGGATGTATCTCATTACCTGAAAACACAAATTTGTGAACAGAATTTTACTGTTTGCATTTCGCTCAATTTGGTAAAACGACTTGTTGAAAGTGTCCATAAGATCAAGAATGTTCTTTCCAGTAATGAACTTTGCAAAATTCTCTAAAAACTTATCCTCATCAGAAGACACCCGTGTTAAGTGATCCTCGGTATAGTTTCTCAACATGCTCTGTCTAAACATGTGTAAGGCATATTTTAAAAATACTTTTTGATGCTCGTTGCTCGTTGCCGAAATATCCTCGGCCCACGCCATCATGTCTAGCACGTTTTTTTTATAGCACACACGCATCAGCTGGATAAACATTTCGTGGTGTTCATCATGTTCTACGTGATCGCCAACCAACTCCAAGGCTTCCAACAAATCTCCGTCAGCTCTTGCGCCAACACTGTCCGCTATTTCGCTTCCCACCTGTCGGTTTTGTTTTAAATAGGTGCTGATGTCGTGTATTGAAACACGTGGAACAACCACCTTTTGTGTTCTAGACAAAATCGTTTGCAACATATACTCTGCTGAGTTTGCGATTAGAATGAACAATGTTTTACCCGGTGGCTCTTCGATTATTTTTAGGAGCTTATTTGCACAAGAAATATTCATTTCTTCCGGCATCCATATCATCATTACCTTATATCCTCCTTCAAATGAACGAAGACTTAGTTTTTTAATGATTTCTTGACTTTCGTCTTTCCCGATGATTGGTTTTCGTTCCTTGACATCGATGCGTTTAATCCAAGTATTGAGGTTAAAATATGGGTTTTCTGCAAGTTGCTCTCGCCATTCAGCTAATAATCCATCAGATGTTTTACTAATTGTCTGAACTGTCGGGAAGGAAAAATGCAGGTCTGGGTGTTGAAGTTTGCTCACTTTTCGGCAAGATGGACACTCTCCACAACTGTCCTCAGCTTGCTTGTTTTCACAAAACAAATATTGTACGAAAGCAAGCGCCATTGGGAGTGGCCCATAACCTGGGTTCCCAAGAAAAAGCTGGGCGTGACTCACCTTTTCATTGTTGATCTCATTCACTAGGTGAAGCTTGAGTTCTTCTTGTCCTACAGCCTCCGAAAATTGCATGTGCTAAAAGTACTGGAAAATTTGGAATTATTTTTGCCTAGACAGTCGCGTCGAACACGGAAATCCTTATATTTAGGTTTCCAATAAAATTTAGAAAAATGAAAAAGGTATACATTTTAGTTGCTGTCGTGATGGCTTCTTTTGGTTCGTTTGCGAACTCAACAGAACCTTCTGTAACGATTGAAAACATCAGAGCCGAGAATATTGATCTCATTGTTTCTGTAAATAGTGAAAGTGGTGCTGTTGCAGGTGCGCGAGTAAAAATTGTTGCAGGGCGTATTGTTGTTGGTGCTGGAACAACTGATGGAAATGGAAACGCTTCAATCCACATTGATAGCTATGCTGGCCAAGTTGTTAGTATAGAAGTATATCATACTTTATACAAGACAGAAAAGCTGAATGATATTAAGTTGGAAAACGGTAAAACGTATGCGCTTAGCATGAAGCAAAAAGGAGATTCTGTTGAGGACGCCGAAGCTCGTTCAGCTGAGGAGGTTCTGCGTCAGGAAGAGCTTCAAAGACAAACAGAAGAGTTAAACACATCTACTGAACAGGTTCAAGCAGAAACTGAGGCTGCGAGATTAGAAGCTGAAGAGGCGCGTAAAGCAATGGAAGAGCTGAATGCAAACCCTAATGGCATGAGCGAGGAAGAGAAGGCTAAAATTGAAGCTGACATTCTAGCAAGAGAAGCCGCAGCACAGAAGCGTGCAGAAGCCGCAGCAAAGCGTGCGGAAGAATTAGAGGCTCAACAAACAGCTTTAGATGAGGCGAAGAAGGCGGATAAAGAAGCTAAAAAATTAGCTGAGGAAGCTCAACGTGAACAAGAACGAGAATTAAAAGATGCTGAAAAGCTTGCGGAAGAAGAAGAAAAGAAACGCAAGGCAGAAGAGAAAGCCATGAAGGATGCAGAAAAAGCAGAAAAAGAGGCTGAGAAAGCACGTAAGGCTGCTGAGGAAGAAGCAAAGAAAGCAGAAAAAGAGTTAAAAGAAGCTGAAGAATCTGCGGCTGATGCAGCTAAATTTGAAGAGAAACTGTTGAAGCTAGATGAAGATCAATTGAAAATAGACGAAGATCGGAAGAAGCTTGACGAGGACCGTAAAAAATTAGACAAGAAAGAAAAGAAAGGAAAAGATATCACTGAAGACCTTGTTAAGCTTGATGAAGACCACAAGAAACTTGATGAGCGACAAGAAAAACTTGACGAGAAGCGCAAGAAGTTGCTGAAAAAGATGGATTAAGCAACGCTATTTATATTTTTGAGGCGGTTGGTTCATTTGGGCCAACCGTTTTTTATTGATATGCTGTCAAAATACAAACATTATTTACTTCTTCACGCCATCATCTTTATATGGGGGTTCACTGGCATCCTCGGTCATTTAATCGAGCTTGAAGCATATACAATTGTATGGTACCGTGTATTGATAGCGGCCGCTGCATTGGCCGTGATGATGCCTCTGCTTAAAACATCTTTTCGTGTAAAGTCTAGGAAGCGACTCATACAAATTGGGATTGTTGGCATTTTGGTTGGGCTTCATTGGGTTACTTTTTACAAAGCCATTCAGCTTTCAACAGCCTCCCTCGGTGTGTTGTGTCTTGCCACAACTACCCTGCACGTTTCTTGGTTGGAACCAATCATTATGAAGCGTCGCTTTTCCTGGGTAGAGTTTTTATTAAGTCTTATTGTTGTCTACGGAATCTATTTTGTTTCTGGTGAAGTAGATCCAAGCCAATATATTGCCATTGTGTACGGACTCTCCTCAGCATTGTTTGCCGCTTGTTTTGCTGTATTCAACGCGAAGCTAGCCGAAGATGTTTCTCCAGTACAAATTTCTTTTTACGAGATGCTCACCGCTTTTCTTTTTCTCACTGTTGTCTTGTTTTTTCAAGGAAAAATTAAGCCTGAAATTTTAGATATGCGCTGGGAGGATTTCTGGTGGCTTTTGTTTCTTGGTGTAGTGTGCACCTCCTTCGCTTTTTTAATTACAATACGAATAATGCAGAGGCTCGGGGCGTTTACTGTTTCGTTAAGCATTAACCTTGAGCCTGTTTACACTTTTATACTTGCCATCTTTATTTTAAATGAAAATGAGTTTTTAAGTGCTAAGTTCTACATTGGGTCTCTTGTTATTGTCCTCGTTGTTATATTAAATGGATTGTTGCGTTCTTGGAAAAAAAGAAAACCTGCGTAATCAACTTAATAACAGTCGTTTTCTCGCCCTTTTTAACATGAAAAGTTTTTTGTCTAGTAGTTGTTCACAGGCATTATTATTATATTTGTGCCAACTAATTATAACCAGAATCACGAAAGATGAAAACTAAAAATTTTATCGTCCCTCACGACTTTACAGAAGTCGCAACACTCGCTTTGGACCATGCAATTGCAACAGCAAGACCTTTAAATGCTGAAATATATCTTTTGCACGTTGTTTCAAAGAACAAGGAAATTAATCCCGCTGAAACTAAGTTGAACGAGGTTATTGCGAACTACGATAGCTCTGTGAAAATTATCCCTTCTGTTCGTGTTGGAAATATTTTTGAGGACATCGGTGATTTTGCCGCTGAACATCACGCTGAATTAATTTTCATGGGTACACATGGTACGCATGGCTGGCAGCACTTAACAGGCATGAATGCCCTGAAGGTTATCACGCACTCCTCGGTTCCTTTCGTTGTAGTACAGGAAAAGACTCCGAAAGAAACGGGTTATGAAGACATTGTTGTTCCTTTGGATTTAAATAAGGAGACAAAGCAAAAGTTGGCGATCGTTGCTAATCTCGCTAAGTATTTTGGATCAAATGTTCACGTAATTACACCTCAAGAAACAGATGAATTTTTACGCCACCAAGTAAAAGCGAATGTTCAGTTTGCAAAAAAATATTTCTCTGAGCGTAATATCTCTGTAACTGCTGCAATTGTTCCAAGTAGTGGGTTTGACAAGGAGGTCGTGAAACATGCCGTAAATATTGATGCGGATTTAATCGCAATCATGAACTTAAATAAGAATAGTGTATTTGGGGTTCTTTCTGCAAACCATGAAGAATACATCATTACGAATGATGCTAAAATTCCCGCTTTGATTATGAACCCTATTGAGGGGGTAAATACTTTTGCTGCTGACTTTAATTAGAGAAGCTAGTACTAATTTGGTTCTCTTAGCCAATATTTTACTTCTCCGCTCAATGAACTACTGATTTCATTCGGGGCCTCGTCATTCATGAAGTAATCGATCTTTTTCTGCCCTAAAAATAAAAAAAAACTTGCGGCAGTGTAAGGGAAAATATCATATCCAATATTGCTTGAACTTACGAGGTTAGAATCGGAATCGTAGACTTCTTGACTAGAATAGATCCGATCCCCAGCCCCATATTCAACTTTTTCAAGAAAGAAGGCTTGGTCTGAGTTGTTGATTATTGATACTTTTCTAATGGGGATTTCTGTGATTACCTTTCCATTATCAAGCGCATACTCAATACCACCTATTAGCCTCATTTCCGATATATTGTAATCCTTATCAATAACATACACTGGAGCCGTTCCTTGCCACCCAAGAATTGAAAGAACTACAGCTATTACAAATGCCATTATTAGCCCGAACCTTTTGGCTCCCTTGCCTTTTGTGTACTTGAAAGTAATATAACGAATAAGCGCAAGTGACCCTATACTTACAATTAATAATATCACGGTGAAAAGTATTCCGTTAACAAGCATCTGATTTATTCTTTATAGTTGTTTTCCTTGAGCCTTGCTTTAACCTCTTTTAGGTTCTGCATCTTTTTCTTTTTACGCGTTTTTTGCGCCGTCTTTGTAAAGTATTTGTGTGATGTTAAAAATCCAACCTGAATTTCGTCCCATTGTTTGTCGCTCTCAATTTTTCCATGCTCCTTGAGTTCTCTCCTAAGTCTGTCTGCAATTTCATGGAAGTCATCTCTACCTAAATAATCTAAATCAGCATCACAAATAATTTCCTCTAATTGGTTCTTTGGCTCGTGCGGAATTTCGGTTACATAAATCAGTTCTTTGATGCGTTCAATGTGTTTTTCTGTATATCCGTACTTCGGAAGTATTTCGTCTGCTAAGCGCGCTCCTATTGGCTCATTATTGTCATATTCTTCAACGAATCCCGCGTCATGATATGTTGCTGCAGATTTTAGTAAAAATAAGCCCTCATCAGTAACGTTTTCAAGAAGTGCTAATCGTTCTACCGCTGTAACAACATCTTTGGTGTGTGCGATACTATGATAGTGGAGGTTCTTCGATAGGCGCTGCTCCAACACTTTCATGATGTGACGCTCAGCCTTGTAATAATTAATAGAGCTGTAATGGTGGAGGTTTACAATTTGGTTGAAGCGCTCATTCTGATGAACCCCCTCTCCTTTGAGGGAAAGTTCTGGCTTGATACGCTCAACAACATACATATCAATTAATCCACGGCTCTTCGATTGTGCCTTGCCTATGAATGAACATTCGAAATAGGGCTCAATGTGTTTAAATGTTGCTCCAGTAATCGTTACTTTTTCTGGTGCGCCCAGCATTTCCATACGTTGCGCTTGGTTTACTGTCGCGCCCCAAATATCATACGCTAAACGTTCACTGCCTATTACACCGGCTGTAACCTCCCCTGTGTTAATTCCCAATCGGAGTTCCCAATACTCACGACCATTGGCAATCGCATCATTCTTACGCTTAATCATGTACGCTTGAATCTGAAGAGCGGCTATACAAGCATCAATTGGATTGGTGTTGTTTCGTACTGGAACCCCGCCTGCACACATGTATGCATCACCAATTGTTTTTATTTTTTCCAGATTATTCTTCACAATGATTTCATCAAACTTGGTAAAGTAAACATCAAGTTTCTTGACCAGTTCTGTCGCCGTCATTCGTTCCGAAATTTGTGTGAAACCTACAAAGTCGGTGAAAAGGACTGACACTGTTTTGTATGCTCTTGCGCGTGCTTTTCCGCTTTTCTTAAGCTCTTCCGCCGTCGATTCAGGAATTATATTTCTCAGAAGCTTTTCAGACTTGTCCTTTTCAATTTGTAAGAGTTCTTGCTGGCGAATTACTTTATTACGCTCTTCTTCAATCTTCTTTTTCTGAGACTCAATTTTTTTGTTCTGTTCCTTGATCTCTCTTGTTCGATCTCGGATTTTTATCTCAAGTTTTACTTGATCACGCCGCGCGGCCTCGACACGAACTCGAATAAATATTCTCACAGAAATAGCCATAATCACCAATGCTATTAACCAAAACCACCATCGCAACCAAAACGGCGCGGCAATTTCGAACTGAAGTGTTGCAGGAACCATGCTCCATGGCCCCTCTCCATAGCGTGCATACACTCTTAAAGTATACTCACCGTTTGACAACGCGCTAAAGTGAATCTCGTTCATCGTTCCAATAAACACTTCTCCCTCATCAGAGCCTTCCAATAAGTACTTATAGTTTACTAGCTCTGGATTACTTAAATCGGATGATTGGAATTTTATAGTAAAGCTACGCTGCTTGTAGCTCAAGGATATTTGGCTCGTTTGAAATATTGGTTCTGTAAGTGGAGAGCCTTCACTTGTTGGTGTTAACCACTCGTTTTCTAACCGGAAACGAGTAAATACAACGTCTATGTTTTTTTCTTCACTTAAGAGCTCGCTAGGATCAAAATAATTGAAACCATAGATTCCACCAAAGTAGAGATCTCCAGTGGACGATTGCATGTGAGCACCAAGGTTAAACTCGTTGCTCATTAAACCATCCATTTCTGTATAGTTTTTTACTATTCCGCTCGCTGGGTGAAAGTTACTAAGCCCCTTATTTGTGCTTAGCCAGAGTGATCCGTCCTCAGTAGATTGAATTCCATAAATCACATCATTTGGAAGACCGTTTGTTTTGTTGAATACTTCCACCTTTTTAGATCGTTCAACCCACCTCATCAATCCAGACCCAGACGTTCCAAACCAATACTCTCCCTTTTTTTGTTGGTGAATACAAGTAATGTAATCTGTTGATGTGCTTTTGATAATGTAGTTATGTTCGTACGGGCGAATAACGATTTTCCCATCGCTCTCAGAGAGAATATTTAACCCTCCTGTGCTTGTCGAAAACCAAACTCTTCCATTTAAATCTTTGAACACTAATCGACAAATTCCTTTGGAGATGGTTTCCTCAGGCAAGCTTGAATCATGCTCAAACGCATTAACGATAGCATGAGCACTGGAGGAGTACAATAGTACTCCGTCTTTTGTAGCTATCCAGTACAGGTCTTCTTTCCAGTGAACAATTGAATAAATTCGGTTGTGCGACTTTCCGCCCTCTCGAGTGTACACCACTTTTTTATAGATGTGCGCTCCGTTGGTTTGTGTCAATTCATACAAGCCATCAGCACAGCCGACCAGTTGTTTGTTTGGGCTAATCACTTCGATGCACAACACGGCCATTTCTCCTGTTCCGTTTGAAGTCTCTTCTTGTACGCGTTGAAATTGCTCGTACTTTCCAGTAGACTTATTGAGTTTTGTCACCGCTCGGTCAGTTCCAATAAACAAATAGTCTCCTTCCTGGTCTTCGCTAAAACTCCACACGCTAGAGGTTGGAATTCCACTATGCCCAATTCCGCTTGGACCAATACCCATTATTCCTTTTCTAGCAGGGTTAAAGCTCGAGAGCCCTCTTTGAGATCCAATCCAAAATATTCCAGAAGCATCACGGTAAACTATATTCAGCTCGTTGAATAAAAGCGCTGTTTTCTGAAAAATATCCTCTGTGTTGTGAATGATTTTCTCCTTTTCGGTAATCACAAAGAGTCCGTTGTTGTTTGTACAAATTAACCACCCTATGCCTTCTTGTTGGTATACATCTGAAATGTTTTGAAGGCCTTCTTGGTCGTCCAGCTGTTTAAACATGGTGTTTGTCTTTCCGTTAAGAAGGTTCACCTCAAAAGCCCCTTGGTTGGTCGCTAAGATTGCTTTTGTGTCTGAATACAGCACAATTTTATTGACGCTAAGACTTTTTGTTGTCTTAAGTGGAATTACTACCGCCGTTACTTTCTTTTGTTTTGGGTCGTAAATAAGCACCTTTCCGTCATCTGTAGAAACAACTAACTTTCCTCCATCAAAAGCCACAATGTTGAGTGTGTTTTTGGCAGGAATTACGTCTTCTAAACTTGTAAAGGATTCTGTTTTCTTATCAAACTTATATACACCAAACTCCGCGCTTGCTATCCATAGATTCCCGTTGCTGTCTTCTGTTATACCATTGATAAAAAAGGCAACATCTTCTTTTGGTTTGAAAGTTTGAAAGCTTTCTGTGTGAAGGTTGTAGTGTGTAAGCCCGTTACTTGTACCAAACCACAAGTTTCCTGTTTTATCTTTTAGTGCACAGGTTATGAATTCGCTTTGTAGGCCTTCTGTTTCATCTGAAGTGAAATTTTCAAAGGTCCGTCCGTCATACCTGTTCAGGCCATCTTGGGTTCCTATCCATAAAGCGTTAAGCTTATCTTGAACAATTGCTGTTACAGAACTCTGTGAGAGCCCATCATTGATTGTGAGGTTTTTGAAACGGTAGCCTGTTTGCGCCTGAACGTTTAGAACAAGTAGTAAAAAGGCAACAAATAGACCGTGTCTGATCATTCAGGTGAACAATTAAGCCATTAAAGTACCAAAAAAAGAGCGTTTAAACTTAAGGGGCTGCTGTTGCAGAAGGTGTTGGTTGAATCGCTGAGTTTTCTAAATCTCTATCAAACATGTAGAATCCTGCTCTATCTCCATCAATAAGTTTAATCTTATCCAAAATTGTGCGCGCTAACGCTTCTTCTTCGAGTTGTTCAGAAACATACCATTGGATGAAGTTGTGAGTTGTGTAATCTTTCTCCTGAAGACAAATATCTACAAGTTCGTTTATACTTTCTGTCACCATCAACTCGTGCTCAAGTAATAATTGAAATACATTCTCCAATGATTCAAATTCTGATGATGGTTGAGTGAGTCCAGGAATGATTGCTGTTCCTCCTCTTTCGTTCACAAACTTCACCAACTTCAACATATGAAAGCGCTCTTCGTCAGAGTGTAAGTACAAAAACTTAGCTGTCCCGTTTAACCCTTGTGTTTCTGCCCAAGATGCCATTGCCAAATAAAATTGTGAAGACGACGCTTCCTTTTCGATTTGTTCGTTCAGTGCTTTTTCTACTCTTTCATTCATGCTGTACGTTTTTTACAAAGTTATCATTCTCAGTACAATTCTTTAATATTTATTCCGAAATATAAGCTTAACTTTACACATATGTCAAGACGGAAAAGCCCGAAAAATAAACTCAAGAAAAGTTTAACACACATCGTTCGAAAGGTTTTTAGCGAAAATCCAGAATCAACTTTTGATCACAAACAAGTTTGCACATTAATCGACGCTCGAGAATCTGCAATTCGTAAGTTGGTGTTTTCTATTTTAGAAGATCAAGCAAAAACAGGTTTCATTAAAAAGCACGGACACAGTGTTTATCAATTAAATCATTCTGAGAACTTTTTCGAGGGTTCAATTCAAATTACACAGCGTGGAGCTGGTTTTGTTGTTGTTGACGATCCGTTTGTAGAGGATGTTTTTATTGCACCTCATAATTTACACCAGGCACTGAATGGAGACCGCGTTAAAATTCAGATTACGAAAAAAGGTAGGTCACGAAATGAAGGAACTGTTCTAGAGGTCCTTGAGCGAGATAAATCACAATTCGTTGGAACAATTGAAATGCATGAGAAATTTGCTTTTTTGGTTCCTGATAATAGTCGTGTTGGCACAGATATTTACATCCCGAAAGAAAAACTTAAGGGTGCAAAAAATGGAGATAAGGCGTTGGCTAAAATCACTGTTTGGCCCAAGTCAAAGGACAATCCTTTTGGAGAAGTAATTGAGGTCTTGGGAAATACCGGCGGAAACGATACTGAGATGATTAGCATCCTTGTTAACCAAGGGCTAAACTATACTTTCCCAGATGAAGTTCTTTCCGAATCGGAAAAGGTAACCATTGATTTGGATCCGAAAGAAATTGCCGGAAGAAGAGATTTTAGAGATACTACAACCTTTACTATTGACCCATTGGATGCAAAAGATTTCGATGATGCGATTTCCTTTAAGCGCTTAGAGAATGGAAATCTTGAGGTGGGGGTGCATATTGCCGATGTAAGTCATTACGTTCGTGTAGGAACGGCTATGGACGCCGAGGCCTTGAAGCGATCGAACTCTGTTTATTTGGTAGACCGTGTTGTTCCAATGTTGCCTGAACAGCTTTCAAACTTGGTGTGTTCATTACGCCCAGATGAAGATAAGTTTACGTTCTCCGCAGTCTTTGAAATAGACGAAACCGGAAAGGTGTACAACGAGTGGTTTGGTAAAACTGTGATTCATTCAAACCGAAGATATACCTACGAGGAAGCACAAGAAATCATCGAAGGTAAGCTTGCTCCAAAAGAAGGAGAATACGTTGATGAAATCAACTTATTAGATAAAATCGCTAAAATTTTGCGAAAAAGACGTCTAAAAAGTGGGGCGATGAACATTGAGTCTGAAGAGGTTCGCTTCCGTTTAGACGATGAAGGAAACCCAATAGAGGTGGTTGTAAAAACGTCAAAAGACGCGCATAAATTGATTGAGGAATTCATGTTGTTGGCCAATCGAATGGTCGCTACATTTATTTCTAAACCGAATCAAAAAGACGCCGTAAGAATTCCATTTATTTACCGTTGTCACGACCATCCGAATCCAGAGAAGATTGGAATGTTCAACATGTTTATTCAGAAGTTTGGATATGATATTGATGTAACTGATCCGAATAAGATTTCTACAAATATCAATAGTTTGCTAGCAGACATACGCTATAAAAATGAGTTCTCTTTAATTCAAACAATGGCAATTCGTTCCATGGCAAAAGCGACATATGAAACGACAAATATTGGCCATTACGGTTTGTCCTTTAGCTTCTATTCTCACTTTACTTCTCCGATTAGACGGTACGCGGATTTAGTTGTGCATAGAATTTTACAAGAGGAATTGACTAAAAAGAAACACCGCTACGGAAGTGATTTAGATGACATCTGTAAACGTATTTCTAGAATGGAGCGCAAGGCTGTAGATGCAGAGCGTGAGAGCACTAAATATTTCCAAACACTCTTTGTTATCGATAAAATTGGTGAAGAGTTTGATGGTACCATTTCAGGTGTTGCTGACTTCGGAATCTTTGTAAAAATGGACGAGAACAGTTGCGAGGGAATGATTCCTTTAAGTCAAATCCCAGGTGACCGATTCCATTTTGATGCAGATAAATTTGCTGTGGTTGGTGCTAAAACCAAAAAGGAATACAACTTTGGTGACCGTGTGAGAGTTCGTATTTATGAGGTGTCAACGCGAAAGCGTCAAATTGATCTGGAGATCGTAGAATAATTAAACTTGCTTGATTTTCTTGTTCAACTCATCGCGGTAAGAACCTCCAATTGGAACTACTTTCTCGATGTTTTCCAAAGTTAAATTTGGATACTCAATCGTCGCAATTTTATCCAATCGTACGATGTAAGACCTGTGAACTCTAAGAAATTGGTCGTTACCCATTTTAGCTTCGATGTCTTTCATTGTTGAATGAATCGTGTAGCGTGTATCAATGGTGTGAATTACTACGTAATCCTTTAAAGCTTCAATGTAATAAATTTCATTGTTCTTTAATTTTACCAACTTACTATTAGACTTAACGAAAATAAATTCCTTTCCGCCTTCCTTATTTTCCATGATCGAATAGAGTAAATCTCTTTCCTTCACAACCTCTTGCTCTTTACCATGCTTATAAATAGCCATTTCTATGGTTGTGTGTAGATCTATTTCCTTAAAAGGCTTAAGGATGTATCCATATGGTTCTGTGATCTTCGCTTTTGACAAAGTGGCTTCATCCGCGTATGCTGTCAAGAAAATAATTGGAATCGAATGCTTTGATTTGATCTGATTGGCAGCTTCAATACCGTTCATTTCACCTTTTAACATAATATCCATTAATACAATATCTGGGTTCTCTGATCCCGCTAATTCAATAGCAAGTTCACCTGTAGCAGAAGCACCTACTACATTGTATCCCAGTTTCTTTAAGCTGTGTTGAATGTCTTTCGAAACGATTGACTCATCTTCAACTACAAGTACATTTATTTTAGACATTGGATGATCGTTTAAGGTTCTCAAATTTAATCAAATATTTCGTACCGTTTTTTATATTCACTTCAATCTCCCCATCAAGCTGTTCTACTAGGGTTTCTACCAGTTGCAGACCAAGAGTGTCTGATTTCATTTTTTCAAAAGGAACAGGTAAACCTACCCCGTCATCTGATATTTCCAAAGTGATTAAATCATCTGTTTCTTTAAGCCTCATAGAAATCGTTCCGGCCTCTCCTTCTTTCCAAGCATATTTCAGGGCATTTGTGATTAACTCATTCACCAATAATCCGCACGGAATAGCTTGATCCAAAATAAGATCTATCTCTTCTAATTCAGAGTCTAAATGTACTTCCTCCCCTATTCTGTAGGATGAAATAAGACTGCGTGTTAGGTTGTCGAAGTAATTAGAAAAGTTAATGCTTGAAAAATCTTCTGTTCGATAGAGGTTTTCATGAATAATCGCCATTGAACGAATTCTATTTCTGCTTTCCTGAAGAATCTCAAGTGTTTTTTCGTCTTGTACAAATGAGCTTTGGAGATTTAAAATACTGGAAATTACCTGAAGGTTGTTCTTCACACGATGGTGGATCTCTTTCAATAAAATCTCTTTTTCTTTTAGTGATTCTTCAATCTCTATGCTTGATTTTTTCTTTTCACTTATGTCGTGCGCAACAAGTGAAATCTCTGCTACTGCTCCCTCTGTATCAAAAATTGGATTCATAAATATTTCCAACCAATATTCATTTTCTTTTGATATCATCATCACTTCAAATTGCTTTGATTTTCCATTCTTTACCTGTGCAAAATGAATATTGAATAAGCGCAATCGGGCGGGTGAAATAAGGGTTTTGAAATACGTATTAAAGTGAATACCTTTTTCTATTTTTTTTCCTACAATTAATGAAAAATATGCCTCGCTATGCATGTTAAACGAGGTGATTTCTGAATTTCTTGACAGTGTTAACAGAAAAGTGTTTGATGAGCTATCGAGGATTGCTTTTGTTCTTAGAAATTGCTCTTCAAGAAGTCGCTCTGTTTTAATCCTCTCCATGATCTCAGCGGCCAATTTCTTATTTGTTTCCTCAGCCAACTCTGCTCTTAATTTTTCTTTCGCAAGTGTATTTTGAACAGAAACATCCTTCATTATTATAAGCGAAGCGGCCTCCTCTTCATAACGTGTTGGTACCACTGTTATATCCATTAACAAATTCTCATCCTTCAATGTTTTTAATTTCAACTGGATGCTTTGTCTACTTCCATTTTCAAGATGAACTTCTAAGGCTTTATTAAATTTCTTTTGATCCGTTGGTGTAAATAGTGTTTCAAAATCAAATTGTTCTCCCACCAATGAAACAATTTCAGGATTTCTATATAACACTTCATTGTCACGAATAATTAGAATTCCTTCAGGATTATTTTCAAGAATATTCTCTAGGTTCCTTTGATTGGACTTTATAGCGCGTAGGTTTGTATTTTGCTCGGTCTTATCTTGTATTACACATTGATAAAACAATTTGTTTCCGAGCATAATTTCAATCAGCGTAACTTCCCCTTCAATTACCTTATCGGTTCGTGTAAAGAGCCAATTAAACTTAACGCTTTTGGTATTACTTAAACGTTGGATGTGAGTATTGTATTCTTCGCTTGTATATGTATTTTTATTCGCGCTTAAATCATACAGTTTCAACCCGAGAAGTTTCGCTTGTGGTAATCCAAATAACTGAATTGCCTTTCTATTGATGTCAATTATTTTATCATTATCCAAGAGCAAAATTGCATCATTTGATTCTTCATAAATCAAGCGGTATTTTTCTTCACTTTGTCTAAGCGCTTGCGAGGCTTTTTGAATACTTGTTAAATCAATTACTGATCCTTCAATATTATATGATTGTGTATCTAAATACCAGTTGAAAATAAATGTTTTTTCAACCTTATTATTCAGAATAAATTGTGTTTGATAGTTCTGTGAGCTTTCTTTCTCACCAAACGATTCCATAATCAGTTCCCAATCTTTTTCGTTGGATGCTGGAAATAATCGATCTCCTACAGATAAGGTTTGTTCAAGCATCTCAAAAAAGGCATCATTACCGTTAATAATCACCGAGTTATTATCAATGGTAAATACTCCTGCCTTGTTTTTGTAATACAGATTTCTGTATTTTTTTTCGCTTAACTCAAGCTCTTCACGTTTACGTACATCATTTGTAATATCCGTGATTCGCGCTAAAAAGTAATCTTTGTTTTTTAATGATAAAACATTAAAACTCATCTCAGCGTAATGCTTTAATCCATATTTATTAAAACTAATACTCTTGTTGAATTTATTACCAATATTTAGCTTACTAATGTGTTTAATATCCTTTTCTGAAAGATAATTTTTTAGAGTGATTTTTACCTTTTCTTTCGATTGTTCTTTCAGGAAGAAAACTCGGTACACCTCATCATTACAATCTACAATTTTGATTCTTTTCCCTAGCTCAAATAATATATACCCAGCACCAGGATTGTCCATTATTTTTTTTAGATAGTCAGTGTAATCCTCTACAGCGTTCATCAGTTTCATACGTGCAAGTAAAACCAATAAAGCACTGCCTGAAATTGTAACAAAAAGACCTAAAATAAATATTTCAGAAATAAAAATATTACTACTATTTTTAAAACCATATAGGAGTAATAGAAAAACAAAAATAGTATAGAGTAAGAACGGATATAAGCGCTGAATCACTACTACACCAATGGAGAATAATGCTAAAAAACAAAAGATCTCATTTACTGCAAAATCACTATAATAGAGGCTTACAAAAGCAATGTATGTAATTATAAAATAATGAAATATGATCAAGTAGATCAATCGGTTTCTCATCCATTTAATAAACCAACAAATGGTAATATAGATTGGAAAGAAAACCGTGTAAGATAATCCCAAATACAGATAGTAATCCGAAACATTCGCATATTGATATACCAACCAAGTATATAGCGGTGAAATAACAAAAGCTCCTAAACAATGAATCAATACGATTCTACGGAAGTTATCTTCCTTCTCATAATACGGTCGAAATCCATCGTTTGTAGTACCGAAATATTTGTAGATATTAGCCATTTAAGAAGCTCTAATCAAACTGTCGTATAAAAGATTTGATTGTTAATTTACTAGTTCTTTTTAAACCTAAGAAATTAATTACATACTTTACTGAAAACCAATTAATTAACTCGTATTATATTTGTGAGAATAATGAAAATAACAATCTTTTCGAGAAATCAAAATCTTCTTAGAACTGTACTATAAGAAATAGAATAAAGGAATTTATTTTTTAAAAGGAATTTATTATTCTTTATTAGGGTTGTTAATATGTGTAAAAGATTAAAGTAGAAAACTAGGATTAGGAGTTATAAAGAAAATAAGCACTGTTGTTAACATAGTTGTTAGAGATTTAAAAGCAGCCTTCACGGTATTTTATGGAGTTGTTCACATATTGGAAGAATAAACATTTGTGTATAAATTCCCTCTAAAGTTATTAAAGTTAGGAGCAATAAATCAGGGTATAACTTGTGAAAAGATCCCAAAACTTTCCTTGCCCAATTGATAATTAATAACATATGAATAATCTCTACTCACCATCCTAGAAAAAGAAGTTACTAGTTATGAACGTGTATTAACAATTATAAAGGGAAAGTGGTTTATAAGTCACAAACCTAATACCTTAATAAATAAAGGGTTAATAACTTTTGGATTTCTTCAATGTTGAAAAGTTGAATCATTTGTTAATATACCATAGCTTTGTAGTGAACCAAAAAAAGAACCATGAAAACGCGCATACCTATTGGAGCAGATCACGCAGGATTTGAATTAAAAGCAGCAGTTATTAAGCATTTGGAAGCGAAGGGATATGAGACAGAAGATTTTGGGTGTTATTCTGAAGACAGTATAGATTATCCTGATTTTGGTCATCCTGTTGCAAATATGGTTGAGGAAAATAACGGAACACTGGGTGTATTAATTTGTGGTTCCGGAAACGGCATCAACATGACGGCAAACAAGCACCAAGGTGTACGCAGTGCTCTATGTTGGAAGAAAGAATTAGCACAACTAGCAAGAGAGCACAACAACGCAAATATTATTGCTTTACCGGCTAGGTTTATTTCAGAAGCAGAAGCTTTAGAAATGATAGATGCATTTTTTGATACTACTTTCGAAGGAGGTCGTCACCAAAGACGTGTAGATAAAATAGCGTGTGCTATTGGTTAAGAAGAGACTCTACTAAAGCGTTTGTTTTTTCAACATATTCTCTATAATAAGACCCCGTTCCTGGTCCATTAAAACCAGTATGGACACGCTTCACCTTGCCGTCGCGTCCAATAAAGATTGAAGTGGGAAAAGAAATAACTTCGTTCAACATGTTGAAATGCTCAGAGGCTAAACCTTTACTGGCGTTTCCACCAACTAAAAAGGTGAAATCTAATCCAATTTTCGTTTTTAATCGTTCTATATTTTCGGCGTAATCCTCAAAAGTATTGCCCGCTTCATAACCAATAGAGATTATTTCTAATCCTTGATCATGGTATTGATTGTATAGCTCTTTGTAGTAATGTGTTTCATCGAGGCAATTTGGACACCAAGTTCCCATGATTTGAATAATAACCACCTTACCTTTTGTTTCATCATTTGGAAAGGAATAATCAGAACCACTTAAGGTCTTTAAATCAAAAGTAACGGCGTTATCATCAACGATGTATGTTAAATCGTCAGGACTAGTTATTTGATAGTTCTCATTTCTTCCTGCTTGCCACTCACTTTGCCAATGGTTTCCACTGAAAAAGGCACCATATAAAGAGTCGTTTTTCAGCGCAGCTTTAAACAAGAACGCATGTGACCCATCGAAACACGAAAGGAACAAGCTGTCTTCTGTGCTGTTTCCTTCTAGAAAACGATAGTCTCCTGTCTCAGTTAAAAATGTACCACTTATACTGTTTGATCCTTCTTTTTGCTTAAAAATTCCTACCGCCGGATATGTAGAGTTTGTGTTTGGTTCGAAATCAACTTGCCACTGACCATCTACATTAGCCCCATCCGTTTTTTTAGTAACAAAAGTGAACCTATTTGAGCGAACCCTTTCGGAAGAAAAAGGAATGCGATAATTCGGACCCTTGGTATAGTTTATCCAATACCCTTCAAGTTTCTTTTTGTTTACAACCTTAAAGACAAGCTCGGAATTAAAATACGGAAACCGAACATGAAGGCTGTCATTAATTAATGTTGGCTCAAGAAGAGTTATTTCCTCCTCAGCGTTTTCAATAATGATTACGTTGCCCTTTTTGATTCGCATAGTGAAAGGCAATACATCTGTTTCGCTAAGCGTTAATTCAGAAACCCAACTTCCTTTTTTCAATTTTATTCCCTGACCGCTTTGTGAAAAACAAAATGAGGTAATAAAAAGAAGTAGAACGCCTAGTACTAGTTTCATGCAAAGTTTTTGGTCGAGCAAAAATAATGCTTTTTGAAACCTTTTTGTGTAATATGCAACCTTTTTTATAAAATTAGTGTCTAGAAGATAACGCTGAGTATGAACGATGCAGAAATAGTAAAAAACTGTTTAAGGGGAGACCCAAAAGCTCAGCGTGCGTTGTTTGACAAGTTTGCCCCCAAAATGCTAGGTGTATGTAGAAGATATGCAAAGAGCACAGAACAGGCTGAAGATGTGTTGCAGGATGCGTTTATAAAGGTTTTTACAAAGCTTAACCTGTACAAAGGTGGATCTCTTGAAGGTTGGATTCGAAGAATAATGGTGAATACCTCACTGGATCAAATTCGAAAGGAAGTTAAGCTTCAAGACAACATCACGATGGATCAGGTTGATTATAAAATTGAACAACAAGCCCACATCCTTGAAGGATTAATGGCAGAAGATTTGCTAAAATTGATCAATGAAATGCCTAGTGGATACAAAGCTGTGTTCAATATGTTTGCGATTGAAGGATATTCTCACAAGGAAATAGCAGAACAAATGAATATTTCTGAGAACACATCAAAATCACAGTACTCTAGAGCAAGGGCATTCTTAAAAACGAAACTTGAAGAATTAGGAATTGAGCGATAAAGACTACATAAAGGACATTTTTTCTGAGAAATTAGGAGATTATAAGGCAAAGGTTAATCCTGAGCTTTGGAATGGAATAGCATCTCAGATTGGAACAGCGGGCGCTACAGCGGCTACAGGAATTACTGTGTTCACCAAATGGATGATTGGACTTGGAATAGCAAGCGTTGTTGCGGTTGGTGTTTATTTCGCTACAATTCCAGGAGAAGATCCGGCTAACAATGAGGGGCAAGTTGCTCAAAGTGAAACCGTGAACGAAGAACCAACACGAAACGATGTAACGCCCTCAGTTGAAGATATTCAAAACAACGAAGTAATTAACGAGGGACTAACACCTGATGTATTACCCCAAGATTTAACAGATGACTCTGCTACAAATATTGTTGTAGAAATAATAGAAGATTTGGAGGTTGAGTTAATACCGTTACGTGAGGAGGAAGAAGATCCAAATGATGCATCGCCATCAGAAGAGGAAACCATTATTGACGTGGTTAAAATTGAAGCAATAGAAGAAGAAACGTTGCCTGAGGAGATCCCAGCAGAAGAGCCAGAAGTTGAAGAGGCAGTATATAGTTTAGGAGCGCTTCCAAATGTGTTTACTCCAAATGGAGATGGCAGAAATGATATCTTTAAAATTGAGTCTGAAAACCTAACAGAGTTCAGCATCTTTATTCTGAATGATCGAAACCAAACAGTGTACGAATCAACAGATCCAAACTTTGAATGGAACGGAACAATTAATGGGATGCCTGCAGAAGAAGGACGATACGTTTATTGTATCACAGCCAAGGAGTTTGCTTCAAGCGACAAGCCTAAGCGATTCAGCCCTTTGGTAATTAAGCGATAATTATTGTTTCTTAACGCTCAAGTAGGTGGCGTAGCTCTTAACTCCTAAATAATAGAAGATTATAGCCGTAATTAAAAGGATATGACTCATGTCGTTCCTGTCAAATAGTTGATGAGGATTTAGTTTCATTGATTGTATTACGGCAACAGGAATAAGTGTTAATATCCCGAAAATAAAGAAACGAAACCCTCGGATTTCTTTCATAAACAAATAGCAAAAATAGCCTAGGGCTAATATCAGTCCAACAGAAGTGTTAATTGAAGGAACCCTTAACCCCACCGTGTAGTCAGCCGTGAGGTCCACAAATATTGAAACGTATAGCGCAGCAATAAGTGCCAACACGAACTTTACGTACGCCACTTTATTGAATGTGGATTTGAATTTTTCGCTTGGGTGAAGTGAAATCATGGCTTTTTCCACAAGAAGGGTGGAAACTAACCCCAAATACCACGCGGGATTTTTTCCTAATACCCCCCAGTAATTGTAGAATAAATGACCGAAACCACCGAACAAAAATCCTACTCCAAACACTACAAAGAAGAGTTTCCAATACTTAAAAAACGGCTCTATTCTATTGAGTCGGCCAACTTTAATAGCCAACACAATGGCTACAATAAAAATTAAAAGGTCGCCAATAAACCCACTCGGTTCAAGTAGTTCAAGGCCGAACATTTCAAACTCAATTTTATCAAAATCTTCTCCGATGCGCATTCCTTAGGTTTGTGGCGCGAAATTAAGCTTATATCTTCAAATTACTTATTATTACAGCTCAGATTGATTAAAATGAATAACAAGGGAATGTTAAAACAGGTGTTGAGTTGTGTAATAGTAATAGGTGTGTTTTCATCGTGTGGTGGCGCCAACCTAGAGGTAGAGGTTCAGGATGAATTAATAACAACGGGCAGTTATCCAACAGCGCAGGAAAATGAAGAGCTCAGAAAAAGACTTATCGGTGAGTGGAAAGAAGGGATAACAAAGGATGGCCCTCATTGGGTTTTTAAACAAGATCATATGGAGTGGAACGGTTATTCAAAGCCGTATTTGTTATTCGGCGACACGTTAGAAGTTGGAGCGATTAAGTACCTATTAGAAGAAAAACAGGACAGCAGCATTCAATTGACAATTATTGGTACACAGCAAACAATTAGCCTGCGGAGAGAGTAGACTCTAGTGAATCAATGAAGCCACCATAATCGGGTTGATAGGCCGCCAATAGCGCTAATAATTTATGGTCATTCACCCGAAGTGTTTCTCCTACCAAGGATGAATCTGGAGTATTACAATCAGCATTGTCTCTGCCTTTTAGAGCGAAAAGAGCACCGCAACGTAAATGTACGGAGTGGTTTTTAGCTATTTGATTAATTTCTAGGACCTCTTGAGCCGCCACCCCACCAACATATGTTAATGCAACACCAACCCCTCTCCACATGTCAGGTTTTCTATTTTCAGCAAATAAGTCAATCATTCGAAATAGGCGCTCAGAATTGGCCTGAGATAAATACCAGAGACTTCTACCGAGCCCTTGGTTAAAAGCACGTAAATCATCTCCAGAAAAGAACTCTGGAATAGTTTGTTCTCGGATAGCTTCCCGACGTTTAAATAACCCCATGTAGTAACCGTATCCATCAATTGCCTTCCATCGACCTTCGCTTGATAAACTGTCCAATACTTCTAAGTTTTCACCGCTTTCACAAATCGCCCAGCCTAAGCCAACATGAATTTGTGAATCGTGTTGATCACCAAAAATTTCGCAAAAGGAAAACCATTCAGAAATATTCGTCAATGCTATTCCCATAGCAGCTCCTTCAAAAGCAACAGAGGTAAAGCCCCCAGATTGAGCAAGAAGAAAATCAGCAGGGTCTACCGTTGGGTTTTTATGCATTACCAATTCTTTCGCCTCTGTAAAAAGCGATTGAATAAGTTTCATGTTTTCTAGAGCTCCCATACGATCTTGGTTTAATAGAACCACATTATTCCTACTTCTTTCTTGATTTCTTCAGAAGCAAGGACACCTTCATCTGTGTGCACAGGTTTTTCGGTTAGTGACATTGAGTATGGATCGACTTTTAAATCCATCGGTGTACCATATACTTTATTGCTCATTAAGCGGAAGACTTCCGTAGCAACTTCTTCCAACACCTGCATGTTGTCATGTACTTTTTGAATTAATTCGGGCGTTGAGAGTCGCTCATCTATACCCTTGTGGAAATCACGCAAATAACCGACATCAAAAGGGTCTATATAGCGGTCAGAGAAGGTCTCGGTGTCGTGCTTCGCCCACTCAACAAACACTTTTTGCATTTGTCCATTTAGCAAACCAAACTTTTGACCAACACACCCTTCAGAAGCGAATAAGTCGCGCAAAACGATAATGTTTGTGTAGCCCTCATTGGTGAAAAGTAATGTAGGAACTGACCAATACGTGGCCCAGTCCCAGAATATTTTCACCACCATGGTTTGTGTTAAGCTCCATAACGAGTACTTGTCTTGATAGATAGGAACCCAATTATCAAATAGTGCAAAATGGGTTCTTTCGTAAACGTTTACCCTAAGGTGAATATCTTCCTTGTTAAAGTCTCGTAGAATGAGGTCTGACAAGAAAGCATTGTTTAAGGCAATAAAATCTGTTCCCGGCGAATAAAATGGATCTAAAAACAAACCAGACTCCCCGGTTACACCCCAGCGCTCTGTGGAGTAGAGTTTTTCTGAACTATGGGCAAAATGTTTGAGGACGCGGAAGTCTAAAACATCATCACGTTTTTTATCAAGAATCCTATAGCACAAAGGCTCATTTTCCTTCAACCAGTCCATGGCTTTATCAAACTTATTATACGCATCAAACGCATGAAAATTTGGGTCAGCAACAATTCCAATACTTGTATTTCCAGTGGCAAGTGGAATAAACCACACCCAATAGCCTTCTCCCATAAAATGGACAGTACTTAAGCGTCTCAACCCTGGTTTTACATAGGTTCTCCATGTAGAATTCTCTGACCAATCGTCAACATCGATTTCTCCTTTAACCCTGAACCACGCAGAGCTTATTCTATGATCAAGGTCTTTTTTAAAACCTAATTTCCGCTTTAAAAAACTGGATCTACCTGTTGCGTCAACAACCCATCTGGATTGTACACATGTGCTTTGGCTATCAATACTAAAGGTCGTTGTATGCCCATCTTCGTTGAGGTCTACCAAGGTAGCTTTTGCCCCAAGTAAAACATCTGTCCCAAGTTCTTTGGTTAGTTGAATGAGTTTATTTTCAAAAGTTCCTCGGTCTAATTGATGGCTTGGTACAGGAAGTAATTCTCGTGGTCCAAGCTCTACTCTTTTTGATATTTCTTCTTTGTGTTCTGGTGAGAAAAAGAAACGTAGCCCGTGTTTAGGTAGTTGGTGCTCATCCAAATAGTCTTTCAAGTCTAAAACTTCTCGAAGATAATGGGTGCCAAGCTCTACCGTTGACTCCCCTACTTTGTGTGCAGCATCAGGAGCATCTCCAGCGCGCATTTCTAGCACAAGAATAGAAATCTCAGGGTTCGCTTTTTTAAGCTGTAATGACAGTGTTAGGCCGGCAAGTCCGCCACCTAAGATAACGACGTCATATTGTTTTTTCATACTAAAACAGTCTTAGTAACAAGGGTAATTAAACGATGTTACTAAGGTAGAAACAATCTTTTAAAAAGGACATTAGAATGTCCTACTGAATAGAGAGTTTGATTTTCTCAAGTTGATTTGTTCTAGTATTAACAAGAGTTATAAGGTACATTCCACTTGTATAAGCGTCAACAGGAACCTCAAGTGCATTTACACCCTTGGAACAGTCATTTTCAAACTGATCCATTACTCGGCCGTTTAAGTCTGTGATTTGAATAGTAACATTATCTTTTTGTGCAAGCAGTAATTGAATTGTGAATTGATCCTTGGCTGGGTTTGGAAATGCAGAAACAATAGAAAAGTCAGTAGTTGAACTCTCTAGATTAAGAGCAATCGCTTCAGTGTACTTAAACGCATTGTTTATATCAACCTGCTTTAATCGGTAATATGTTACGCCACTGGTATTTGGCGAATAGTCATTAAAACGATAGTGAGAAGGTTCTAAGCTCATTCCTGCAGCTTCAACACTACCAATTTTAGTGAAGTTTATACCGTCTAAGCTTTGTTCAACATCATAGTGTGAGCTGTTCATTTCTGTTAAAGTAGACCAACTCAAAACATTGTAACCTGGTGCATTTTCTCCGTAAAACTCAATAGCCTCAACAGGAAGAGGGGTACAACTAATGTCAGCAGAACCAAAGAAGTTTAAAGGAACGGTTGTTAAAGCACTGCTGTAATTTGAGAAACAAATTAAGAATTGGTCTCCCGTAGACACCGTCAATCCTGGCTCAAAATTTCCCGGTTCTCCTCCAGTAGGAAGTGTGTTAGCGATTCCAGTAAAACTTTCACAAGGAAGGTTCCAATTACATGTAATGGGTGCCTGATTATTTGCGGGAATATCTGTACAAGAGGTTGGGGTATACTCCCACATGATCCAATCATAACAATTAATAGGCCCTTCAGCTCCAAAACTAAACTCAAGCAATCCTCCGCTGGCTACGTTAACCGTAAACCATGAACTGTTTAGTTCACCACTATTTAAACAGCCGCTATTAGCACTGCTCGGGTTTATACCAGGGTTAGACGTACAATAAGTACAAAGTTCATCAACCAAGCCAAACCCGTTAGGGTTAATAGCAAAATCTAGATCGGTACACACAGGAACATTAGAGATACAATCACTTGCAACAACAGGCCCCCCTGGGTTCGGACAGTTGATGTCAAAGGTTAACGAGGTGGCAAGAGTAGTTTCTGGATCTAAAAGAATATAATATGTTTCTCCAGCTGTCCAATTCATTGCGCCATAATTCCCTGGTGTCCAAACATCATCAATACAGTTCCACCCAGTGCTAGAGCAACCCGCTGTTGAGTTAATCCACTGAAAATCTACGAAACTTCCACTTGTACTAGGAATATCAATAGAGTGTATACCACTTGCGGTAGCCGTGAAACTAAAGATAAGCTCTACACCAGGGGTTGAATACCCACAAGCACTTGTTCCCCAGCTACCTGTTCCAGACATGCTAGCTCCAGTACCTGTTCCACAACCAATAAGCGGAGTAATACTTGCGCAAGGGCCAGCACCGCCAGTGGGGCAATTCACATCAAATGTTGCTGAATAAGCACCAGTTCCTTCAGGGTCTAATAAAATATAATATGTGTTTCCTGCGGTCCAATTCATCGCCCCGTAGTTCCCAGTAAAGATAACATCGCCTATACACGTCCACCCTGCACTTGAACAACCTCCAGCAGCGTCCATCCACGCAAAATCAATATAGCCACCAGAAATAGCCGTAACATCAATAGTGTATACACCAGTGGTAGTTGCCGTAATACTATAAATAGCTTCTTGTCCAGGTGTACTAAAACCACAATTACTGGTATTCCAGACGCCTGTTCCATTTAAGTTAGCGGTAGCACTTGCACCACATGCAACTGGTGTTATCGAGGTACACGGGTCTACACCAGCAGCGGGACAGTTTACATCAAATGTTGCAGAGTAAGCACCAGTTCCTTCAGGGTCTAATAAAATATAATATGTGTTTCCCGCAGTCCAATTCATAGCTCCGTAGGTTCCTGTAAAAATGACATCATCTATACAAGTCCACCCTGTACTCGAACAGCCACCAGCAGCGTCCATCCATGCAAAATCAACATAACCACCAGAAATAGCAGTAACATCAATAGTATATAGACCAGTGGTAGTTGCGGTAATACTATAAATAGCTTCTTGTCCAGGTGTACCAAATCCGCACGGAGCAGTGTTCCACGCGCCCGTCCCATTTAAATTAGCGGTAGCACTTGCGCCGCAGGCAATAGGTGTTATCGAGTTACACGGACCACCCGCCGGAGGAGGAGAGCAGGCGTCATAGGCAGTTTGACACACACCATCCCAAAGTGTGTTACAGCAATATGGATCTGCCGCTATCACTTGTTGGTAGCATGGGTCGTTTGGTACAGTTGGAACAGCAGTACACTGAGCGGAGCTATTACTTGTACTGAATAGAGTTACAAGTGCAATAACAGCAAGTGAAAACAGGGGCTTTGTAGGAATTATATAGCGCATAACATTAATCAATTAAAAGGTAACCTCCTGGTTGTGATAAAACGTGTTCTTTTCGTTCTTCCGCGAGCGCAAGAAAAGCATCAATGGAAATTTTATATAAGGATTCAGACCGTGTTATTCTTCTGTACTCTTCTGGATAGGTGCTTGCCCACTCTTCAACAGACTGCTTGTATTTTTTATAATCAATAAGATCATTTCCAGTGCTTAACCATTTAGGAAGTTGTGGCGCAAATAGCCCTTGTAATCCTATACCACCAAGAACAGAAGAAAGGTTTTCTTTTGGCAGCAAAGTGACTAAGTATCGGTCGTTAAACTCGAACGAAACAGGTTCAGTTTCTAAGCGTTGTGTTTCATAGTTGCTAACGTCAAACAATTCCTGATTAAAAAAGGTATTGTAGTCAAGGGCGCAGTTTTTACACGAAATTAATTCAACCGAAAATGACTGGGTAAAGTAGGTGTGAATAGCACCAAACCTTTCAGGGTCATTTAATTCAATCTGTTTTAATTGTTCACCAGGAAAATGTCTTAATACAGAGCGGTTCAAAAGCGGGGAATCAAACGCTGTTTGGGCGGTTGAGAAAAGTGGTAACGCAGATAGCACAACGCAAAGGAGCGCTGAATAAGCCTTAATAGTCATAGCAATTATGTTTAAGGCTTAGCTGTAAGGTGGTTACAATCAGGCGCGAATGTACAACAAGAACCCAAGTCAACAAAACATTTAGGACAAAAAAACCGATACTAAACGATTTAGTTGGTAAACAGTTGGAATCTTAACAGGGCTTGACCGACATGAAAGATTAATATCAAGAATAGACGATTAACAACGATCAAATAAAAGGTAGGGAAGGATTGTTGGCACACGAACTAATTTAGTTGCGCCTAGAACACAAGTGCATAAAAAAACCCTTAGAAATTAATTCTAAGGGTTTTGGAGGTCCCGAGCGGATTCGAACCGCTGTACGAGGTTTTGCAGACCTCTGCCTAGCCACTCGGCCACAGGACCATTTAAGGTGGGGCAAATGTAACAAAAAATTGATTTACAATCTTAGCCCTCGATGATTATTGCAACATTGTCGACGTCTCCATTTATTGGAGGAGAGATTTTTGTCACTTTAACCCGAAGAGAATCAACGGCATCTACTTCGTTTTTGATACGTGTGATAATGCGTTGACCGACGTGCTCAATAAGTTTTGAGCGTATTCCCATTTCTTCTTTTACAATTTTATTAAGCACTACATAGTCAACGGTGTCAATTAACTCATCCGAAGATGCTGCTTTTTCAAAGTTGGTTGAAACGGAAAGGTCTATTGAATAATGACCTCCAATTTTAGCCTCCTCTGGCAGACAACCATGGTAAGCATAAAGTTTAATCCCGTTTACTTCTACCGTGTGCTTCATGCTTCAGCCTTCAATGCGGTTACTACTGAAATTGCTTCTTCAATTCTTGCAACCGATTCTTCTTTTCCTAAAAAAGAGGTGATGTCAAACATACTTGGCCCCATTCCTTTACCAGTAACAAGAAGTCTAAATACGGGAAGAATAGCCCCAAGACCAACCTCCTTTTCTTCACCAAACGTTTTGAATGAAACCTCTAGAGCTTCAGCGCTATAATCTTCTTGTTTTTCAAGACTTTCTTTCCATGCGGTCATTAACTCCTCAGAACTTTCTTTCCACTTTTTCTTCACGGTTTTAGCATCATATTCTGTCGGTCGTTCCAACAAGAAAGATCCTTCCGTCCAGATGTCTTTGACAAATGTTGCGCGTTCTTTCATGAGCCGACAGACCTCTGTTAAATTCTCGATGCTGTAGTCCCCCTCAATTTCTAAAGACAACATTTTGGCAAGCTCTTCGTCATCTGTGGCTCTCAAATATTGTTGTTGGAACCATTTTGTTTTGTCAGGGTCAAACTTTGCTCCTGCTTTTGCAACTCTGTCTAAGGAAAATGCTTCTACGAGTTCTTCTAGAGAGAAGAGCTCTTGTGTGGTACCAGGATTCCAACCAAGGAAAGCCAACATATTGATAAATGCGTTAGGCAAATAACCGTTCTCGCGGTATCCAGAAAACATTTCCCCTTCAGCGGAAGTCCAATTTGTAGGAAATACAGGGAAACCGAGCCTGTCACCATCACGTTTAGACAGCTTACCATTACCATCAGGCTTAAGTAAAAGTGGAAGGTGTGCAAACTTTGGACAGTCCCAACCAAAGGCGTCGTACAACATAACGTGTAACGGCGCCGACGGCAACCACTCCTCTCCTCGGATAACGTGACTGATCTTCATTGTGTGATCATCTACAATATTGGCCAAGTGATATGTTGGCATTCCGTCTGATTTGAAAAGAACTTTATCATCTAAGTTGTTTGTGTTCACAACAACCCAACCTCTAATTTCATCTTCGAAACGGATATCAACATTACGTGGCATTTTCATACGAATAACGTACGGTTCACCGGCATCAACTCTCTTTTGAACATCGTCCGCAGACAAAGACAATGAGTTTTTCATTGATCCACGCGTAACACCATTGTATTGCCAGTTCGGCATTCCCATTTGCTTTGCTTGTTCTCGCATAGCCGTAAGGTCTTCCGATGTATCAAAGGCGTAATATGCTTTATCATTGCTTACCAACTCTTCAGCGAAAGGTCTGTACATTGCTTTACGCTCAGACTGTACATACGGACCGTGATCACCACCAAGACCAGGACCTTCTGTTGGCATTATTCCACACCAATTTAAAGCATCCATGATATAATCTTGTGCGCCAGGCACGAACCGTGTTTGATCTGTGTCTTCGATACGAATTAAAAAAGTTCCGTTATGTTTCTTTGCAAAGAGGTAATTATATAAAGCCGTTCTTACTCCACCCATATGTAATGGACCTGTTGGAGAAGGCGCGAATCTTACGCGTACTGGGATGTCTGACATATTCTTAGAATTATTAATTCCGCAAAGATAGAGAATAGAGGGGTAAACGCAGCTATCCAAAAGTAAAAATGAACGGATGGTTTATATGATTGTATGTTTAATTAACGTTAATTTTGGTGAGGTTAATGACGAAAGTCGTATTTTAGTCAGCCCCAAGACCTTATATGAGTGCATTTGATCGTTTAATATCGCAAATAGACGCGTTTATTCGCAAGTTCTATAAAAACCAACTGGTGAAAGGATTGCTCCTATTCGTTGGTGTGCTGATATTTTCATACCTGTTTGTGATTACCCTGGAGTATTTTGGACGGTTTAATTCACTGGTCCGCGGTGTGTTGCTTTTTAGTTTTATAGGGGTGAATGTATTTATTCTGTGGAAGTATATAGTTACGCCGACCCTTAAGCTTAAGTCTTTTGGAAACCGAATAGACCGCTATCAGGCATCTTCGATTATCGGGACGTTCTTCCCAAATATTTCTGACCGCTTACTCAACACTCTGCAGCTGAATGATCAAATGGATTTAAACTCGGCGGACTTTGAGCTTTTAAACGCAAGTGTACAGCAAAGAAGCTCATCCATGGCGGTTGTTCCCTTTGTGGAAGCAATTGACATTGGGGAAAACAGAAAGCATTTGACGTGGGTAATTCCGATCATTTTAATTTTATCCATCATCGGAGTTTTAAGCCCCTCATTCCTAACGCAAGGAACAGAAAGGGTTGTAAACTTCACTGAAACATATGTGGAAGAAGCCCCGTTCTCATTCAGCTTATTGACAGAAAGCGGAAGTATTGAAGAAGGAGAAGACTTTCTCTTTGAACTTGAGCTAGAGGGGGCCTCCCTACCCGAAAAGGTGTTTATTAAGTCGGACCAAGGGCGCTTCATGTTAACAGCAGTTAGTAAAAATAAATTCCAAGGAAAGCTTTCGCAGGTTCGAGAAGACACAGAGTTTCACTTCGAGGCAAACGGATTTAATAGTGACACATATAATATTGGTGTTATAGCCAAAACATCTATAGGGAAACTGCAGGCCACATTGATTTATCCGGCCTATTTAGGAAAGGAAAAGGAAGTTGTGGAGAACGCTGGCGACCTAACAATTGAAGAGGGGACAGAGGTTATTTGGAGTGTTCAGACGAAGAACAGTGATGGAGTTCAGTTTTGGTTAAATGATGCTAAACAAGTGTTCACGAAAGACGGTTTTTCAATCAATAAAACATTCTCGTCAAATGCGGATGGAAGAATAGTATTGAAAAACAAAGTCAGCGGCAAACGTGATACAACAGAGTTTGTTGTGGAGGTAATTAAAGACCGGTTCCCAGTTATTCAGGTGGCAGAAGTGAAGGATAGTATTAAGGATGGAATCCGATATTTTTCGGGTCGTGTTGGTGACGACTATGGAGTGAGTGGGTTGACATTTGTGTATGAGATTACGAATAAAGATGGAGAGTCTACGAAGAAGAAAATAGCAGCTTCTCCTGTATACGGAACTGAATCCCCTTTCAATTTTGCGGTTGATTTTAGAAGAGAAGACATCCAGTTGGAAGATGAAATTGAATACTATTTTGTGGTTTCGGACAATGATGGTGTGAATGGCTCAAAAACGACCAGAAGTAGATCTTTCCATTATGAATTGCCGACGCTTGAAGAGTTGAATGAAGAGCGAGAGGAAGATCAGGAAAAAACGAAGGACGACTTGGCAGAAGTGTTGAAAAAAGCGGAAGAGTTTAGGGAGAACCTAGATCGTCTGCGAAAACAAACCTTGAATTCACAAGAGTCAAGCTGGAATAAACAACAACAGGTTCAGCAACTTCAGGAAGAACACGAATCGCTCCTTGAGCAACTACAAAGTGTGCAAGAAGAGATGAATAACAGTGTTGAAGAGAAGAATCAACTTTCTGAGATCGACCAAGAATTATTGGACCAGCAAGAATTAATCAACGAGCTTCTTGAAGAGTTGATGGATGATGAGATGAAAGATCTTTTAGATCAACTTGAAAAACTAATGCAAGAACAAGACCCTAATGCTCTTGAAGAAAACATGGAGCAATTAGAAATGTCTGCTGAAGAAATGAAGGATCAGCTCGACAGAAGTCTTGAGATGCTCAAAAAGACACAGGTGAATGAGCGTCTAGATGACATTGAGGAGGAATTAAAAGCCTTGGCTGAAGAGCAGGAAGAGCTTCGCGAAGAAACACAAAACGAAGACGATATTACAGATGAGCAGAAACAACGACAAGAGGAAATAAATGAGGCGTTTGAGGAGATTAAAGAAGACATGGAAGAAGTTGACAGCTTGAACAATGAGTTGAAGCGCCCAATGGAACTTGGTTTAGATGAGAATATGTTGAAGAGCGAAGAAGTGGATGAAGATCTGGAAGAGTCAAAAGACAAGCTTGAGAAAAACAAAGGAACAAAAGCAAGTGAGCCTCAAAAAAGTGCTGCTCAGAAGATGAAGGAAATGGCCGAAAGTATGGATGCAGCTCAGGCCGAGGCAAACAAGCAACAACAGCAGGAAGATATTGACACATTGCGTGAAATTTTGGAAAGTCTTGTCGCATTAAGTTTTGATCAGGAGGAGGTCATGAATGATTTCAAACGCATAGCTAAGAATGATCCAGCATTCCGAGTGTATGGTAGAACACAAAGAAAGATTGTTGACAACACAGCAATTGTGAGGGATAGCTTAAAGGCACTTGCAGAAAGACAACCAAAGATCGCGAAGTTTATAGACAAAGAGCTGAATGATCTCAAGGTTAATCACCGATTGATTTTGGAAGACATTGATGAGCGAGATTTGGAAAAAATGTTGGCAGCTCACCAGCAGTTTGTTATGACATCTTACAATAACCTCGCATTAATGCTCAACGAAAGCCTACAACAAATGCAAGAGCAGATGAAGAACATGATGCCTGGGTCTGGTAGTTGCAATAAGCCTGGCGGCAACGGCTCTCCTAAGCCTGGAGACAGTGATAACCCAAGCGACATGAAGGACATGCTTAAGAAACAACTTGAGCAAATGAAGAAGGGACAGAACCCGGGTGGAAGCAGTCCTGGTGCACAGCCTGGGACAAAACCGGGGGAAGGAGCGCCTGGTGGGTTAGGTATGGGGAATAAGGAAATAGCACGGATGGCGGCGCAGCAAGCTGCCATGAGACGAAGGCTTGAGCAAATGCGTAACGAAATGAATTTGGATGGTTCTGGTGATGGAAACAGACTGAACCCGTTAATTGATGAGCTTGAGGAACAAGAGCGAGCGTTAATTAATAAGAATCTTGACAATAATCTAATAGAACGGCAGCAGAGAATATTAACACGCCTTTTAGAGAGCGAGAACGCACTGATGGAGAGGGGGTTAGACCAAAAAAGAGAGTCTATAGAAGGAAAAAACGAGGATTTAGGTAACCAAATTAGATTTGAAGAGTATAACAAGGAGAAACTAAAGCAAATTGAATTATTGCGGTCTGTTGATCCGGCTTATAAAAAGTACTATAAGGACAGAGCGAACGAATACTTCAATACAGAATTATAATATTGAAATAATAGTATGAAAGACGGGTTTGTTAAGATTAATAGTTTATCTATTCCTTCGGATTTTGGATCAATCAGTAAAGTAGAGATGTTAATTGATGATGTGTGCGCTAAGCTCGAAGTCAATGAGGATTATTACGGGAACGTTTTAATTGCCGTTACTGAAGCTGTAAATAATGCAATTCAACACGGCAACCAATTAAGAGACGACTTAAGTGTTGATCTTTCGGTTGGAGACAAGGAAACAGATTTTTGTTTTAGCGTGAAGGATTATGGCGCTGGATTCGACTTTAGTAATTTGCCGGACCCAACTGCACCGGAAAATATTGAGAAAGAAGATGGGCGGGGAATATTCCTCATGAAATCACTTTCAGAAGAAGTAGAGTTTAATGACGGTGGAACAAGCGTCGATATATATTTTACAAAGAAATAGTGGTAAACGTTTTTTTTGAGGACATTGAAATTCTGGATCTAAATCCGGAATTTTTTGTTTCGTGGCTAAATGAGCTATGTAAGCAAGAGCAAAATTCGTTAGGTGAATTATCGCTTATTTTTTGTTCAGATGAATACTTATTAAAGGTTAATCAGGATTATCTCCAACACGATTACTACACGGATGTTATCACTTTTGATTATTCTGAAAATGACATTTCTGGAGACCTTTTTATTTCAATAGAGAGGGTTAAGGAGAATGCAAAGAAGGAAGCTGTTGAGTTTATTGATGAGCTTCACCGAGTTGTTGCCCATGGCACTTTGCATTTGTTGGGCTACAAAGACAAGTCTGATGGGGAGGCTGTTTTAATGCGGAAAAAGGAAGAAGAAGCTCTTGCATTAATTGTTTCACGTGAAACATAATCAGTTAATGGGCTATGATTTGAAGCATGGTTTTGCCATGCGTTGTCTGTATAATAGTTTGGGTTTTATTGGTTTGGATACTATGTTTTTTAGGCTCTTTCGTTAGAGGGTTTAATAAAGAGTAGTAGTTTTACGCAGTGTTAAAATAGTTGAGTTGTTCCACGTGAAACATTTGAGATGTTAAAAAAATATGATGTTATAGTTGTTGGTGCCGGTCACGCTGGTTGTGAAGCTGCAAATGCGGCTGCGTTATTGGGAAGTTCTGTGTTATTGATTACAATGAACATGAACACTATTGCGCAAATGAGCTGTAACCCAGCAATGGGCGGTGTCGCAAAAGGACAAATCCTTCGAGAGATAGACGCGCTCGGTGGTGGCTCAGGAATCATAAGTGATATTAGCGCCATTCAGTTCAGAATGCTGAACAAATCTAAGGGTCCAGCAATGTGGTCTCCAAGAACTCAAAACGACAGAATGCGCTTCGCTGAAGAGTGGAGGCTGATGTTGGAAAGAAACACAAATGTAGACTTCTGGCAGGACATGTGTAATGGGTTGATTGTCGAAAACGACACAGTAGTTGGAGTAAAAACGGCTATAGGAATTGAGTTAAAAGCAAAGACGGTTGTTCTTACAAATGGAACTTTTTTGAATGGATTAATTCATATAGGAGAGAAGCAATTTGGAGGAGGAAGAGCTGGAGAAAATGCTGCGACCGGAATTACGGAAGAGCTTGTTGAATTCGGATTTGACTCTGGAAGAATGAAAACAGGAACACCACCAAGAGTGGATGGACGATCGTTGGATTATTCTAAAATGGAAGAACAGCCCGGTGATGAGGCTCCTTCAAAATTTAGTTTTACAGACACTAAACCACTGGCAGTTCAGAGGGCTTGTCATATAACCTATACGAACCCTACAACACATGAATTATTGAAAGAGGGCTTTGATCGTTCACCAATGTTCAATGGTGCAATTGCAGGAACGGGGCCAAGGTATTGTCCGAGCATTGAAGATAAAATCAATCGATTCGCGGATAGAGATAGACACCAAATTTTTGTGGAACCGGAAGGATGGAATACTGTTGAGATCTATGTGAATGGATTCAGTACATCATTGCCAGAAGAAGTTCAGTATACTGCAATGAAATCAATTCCCGGATTTGAAAACGCAAAGATGTTCAGACCCGGTTATGCAATCGAATATGATTACTTCCCACCAACGCAGTTAAAACATACGCTGGAAACAAAGTTGATTAAGAACTTATTTTTCGCGGGACAGATAAATGGAACAACAGGATATGAGGAGGCCGCATGTCAGGGTTTAATGGCTGGTGTAAATGCACATAAAAAAGTCGCAGAAGAATCAGAGTTTATTTTATCAAGAAGTGAGGCGTATATAGGAGTATTAATTGATGACTTAATAACAAAAGGAACAGACGAGCCGTACCGAATGTTTACCAGCCGTGCGGAATATAGAATATTGTTGAGGCAAGATAATGCCGATATTCGATTAACTCCAATTGGTCATGCTATTGGGTTGGCTTCTGACGAATCTTTGGAGCGTGTAAATAAAAAAGTTGCAGGTACCGATCAGCTGAAAAAGTCTTTGAGAAAAGAAGGAGTTATTCCGTCTATTGCAAATAGAATTTTGGAAGAGAAAGGAAGTTCAGCAATTGATCAACAGGTTAAATTGACCTCACTAATTACACGACCGAATATTACAATGGAGGATGTGCTTGAGATGAGTACTGATTCAAAAGCACTGGCAGATCAATTGACAAAAGAACATAGCGACATTGTATCGCAAGCTGAAATTCAATTGAAATACGAAGGGTATATTAATCGTGAAGAAGATGTTGCGAAGAAAATGAACCGTTTGGAAGAAGTAAAAATCCCAGAAGATTTGGACTACTCAAAACTGGCAAGCTTAAGTGCCGAGGCGAAGGAAAAATTATCTGCTTTGAAACCAAGAACTATTGGACAAGCTTCTCGAGTGAGCGGAGTTTCTCCGAGTGACGTTTCCGTTTTACTCGTTTTCTTAGGGCGTTGATCCAAACTCTCAACCAAGAAGTTTTATCACCACAAAAACACCAAATCATAAATGAAGGTTTTATGGAAGGTGCTCTATTAATTCTGCCGAAGGCAGCTTTGTGTTCTGAATATCATTAATAGTGTCTTTGCGTCTTTGTGGTCATTTTTCAAGTTTTCAATTACAACTGGGATAATAAATGAATCCTACACCCCAAAACAGGCCGTTTTCTTTCGATTTAAAGACCTTTCGCCTTTTCTGTGAATAGATCGCTTAGATTGATGGAGAAAGTGAAATAGAAGCGATGTGTTTCCAGAGGACTAATCGTCTGAAAATAAGCACATTAATTATTAAGCAGGGCTAAGGAAGTGTTTTTTAAATAGGATCTATCCAATCACCGTGTTCTCGAATTAATTCAATGAGTGCATCGACCGCTTCATTTTCTGGAACATTTTTTCGGATAACCGTCTTCTCTTTGTACAAGTGAATTTTCCCCGGACCAGTTCCAACATATCCATAATCAGCATCGGCCATTTCGCCAGGTCCATTTACAATGCATCCCATAATTCCAATTTTCAATCCTTTCAAATGGGCTGTTTTCGACCTGATTTTTGCTGTCGTGTCTTGAAGGTCAAAAAGTGTTCGGCCACATGAAGGACAAGAAATGTATTCTGTTTTGGAAATTCGTGTTCGTGTGGCTTGAAGAATTCCAAATGACGTTGAGTTGATTAATTGAGCGGGAACATTTCCCTGAAGCCAAACGCCATCTCCAAAACCATCAATAAAGATTGAACCAAGATCAGAAGCGGTCCACAATTGAAATAACTCACTGTCATTTGTCGTATGGCTCGAACGCAGTACAACAGGATTTTTAATACCGTTTTCCGCAAAAATCAAACGGATATTCCTAAAAAGCTGTGTTTTATTGTCAAATTTAGTTTCAAGAATAACCGTTGTGCTCTGATAAGGTTGGAGATAATCTACAGATTGATCTTCCGCCGTATGAACGATAAAGCTAGGTTGATCTATGTCAAGTTCAGCTAATTCAGTCTTACTCACAAGAGGAAAATAACCCTCTTTATTTCTGAAGTGTTCCTTCCAGTTTGAGTAATCACACAGCACGGAAAGCGTTCCCGGTAATTCGAAAGGTATTTGCTGAGTACCGATATAAACAAAATCTGCCGCCGAATCAGTAATGGTCCACTTATCTAAAGGAACAGAATAACTGTATCCAAAGCCAAATAAGTGTGAGTGTTTAATGGTATCAATGGAACTTAAATCTGCAAAAACGATAGGGACATTACCACCGCCAATTTTTCCAATTGTACTTGTTTCACGACGCACATAGTCGTATGGGTTGTAGGATAACTCGCCGGAGAAATGCGCAAGTGACTTTTCTTTACGTTCTGGCCGCGTGTACTTTTCTATGAGTTGTTGTGCTACGGGAATTTCAAACTCAGGATCTTCAGTCAATGAAACCCGAATAGTATCACCTAGACCGTCTTCCAGTAAAGCACCTATTCCTACAGCAGATTTTATTCTACCATCTTCACCATCACCAGCTTCTGTAACTCCTAAATGAAGAGGGTAAGCCATGCCGTTTTCTTTCATTTCAGCAACGAGTAATCGGTAAGCTTGCACCATAACCAAGGTGTTGCTTGCTTTCATGGAAAGTACAATGTTATGATAATCGTGTTGAACACAAACCCGTAAAAATTCCATTGCAGACTCAACCATTCCTTGTGGTGTGTCTCCATATCGACTTAAAATTCGATCAGACAAAGAGCCGTGGTTCGTCCCGATGCGCATGGCAACATTATTCTTCTTGCATTTTAGAATCAAGGGTGTTAGCTTTTCCTCGATTCGCTTAAGTTCTAATCCATAGGATTCATCTGTATATTCTAATTCTTCAAACTTCTTTTTGTCGGCATAATTCCCAGGGTTCACACGTACCTTTTCCACGATATCTGCCGCAATTTCAGCAGCGTTTGGAGTAAAGTGAATGTCAGCAACAAGTGGTGTGGAATAGCCTTTCTCCACCAATGACTGCTTAATATTTGCCAAATTCTCAGCATCCTTCTTGCTTGGAGCCGTGAGCCTAACAATCTCGCAACCAGCTTTGATCATCCGAATAGACTGTGCTACAGAGGCTTCAGTATTCATGGTGTCCGTCGTTGTCATTGACTGAACCCGAACAGGATTGTCTCCACCAATCAACACGTCTCCAACTGTAGAAATTACAGTGGTGAATCGCTCACGATTAAGATAATCTTGACAGTATGGCTTCATGAAAGGAACTAAAATAGGGACTGAACAAAAGTACGTAAATATCCCTGTTATCAGCGTTTTACAAAGTTATGAATACAAGAGTTGTTGAAATAATCACGCATTAAAAGGATGAACCCACTATTTATGGCGTATCTTTGCCTTTCCTTATTTTTAAATGATGTAAACTATGAATCAGGTTAAATTTGCACCCTCTGAGAAGGACGAGTTTTATAAAGTCGTGAGAAAGAGAGTAAATCAATACTTCAAAGAGAACAACATTTCGCGTTTTGCCAATGCAAACATGGTAATGAAAACCATTTTTATGTTGTCTCTTTACCTAGTACCATTTGTTTTGCTTCTTACTTTTTTCGATTCTGCATGGATGATTATGCTGATGTGGGTCTTAATGGGGTTCGGAATGGCTGGCCTTGGGCTATCAGTAATGCATGACGCCAACCACAGCGCATACTCGAAGAATAAATATGTGAATGTTGCACTCGGTAAAATTATATGGTTAATAGGTGGAAGTGATGTGAACTGGAGAATCCAACACAATGTCTTACACCACACATACACGAACGTTACTGATATAGATGAGGACATTCAAATAGATCCGTTGATGAGATTTTCTCCAGCACAAAAAATGCGGAAGGCTCACCGATTTCAGCATCTTTATGCATGGTTTTTATACGGTATGATGACCTTAATGTGGTCTACAACAAAAGACTATTCTCAATGGAAGCGCTACAAGGATAAAGACTTAATAAAAACACAAGGTCTTTCTAGCACAAAATTCTTGTGGACATTGATCTCAACAAAGACTATTTATTTGGCTGTGCTTTTAACCTTACCGCTTCTTTTCTCTTCATTACCGTGGTGGGGAACTATTTTAGGGTTTGTATTGATGCACTTTTTTGCTGGGTTAACACTTGCCGCAATTTTTCAACCAGCACACGTAATACCAACGTCTACATTTGAAACTCCAAACAAGGATGGATTGGTAGAAATAGGTTGGGCAGAAAACCAGATGATGAATACAGCGAATTTCGCACCAAAAGCGCGAATGTTTTCTTGGTACGTAGGGGGGTTGAACTATCAAATTGAACACCACTTGTTCCCGAACATTTGTCATGTGCACTACAGAAAAATTTCTGATATTGTAAGAGACACGGCTTTTGAATACAAATTACCGTATTATTCATACAAGACATTCTTTGATGCACTTTCTGGACATGCTAAGTTGTTGTACCGATTAGGAAACGAGGAAAACGCTCCTGGGCTTCATCAGCACTAATATGCACATTGAGTCGTATCGTGAATATTGCTTAGGCAAGCCTGGCGTTACAGAATCATTTCCTTTTGATAAAGAAACCCTCGTGTTTAAAGTTGGGGGAAAGATGTTCGCGCTTACTGGCATAGAGCTATTTGCATCCATTAACTTAAAGTGCGATCCAGAAAAAGCCATTGAACTTCGTGAAACATATGAAGGAATAATTCCTGGTTGGCATATGAACAAGAAGCATTGGAACACCGTGTCTATGGAATCAGATGTTTCAGATGTCCTTTTAAGAGAATTAATAGACCATTCGTATGACTTAGTATTTAAGTCGCTCCCTAAACGCATTAAGGATGAGCTGCAGGCTGGATAAGTATGTTTGGTGTGTTCGACTAGCCAAGACAAGGTCAAAAGCCACAGAAGCCGTCAATAAAGGCCGCGTGCGTATAAACAATACAACCGTAAAAGCTGCCAAGGAGGTTAAGCTGGGAGATGAGATTCAAATTACCCGTCACACAGCTACCTATACTTATCGTGTAATTCAGTTGCTAAAGAACAGAGTTGGAGCCAGGTTGGTGAATGATTATATCATCGATATTACTCCAGTGGAGGAATTGGAAAAATATAAAATGTATCAATCCGCCCAAAGCACGTACCGCCAGCATGGTTCTGGTAAGCCAACGAAAAAGGACAGAAGAGATTTGGACGATTTTATGGATGATTGGGACTAAGTGTAACTTTTTATAGAGTTCTCAGTCTTACCTCCAAACAAGCATGTCGCGACAAGAACATTATTAAAAAGAAATATATGAAAAAGAGTCACATCATCGTAACCGCACTGTTATTTAGTGTTTCAGCTTTCGGACAAGTTGAAGAGCCAACAGAGCCAGTAGAAGAAGTTGTTGCAGAAGCAACAGAAGGAGAAGGAGTTCAACCAGGCGATACAACGCGCATGAATCTTCGATTAAAGCAAGTAATTATAGTTAACCATAGGGCTGAGCTAGAACAGAATGGGTTTTATGTTGCCGAAGACGGGGACACTATTTATAAGCGTAAAAAACGAAACCATGAGGCGCATTGGGCCGGATTAGATTTCGGATTTACTATGCTAATGGACGACGGCTTTGAAAACAAGTTCACGAATAACCCTTACTGGAAAAACGATCCCGCAAAATCGCAGGTTTGGAACATTAACTTCTTGGAGTACAAGTTTGACATTGCACGTGAGTACTTTGGGTTTACTACAGGGCTTGGGCTTTCGTTTGCGTCTATATCGTTCAATGACAACTATGTTTTGATGGAGACTCCGGACACATTGTTTGCTGAAATCGATTCGGTGTACACGTATACTAAGAATAAACTTAAGGCATCATATTTAACGATACCCCTGTTGTTTGAGATTAACACAAATGCACGAGCGAGTAAGAGCTTTTATTTTGCCTTTGGGGTGATCGGTGGAGTGAGAATGACGTCTAGAGTAAAGCGAAAAGGAGAGTTTGATGGACGAAAATTCACACAGAGCGAAAATGGTCGCTGGGGGCTGAATGCTTTTAAATTAGATGGAGCAGTTCGTTTTGGTTATGGTGACTGGGGAGCGTTTGTGACCTATGGTATATTACCATTATTTGATAGTGGGAAGACAATTCCTATTCACCCATTGAGTTTTGGGTTATCCTTCAACATTAATTAAGTAGTAGAAGTGACAACAAAAAAGAGGGCTGATCAAACGATCAGCCCTTTTCTTATTCTATAAGAGTGTGTTACTCTTTAATAACATTGAATTGTGAAGACAATCCATTTTCAAGTACAACGTTGAATACATAAACACCAGACTCTAAAGAGTCGATGTTGACTTGTGCATTTCCATTGTTATCCAAAGTGATGTCTTGATCTAAAGCAACCTTACCAGTTACATCAGTTACAATTAAAGATGCATTACCAGTTGCGTTGGTAGAAATTGTCACTTGCTCATTTGCAGGATTAGGGAATGCCTTACCTTCAATTGAAACAACCTCATCAATTCCAATAGTGCTTGCATCAACTACATGAAGAGTAAGTGCAGAAGCAGAAGAACCATTCCATCCACCTGTATACCACGTGGCATCAGTATTTATAGGAGAAACAGGCATTGCTGACCATGCTTGGTTTCCATCGTAATTTAATCCACCATCAAATCCAAACCCAACCTCTGGGTTGTATGACTGCGTACAGAATAAATAACGCTGATTATCTACCAACACTAGTGGTGAGGTCAATGCAACATATGCAGGTAGATTCACCTCGTTGTTTGAAAGTGGGTAATAAGATTCATATCCAATTTGATTCAAGTTAGAGAACCAATCGTTGTTAGCGCCACCAGCGTACGCAGGGTCAGCTAAATCAATCCATGCATCATTCCACTCGTAAATGTTCAAGTAAATCTCTTCTCCAGCTAAAGGAGCAATTGTTGTATCAATAGTTGGAATAAAAGTGAATCCTGTAACTGCAATGTTGCTAGCGTTTGGATCTTCAAAGAAAATACAACTTTGGTATTCCGATGTTGAGTTAGTTGGGTATGATGAAGCCGTAGGCGTTCCTGACCCGTCGATTCTTGCTAAAGAAATCACATCATCATTAATTGTAAAGGTTGACACAAATTGGTTGTCAAAATCAGACTCGTCAGTAGTACCAATGTCAATCGCATAAGTTAAAGTATAGTCTCCAACTGGATAGCTACCAATTCCACCAAGGTCAAAGTCAGGGAAAAAGTAAGTGTTTCCCTCGGCTACAGAAAGTGTGTCTCCTGAGTTCATGAGAGGACCGTTAATAGTTTGATTATAAACAACACCTGAAGGTCCATCGATAGTTGCGGTTACCGCAACAGCTGATTGTGGGTTTGTTCCATAGTTATACACCTGAATAGCTAATGGGAAACCATTATCAATAAGTGTGTTTGCTCCACCAAAAGGAGAGATACGCACCTCGTCTCTAGATGCTCCTACATCATCTCCAAAGGCTGTTGCCTTGTTTCCGATAAGCATAACAACAGGGCCACTGGCCATTTCATTAATGAGTGCTGCGCCAGAAATGTCAGAAATAATAACGGCTGGCAATGTTGTGTTCGGACCATCACCGATATCAGTAGCCGTCATAATTATGTTCGTATCATCTTCACGATTGATAATAATTACTGCTAAAGCTCCTGCAAGCTCTGCGTAGTAAACCTTGGAAGCAAAATCACATGAGTTTCTATAAACAACAGCAATTTTACCAGTTAGGTCATTAATAGCAGATGCACACCCTTCATATGTGCTGTCAACTCCTTGTGGGTTTACACCGGGAGTACCATCTTCGATAAGCATTAAAGTGTCTAAGATAAATGTTCCAGGAATGCTAAAGTCGAGGTTCATACCCCAGAACTCTCCAGTGGTGGATCCTGCAGTGTATGATGGCCAACCATCATCTGCTTGTACTCCAAAGTCATAGTTGCCTTGGATACTTGCTGGGCTTACACCTGCAACCACTACTTGTGATTGTGCGGCAAAAGTCATCGCAAGAATTGATAAAGAAAGTAGAATTTTTTTCATAGAATGAATTTTAGTTGAGCCAAAATACAACTAATTATGTTCTTTTGAAAAAAGAATGTGTTTACAAATTCACAAATTAAAAAAGGCTAAGAACGAATCCCTAGCCTTTTAAAATGAATCACTTACGATTTAATCAAGCGACTATATCGAAGCTTTTAAATATTCACGGTTCATTCGAGCAATGTTCTCCAAAGAAATTCCTTTAGGACATTCTACTTCACAAGCGCCAGTGTTAGTACAGTTTCCAAACCCTTCTTTGTCCATTTGAGCAACCATGTTCAAAACACGCTCTTTTGCTTCAACTTGACCTTGTGGCAACAATGCGAACTGTGAAACTTTTGCTCCTACAAATAACATTGCAGATGCATTTTTACATGTTGCAACACAGGCTCCACAACCGATACATGCGGCGGCGTCCATTGCAAGGTCAGCATTGATTTTTGAAATAGGAATTGCGTTTGCATCTTGCGTATTTCCAGAAGTGTTTACAGAGATATAACCTCCGGCGTGCTGAATTCTCTCAAACGCCATTCTGTCTACAATCAAATCTTTCACTACGGGGAATGCAGCGGCTCTCCATGGCTCAATAGTGATGGTATCACCATCATTGAACATACGCATGTGCAGTTGACATGTCGTAATTGCTTTGTCTGGTCCGTGCGCTTCTCCATTGATGTACAAAGAACACATTCCACAAATTCCTTCACGACAATCGTGGTCAAAAGCAACTGGCTCATCTCCAGAGTTCACCAATTGTTCGTTCAAAACATCCATCATTTCCAAGAATGACATGTGTTCAGAAATGTCAGTAACCTTATAATCGACCATTTGACCCTTTGAATTTGAGTCTTTTTGTCTCCAGATTTTTAATGTTAAATTCATCATGTCTTTTCTATTTATATGATCGAGTTTTCAATTCAATATCGTTAAATTCTAATTCTTCTTTGTGCAATACCGCTTCACTTGGCTCTCCTTTGTACTCCCAAGCGGATACGTACTTATAGTTTGTATCGTCACGTAAAGCTTCCCCTTTTTGAGGCCCCTCTGTTTCAACAGACTCCTCTCTAAAGTGACCTCCGCATGATTCATTACGGTTCAAAGCATCCAAAGCAAATAATTCACCCAACTCTAAGAAGTCAGCAACTCTTCCTGCTTTTTCCAATTCAACATTCATTTCGCTCAACCCTCCTGGAACCCTAACGTCTTTCCAAAACTCTTCACGAATTGCTTTAATTTCAGCGATTGCCTCTTTCAGGCCTTTTTCGTTTCTCGCCATACCTACTTTGTCCCACATTACTTTACCAAGCCTTTTGTGGAAGTGGTCAACGGACTTAGTACCCTTATTGTTAACGAAGAAATCTAAACGCTCTTTTACTTCTTTTTCAACGGCCTCAAATTCTGGGGTATCCGTTGGAATTGCTCCTGTTCTGATATCGTCTGATAAATAATCACCGATAGTATATGGAAGCACGAAATATCCATCAGCCAGACCTTGCATTAAGGCTGAAGCTCCAAGTCTGTTTGCGCCGTGATCAGAGAAGTTTGCCTCTCCGATACAATATAAACCAGGAATAGTTGTCATTAGGTTGTAATCAACCCAAACACCACCCATTGTATAGTGTGTTGCTGGATAAATCATCATTGGCGTTTCGTATGGGTTCTCAGCAATGATTTTTTCATACATCTGAAATAAGTTTCCATACTTTTCTTCAATAATACCTTGTCCCAACTTAATAATTGCCGCCTTAGACGCATTTTCAATTCCGTGTATCTTAGCCTGCTCAGTACCATAGCGTACAAATGCGGATGCGAAATCCAAATAAACAGCTTCGCCAGTTGCATTAACACCAAATCCGGCATCACAACGCTCTTTTGCAGCTCTAGAGGCAACGTCACGTGGAACCAAGTTTCCAAATGCAGGATATCTTCTTTCTAAGTAATAATCTCTATGCTCTTCAGCAATTTCTGTAGGCTTTAATTTACCTTGTTGAATTGCTTTTGCATCTTCCATACGAGCAGGAACCCAAATACGACCATCGTTACGCAATGACTCTGACATCAGCGTAAGTTTCGATTGGTAATCACCAGTTCGTGGAATACAGGTTGGGTGAATTTGAGTATAACATGGGTTGGCAAAAAATGCTCCTTTCTTGTGAATTTTCCAAGCTGCAGTAGCGTTGGATCCCATAGCATTTGTTGACAAAAAGTAAACGTTTCCATACCCACCTGTTGCGATAACAACAGCATGTGCTGAATGACGCTCGATTTCTCCAGTGATTAAATCTCGAGCAATGATTCCTCGTGCTTTACCATCAACTTTAACAACATCCAACATCTCGTGCCTGTTGTACATGTCAATTTTACCACGAGCAATTTGTCTGTTCATTGCTGAATAACAACCCAATAATAATTGTTGGCCAGTTTGCCCTTTCGCATAAAACGTACGCGAAACCAATACACCACCAAATGAACGGTTGTCTAACAATCCACCATAATCACGAGCAAAAGGAACACCTTGTGCAACACACTGATCAATAATGTTAGCAGAAACCTCAGCTAAACGGTAAACATTCGCTTCTCTTGAACGGTAATCACCACCTTTCACAGTGTCATAAAACAAACGGTAGCTTGAGTCACCATCACCTTGGTAATTTTTCGCAGCGTTAATACCTCCTTGTGCTGCAATTGAATGCGCTCTCCGCGGAGAATCTTGGTAAGCAAATGCTTTTACGTTGTACCCCAATTCAGCGAGTGTAGCAGCGGCAGAACCTCCAGCAAGACCAGTACCAACAACGATAACGTCAATGTTTCGCTTATTAGCAGGGTTTACTAAGTCGATTTTATCTTTATAATTCGTCCACTTATCTTTAATAGGACCTTTTGGAGCTTTAGAATCTAATGTAGCCATAATGAATTAGTGATTGAAATGATGAAAAAGGGCGATGAAAATGAATGCAGCAGGAACAACAATGGAAAATGCTGTTGCTATCTTTTTGAATCCTTTCGTGTATTTATTATTTAATCCTATTGATTGGAAGGCAGAGTTAAACCCGTGCAATAAGTGTAATGCAAGGAAAATAAACGCTACTACATAAACACCAACCTTAATTGGGTTATGAAATTTTTCAACCAATTCAGGATAATATCTTGATGGAGCTTCAGGAAGTCCTTGAATGTATTTGTAATTCATTTCTGGAATCCAAAAATCAATGAAGTGAACCAAAATAAAAAGTAAAATTACTGCACCGGAAAGGATCATGTTACGACTCATCCATGAAGAGTTGGCAGCACCGTTGTTTTTTACATATCTGACACCCTGTGCTTTTCTGTTCTTTAATTCTAAAACAAATCCCAATACAAAGTGAAAAACAACACCAACGATTAAGATTGGTTGCATTGCAAATTGAATCAATGGGTTGGTTCCCATAAAGTGTGAAGCTGTGTTGTACGCTTCTGGGCTGCACACAGAAAGTAAATTAACTGCGACGTGTAGTGTCAGAAAGGAAATTAGAAACAGTGCAGAAAGTGACATAGCAAACTTTCTAGCAATGGAAGAAGATAATAATCCGCTCATTATAAATGATGTTTATATAGTTATAGCTGCAAATTTAACAGTTCGTCATACTTAATAGTAATCAAGCCACTATTTATTTTTATTTTAAATAATCGATGGGATCGGTAACCAAAACATAGTGAGGCGTTCCAATATAAGAACTGTTAAATCTGACATCATGAAAAATCAAGTGCTTCTTGCTCTTGTGTTGCTGTGTTTCTCCACACAGGCACAATCAATTGAGAGTGAAATCGTCCCCAAAAAAAGATCGTTGGCGGAATTGGAAATCATAGTAACCCCTAATCCTTCTGAAGGTGAAATTTATATTAACATGCCTGATGGCGCAACGTGCATGTTGACAAGCTCAAGGGGAACCTATGTAGGAAGCTGGAGGGTGGAAAGTGGAGGTTTTCATCTTGCTGGAGTTCCAACAGGGTCTTACATCGCAATTATTAAGCATGAAGGTGACATTGTTACTCGAAGATTTGTGGTGTTATAAATAACTCAAGACTGTCGAGTCAGAATTAACATCTAATGATACCTCAGCCCCAAGAATCAGGGCGCGATTGTCATCTATATGTCCAGCTGGAAAATCAAATGCAATTGGAATATCTCGATTTTGAAAAGGTGCACGAAGAATCTCTTCAATAGTGCTTCCGAAAGGAATCGCTGTATCTTTTATACCGGTCATTCCTCCTACAATGAGGCCATTGATTTTATCAAAAATGCCAGCCTTTTTAAAGGCGTATGACATTCGGTCAATCACATATAAATATTCGGCCAGATCTTCAATAAATAAAATGGAATTGGAGTAATCTAGTTGATCATTTGTGCCTAATAGACTGTACAAAATAGAAAGGTTGCCACCTACAAGAGTTCCTTTGCCAGAACCCAATTTGTTTTCTTGTGACGAAGGAATGGTAATCGAGCAATCGACACCAGTAATGCCAGCAATTAGCGATTCTAGCGCAAGAGACGTATTACTCTCAAAATCAAGAGGCATTGTTCCGTGAATGCTTTTTAAACCGAGCAGATTTAGTCTAGAATGAAAAAAGGTAACGTCGCTAAAACCAATGATCCATTTCGGGGAGTTAACCAACCGACTCCAATCAATATCATCCACAATTTGAATACAACCGTATCCTCCTCTAGCACACAATATTGCCTTTACACTAGGGTCGTCAATAGCCTTTTGAAAATCAGAGATCCGCTCTTCGCTTGTACCTGAGAAGTAATGGTGCGTTCCCAAGCAATGATCACCAATGACAACTGTGAATCCCTTTTCCTCTAAGAATTGCTTTGCGTACAAAACGCAACCTTCTTCTATTGTTTTAGCTGGGGCAACAATGGCAATTTTATCGCCTGGGTTTAATGTTGGAATCATCATTTAATATCTCTTATACATTTCTGACCAATCAGTGTCGTCATCTTCCCAATGCTCAACAACCGTGTCAGGGTTCGCAGCTTTTACCGCCTTTTCAAAATCGAATACCGCCTTGGTGCCGGAGGCAACCCAAAAATGGGAAATGTCAGACTTATTATCAATAACATACTCAACAGTATAACGCTGAAAATTTTGATTAACAAATTTCCAGTTGTCCAGCCTGAGTTTAATTTTTACAATTTTTTCTAACGGCACTATTCGTTTTGAACGCTTATTAATAATGTGTAATACTTGTTGGTCAAAAAGATAAGTATTAGTTCTTAGCCACCGGCTTACATAAAACCAAAGAAGGAAAACGGCCACTGCAATGTGAAGGATAAGGGTCCAGTCGTTGTCAATGAGTTTATAAGCTACACAGAAATAGATTACTATAAGCCCAGCGGGGGTAAAAAGCCTAAAGACTCTATTGTATGGCGCTAAATTTGTCATTCAGGGTTTGTTCTACCCATAAATGTAATGATTAAGACAAATGTGCGGTCTTTTTTTGGTTAATTTCGAAGCATTAAAACAGCTCCATGATCGATCCGTACGATGATAATTATTTCATGAAACAAGCCATGTTAGAAGCTCAAAAGGCTTTTGATCAAGGCGAAGTTCCTGTTGGAGCCGTTGTTGTGGCGAACAAACAAGTGATTGCTCGAGCACACAACCTTACGGAAACCTTAACAGATGTTACCGCACACGCCGAGATGCAGGCTATTACGTCTGCAGCAAACTTTATCGGGGGAAAATACCTTAAAGGGTGCACATTGTATGTCACATTGGAACCATGCACGATGTGTGGAGGAGCACTTTATTGGTCGCAACTAGACAAAATAGTGTACGGAGCGAGCGATGAAAAACGTGGTGCTGGTCGACATGAAGGGATTTATCATCCAAAGACTAAAATTGTTCATGGGATAATGCAAGAAGAGGCGACCAACTTAATGACCACCTTCTTCCAAAGTAAGCGAAAATAAGCGCTTAGTTCTTAACCACTTTTACAACTGCGTTTCTTCCATTTTTTGTAATAGAAAGCCAATAAACACCGGATGGAAACGCATCAATATTTATATCGAAACTAGAACCAGAAGTTGATTCTTCAAGAAGTATTCTGCCCAATGCGTCGGTAATTTTGGCGCTTGTTGCCAGTCCATCTGCACCACCAACTGAAACGTTGATCATTCCACTAGTTGGATTCGGAGCAACGGTTAAGTCGTTTAGTAAGTCGTTTTCTTGGATGCCGATAAAGTCAATTGTTTCACTCGCCAAACCTGATATACAACCCTCAGGTGAGATGCAAATTACATCGTAATTTCCGTTTAATGTGGCGGTGTAGCATGTGTCTGAACCGCTACTTACAACAACACTTTCTAAATACCATTCGTAAATAACTCCTATTCCACCAGAAGAAACACACATTTCAGCACCATTTGTTGTTATTACTGGAGTTGCGGGTTGTGCATTAACCGTAACAGTTGTCGAGTCAAGATTAGAGCAAGAAGTCGAAACATCGGTGTAATTATAGTACAAGATGTGTGTTCCCACACCAGCATCAGAGGGCAAGAAATCACTACCTGTAACGCCATTCCCGGAATATACTCCTCCAGAAGGAGTGCCATTTGCAATTGTTATTACAGCGTCATTTTCGCAATAGGCATTGTCTAATGTGCCAAATGAAACAGTTGGTGTTTGATTTACCGTCAACGTCACAGTGCTACTGGTAGAGAGGCAGGCGCCAGTATTTGCTACTAAATAATAATCTCCTGCCATTGTTGTTGTAAACGTGTTATTTGTTTCACCTGATATAGGGCCTGAAGCATCATACCACTGTAAAACTAGACTTCCTCCTGAATTGCTAAGAGTTAAGGAATCGCCTGAACAGATAGATTGATTTCCAGATGGCGATATTGTTGAAGATGGACAATTTACCGCAAGAACGAGTTCACGACGATCAGAAAAAGCATGCGTTATTGTGCTGCCGACTTGGTCCACTACCCCGCTCTCAGCTGACCAAAACGAAGTGCTTCCATCTAGGTGTCCAGCGACATCCGCATAGTCTAACGATCCTATTACCAAAGGGTTTGACCCATAGTGATAAGTTGTGTTCAATGAATATGGTTGGTCATTTGCTGCGAAAACACCGTAATAATGTGTGAGATCAATAGTTGTTCCTGGGGCAACTATTGGGTTCAAGGGAGCTGCATCAACGAGGTATACATGAACTGTTTGTATAACGGTACTATTTGTTACCTGTAAACTATCAGTCCCACTCCACGGCAATGTTAAATCTACCGTGCTATTGTATGTGTAAACACTTTGATCGCCGATGGGCGCTCCAGAAAGCCCATGCGTTGCGCCAGTTACGGTTCCATTATTCGCATTTACAGATTGATCAATTACACTTCCTGCATCATCAAAATTCCAATAACCCATAAGGTCAGCATATTGTGGGTGAGACGCACCTACCTTTTGACACAAATAATCTTGTATTGAACTTTGAGGTAACGCAGAACCCCAAATTTTAACCTCATCGATTTCCCCATCAAAATAGCGCGCTCCACCCGCGGTGTATGTGATTCTTCCAAGAGTTACGTCGTAGGTACTTGCAGAGATTGCTCCTGTATATGCTGTTGAACCAACTTCTTCACCGTTGATATACACTTTTAGCGTGGTTCCGTCATACGTTCCAGCAACATGGTACCATTGTCCTGTAGACATTACTGGTGCCGATGTAACTTCTATCCAAGCCCCGAGAGTTCCAATGTTGAATGACAAGGTTCCACTCGCTCCAGAACGGAGTGAATACCCTTGTTCCCCTGATGCCCAACCATCTTTCGAAATGATTACATTTTCCCACACATTTGTGGCCCAGCTATCCGCATTAATCCAAGCTTCAAGCGTAAGTGTAGGAGAATTTAGTGATGCATTGTGCGGAATTAAAATGTCATTGGAGGCAAAATCATATGCATTACCAGAGCCTGCCATTTGTGCAGAAGAAGATAATGTAACACCAAAGAGAATGGCAGCAAGTAAGGTCTTTTTCATATTGAAATAGGTTTGTGTTCAACGGCGAAGGTATGAACATTTAATAAAAAAGGCGAAAAATAAGGTCAGTTGCTCGTGGGTTATTAATTTGAAAAGCCCACTGATTTACTGTATATTGGGACACTAATACACATTTATATGAAAAAACTACTACTATCAGCATCACTGCTATTGAGCTTTGGTGTTTTTTCTCAAACGACTTTATTTCAAGACGACTTTGCCGCAGGATCTGGTAACTGGTCGATGACTGGCTCAGGTGACAACGCTTGGACGGTAAACAACACCTACTGGGGTGGTGGCTGGGTAACAGACACACCAAATCAGCCAGGAGCAATTTCAGGAAGCCCACAATCCAGCTATATGCATATTATGAGTGGTTTAGGATGCAGCCTTTTGAGCGCATGTAATGCAAATTTTGACACCGGTTCGCCAAGTATTCAAAATGCGGCAATGACAACGGGAGTCTCAACTATTGGGATGACAAATGTCACTGTAGACTTCTGGTACTTGTGTGCTGGATTTACAGGAAATTCCTACGGGAACCTAGAATACAGCACCGATGGTGGTGGTTCTTGGATAACCCAAAGTACGTATTCAGGGGTTGCCACTTGGACGCTTGAAAGCCAAACAAATGCTATTTGGGATAATGTGGCAGATCTGAGAATCCGATTCAAATGGCAAAACGGAGCGGCAGGTAATGACCCAGCTTTTTCTGTGGATGACATATTAATAGTTGGAACATCAGGCGGAGCATCTGCAACAATCGCGACTGCAGGTTTTACACCAGCTTCATGGTGTTATGGAGATATTATTACAGGAAATCTTGACTTTACTGCAACAGGAACATTCAACGGGCCAAATGTATACACTGCACAAATGTCTGATGCAGCAGGATCATTTGCAGCACCGACTGTAATAGGAACATTGCCTTCTTCAGCATCTGGAACACTTTCTATTCCTGTGACCATTCTCGGAACGATGCCAGTAGGTAGCGCTTATCGCGTTCGTGTGATTGCGAGTGACCCATCAACAACAGGAACAGACAACGGAACCGATCTTGAAATTTTTGCTTTGCCAACAGTTACTTTGTCAGCATATAGTAATGTCTGTGTCGGTGACCCAGCCCTTACCTTAGGCGGAGGAGCTCCAAGCGGGGGAACGTATAGTGGAACAGGTGTTTCTGGGGGAATGTTTACTCCAAGCACTGCAGGTGTCGGAACTCACACCATTACATACACGTACACAAACACGAATGGATGCTCTAATACAGCGGCACAAACAATTACAGTAGACCCTTGTGCAGCGGGAACAATTACTACAGGGGCTATGGCTCAAATGTCGTGGTGTTACGGAACAACTCTTACAGATGTTCTTGATTTTACTGCTACGGGAACGTTCAATGGGCCAAATGTATATTCAGCAGAAATGTCTGATGGAGCGGGGTCGTTTGCACTCCCTACAGTTATTGGAACATTGCCTTCTTCAGCATCAGGATCTCTAACAATCAATATTGCAATACCTGGATCAATGCCAGCAGGAACAGGCTATAGAATTAGAGTTGTGGCGAGTGACCCGGTAACGATAGGAACGGACAATGGCTCAGACATTACTATTTACGACCAACCAACCGTTAGTTTAGGTGCATATACAGATGTATGTATTTATACACCTATTTTCACGCTTACTGGAGGTGTTCCATCAGGAGGAAACTACAGCGGACCAGGAATCGCAGCAGGATCATTTGACCCAGCGGCAGCAGGACTGGGAACAAGTCAAATTACCTATACGGTTGTGGACGTTAACGGCTGTTCTAACACCGCTCAACAAGACATCATTGTTGATGCATGCGCAGGAGTTAATGAATTGGATCTCGCAAACATTCAATTGTATCCAAACCCAGCAATGGAGTCTTTTTCTATCGTTTCAGATGAACCAATAGAACAAGCAATATTGACGGACATGAATGGTAGAATTGTAAAAATATTTAGCGATGTGTCTGGAGAATTAGATGTGCGTGAAGTGCCGGAAGGATTGTATTTAGTACAAATCCAACTAGACAACACTATTCAGACTGTGCGATTGGTAATTAGATAATTCACAGGATCAAATATTTGAACCCTTCTATCGAAAGATGGAAGGGTTTTTTGTTGGATAAGCATTACTTTTGATGCAATGATTGGAAATCAAGATACAATTTGTGCACTAGCAACCCCAAATGGAGTTGGAGCAATAGGCGTTATTCGCTTATCAGGGAGTAAGTCCTATGAAATCGTTACGGCGGTGTTCTCAAAATCACTTGCTAATGTTGGCTCTCACACAACTCATTTCGGGACAATTTCGAGTGCAGACGGCGAATTAATTGATGAGGTTTTGGTGACGGTTTTCGAAAATGGAAGAAGCTTCACGGGTGAAGAAAGTGTAGAAATTTCTTGTCATGGTTCTAGCTTCATTTTACAAAAGGTAATTGCAGCACTGATCGAACAAGGATGCCGTATGGCGAAACCAGGAGAGTTTACACAACGTGCCTTCTTGAATGGTAAATTGGATTTATCGCAAGCCGAAGCTGTAGCAGACTTAATAGCATCATCATCACGCAGCGCTCATGATATAGCCTTGAAACAATTGCGTGGAAACCTCTCTTCAGAATTGAAAGAGCTCCGCCAACAACTAATCAACTTTGCTTCTTTGATTGAGCTAGAGTTGGATTTTGCGGAAGAAGACGTAGAGTTTGCAGACCGAACACAGCTCAATGAATTGGTGACAAACGTCTTGGCGTATGTCCGTCGTTTGGCGCAATCATTTGAGCTAGGAAACGCCATTAAGAATGGTGTTCCTGTGGCTATTGTTGGAGCACCGAATACAGGAAAGAGCACATTGTTGAATCAACTTTTAGGAGAAGATAGAGCAATTGTTAGTGACATAGAAGGAACCACCCGAGATGTTATTGAAGAGGTGTTGAATATTGAGGGAATTGCCTTTCGCTTGATCGATACTGCTGGAATTCGTGACGGTGCCGAAGAAATTGAAGCGATGGGAATTAAACGTTCCAAAGAAAAAATAGATCAGGCCAAAATTGTCTTGTGCTTGGCTGATGGATCCAACCCAATGAGTATTCAAGAAGTAGACATCTGGGTGAACGAATTGGAAGAACAATATCCGTTAAAGAAAATCACTTCGGTGATCAACAAAATAGACCTTGCCAACACAATAACAGAAAGTGGAATCAAGATCAGCGCAAAGAACGGCGACTACATTGACGCATTAAAGTCATGGCTCGTTAAAGCTGTACACGGTGATTTCGACATGGCCAACGAAACAATTGTATCCAATGCAAGGCACCATGAAGCGTTGGTAAAAACGGAAGAATCGTTGGTCAAAGCAAAAGAAGGGTTGGATACAGGAATTACAGGAGACTTTGTTGCCATGGACATCCGTCAAGCGATGTTTTATTTGGGAAGTATCACAGGCGATATTTCTACAGATGATTTGTTGGGGAATATCTTTAGCAAGTTTTGTATCGGAAAGTGATTTCCACAAAGAAAATCAAGAGAAAACAAACAAAACAAGCCATAAACATGGTGTTTAGGGGTGTATGAAGTTTATTACAAGGGGCACAAACTTGATTTGTTTTGTGCCTTTTTGCTATTATTTGTCTCTTATTTGTACCTTTAAAGTGATAATTCCAGAATGAGGCACAAATAGGGCACAAAATAATAGTATGAATATTTCAGTTAGAAGAAAAGAGATTAGCGGCGGGAGAGAGAGCCTATTCCTTGACTATTATTTACCCAAAGCAAAGCAAAAAAGAAGAAAAGAATCGCTGGGACTTCATCTTTATAAGCCGCCAAAGACGAAGCTCGAAAGAGATCATAACAAAAAAGTAGTGCTCTTAGCTGAAAGTATACGCTCTAAAAAGCTCCTTGAATTGCAGCATAAGGAAAACGGATTTGGGCATTTATTAAATGTTTCTTCAGATGAGAGTTTTATGGTGTATTTTGAAAAACTCACAGATGATCGTTATTCGAGTCAAGGTAATTACGGCAATTGGGACAGCACTTTGAAGCATATCAAAAAGTTCGCAGGGGACAAGTTAATGTTTAGTGAAGTAGACCAAGGCTGGTTGGAAGATTTTAAGCGATACTTAAAAGAGATAGCAAGGTCGAAAAGCAATAAACCACTTTCTCAGAACACAATTCATTCATACTTCAACAAGGTTAAGGCAAGTTTGAGGCAGGCATTTAGAGAGAAGAAAATTGATATTAACCCCGCTTTAGATGTTCAGGGATTTAAGCAAGAAGATACGGAACGTGAATTTCTTACTCTTGAAGAGTTAAAGAGCACCACAAAAGTAGAATGCGAAATTCCAATTTTGAAACAAGCTTTTTTGTTTAGCTGTTTGACAGGTTTACGATGGTCAGACATTAATAAACTAACATGGCAGGAAGTACAGTTTTCAGAAGAGCAGGGTTGGTATATCCGGTTCAAACAGAAAAAGACAAAGGGTTTTGAAACACTCCCCATTTCTCAACAAGCCAGAGATTATTTAGGTGAAAATCCAGAATCAGAAGAGCGCGTTTTTATTGGGCTAAAGTACAGCGCTTGGCACAACCTCAAGTTACAGCAATGGGTTATGAAAGCTGGGATAAGTAAAACGATAACGTTCCATTGCGCTAGACATACATATGCTACCCTGCAGTTAACATTAGGAACAGATATTTATACAGTTTCAAAACTATTGGGCCATAAAGACTTAAAAACAACCCAAGTGTATGCTAAAATAATTGATCAAAAGAAGGTAGACGCTGCGAATGTAATCCCTAACATCTCTACATTGTGAGCGACCTACAGAATTATAATATAGACTTATTAGACATCTGGCGTTTTGAAAAATGGGCGTTTAATGATAAAAGAACTAGCCTCCCAAAACAAGTTGCTAACGAGCTTCTGGAGGAGATGATAAGCACGAATATACTTGGCACCACTCCTTTTATTAGGAAGCCAGATGAATCTCATTTTGACTATAAAAGCCAAAAGGTCTACTGGGATCAAAAATTCAGTGAATTTCGAGCTGATTTTAATAATGATAATCCATTTTATGGTGATATTATCTATACTTCTGGAGCAATGTACAGTTTCCTCGAGTCTTGCCCGGTAGGTATTGAGAATGAAGAATTTGATCTTTTTTTCACTATAAAACTGAGGCAATACCACTCTAAATTATTGCTTATTTCTTCATATTTGGAATTTCATTTAGAGAACAACTTTAGCAATGATTTGGCCGAATTCAAAAAGTGGCTATCTATATTAATGAGGCAATATTCAGGTTCAATACTGAATAGACAGGTAGTTGAAACCACAAATGACTGGATAGCTTTAAAGGAAGTAGGCAAGACACCCAGGGCCACTAGGAAAAGGATTCCAAGGACAATAAATGGGAAATATGACACATTTCTGTTTGATTCAAATAATGAAAAACTACGTTTGTTTACATTGGAGCTAAACAATTGGTCGGAATTAGTTCAAGGCCTGGTAAAAGGAGGTTTTATTATTCAAGGCACTAAATCCGGAACACTAAAGAGTCTTTTTAGCAATAAGGAAATAATTCGACCTAACAGAATGGTTTGGATGGGCTCCTTGAAGGAGTTGTGTTGGTTTATTAAATATTTCACAGAGGATAAAGGGCTTGTTGAAGACCCAGGGAATGATCTTTGGGTTATTACAGTTAATAGCTTTGTAAATAAAAAAGGAGAGGATATTCATCCAGATCAATTAAGAGGGGCTAGGGGGGAGAATATGTTAAGGAAAGCCCAGTTAGAGAAGATCCTTGATAATATGTTTGATTGAATTCAATCAATAATTAAGAAAATTAGTATCAACGCTCGACGCTCAGCATTTTATTTTGTTGAGCGTTTTTTTATTCAGTAAGCTGAAGGCTAAGCCTTTAACTAACTCGGCAGTTTTGACAAACTCGACACTCGACGATTTAACTTTGTATGAGTTTGTGATACTTGGTTAATTCGCTTCAGATCTAGAAACAAGCATTGCGCAATGCTCATTATTAACACTTAAACAAGTATAACATGAGTAATTTATTAAAGCCGTTATATACCTTGACGGTAGAAGAATACAAAGAAGTGACCCGTGGATTATTCTGCGAATTAGTTAAAGAGCTTAAGAATGATTCTGAGCGAAACAAAGTAGATTCAAAACCTGTTGAAGATATTATCTTTTTAGAAGAGGCTGCTCGCATGACAGGATATAGAAAATCGACTATTTACTCCAAAGTATGTCGGTTTGAAATACCTGTGTTCTCGAAAGGTAAACCATTAATGTTTTCAAGAAAGGCGATTTTAGAATGGTTAGAATCGGGAAAGCCAAGCATTATTGATGTGGCCACCAGTAATTATTTAAAAAGCTAAGCCATGACAGAAAACATAAGCAAAGCGCAGACGCTAGCACATCTGGATGTTGAAAAAGCGTTTGAACAGTATTTACGACCATTTTTTGGTAATGCTGGGCCAAAGCCGGGCCTCAATATTTCGAATCCTTTCCAATCAAAGAAGCAAAAAACACCATCATTTAATTATTACAAAACACCAACAAACGAATGGCGGTTTAATGACTTTTCAACGGATGATAGCGGAGATGTCTTTGAGCTAGTTAAGAGGCTAAACCATTGTGATTTCAATGAGGCAAAAAGTATCATAGTATGTGACTTTTCTTTGGGGCAAACGACAGAACAACAAATCGATCATAGCCATTTCGATGTAATTACAGGAAAATACTGGTCTGATCTTGGCATCTCCTTGGGCGTATTAAAGAAATACAAAGTTCGAAAAGTTAAGTCCTATAAAAGGGGGGCTCAACACTTCGTTCTAGATGAAAAGAAGCCTACGTTTTCCTATGAAGTGTCTTATAATTGTTTCAAACTATATACACCGAACACTATAAAAATGAAATTTTCATGGCTTGGAAACAAGCCTTCTGATTACGTTTTTGGGGAGAAACAATTACCTATGCGCTGTGATAGAATTTATATAACAGGAGGCGAGAAAGATGTGCTGTCTTTGGCAAACATTGGAGAAAACGCAGTTTGCTTTAACAGTGAAACAGCAATGCCGTCTAACGATGTAATTGAACGGTTAAAAGAGAAATCAGAGAATATAGTTGTGTTCTATGATAAGGATGAGACAGGCCTAAAGCAATCCGAAAAATTGGCAAGGAGATTTAACCTTGGACGATTGGTGATACCTGATAATTTAGTACATCAAGGAGAGAAGGACATTTCTGACGTTTTAAAAAATAGAAATAGCCTTAAAGGATTTAGTGCCAACGTTGAGTATTATCAAGAGGCTTCGAATTGTGCCAACTATATTTACATGGATCAAATCTTAAACGGAAGAGAGTTTATAAGAGGAAAAGTTGCTAATAAAATTGTTCGCCCAAAACCAATTTTATCAATGGATGGGGAGGGGTTCCTTTACCCAAGAAGCATAAATATTATCCAAGGGCAAGCGGGAGTGCATAAAAGCCGCTTAGCGGAGACCATGTGTAGTGCGCTTATCTCCAATTCACAGGAAACAGATGCCTTTTTAGGCTTTAAAAGAGCCACCTTCTCTAGACCAAAGGTCTGTTATATTGACACCGAGCGAAATTTGAGCGATCAGTATCCATATAGTCTACAACAAATCCTAAGCAAGGCTGGTTACGAGCGTACAGACATTCCCGATACGTTTGATTTTATTTCAATCCTACAATTTAAGAGAGAAGATAGGTTCGCTGTTGTAAACGAGTACTTGAAGTATTTGCGAAAAGACGAATGCAATCAGTTGGTTATAGTTTTAGATGTGATTACCGACTGTATTCGCGATTTCAATAGATCGGATGATAGTATGCAGTTAATTGACCTGATGAATTCTGCCATCAACGAACATGATGTAACATTCATAGCTTTAATTCATGAGAACCCGGGCTCTGGGAACAAGGCCCGTGGTCACTTAGGAACAGAGTTGATGAATAAGGCCAGTACAGTTATGAAAATTGGGTTTGAGCTTGACAAAAGCAACCAACCAACAGAACTCCTGAAAGTGAATTTTTTAAAGACGCGAGCATCAAAAAAGTTGGCGCCAGTTTACCTGAAATTCTGCGAACACACAAAAGGGCTCGTGCATGCTGAAGAAAATGACATTAATGATGTTGTCCGTTCAAGACAAGTTAAGGCAGATATCCATAAAGTAATAAAGTACTTGGAAGATAACTACCAAAAGAAGATTCAAGGCGTAGAGTTGATCCAAGACCTTGTGGAAGAGTTTGTTTGCAGTGACAAGATTATACGTGAACGATTAAAAGAGATAATAGATAATGAATTTGTAATTCAGCCGAAAAATGAACTACCGAAAAAGTTAGTAAAAATCAAAGAGGGAAAGAATATCTTTTATGCTTTCCAAGACAAAAAATAGTAGGCCTATAACGTTGGAAGTGGAAAAGCCTTATATAGGGTGTTTCCAGTTTCCAACGTTTTTGTTGCGTTGAATACACCCTGACAACAGCTTTGTTTTCAGTTGTGAAAGCCTTGTAATCAGCTGTCTTCAAAGTTTACCAGGAATATAGGCGTTGTAATCAGAGTTTTCAAGACCCTCAGGGATTGTTGTCAAGTGCTTTCAAGGTGAAAACTAGTAGCAAACAGATGTATTCATTAGGTAGACAAAGTCTAAACGGTTCTGTCGCACTAATTATATTTAAAATAATGTATTAAGTCTCCCTACTCTTTTATTACTCTTAATATTTCTGATCCTTCCTTTCCGATAATTTCGATCAAAAAGAAACCAGGTGACAATGAGGACAAATCAATTACAAATTGATCTTGATTATTTACTGAATGCTCTTGCACTAACTTACCATCTGCTGTCCTTACCTTCAAAATCACTGATTGATTACCAGAAAACGAAACGTTAAGTTCTCCTTTAGTAGGATTCGGATATGCGTCCATAACAATGTGAGCATCTATATCAGCTAAACTAATAGTACTAACTATAATGCAGTCAGAAGTGTCTGAGCAATTATCTAGAGAAGTGGTAACAACTGCATATTCCCCGTTAGCATAAGCTGTAAAATACGAAGATTGAAAACCGTTAACTGGAGCGTAAAAGTTATTGCAATCTACCCACTGGTACTGGGGATACCCAAACACCGTTTGAAATGTAAATGCTCCGGTTTGAGTTACAGTAACATCTGGCAGCGGAAGAACGATGAGGTTCACTTCGTCAACACCATAACAACCCCCCGTCATGTTTACATGTAAGAGTTGACCCGATTGTTGAGCAATATAATAATCATCTATGGAGACAGTAACACCATTGAGAACCCATGAATTGTGAGTTGGGTATGCGGAAATGAATAGAAGTTCATCTTCGCATGTAGTTATAGTATCATTTGGGCCAAGATAAGGAGAAGGTGTTGGCGTGGAAGTCAGAACTAGTATAGTGTCCATATAACAATCTGGGGATTCCATAATGACATGTAGGGTATCATCTAAAACGCCAGGGACATAAGTATAGCTGTTGACAGTTGAGACCGAACTATTATTAATGAACCACTGAAAATCATAAGCGGTGTTTGAATTAATTAGAATGTCAACTGGTATCGGTTCACACATGGGATCTGGGAGAAGGGAAAGAGGTACTTCGTCGACGCACTCGTATATCGTATTGAGTACTGAATTAGTAAGAGCATATGAAGAATTATCATATATAACCTTCGCGGAATTTACAATCTCTTCACCAGGCTGAAGATCTGGCAACTGGCTTATTTTAAATTTAATAAACCCGTGGCTATTATTGTAATCTGCTATACTATCAGGTAAATTTATATTATAAAAATCAAACACGATTTTACCTGTAAACTCATAAGTCATATCAACTGGATGACTAGAACCAATTATTGAGACCGAAAAATAATCCAAATTGTCAGTTAGTTGATCAATAATTTTAACATGCTGAACTGTATCTGTTCCGTTATTCCTGAATTTTATTGTGTATTCAAGGTCTGTATTGTTAAGGATATACCCTTCACTTGATTCTCCAATAGGCTCAACTTCTTTAATTATTGGATTTTGGGTACAAGTTAAGTTCATAATAAGAGAGTCATAATCGGCACTAATAATACTATCATTTGCATCAAAAATGAACGAGGACACAAGACTTACTATTGAAGATCCGTTTAGGGAAGAGTCGGGCATTTGAACTAAAAGCTCAATATTGTTCGAGTTGAAAAGGGAGATGCTATCATAATGCCAATAGTACTGATCACCTACGATAGAATCAGGTGGTGGAACTGAACTAATAAATATTATTGAGGTATCTAAATCAAGTTGAATATAACCACTTATTGACTCCGTTCCTGTGTTTGAGTTACTGATCCACAAAACAGATTCACTATTACAGGAATAATCCGAAGTTATAAGCTCGACATTTACCGTAGAATACAATGAATCTGGAATAAAACCAAAGTACAATGAATCAATAGTTGGCTCACTCACGGAAGGAGAAACGGAATAACTGGTTGAGTCAGTATATAATGACCAGCCTGAAATAGTGTTCGGTTGAATCAAATAGCTATCAGGCACAACATTAAATAGAAAGTCACCAGAAGTATTTGTGTATTCATTTACATTTGACGTTGAATTATTTATTGAACTACCAAGAATACCAATTTCGAATGTATCTTTAATTTGATTTTGATTCTCGTCATAAAATAGATTTCCAAGAATTTGATATTCAGAATAAACGCTTGACTTATGCTGAGACAGGATACCACCAAAACCGGTACTACTTCCAACGAGAATATCCATATCAGAATCGAAGTCCATATCTGCAAAAAGAACTTTATAACCTTGATTCACTAAAAAGTGATCAACTCCATAGTTACCTGGAGATAAGTACTCCTTATATTCTGTCTTAGAAGAAACACCTGCACTATCATAAAACAGAATTAAATCGTCATCCAAATCAAAGTCCATATCCTGCAACTTTAACCTATATAACCCGCCTCCATTAACTGGTAAATCTCCTTCATAGTTAAACCCACCTACCCCATTATTCTTGTACCATTTCAAAGCTCCGTCCACAACGAGTATGTCAAGCAAATCATCGTCATCCATATCAAGTAAAGCATAATCATCAATGTTTTGCTGTACTGAAATCAAAGTATTTTGATTAAATAATTGGACGTATAATTCATCTCCATATGAGTCAACGAATGCAAATTGAATATCAAATGAGTCTACAACTCCATTGTTGGTTATTAAGTTCCTGATATTTCCATTTAATTGTGAAGTCAATAATCCTCCTCCCCACTCATACACTTGACCAAAAACACCTACAGTATTAAAGCAATAATATAATTCACATGGATTACCAATATCAACAGTAAAAATAAGATCAAGATCACCATCGGCATCTAGGTCAAGAAATCCTATTTGTGAGATACTCCCAGACGTATTTTCAGCTGAAAGAATTATTTCAGGACCGAATTGGTTTGCACCATCGTTTTCTCTCCAAAAAATCACATCATCAAAATATGGAGTACCAACATATTTTTTTCCAACTCTATCCAAATCACCATCCAAATCTACATCGACAAGTTTCGTATACACTGTCGAAGCTAAGGTATCCAGGTCGCCGGTAAACATATAATCACCTTCATCCTTCCATACCCCATTAGAAAGAAAAAATTCCATTGTTGAGTCAAGCCCAAAATCGATGGGCCTTGGCCCCGCAAGCCATAGTGTAATAAACCCGCCAATAATATCATCATGGTTTTCTCGGATTACCTCATTCTCATGAAAATTGAAAACACTATCCATAGAATAGGTTGTTAAATATTGTGATCCACTTATCTCCTGCATCATACAAACCTCCAATGTATCATCTGCATTTATATCCGCAAAATCAAATACCGACCGATACAAGCCAGGGCCAACATGTACATTTTGTGCCGGATTAAAGGTGCCAAAGTTGTTCTCCAAATAATATACATAATTACTTCCTGCCCCATTTTCACAAAAAAGAATATCCTCATTATTGTCCATATTAATATCCGCGGTTCTCAATCGTGTTAGTATTGTTGTTCCACTGTGGATAGTGATAGGTCCAGTCATGTTTCCAGAACCATCATTCGAATACAATTCCAAATTGGTGAGTGTTGAATTCAATGCAAGAAGATCCATATCACCATCAGAGTCGTAATCAAAAACATCAAATAGATAACCGGAAAAAGTATAGGGTGTTGTAAAGTCTCCTAGGGCGTCTTTTATCGATAATTCAAAAGTGCCAGAAGTGCCAGCGAGAACATCAATAAAACCATCACCATTCATATCAATAGTATTTGAAATATAGCCACCATAATATATTGACAATCCACCTTGGTAAACAAAGTTTAAATTCCCATTGTTTTTATACCATAATGCATCAGTTTGCCCAATACTCAAAATGATATCTTTTATACCATCTTCATCAATATCTGCGAAATGAACGGTTTTATCTCTAAACTGAGAACTCCCAAATGGAAGTTGTGCAATTAAATTAAACGTTGTCGATCCGTCATTTTTATAAAAAGAAACTGCACCTGCACCGCCAGAGAATCCCGATTCTGAATAGGTTATTGAAATGTCTAAAAAGCCATCATTATCATAATCCTCTATATTAAAATCTGAGATGAAGTTATCATAAAAAGATTCAAGTATGATAGGCCTACTGAAATTCGAAAAATCACCATTACCGTCATTTTCAAACCATTCAATTGACTCTGTATCGGTTCCAATAATGTCTTTATCTCCATCTAAATCAATGTCGATAAATTCATATTTGTAAAAGGCATGTTCAGTGATGATTCTAGTTTCATCATAAAACTCAATTTGAGCATTATTAAAAAGCGGTATAAAAAGAAATAAAACAAGGATTCGACAAGTTTTCATTACTTAAACTTAAGGGGTAAAGAGAATTAAAGTTAAGAATAAAAGGACGGTACACCAATCGAATTCGTTACAAACTAATGGCTATAGCTTTTTCTAAAAAGCCAGTACCTCATCTAACGATAAGAAATTTTTCTCTTAGAAGTATGGTGTCATTCTTAATAACAATATAATATTCCCCTTGATTGAAAGCAGCAAGGTTTAAATAGTATGAGTCTGTATTACTGACTTCTTCCTGATGTAGTATGCGCCCTTCAATGGAAAGTATATACAATTCGTAAGTTCCAACCCGTGAGAACCTCATTGACAAGGATTTATCTGCGGGGTTAGGGTAGAGCTCAATATCCGCCATTAAAAGTTCTTGAAAGCCAGCATAATCGACAGTAAGGTTCAGAGTAATTGTACTGTCGCAGCCTTGCGCATTTTGAATAATATGCTCAACTCCACTGACATCGGAATAATAGGTGTTTCCATCGATCCAGCTCAAACTATCCAACACTGACAAGTTGAGCGAGGATGTACTGTGAAGACACTCGCCAAATTTCTCTATATAGATATCGTAGTTGCCGTTAGAAGTGAATTCGTTCACAGCGCTATTTGGATTCAGGTCGATGGTGTCCTTAAATAGTCCCATGACATAAGTTCCACCAATAGAGTCCGTTTGAACATCCCAAGTTTCTGATGACCTTCCCATATTGAATGCGTTTATTAAATTCCCAGTAGAATCGGTTATCTGCAGAAACCCACACGCACTATTAGGACATGTCAAATAGTAACTCGAACCAGATGGATCAAAATCAACCGTATCCCGGAAATCTCCAACAGAATAAATGTTTTCGTCTTTCCCCACATGTATATTTGTTAGAGCATCGCTATAAACCCCTCCTAAAGTGTTTACCCATAAGAAATTACCACTGGTATCCAGCTTTAGAACGTAAGCATCAGCGCTACCATTTGGTGTTTCCAAATGCGTGCCAATACCAGGGTCAAAATCAACAGTGTCGGTAAAATAACCCCCCACATATATATTTGCAGCTGAATCGAGATCAATTCTACTGGCACGCTCGGTGCCTAGGCCCCCAATCTGATTCGCCCAACAAAACCCCCCATTTTCAGAAAGCTTTAAAACAAACCCATCGAAGCCTCCGTTGCTGGTTAAATTATAAGTTCCAGGTCCAGGGTCAAAATCTACTGTATACGAAAAGTGACCAGCCAGATAAATCGCACCAAACTTTCCTGTTTTTACAGATGTTCCCCGATTCGCCCATGTACTTCCAAATTCTTTGGCCCAAACAAAATCACCCAAACTATCTAGCTTCAACAAGAACACATCTCCAACCGCAACGCTTGTTAAATTATAGATTCCTGGACCTGGATCAAAGTCAACCGTTCCCACATATCCTCCTGTAATGAGGACTTCTCCATTGGCATTAACGGCAAGTGAAGACCCTTCTTCAATATAGGTTGTAGTTCCGCCCATTCCTTTTGCCCATTCAAAATTGCCTGATAGATCAAGTTTAAGAACGAATATGTCGTAACCACCATTACTAGTAAGCTGATACACCCCTGCGCCCGGGTCAAAATCTACCGGAGAAAATCCATTATACCTTCCTGTTACATACAGATGGGCACCATCTGTAACTATGTCCATTCCCTCAACATCATTTGCAGTACCCATCATTGACTTAACCCAAATAAAGTCTCCCGAAGAATTAAACTTAACAACGAACATAAAAGTACCCGACCCATTAACGAATGCCGTGCCAGGTCCAGGGTCAAAATCAACAGTATCATGTGCAGCGCCCGTTATGTAAATGTTATTGTCAAAATCTGTACAAATTTGATGTGATCGATCGTAAGACTCACTGCCAAAGCTATGTGCCCATTTCAGCCCTACTTGTTGTGATGCGCCAAAAAGCGGAATAGTAAGTATAATTAGAAACAGAAATCGTTTTATTGAAAACATAGGTTGCAGAAAATAATCGAATTTATTGTTAGTTTACTACTATTTTAAAATGGATTTTTTCATTTCCATTACGTACAATGAAAAAATAAATTCCTGCCATCTCATCCAATTCAATAGGAATACTGGTCTCTTCAATTTCGTCAATATGTCTAATTCTTTGGCCATAAGTATTGTAGATTTCTATTTCAGCGTTGTCTACATTTTTAAATTCAACATTTACCAAACCAGAAGAAGGGTTTGGAAAAATATAAACGGATTTTAAAGTTGGGAAATTGAACTCATGAAATGTTGACCCTAATTTTGTTATGAATCCAGCCCAGATACCGGTAGTAGTAATATTCGAACCTATATTTACGGAGTTGTTAAAATGACCAGCCAAATAAATTGCTCCAGTTACATCCGCAGTTATAGTAAAACCAGTGTCAAACTCTGGACCTTCAAAAGAATGTGCCCATTCAAAATTTCCATTTGTCAGTAACTTTAAGATGAATATATCACCTAAATCATCTGCAATTAAATCATAATTGGCAGCTCCAGGGTTGAAGTCAACAGTATCACTAAAAAAACCGGTTATATACAATTCTCCTAATTCAGTGACATAAATAGACTTACTTAAATCATTAATACTTCCTCCTATAGATTTCGCCCAAATTAAATTTCCCTCTGGACTAAGTTTTTGAATAAACAGGTCCGCATACCCGTTAGATGTAGCATATAAATTGGATATTCCAGGGTCTAGGTCAATGGAGCCATTATACCCTCCTGTTACATATATGTTTCCTAACAGGTCAGTATCAACGCTTTGCCCATGCCCATGTGAGTTGCCAAAATCATCATTGGCCCATAGTGAATTTCCATTAGGGTCAAATTTTTGTACATAAATACTCTTTAATGGACCGCCAATGATAGCACCAGTAATTATAGAGTTACCATCCAAGTCAATCGTCAAATTACTGTACCAGTTACCGGCTGAATCACCAATACGATTTGCCCAATTATAATTTCCATCAGAATCATATTTTATAAGAAAGATATCCTCGTCACCAACAGATGACAAAGAATAATTTGTCCCACTGGGATTAAAATCAACTGTATCATGAAAGTATCCGGTTAAAAACACATTATTAAACTGATCGGTAGCAATTGAAGTTCCAGAGTCATTCCCAATTCCACCAATTGAATGAGCCCAAATGAAATTTCCTTGACTGTCCAATTTTAAAATAAAAATATCATCTTCTCCATTTGAGCTCAAATTAAATGTTGTCGAGTCAGGATCAAAATCGGCAGTTCCAGTATAGCTCCCCGAAAAATAAACGTTATTCTGAGAATCAACATCGATTGTCATCCCATTATCCGCAAGAGAACCACCAAAACTGTAAGCCCAAACAAAATCACCGAAGTTATTAAGCTTCATAATGTAGATGTCTGAGGACCCATTACTTGTGAGAAAATGGCTCCCTCCACCAGGGTCAATATCTATCGTTCCATTAAAATAGCCAGTAACATAAACATTGCCATCAGAATCTACACACATAGAATTATGTGATCCCAGAGCCCCCCCCTCAATAGGGTATGCCCATTCAATTTGACCTGAAACAAATTGAATTGAAAACAAACACAAAGCAAAGAATTTAAACAGGAAACTATACATCTGGTTTTTAAGTAACAGCAAGTTAATGTTTTTAATATAATTCCAATTTATACTTCACCAAAAAAGAAGCGATTATTTTTTATTCGTTTATTTTAATTTTATGTTCAACATATTTCAAAGAGTCAATTTCTGAAATGTTAAATCTTTCTCTTAAGGGTGATATAAGGGCTTGTAAGCTCTTTTTAGAGTCTGCGCAGCAAAAGACACCTTCGACGGTTGGAACATACATAGACAAGCAGCAAAACAATTATGTAACGAATCTATTAACACCTGAAGTTGTTGAGAATTTGACGCCAGAACAAATTGCGGAAATAGAGGAGGTAATACGGGGCGCATGATTAAGCCTCATTGCTTAAGGACTTTATATGCTATGTCGTCAATATAAATATAATAAACCCCGTTAGCCAAATTCCCAAGAGAAAGTTCAACTTCAATATCTGAAAACGAATTTCTGAGTACAATATTTCCGTATATATCTCTAACTTCGATTGTCACTAATTCTCCATTGCCATTTCCTGAGACTTTAATCTCTTCAGTGAAAGGATTGGGGAATATTTGATACTTTGACTGAGTAACAGATTCAAGGTCAACAGTTGAAATGGCTGGTAATTTTACCACAAAATTGGGCAACCCTAGATAGCACATTGTATCCAAAAACAACCCATTTGGATTAAAATCACACCCTACCCCTAATGTCTCTGGGTTGTTAATTATACCCAATGAATCCATAGTTTTTCTAGCCATGTAAATTTTGTCATCGGGACCTATTTGCATAGTGCCAAATGTTTCATTTAAGTTGGCACAAAAGAAATCAATATAATTGTCTTGAATAGAACCAGAACTTAAGTCATATTGATACATCAAATTAGAGATAACCCCACCGCCCCCGCATGCAGGTCCATTGAGTTGTTCAAAGTTCACATAGAGTTTTTCGCCACTTCTAGAGAATGCACAGCCTGTTGGCCGGGCATTGTTGATATCAATTAATTCAGCATTGCTTACAAGACCCGTAGAACGATCAAAATCAACTAAATAAACCTCAGATTCAGTGCAATAACAGAGTTTGTCTCCTGTTGGTGAAATGTTCATTTGACCAGTATAAAAAGTTGATGAATTGGTATAAGCTATTGAGCTTACATTGTTCGCGACACCTGTATCTGATACAAGAATCGAATGATATGCGTCCGTCCATGGGTTATTATAAACTACCCAGTAGTCTTCACCATTGGAGTGAGATACTGCTACCATTGCCTCTCCATTCCAACTCATCCCTGGCCCAACATTCGGAATAGGTTGATGAATCAAAGTAACATCTCCAAAACCGGAGTTCAAACTCATATCAACTTTATGAAACGTCATTGGTTGAAGACCGCCTCCACTTTCGTAACAATCCGCCGCAAAAATGTAGTACTCATTTTCATTTCCAGGATCAGGAACAATTACTGTGCCCATCTGAGCTGAGTTACATGAGAGCCAGGTGGTCGGTGGAGGTGGGTTTAGGTCTCCATTCGGCATCAAATTGTGATTTCTATCCCAAACACCTCCGAAATGTGGATAACCTCCACCATTCGTATAGAAAATCAAATTCCCTAGACTATCGGATATGGAAGATGACGATTCAGCTGCTCTCAAGGGGCTAACATTGTTAATCTGAGGAGAGCCAGAATTGAAGTCTAGCCCTGCGTTCAAGCCAAAAAACCAGTGGTTATTCTCATTCTGGGATTTCCCATCAAGGCTTAAAAAAGTAGTCGCTACTAAAATTAATATCCATTTCATCATTCTAATCTAATTCTTAATTATACGTCGATAACGGTTTACGCCTATACTTTCGTGCCGATCTCGAATATAAGCTTTTCGGCATGAAGTATAGGCGATGTTATAAGTACTTCTAATTTATCACAATGTGACTCTTGTAATGAAAGATAGAACCCCAGTATACATTTGTTGGACTTGCTCCATTTCATATTCCGAATAGTCACCATGCGCAGCTTTATTTCTCAGATCAAGCCAAGCAGTAATCTGTTTTTGGTCTAATTTATTGTAAACACTAGCCTTACAGAGATCAGCATTTAATACATCTGCTTTTTTGGGTTTAACCTCTTCCTTAGCGTTTGTGAAAGTGATGTCAATAGAATGTTTATCACATAGCTGCTTCAAATGACTTTCGAGTGTACTTCCAATCATAACAGCTGCAGCATCTTTGTATCCTTCCGAAATTAAATGCTCTGACATATCTAGAAAATCCGTGAATAGTTCCGCTGCAACCAACGATTTAAACTCGAACAGCCATTCATCGTCCAAATCTGATTGCAATGCTTTTAATATCTCAACACCAACACGCGTATGTAAATAGGTTCCGCTCTGAGTCTTAGCCTTAAATTGAGTATAATAATCATGTTCTGGGCCCAACAAGTTTTTTAAATAGGAGAGCCCAGATGTACGAAACGCAACATCATGAGCCCTTCTATCATAACTACCATATGTTGTACTTGCAATGGTTTCTCCTTTACCTATGAGCTTCGCTAAATCAGATTTTATTTTTTCAATATTCATTATTCTGTATTGTCAGTTAAGCGGTGTACATTACTTATAACAAGTGGATAAAGTGCACTAGTGCACTTTATATTTGTAACAAGATACTAATAATGTAATTTCTTAGTGTGGGAAAAGTATATCCAAGGGTTACGAATGTAACTTAACACTCTGCTTTCGTTGCTTTAGATTGAAATTTGGAATAAATTGCGCCCCATTTGTGCCCTGAATGGCTAAACTCATAGTAAATCAAGGAATATTACATTCTGTATCGGAAAGTAACACCGTCACCTTGGAAGGTGATAAAATCTCTTATAAAACCAAAACGGTAGAACAAAAAGAACTATCGATGCTCTAAACTAATTCCACTCGACCGACCAAACTGCGTACGGTTGCAAACAATTGTTTTGGCAGAAGGAAGTTGCGTTACAAATTCTTCACTTGTATGCTCTATAATCAAAGCACTAGGGTTGAACACACTATGTTCAGTAAAGTCATATTGACTTCCCACGGCTCCTTCTTCAAACAAAAGAATTCCAACTTTGTCAACTCCACCGTGCGTATAGTGATAGGTAATGCCTTCGTGAATAGGAAAGGTTCCAAGCTTAACTTCTTCCTCTTCATTAATTGGGTCAAGTGTTAGCGAGTTAACCTCTATCCATTCAGAATCCTCTGCCTGAAAGAGAACCAAGTCATGTCCGTCATTGCGTTTTTGAACCACAGTGAGGTAAAAATTTCCGTTCATGAAAGAGATTAGTCCAGACTCCATGGTTTGGAGCTTTTCGTCTTCTAAATAATAAGATCCGGTATTACCATAACTAACATTTCGGAAGGTGAGTAAATCGTCTGGCTTAGTAATGAAATGATCTTCCACAGTAACACCTTTGTACGAAAACCCCTTTACTGTCCATCCGTGTACTCCAAACTTAAACCTGCTACGGGCAAAGTAAATAACCTCTCCCTTATAACCGGCAAATTTCCATAGTCCGTCATTACCATTCTTAAAGTCTGTAGCGTCTACTGAACCTAGTTCAAGAACGATTGGCGCGAAATTGTGATGTGTAATAAACGCAGCATAATCCTCATAACGTTTTTCCTTCTTGTTGTAGAGGCGGTACTGATACACCAGCACTTTTTCTGTAACCGCTGCATCTACACCATAAAACTTAGTATAATCTGGTTTGTTTGCGAGAAGTTTAACCTTAGCGCCGATGTCCAAAACCTTTGAACGAGCACTTCCAGCAGCGTTAAGTTGGTTGAATGTGACGCGACCGTTGTCCACCAAGTCCAAATGGTCAATAAAATAGACATGGCGTGTATCTTCATTGAAAAGGTACATTGGTGTACGTACCTTTGGGTTAAATTTTTGATCCCATATTCCCTCGTCATTTTCTCCAACAAGCGTCAAACCAATTTGTTTCATTTCCACTTTCGGGTTTTGACTCATAAGAAGCCCCCCTTTTCCTTTCCACTCAATTATTGAGTAAAACGGATGGTCTTTCATTGGAATACCAAAGCTTTGGGCTTGAGCAGTAAGACTTAATAGTACTGTTGAAATGAGGAATAAGAACTTAGTCATGAGAGCATAGTTTATGTATTTCCGAAAGTACAATCACTATCTCAAAGAGTAAAGAAAATTGGGAGCATGATGTGAGAACTTTTCCACACCTTTCCAACAATCCTGTAACTGGTAAGGACTCTAACTTTCAGTTTTTCTATAGGCTCCTTGATCAAGGAAGAGCGCTAGAGACAACAGTAAAGCACCTAAAATGAGGTAAGTAAATAATGATCCGTTGGAAAAGAATCCGCTAACAGTGTCTTTTACAGTTTGAAGAGTTTCGGGATTCAATCTGCCAGATGCTTCTCCACCGGAGAACATTGTTAAGATGAAAACGCCAATAAAAGCAGCAGCAATGCCAATCCATGTACGTTTAGAAATAACAGGAGTGTAAGGAACCTTTGGCGTCTTACCTTCCAATTGTGACATCAACTGAGCAGTAAAGTCTACCGACGGTTGTTCTGCCCCATGTTTAGATAAAACGTTTGACAATGCGGTTTCTTCAGCATTAATCTGTTCCATCAACTTAGAAGTGAAACCTGCACCTGCTTCTAACCCACCTTTCTTCAATATATGTTTCTTTTCTTCCATCAGATAATCGATTTTAATTCTTGTTGTAACAATCCTTCCAAGTTGGATTTCAATTGTTTTCGTGCGCGGTGCAATTTTACCTTCACATTGGCTTCGCTGAGCTCAGTAATTTTAATAATTTCCTGAATGCTACATTCCTCAATATAAAACAAAGTGATGATAACTCCATCAATTTCGTGCAAATCTTCAATTGCTTTTTGAACATAAAAACGCTGTTCTTGACTTTTTAGCTCTTCCAATTGTGGGAAGGAATTATCGGTAGCAATATCGATATGAAAGTCTTCATTTACAGTGTCAATCTTCTTTAGTTTTGTCCGTGATATTGCAGTTCGATATGCAATTGTATACAGCCATGTAGAGTACTTAGAGTCACCTTTAAATGCGTGCAAATTGTTGAAGGCTTTTAAAAAAGCCATTTGAGCAACATCTTCAGCATCTTCGCGCTGCCTCAATATTCTGAAACAGACAGAGAAAACCATGTCTTTGTACTTGTTCACCAAATGCGTAAAGGACGAAGTTTCTCCGTCCAATACTTGCTGAATATATATTTTATCGTCTAAATCGACCATATCTTATACGTTCTTTTGTTCTTCCTTTTGTTCTTTCTTTGACAAGAAATGCTCCAGCACAAGACCAGCACCAGCCCAAAGAAGTATCATTGAAGAGGTTGCCGCTCCTTCATCCATCGTTGTAAGGTGGACAATCATTTGACTCATCAGTACGCCTAAAGCAATTCCTATAGACGTTAAACCAATCTTAATTCCCCAACGAGTTCTTCGTGCGGCAAACAAACTTGGGTCTGCCCCCTTTTCAATCATTGATAAACGTTCTTTGTTTCGGGTTGTGAAGAACACATACAATACTCCAAAGATACATGCGAATACTGACATCGGTACTAAAATTTCTACTGCTTCCATCGTTATTATTTTAAATGTTTATACAATCTTAGACCTGCCGCTGCAATGTGAGGTTACAGAAAAGTATGCATTTTTATTTGAGTGCGTCTAAAACCTTGTAAGCAAAAGGGATTTATATCGTAATATCTTTTTAAATTTAAGACATGAAAGTACTGATCACACTATTAATTTCGATTTTTACCATGACCGTTGGTGCACAATCGACAGACCTATACGATTACTCATTTATTGATATTGATGGGAACGAGGTTGAACTAAGCGATTTCAAAGGAAAGAAAATCATGTTTATTAATGTTGCATCAAAGTGTGGGTTTACTCCACAATATGAGGACTTGCAAAAGCTCCATGAACAATACGGAGATCAACTTGTCTTAATTGGTTTTCCAAGTAATCAATTCATGAAGCAGGAGCCAGGAAGTGAAGCAGAGATTAAAGAATTTTGTCAAAGAAACTATGGTGTAGACTTCTTAATGGCATCAAAAATTGATGTGAAAGGAAGCGAGCAACACCCGATCTATACTTGGTTAACATCAGAAGAGTTAAACGGTGTAGAGTCAACCAAAGTCGGATGGAACTTTCAGAAGTACTTGGTTGATGAAGAAGGAAAATACCTTCAGATGTTCAAGCCAGGAACGAACCCATTGGATGAGGAGATCACGAAAAAGTTATAGAGCAACTCAAATTTATTTTTAATGAGAAATTAAGAAAAAATGAGATTAAATTGGACGAATTGAATGCTGATGAATAGGGCTGAAGCAACGTATAGGCATTTTTTACGTTTGTTATTATAGAAAGCGTTCAACGAATGGATAAAGGTTGAACAAACCAGAGATTATGAATAAACTACTACTACTATCATTTTTGACGCTGTTTGTGTGCGTCAATTTTTCACTTAACGCGCAAGTTCAGAATGACTTGAAGTGTAAAATGACAGTTGAAGAAATTTTACGAGATCAAAGTTTCGACATAGATGATGCAATCGCTGAAGACGCGAAGTATATTACCCAGGACCTTATCAGTGAGCTTGATTCGATTTATATCGTTTTGAATACTAGCTCAGAGGATGTGATAATCTCAATGGAAAAGCTTGAGGCTATTCTTGTGAGGGTTAAGGATATAAATTTGAATATTTCAATGTTTGATTCAGACCTTGAATTTATTGAAGGATTAAAATAAGAAATCATGAAAAAACGGATATTATTTCAAGCTATTCTGTTTTTACTGTTGTTTGTTAACAACAATGTAAATGCACAATGTGGTGCAACTGCTGTTTTTGCAGACCCACAGCCAGCAATGATCTGTGGTGGAGACACGTTGATAATTAATTTTACGTCTACCGGAACTTGTGGCGGGACGTATGAATACGAGGTTTTAGAAGGAGCAGCGATTGTTCAGGCTTGGTCAACAAGCGCAACATATGATGCCCTGCCAGCCGTTACAACGTTATTTACAGTAAATGCGCGATGCAGCGCTTGCCCTGGCACAGTTGTAACAGTTGACTTCACAGTTGATGTTATTGAACAACCGACAATCACGGGAGATTTATTTGTTTGCTCTGGTAATACCACGACGCTGACGGCAACAGGCACGAATACTATGGAGTGGTGGGATAGCCAAACAGGCGGCGTTCAAGTGTCACCTACAGAAATATTCAACACGCCAGCATTAACTGCGGATGCTACCTATTGGGTGCAGGTTGCGGGATCTGTTTCAACAGGAGGCGGGTCAATTCTAATCACTGAATGTGGGCTGGATGGCGCAATAGGAGGAACAGGCTCAGAGGATTACATTGAAATTTCAAACTTATATACCACACCTATCAATACAAGTGGTTGGGTTGTAGCAGTGAGCTCTTCGTACACAAACATTAATTCTTCCAATGCTACTATATGGAATTTACCAACATCATTCTCTCCTTGCTCAGTAGTAACGAGAACAGATGCTGCGGGTAGCTCAGATTATTGGGGGAATAATATTTTTTGGAACTCTACCAGTTCAAGTTGGGCGATAATTGTAGATGATGTCGGAAATGTTGTGGATTTCATTGCGTGGGGCTGGACAGCCGCTCAGTTGGCGACGTTTAACCCTACAATTAATGGATTTTCTATTACACTCGGTGCTGAATGGACAGGAAATGGTTGTGGCTTACCCTGTGGATCAACAGGCGGCGTACAGTATAGTTTTGCAAGAACGGGAAGTACAGACAACAATATAGCAGGAGACTTTATTTGCCAGCCAACATCTGTTAATGTTGTTAACCCGGGGCTTTCTTGTGGGTGGTCGGCTTCAGCAACGTGTCCTTATCCGGCGACTATATTAGTTGACCAGCCTCCAACAGCAAGTAATCCAGCTGCAATAGCAGTAGAATGTGCTGCAGACGTTCCTGTTGCAGATGTTACGGCCGTTATTGATGAGGCTGATGATTACACAAGTGTCCCCACTGTCACGTTTATTGGAGAAGTTTCTGATGGGCTTACATGTCCCGAAACCCTCACAAGGACGTATCGTGTTGCAGATTCTTGCACGAATTTTATTGAAGTAACACAGACGATTACCATTCAGGATTTAACAGCACCTTTAATAGATCCCGCTCCTGCCGACATGGCAGTTGAATGTATTGCGGAGGTTCCAGTTATGGCTGCTCTAAATTGGACAGACAACTGTGACGGCGCAGGGATTTTGGCGGGAACAGAAGTTTCCGATGGTCTTACATGTCCAGAGACGATCACACGTACTTGGACGTATACAGATGGCTGTGGAAATGTTGCAACTGAAACTCAAGTAATTGTTGTTTTCGATATTACAGCGCCTGTCATTGATCCTGCGGCGGCAGACGCACAAGTACAGTGCGTTGGTAACATTCCAGCTATGGCCCCTCTAAACTGGGTAGATAACTGTGATGGTTCAGGAACGTTGGCAGGAACAGAGGTTTCCGATGGTCTTACATGTCCAGAGACGATCACACGTACTTGGACGTATACGGACGGCTGTGGAAACACTTCAACAGAAGTCCAAATAGTTATAGTGAATGATGTAACACCTCCTACAGCGAGTAATCTTCCTTCGGAACAGCATGCTGTTTTACCGGCGCCTGATCCACTATTAATCACAGATGAAGCAGATAACTGCGGATTGCCTACTGTTGCATTTGTTAGTGATATTTCAGACGGAGAACTTTGTCCAGAGACGGTTACCCGAACGTATAGTGTTACCGACGATTGCGGAAATGAAATATTTGTAACACAACTGTTTACTGTTGGAGATCCTTTTCCAGATGCATCATTTGTGGCATCTGCAACAGACTTAACAAATCTTTCAACACTCGTCAATTTTACGAATACAACAATAGGTGCAGTAAGTTATGAGTGGGATTTTGGTGATTTTTCAGGAATTTCTACGGAGTTTAGCCCTTCTCACCTATTCCCAGATGAAGAAGCTGGTGGATACATTGTTCAGTTGATTGCATATTCGCCATTTGGCTGTATGGATACGGCAACTGTGGTGATTAGTATCAAAGAAGAGTTGATCTATTTTATACCGAATTCGTTTACACCGAACGGAGATGAATTTAATCAGACTTTTCAGCCAGTGTTCGTATCAGGCTTCGATCCTTTTAATTTTTCAATGATAATTTATAATCGTTGGGGAGAAACCATCTTTGAAACAATGGATGCTGAGAGAGGTTGGGACGGAACATTCAACGGTAAACTTGTACCAGATGGAATCTATACGTGGAAAATCATTCTCAAACGGGATGATTTAGATGACCGTGAAATGTTTACGGGCCATGTAAGTATTATTAGATGATCAGAGGATTCTCTCAGAATAGCTTACCATGTCTTTTCAAAGTACTCAATGTCAATCTCTCTATCGTAAGAGATCCACATGCTGCCCTCAGTTCTTTTTAGGTTCAGCGGGTTTTTCTTTCCGAATAATTTTGAAAGAAGGGAGAGTGGGAAGAGAAAGAAATAGAAAATTATGGAGAGCAAGATATTGGGAACAATTAAGCCCAGTAACCATGCCAGTTTTAGCCATAGATACTCTATGTATTCACTCAGTTTATCTGAAATAACCCCTAATAATCCAACGGAAATAGAGGTTATTAAAGCCCAATCCATTTTGGTTAGCAAGAAAACAATTGCGAATCCAATGGTTATAGTTAAAACTGTTTTTGAAGGGTTGCCGGTCTTTTTGATCACATTGAGAGATTAAAAAAGTGAGTAAATAAATGGAGCGATAGCACTACTGCCTCCGAAGACAATCAAAAGCCCGAGAAGTAACAATATGATAATAATTGGTGCTAGCCAGAATTTTTTTCGCTCTTTCATAAAGCGCCACAAGTCTTTAAGGAAATACATATTCGTAATTTTTAATGCTGTTTATTATAGTCGTCGATAAAGTTGAGGATTTTATTTGCGAAAAGCGAATGCGTCTCTTCAGAGATATGTCTATGACCATTTTTTACATGAACTTTTGCAAGTCCTGAAAAGTCGTCATTTAAATCTGGGGCATAGAACAATGTGTCACTATTGGCCCTAAACACATCCACTAAATCTTCAGGAATAGATGAGCTTAAGTCGGTTTTAGGAATGTCCAAAATAATCAATGGTGCATTAATCTCTTGGCAATAGTCGTACATCTTTTCAAGAAGCTTAGTCATGAGTAGAGCATCATACTCCGAGAATTCATTTCTCGATTCTGTAACGTATTCTGTTAACTCATCTTTTTTCTCTTCACCGGCATCTGCGTAACGTGCTTTTTTTACAGCGTTCCATATAGTATTAAAAGCAAGAGCATATAAATAAGAGTTTTCACCTAAAAACTCTACTGTTCGGAATTGATAAATAAAATTCTGAATACCTGTTCCTGGTGCATATGTTAAGTGATCGACAATTAAGGAGTCGTTTTCTACTTTGTATAGTTTACAAATTTGGTTGTTTCTAAAGTCATTATTGCAAAACCCCAACACAACAAAATCAGGATCGTAATTGAACCCTTCATTTGTGAAAAAAGCCAATTGTTCGGCGGTGCCTGTTCCTGATACTCCTGTATTGATAGCGGTTATTTTCTTCAAGTCATGACTTCCATTATAAGAATCTTCGATAACAGTTGTGAAAACTTGCGATTGCTTAACTTCATACCCCAATGTATGGGAGTCACCCAGACAAAGGATTCTTATTTCATTTTCGCCCTTGGAATAGTCAATATTTTCTTCATTTCTAAATCCTCTATTATTCGAGATAAAATCGAATTCACCGTCAACACTACTGTGAACATAAGTCATATCAGGTCGAATCTGACGAATAGTGATATCGCCATATTTCACATCGGTTTGATACCGAGGAAACAACACCATTGAGTCTTTATAAAGCATCCGAATAACAAACTCACAAAGTAGCAGCATAACTAGCGAAACTAGAACAGCAACACTGATGTTAATCAGGCGTTTTTTTAATGCTTCCATTTATTCAGTTTAAATCGAATGATATTCGTTTACATACTTTGTTCAATCGTAGGCAAAAAGGATAGATATATGGAGCAATCATGGAGTCTATTTTGATTATAATTAATAGAACAACCTCAACAGGAGTTCGAAAACGATAAATACAACTATAACCACAAGAATGGTAATTCCAAGGTTAATCAATCCGTTTTTAATAGTTTTCAATGATCAGTCCATTTTAAATTTAACAATCCAATTTTCCTTGTTCTGCCAATCAGGTTGTTCAGTTTTACAATATACAAAATTGTTAATCACTAAGTAGTCCATTTCAGTGCTCATAAAACAGCGATAGGCATCGTGAGGAGTACAAACGATAGGTTCACCTCTAACATTGAAACTCGTGTTAACAACAAGGCCATGACCTGTCTGAGCATCAAACTCATTAATTAACTCCCAATACCTTCTGTTCGTTTCTTTATGTACTGTCTGAATTCTTGCCGAAAAATCAAGATGTGTAATTGACTGCACATCACTTCGTTTGTGATATAAGCGCTCCAGCAATGGGAGATCGTAATAATTATCAGGAACCGTCGCTCTTCTTTCTAGATTAACAGGAGCCACTAACAACATGTAAGGGGATGCTACATCTAGATCAAAAAACTCTTTTGATTTCTCTGCTAGAACGGAAGGCGCAAAGGGTCTGAATCCTTCTCGGTATTTTATCTTTAAATTTATTTTCTTTTGCATTTCAGGGTTTCTTGCATCACCTAAAATACTGCGGTTACCAAGAGATCGAGGGCCGAACTCCATTCTTCCCTGAAACCACCCAACGACGTTGCCGTGAGCAATTTTATCAGCGACGAACTTAGTAAGGTCGTTAAAGTCAGTATAGTTTTCTGATACAGCTTTTACCTTTCTATTCATTAAGGTAATTTCCTTATCTGAATATTCAGGCCCTAAATAAGTGCCTAACATTGAGTCCGAAGTACCATTCGCCGTTCGAGCTTCTTTAAAATACATGTAATTAACAGCCAAGGCAGCACCGAGTGCACCTCCAGCATCTCCAGCAGCAGGCTGGATATAGATGTTTTTGAAAATGTTTTCTCGTAACAACTTTCCATTGGCTACACAGTTTAAAGCTACACCTCCAGCTAAACAGAGGTTTTCAGAATTTGTGATTTTCTTTGCTTCAAGAGCCATTTTTATAACAATTTCCTCAGTGACCAGTTGTATTGCCATGGCTATATTGCAATGATGCTGTTCAATGTCGGCCTCCGGTTTTCTTGTAGGAAAGGAAAAAAGCTCAGCCCACTTTTTTTCTTTTATCATTCTCAACCCAGTACTATAGTTAAAATACGATTGATTTAGCCAAATGGAACCGTCATCCTTAATTTCTACGAGTTCTTTTTTAATGAGGTCAACGTACTTCGTTATATCTTCCGATTTTGGGTTTCCATAGGGAGCCAAGCCCATTAATTTATATTCACCGGAGTTCACAGTAAATCCTAAAAAATAAGTAAACGCACTATAGAGTAATCCAACAGAATGAGGAAAGGTGAGCTCCTTTTTAATAGAAATCGAATTCTCTTGGCCCAGAGAGATGGAGGCCGTACTCCATTCACCAACGCCGTCAATTGTTAAAATAGCTGCTTCTTTATAGGGAGAAGCGAAAAAGGCGCTTGCCGCATGCGAAAGGTGGTGTTCAGGGAAAAGTAGCTTTACTTTATCTCTGTTATAGTTTTCTACCTCCTTTAACCCATCAAATATTTTTTTCTTTAAAAACAGTTTCTCGTTCAGCCAAACAGGAATTGCCTTCAAAAAAGATAGGAGCCCCTTAGGTGCAAATGCATAGTAGGTTTCTAGTAATCGTTCAAATTTTAGCAAGGGCTTGTCGTAGAAAACAATAGCATCGAGTTCGTCAATGCTCAGCCCTGTTTCTTCCAGACAATATTTTATTGCATTTACTGGAAAGTCAGGGGTGTGTTTTAACCTTGTGAATCGTTCCTCCTGAGCTGCTGCTTTAATTTCTCCATCAACAGTTATGGCCGCTGCTGAATCATGATAAAACGCAGAAACACCTAAAATTTTCGCCATTAATTTATTATTTACAAGCAATTACTTATACAAGTAGAAATATACTTATTGCCGTTGTTTAAAGTTAGAAATAGTTTTTAACCTAAACTTCTCAAGAGAAGAATAAAAGTTGCGTATTAGCGCTTTGAGGCATGGTCGGTTGTAAATCATAATGTTGTGTGATTAGCCTCATGGTGTGCTCATTTTTGTCGGCGTACCTTGCACACTATGACACAACTGTAATTATATAGGTTAGTTCCAAATCTCCTTCTTGCTTGATGGCAAACTATATAATTCGTGTAATTCATTTTTTCTTCAAGTAAAAGGGCTGGAATAAGTTGTTGTCCCCCCTAATTATTTAAGAAAAATGAAAGATTTAAAAACAATTATCGAAGAGTGTAAGGACCTGTCGTTTGACTTGAACTTCACACGAGCGAAAGAATGGAAGGAAGAAAAACCAGACAGAGTAGTTGTTGGATATATGCCGATCTATTTTCCGCGAGAGATAATACATGCTGCAGGAGGATTACCTGTAGGGATTTTCGGTGGAGGAGACCGAAAGCAAATTATCAAAGGTGACGCATACTACCAATCATACATCTGTCATATTCCTAGAAGTATTATCGAGCTTGCATTAGACAAGCACATGGAGCACATTGATGGATTTATATTTCCTTCTATATGTGATGTAATTAGAAATCTTTCGGGAATCTTCAAGCAACAGAAACTAGGAAAATTTGTCAAATACATGGATTTTCCACAAAACTTCTTACCTCAAATTGGTGGAGTTTTCTATCAACAAGAAATGCAGCATGTCCTTAAATACATCAAGGAGATTAATGGTAAAGTTCCCACAACAGAAGAGTTAAATCATTCAATCGATTTGTACAATAAGAATCGACAAATGATAGAGTATATATATGATGTTCGTCAAGAATTCCCATGGCGCTTATCTATAGAGGATGTTTATTGTATCGTTCGAGCGGGAACAGTTATACCTGTTGAAGAACACAATGAAATCCTTGAACAAGTATGTGAACTTATCAAAGAAGAAATCGGCACACCTCAGGATAAAATCAAAGTAGTAATATCTGGAGCATTCTGTGAACAACCTTCTCTTGGTTTAATCAAAGCAGTTGAAGAATCTGGCTGCTATGTTGTAGACGATGATTATATGCTAGGGTCTAGAATGATTCTTGGAGATATTGACGCTACGACAGAGAAACCACTAGAGTCAATTGCACTTTCATACATTAATCAGAGTCAGTATTCTTCATCTATATACGATGTACACAATCCAAAAGAAAACAGGCTAGCGAAGATTGTTAAAGATAGAGGCGCAGATGGGGTGATTTTCGCTTCAGCAAGTTTCTGCGATCCAAGTTTATTAGATGCGCCAATTTTCCAAAATGCATTTGATGCGATGGGTATTCGATACATCGCTTTCCAATTCAGTGAAAACATTAATCAGTATAAAGTGATTAAAGAGCAAGTAGGAACATTCTCAGATTCAATCAAGTTGTGGGAAGATGAACCTATAAATGCATAATTAGAACCCTTTTAAAACAGTATAAAATGGCAAAAGAAGCACAAAAAGAAAAAAGTATGATTCTCCAAAAGGAGATGATTGAAGGGCTATTTAATGATTTAGCAAATGCTAAAGAATTAGGAAAAAAGGTCTGTTATACATTTATACCTGGAAATTTATCTGAATTGATTAGAACGTTTGATATGCTTCCAGTATATCCAGAAATCAATGCATTACAAAGTGCAATGCGTAAAAAATCTGCAGCATATATTAAAGAGGCCGAACGTAATGCGCATTCAGAAGATGTGTGTACGTATGTGAAATGTGATGTTGGAATGATGATGAAAGGAAATATCGGACCTACAGGCCAAAAGATTCCTGAACCAGATGTTTTACTATTGAGCTATACGGGATGTTTTACATTCTTGAAGTGGTTTGAAACATTGAAAAGAGAGTATCCAAAGGCAAAAGTGATTATGGTACACACACCATATCAAGAAAATGCAGAGATGACTCCAGAAATGACTCAATACATGGTAAAACAATTCCAAGAGGAAGTAATTCCTCAAATGGAAGAGGTTACTGGTATTAAGTACGATGAAGAAAAACTCAAAGCTCATCTAAGACTTTCTGCTAAAGCGGAGGATTTAATTACTGAAATCTTTGATACAACGAAACATAAGCCTTCTCCAATTGATGCCTACTTCGCAGGTGTTTATTATATCGGACCAATTAACATCGGATTTAGAGGGACACAGAAGGCCGTTGATTACTATGAAGAACTTTTAAAAGAGATTAATATTCGAATTGAAAAAGGGCAGGGTCCAATTACTCCTGAAGGAGAAATGAAAGAGGAGAAATACAGATTGGTTGTTGAAGGGCCGCCAAACTGGACAAGCTTCCGTGAGTTCTGGAAAATATTCTACGATATGGGTGCTGTAATTGTAGCTTCTTCATATACGAAAGTCGGTGGCGTCTATGATTATGGATGGAGACACGATCCAGATAGACCGTTAGAAGCGTTGGCTGAATATTGCATGAATTGCTATACCAACCTAAACATTCCTCAACGAATTGATTTATTGAAGAAATGTATCACTGAATATGATGCAGATGGATACATGACAAACTCAATTAAGAGTTGTAACTCTTTCTCTGCAGGTCAATTAGGAATGATGCGAGAAATTGAAGATAGCCTAGAGGTGCCAGTAGGATTCATTGAGTCTGATTTAGTAGATCCGCGCTATTTCTCTTATTCGAATATTAAAAATAGACTTGAGTCCTTTTTCCAAATGCTAGAACAGCGTAAGAGCATGGAAAAAGAAACAGAATCGGTTTAATTAAAAAGACTAAAACACGACACCATGGAAAAATATTATTTAGGAATTGACTTAGGTTCGACCACTTCTAAAGCAGTTATCATCAACCAAAAAGATGAGATAATTGGAAGGGGAATTACCAATACAAGAGCCAATTACAAAGTTGCTGCAGATATTGCGCGTGAAGAAGCAGTATATGATGCACGATTTACGTTGCTTTCACAAAAACTACAGGAGGAAATTAACACGAAACCTGAGTTTAAAAAGTACATGGAAGACATTAGAAGTGTCTTTCAATACCGTCAGTTTAAGCGCAGAATGGATAGTTTGGAAAAAACGTTCAGAGAAACAGTCGATGGATTTAAGTATGATAATAAAGCGGAGATTTTAGCTGAAATAAATAAAATTATAGAGATTATTCGTCCACAGATTAGACATGAGTTTGTGAATGAAAATTTGGGGTCAAAAAATCAGTTTTTTAGAGATATAGTTTGCGAGCGATACAATAATGAAGTTGAAAAAGCGAGTAAACCTCTTTTTGAACCATTGATGTTGGCTTTTGACAAGAGTATTAATCCTGTTGAAAACGAAATGGTTCAATTTAACTTCAAGGAATTGGTTCACGAATCAATGAAAAACCTTGAAGAAAAATATGAAGGACTAGTTGATGAACAGGAGGACGGGAGCAAAGAAGATTGGTATTATGCTGAATTGAATGCAGTAAAGGACAATTACAAAAACGTTGAGTACACACTTCGTCAGCATATCGATGAAATTGCTGATCAAGACATTCACATTGCAACAATGGTAGGTACAGGATATGGACGTGCGTTACTTCCTTTTCCAGAAAATTGTATTAAATCTGAAATTCTTTGTCATGCTTTTGGTGCTCACGCCCTTTTTCCAAATACAAGAACCGTATTAGATATTGGAGGCCAAGATACCAAGGCGATTCAGGTTGATAGCCATGGCTTGGTGACTAGTTTCCACATGAACGATAGATGTGCTGCAGGTTGCGGACGTTATCTTGGTTATATCGCTGATGAGTTCGGTATTTCTCTAAATGAATTAGGACCTGAAGCGATGAAAGCGGATAAGGAAACTACTATCTGTTCTACATGTACAGTATTTGCTGGTGCAGAGGTGAAAGAGCTTCTACACAATGGTGAAAAGAGACCAAACATTCTAGCTGGATTGCACAAAGCAATTATTCAAAGAGCAATGTCATTAATTGCACGTTCTGGAGGAGTTAGAAATGAATTCACTTTTACAGGTGGAGTTGCAAGAAACCAAGCTGTTGTTAAGTATGTAACGCAAATGGTTACAGATGCATACGGAGAGGTAACAATGAACATACATACAGACTCCATATTTATGGGAGCCCTTGGCGGGGCAATGTTTGCGCGAAGAAATTTGAATGTTGATTTACCAACTCAGCAGAAAAAAATGAAGAAAGTAACACCTTAATTATAAAAACTTGAAAGACATGAGTAATACGATTTATACAATGGGTATTGATGTAGGAGGTAGTTACGTGAAAGGTGTAATTATGACTTACGATCACAAAACCGGAGATCACAAAATTGTTGATAAGCAAACGGAGAAAATCAGAAAAAGAGATCCTAAGGATGTAGTGATTGACACTGTTGATATGTTATTAGAACGCAACAACTTAAACTACGACAATGACATCGCGTATCTAGCATCAACGGGTGAAGGTGAGATGGTAGAAAAGAAAACAGGCCACTTTTATAGCATGACCTCTCACTCACGTGGTGGGAAGTTCTTTGAACCAAATGCCAAGACTGTTGTTGATATGGGCGGGCTTTATGTTCGGGCAATTAAGATTGATCATAGAGGTAAGGTATTGGACTATAAAATGACCGGACAATGTGCTTCTGGTTCAGGACAGTTTATTGAAAATATTTCAAGATATCTTGGATTAGCAATTGAAGAAGTTGGTCCTATGTCATTAGAAGCTGATAATCCAGAAGTTCCATCAGGGATTTGTGCGGTATTGGCTGAGACAGATGTAATTAACCTTGTTTCTAAAGGATTGTCTACGGCAAATATTGTTAAAGGAATTAATCTATCAATTGCTGGTAGAGTTGTGAAGCTTTTGGGTTCGCTTAAGGCAGAATCTCCAATTGCTTTAGTAGGTGGTATGGGTATGAACACTGGGATGCTTCAAGCCGTAGAGGAATTGTCTAAAGAAAAGAAAAAAGCTGATTTAGTTTTTGTTTCTAGTCCTGATGCAATTTACTCAGGAGCTGTAGGAGCAGCACTTTGGGGTGGATTTAGACATTATAAGTTGAAAGATAAAGTAGCTGCTACTGTAGCGTAATAACTGACCCCATGAAAGAACTGCACTCAAAACTACAACTTGGAGATGTCATTCCAAACATAGCAACCCTACTTCAGCGCAATGTCGAATTGTATCGAGACAAAATCGTTTACCAAGAAGTAAACGAAAAGGGAGTTTATGAAGGAATCACATGGGGAGAATTATACACAAGCGTGGATAATATCGCATACAACTTACACGAAGCAGGGTTTAAGAAAGGCGATAAAATGGTCATTTTCTCAAGAAATTGTCGGGAAATGCTGGAACTTCAATTGGCCATCATGGCGTATGGAGGAATAGTTGTGCCAATTTTCGCAAACTTCAAACAAGATACTGCGGAATTGTTAATCAATCACTCAGACGCTGAATGGTTGGCAATTGCAGGCGATACTCAATTAGCAAACTTAGGAGATGACTTGAACATCAAAAAGATGTACGGGTTCCATGTGGACAGCCACAGTCGCTTCGCAACTTTAGAAGGGTTTGAAAATCTATTGACCCCGAAAAAAGAAGAGATCTCTTACCTCGATACAAGTATTGATCCTGATACGATTTGTTTAAACATGTACACATCGGGCACAATGGGCACACCAAAGTGTGTTCAGTTGATGCACAAAAATATTTTATCTCAACAAGCCGCTTTGGATATTGTTTGGGACGTAACACCAGAGGACAGATTCTTAGCTTATCTCCCATGGCATCATAGCTTTGGAGGCATATTCGAATTGTTTACGGCGCTGTACAATGGAGCTACATTTTCTTTGGAAAGCAGTTATGGACGAGATGTTAATTCCATTTTCGAGAATTGGAAAAAAGTAAAACCTACGATTTTTTTCAGTGTTCCCAAGGTGTATCAATCGCTGTATGAAATGACGAATGTGAGTAAGGAGGCCGAAGACGTTTTTTTCAATTCTGGACTAAAATTCATCTTTACAGCAGCAGCAGCATTGCCTGAGAAATTGTCGAATGAGTTTGAAGCAAGAAACATTACAGTTGTTGAAGGCTGGGGATTGACAGAGACTTCTCCATGTTGTACACTAACAGATCCTTCGCTTAAGCGAGAGACAGGAGTGGTTGGAAAGCCAATTCCCGGAGTAAGTGTTCGTATCGCCGACGATGAAGAAATTCAAGTGAAAGGTCCAAATGTTATGGTTGAATATTATAACAATGACGAGGCCAACGAAGGCGTATTTACTGAGGATGGTTGGTACCGTACAGGAGATGTCGGTGCAATCACTGAAAATGGATTGAAACTGATTTCAAGAAAAGACAGAATTTTCAAGCTTTCAAATGGAGAAAAAGTAATTCCAACGGATTTAGAAAAAGCCATTGAATTGAAATGCCACTATGTACAATATGCAGTGGTTTCAGGAAGTGGTGAAGAGCATCCTGTTGCATTGATTTTCCCAAACAAACGCTTGTTAGAGAATCCAGATTACGAGATGTCCCCAGGCGAAGGTTGTTTCTGCCCAAGAAGCTTGAATGAATTAGGAAAATGCTTAACGGGTTGTATGCACATCGCTAACAATAATATTGGTCAAAAATTCGCAAAAGTGAAATCGGCAGCGATCATCATGGACGAATTGAGTTTGGATAGTAAAACGCTGACTCCATCAATGAAAATGGCGCCAAAAAATGTGGTGGATAAATACAAAGATCACCTTAAGAATCTATACGGGGATACAGTTCCTGTGGACGAAGAGGTATATGTGATTGAATTGGAAAAAACGAAGAAATAAAATGTATAAAATAGAAGCTACCGATACGATGAAATCCATGATGGGTGATTATTTCAAATCACTTGAAAGTGGGGACAAGAAAATTGCTTGGTGCACAAGTGTCGGACCAGCAGAATTGTTACGATCGTTTGGTTTTGAGGTGTATTTCCCTGAAAATCACGGCGCTCTTCTTGGGGCTACGCGTAAGGCAATGGATTTTATTCCAGAAGCGATTAAATGTGGTTATTCTGGACATGTTTGCTCGTACACAACAGCGGATATTGGATCCTTTTTGAAGAAGGAAACACCTCTGCAAAAGCACTATGGAATGAAGGGTGTTCCAAAGCCGGACATCATTGCATACAATACTAATCAATGTCGTGAAGTGGAAGATTGGTTCACGTTTTACGCGGATCATTTCGATTGTCCAATTGTTGGAATTCAACCTCCTCGCCACTTAGATGTGGTTACACAAGATGAGGTTGATTTGGTCGTAAAACAATTCAAAAAAATGATTCCTACTTGCGAAGAGGTGAGTGGAAGAAAATTTGACCTAGACGAATTCAAAAATGTAGTTCGACTGAGCAAAGAGGCAACATTGCTTTGGCAAAAAGTTTTGAAGACCTCTACTGCAATGAATGCACCATTGAGCTTTTTCGATGGTACGATTCATATGGGTCCAATTGTAGTTCTGAGAGGAACTCAAAAAGCGAAAGATTATTACGAATTATTGTTCAAGGAATTGCAAGATAATGTTGACGAAAGCAAAGGGTTTCTACCTGAAGCAGAGTGCAGAATATTTTGGGAAGGAATGCCGATTTGGGGCAAGCTCCGCATGATGAGTGATCTTTTCTGTCAAAACAATGCAGCAGTTGTTGCTTCTACGTACTGCAGTAGCTGGGTCTTCGATAAATTTGACGAGAACAATCCTTGGGAATCAACAGCTAGAGCTTACACTGAGATTTTTATTAATCGTAGTGAGAAAGCAAAAATGGAAATGTTGAAAGAGTGGATGAAAGAGTACAAGATAGACGGCATTGTCTACCACGATACGAAGACTTGTTTCAATAATTCAAATGCAAAGTTTGGCATGCCTCAACGATTGAAAGATCAAACTGGAATTCCATCATTGATTATCGAGGGTGATTTGTGTGATTTACGCTTTTTCTCAGAAGGACAAAGTATTACAAAAATTGAAACATTCATTGAACAAATTCAAGACGCGAAAGTGCTAAGTTGAAATGAGTAAGAAACTAAAAATAGCGATTGTTGGACTGGGCCCAGTTGGGATGATCATGGCGGTTAAGTTTAAAGAAGCTGGCTGTGATGTTTCATTATGTGTTCGCAACAAGATCAAGCTGAATCAGATTAGAAGTGAAGGAATTCGCCTTGAAGGCAAAATGGATTCTACGACTTATTTCGAAAAAATATATTCGTCGGTGGATGAAATGGCAGCGGACAAATTGGATCTTGATTACCTTATTTTCTCTTTGAAATCGTATCAAATTGAAAAGGCAGCTCAACAAGCTTTGAAGATGGATTCGGACAAGCTTACAGTTATTTCTGCACAGAACGGAATTGATGTTGAGAAGCTGCTCATTCCAATATTCGGATCGAACAAGATTTTGAGAATGGTGATCAATTACGCGGGAAACTTAACAGCACCGAATGTGGTCAACGTTACTTTCTTTACACCGCCGAACTACCTCGGATCAATCGATGACAACAGCGCTGAACAGGCGAAGGAAATAGCCGATTTGTTAACTGAGGTTGACTTACAAACAGATGTGGTCGACTCTTTCGAACTACTCAAAAGAACCTGGGAAAAGACAATCCTGAACTCTTCCCTGAGTGCATTGTGCGGTGTGGGTCGATTAACCATGGCGGAAGCTATGGCTGATGCGGACACTGTAGAATTGATTGAACAGATCATTAGTGAAGGAGTAGTTGTAGCTCAAGCGGAGAAGATTCATTTCTCGGATGATTTCATTCGTCAGTGCATGCGTTACTTGAAAAAGGGGGGGAATCATTTCCCGTCTTTAGCAGGAGATGTTATCAATAACCGTCAAACAGAGATTGATTATTTCAACGGTAAAATTGTGGAGTATGGGCGTAAACACTACGTACGAACATCATTGAATTTAGCCTTTACGAACATGGTGAAAGCCATGACCAACAAAAACATTTCTTCAAGAATTCCAGGTGCCGCGGGTTCATTCAACCGAGGAATCATTAAAAAAGGAATCGTTCGCGACAAGAAATCATCTGTGGTTTATCAAGGTGGCGATTGCTTCTTAGGAGTTGATTTAGGCTCAGCGTATATCAAGTTCACAGTAATTGATGCGAAGCAAAATGTGGTGTTTAGATACACTCTGCAATCTCTCAATAGAGATCGTTTGGCACACAAACAGGTTATGCAGGCGATTCACTCAGACTTTGACATCAGGTACAGTTGTGCAACGGGTTATGGGCGAAAGCACTTTATAGAATCAGACATCATTAAGACAGAGATTAACTGTGGTGCAGCTGGAGTATCAAGAGATTTTAATGGACTAAAGAACATTATCGACATCGGTGGTGAGGATATAAAAGTGATTCATTGTGACGAAAATAACGCAGTGACGAACTTCTATATGAACGATAAATGTGCGGCAGGAACGGGTTCTTTCTTGTCTGAAATTGCAGAACGCGCAGAAATTGATATCTCGGAAATGAGTCATTTGGCGGCACGATCCAACTATGACAAGGAACTAAATAGCTTCTGTACCGTGTTTGCAAAAACAGAAATTATGCAGTGGATTTTTGATGGAATGTCGATCGAAGACATCTCAAGGGGAATCTATTTATCAATAGCGAACAAGGTGGCGAAAATGAAATTGTTGCCTGATGTCCCAACAGTTATGATTGGTGGTGTAATTGCGAATCACCCGTATTTACAATCGCTCTTAAATGAAAAATTCAACGCGAACATAGAGTTGGTGGAAGAGCCGCAACATACGGTGTCTTTGGGAGCTGCAATCATCGCACAGAAATATTGGAAAAAACAAAATCAAGGAATTAAACAGATTAAAAAACTAGAGAAGGATGAAAGGATTTCATGATAAAGAAAAGGGCGTTGGAATTACGTACGATGACATTTATTTGATAAATGGTGCAAGAACTCCATTCGGAGGATTGTGTGGAACACTTGGAGGTATTTCTCCAACTGACCTTGGGATATTCGCTTCACGTGCAGCGATCGAAAAGTCAGGAATTAAAGGGGATGATATAGACCAGCTGATGTTTGCGAACATTGGACAGAGTTCAGCAGATTCGTATTTCTTGCCAAGACACGTTGGATTGTATTCTGGAATTCCTGAAGGTGTTCCAGCTGTCATGTTGCAACGTATTTGTGGTTCTGGTTTTGAAACAATTATTGCTGGTGCTGAACAAATTGCTTTAGGAAAAGCGCGAACGGCATTGTGTGGAGGAACAGAAAACATGACGCTTTCGCCAACCGTAAGTTTTGGAAACAGAATGGGGTATGGTTTAGGTCGAATTGACTTCAAAGACATGCTCTGGGAAGCACTGAACGATACGGCGGCGGTTCCTATGGGCTGTACTGCGGAGAACGTTGCTGAGAAACATGGAATAACAAAAGCTGATGCGAACGAATTCGCAAAATTGTCAGTTGACCGTTATTTGGCTGCAAAGGAACGAGGCTTCTTTGACGGAGAAGTGATAAAGATGAACTCCACAGTATTTGAAGCTGAAGGATTGAATCCACGTAAAGTGAGATTACCACGTAAAGCTGTTGATTTCACGAAAGACGAAAATGTACGTCCTGCGGATTTAGAATCCATGAGTAAACTTCCTTCTGTTTTCGCAAAGGATGGTGTTCAAACTGCTGCTAATTCTAGTGGAATTGTTGACGGTGCAGCATCTGTAGTCGTAGCAAATAAAGAATTCATCGATGAGAACGGACTTAAACCACTATCTAGAATTGTGGCTTCAGCAACCAGCGCATTGAATCCAAGAGTTATGGGATTAGGGCCTGTTCCATCCATTCGATTGGTGTTGGAAATGGCAGGATTGACCATTGATGATATTGGACTAATTGAAATTAACGAGGCATTTGCAGCTCAATTTATTGGTTGTGAAAGAGAACTTGGTTTGAACAGGGACATCTGTAACGTGAACGGTGGTGCAATTGCTCTTGGACATCCATTAGCAGCGACAGGAACACGTTTATCCTTGACACTTTCAAGAGAAATGCAAGAAAGAGGAGTCCGTTATGGAATTGCTTCTGCATGTATTGGAGGAGGTCAAGGAACAGCAGTATTATTTGAAAATATGGAAGCTTAAACGCTTTGCGCTAATCGAGCGTAGCCGAGATAAGCATATGAATAGTACACTTCGACTTCGCTCAGTGTACCAAAAGAAAGACAATGGAAAAATTAAAACAATGGCAAATGACAGAGCTCAACAAGGAATTTTCCTTGATTGAAAGCGACTTGCCGACTATAAATGAAAACGAAGCAATTATCAAAATTGCTGGGTGCGGAGTGTGTCATACAGACCTTAGTTTCTGGCATGACGGAGTGCGCACAAAGAAAGAAATGCCTTTAACATTAGGACATGAAATCAGTGGTGTTGTCATTGACGGACCAGCACATTTGAAGGGAACCAATGTGATAATTCCTGCAGTTCTTCCTTGCGGAGATTGTGAATTGTGCAACAAAGGACGGAGCAACATGTGTCAAAACCAATTGATGCCAGGAAATGATTTTCATGGAGGATTTGCTTCTCATATCGTTGTGCCTCATCAATATTTGTGTCCTGTTCCAGATTCAATGTTGGAAACGTACTCTTTGGAACAACTTTCGGTGATTGCGGATGCTATCTCAACGCCGTATCAGGTAATGAAAAAATCAGAATTAGAAGAAGGTGACCTAGCCATAGTTATTGGTGTCGGTGGTGTCGGCGTTTACGGTGCTTTGATCGCAAAGATCATGGGTGCAAAAGTGCTCGCTATCGACATCAATGATGAAAAGCTAGAGCAAGCGAAAGCAAATGGAGTGGACGCGACCATAAATTCCCGCGATTTATCTCACAAAGAAATTAAAGCAAAAGTCCGTGAGATAGCGAAGGAACTAGGAGCATCAAAATTTGGATGGAAGATCTTTGAAATTTCAGGCACGACTCCAGGACAAGAGCTTGCATTTAGCCTTTTGACATTCACTTCAACATTGAGTATTGTTGGATTTACAATGGATAAATTGAACGTACGCCTCAGCAATTTAATGGCCTTTGATGCCAAGCTTATTGGTACATGGGGATGCATGCCAGAACTCTACCCAGAAGTGGTTGACTTAATCGCAACTGGGAAATTGGAGATTCAAGATTTCGTGGAAACATTCCCAATGTCGCAGATCAACGAAGTCTTTAAAAATACTCTAGAACACAAATACGACAAACGATCGGTGATGGTCCCCGATTTCAATTAGAAACTTAAAAACTATTAGATATGTTACACAGCCACAACATTGTAGAACACGAATACACAGATATTCTTTTTGAAAAACGTCCATGTTTGGACCTTGACGGAACTCCCGTTGACGGACTCTACAACGCATGGATCATTTTAAACAACCCGAAACAATACAACTCATACACAACGAAAGCAGTAAAGGAAATTATCCTTGCTTTTGGTCAAGCATCAAACGATAGAAGTGTTGTTGCAGTTGTGTTTACTGGATCTGAGGACAAGGCGTTTTGTACAGGTGGAAACACAAAGGAGTATGCTGAGTATTACTCCGGAAATCCACAGGAATATTCGCAATACATGCGTCTTTTCAATGATATGGTAAGTGCTATTTTGAAGTGCGAAAAACCAGTTGTTTGTCGCGTAAACGGTATGCGAATAGGTGGTGGCCAAGAAATTGGAATGGCGTGTGACTTTACAGTTGCATCTGATTTAGCTCGATTTGGACAAGCTGGGCCGAAACATGGTAGCGCAGCTATTGGTGGGTCTACAGATTTCTTACACCTATTCATTGGAATAGAAAGGGCGATGAGCTCTCTTACACTTTGCGAACCATGGACAGCACATGAGGCCTTGAATATAGGTTTGATTACGGACTGTGTTCCAGCATTAAAAGTGAATGGAAAGTTCATGCCGAATCCAATGGTCAATCTTGAAATTGGAACGGATGATTTCGGTCGACCAAATTATGGGAAGATGAAATCGGGAGAAGCGTTTGCTGAAGGAAAAGCACTTTTGAAAGAGGGAACTGTTGACTTGACCTTATTAGATGATGCAGTAAATGGTCTCATTGCTAAAATGCTTCACACATTCCCAAATTGCTTGCACAAAACCTTTACGGAAGTGCGTAAGAAGAAACTACAGCACTGGGATGCAAACAAAGAAAGTAGCCGTGAGTGGTTAGCGTTGAACATGATGACAGAAGCAAAAGCTGGATTTAAAGCATTCAATGATGGACCAAGACACGATAGAGAAGTCAACTTTATCAAACTACGCCAATTGTTAGCAGATGGAACAGAGTGGACAGAAGATGTACACAAAGCAATTTCACCACAATACCAAGAAGCGAATCAGTAAATCCAATCAAAATGGAAAAACTAAAATTATCATATTCACACGACGGCACTGTGGCCAATATCCTCTTAGATGATGGTAAAGGAAACGTTCTTGACAATACAATGATGCTGGAAATGCTTGACCTCTTCGCAAAGTTTAAGGAAAATAAGGACATCAAGCTCATTACTTTTCAGGGAGAAGGAAAGCACTTTTCATTTGGTGCAAGTGTACCAGAACATACCAAGGAGTTTGCAGAAATGATGATCAAAACATTTCATTCGATTTTTACAGCAATCATCGATTTGAGTATTCCTACAATGGCCAAGATTTCTGGTCAATGTTTGGGTGGAGGAATGGAGCTCGCACTAGTCTGTAACTTTATGTTTGCAGACAAAACAGCAGTGTTGGCCCAGCCTGAAATTATGTTGGGAGTATTTCCACCACCTGCATCAATTATGTTGCCTTTGAAGATTGGAAATGCGAGAGCAGAAGAGATCTTATTGACCGGTAGAAATGTGAAAGCTGAGGAAGGGGAACGTGTTGGTTTATTGAATAAAGTATTTGAAGATAAGGACGCTTTAAATGCAGGCGCGGACGAGTACATTGAACGATTTATAGTCCCTAAAAGTGCTTCATCCTTGAAGTACGGGGTAAAGTCGGCAAGAGCAACGTTCAATTACATCATGGGAAACAAATTACCCGTGTTGGAATTTATGTATGTCAAGCAGTTAATGGAAACAAAAGATGCAAACGAAGGGATCAACTCATTCCTTGAAAAGCGTCAGCCCGAATGGGAAAATTGTTAAAGAAGAAATTATGAAGAAGATAAAAACAGTTGGAGTAGTAGGCGCAGGAACTATGGGCGCAGCTATTGCTCAGAAATTTGCACAAGAAGGGTTCACCGTATACCTCAACGATAGAGAACAACAATATCTAGACCGAGGAATAGCAGGAATGCGTACTATTTTGGAGCAAGGAGTTGAACGGAGATTGTTTACGCAGGAGAAAGTGGAAGGAATCCTTGGAAACATTAAAGGAACGACGGACCAAGAAGATTTAAAGGCGTGCGACTTAATCGTTGAGGCCATCTTTGAAGATTTTGACGTAAAATGCAATCTGTTCAAAGCACTCGATAATATCGTTTCAAGCGATACGATTTTAGCAACGAATACTTCTTCTTTTTCAGTGAGTGAAATGGCAGAGTCTGTTTCTCACCCTGAGCGTTTCATTGGATTACACTACTTCTTTCACGCAGCGAAAAATCGTTTGGTAGAGATCATTCCTGGAGTGAAAACTTCTGAGGAAACATATAAGGCAATGCAGGTATTCTCTGTTCAATCAGGGAAAGATGCGATTACAACGAAGGATGAGTATGGCTTTGCGGTCAACCGTTTCTTTGTTCCTTGGTTAAATGAAGCAGTGAAAATGTTGGACGAAGGAGTTGGATCAATAACTGAAATTGACTCGATCTGCATGAAAACATTCGGTATTGGAATGGGACCATTCGCTTTGATGAATGCTACTGGTGTACCGATTGCCATGCACGCGCAAAAAACATTGGAGTTCTTCGGGCCGTCTTACAAAGTGGCTACACGACTAGAACAACAAGTAGCAGCGGGCAACGATTGGGACTTGTCTGGAATGGACAATGTTGAATTGACACAAGAGAAAATTGATGCGGTCAACGATCGAATTTTGGGTTGTACTTTCTTTGTGTGTTCTCAAATCTTGGACGAAAAGGTTTGTACAGCTGTTGATTTAAACAGAGGTGCGAAGATTGGTTTACGGTGGCGATTTGGACCAGTAGATCTAATGGTGAAGTATGGAGAAGAGAAAGTTCGAGGGTATGTAGACAATTACGTGAATCGCTATAGTGAAAAGCAACCAGAAGGAATCAATGTCGACAGTTGGAAAATGGAATTTGTGACCTTGGAAATCAACAATACGGTGGCAACAATCACCATGTCGCGTCCAGAGGACATGAATGCATTGAATGAGGAAATCGTTGGACAACTGGACGAAAAATTCTCAGTCGCAGACGCAAATTCTAATGTAGAAACGATTGTTTTAACAGGATCTGGAAAGGCATTTGTGGCCGGAGCAGACATCAAATTCTTCGTTAAAAACATTAAGGCTAACAGCATCGACAACATCGTGAACTTCACAACCTATGGGCAAGAAGTACTAAATAAAATTGATAAATCAGAGAAGAAAGTGGTTGCTATCCTAAACGGAATGGCGCTCGGCGGAGGAATGGAATTAGCACTCTCAGCAGATGTATTATTGGCTGTTCCGAAAACAAAAATTGCTTTTCCAGAAACGGGAATTGGTATTTACCCAGGATTAGGGGGTACGCAAAGAACAGCTATCCGTGTAGGGAAAGGTTTGGCAAAATACCTAGTGTTAACAGGTCAAATGGTTAGTGCGAAACAAGCGCTTGAAATGGGGTTGATTGATGCAATTGTTCAACCTGATGAAGTCTTTGAAATTATGCAAGGCAATATGCGTGTTCCGCGCAAACATGAAGTTGAACTTTCTTCAAGATGGAAAGGATTGGCTTGTTTGTACGGAGCTAATTCTTACCGTGACATAATGGATGGAAATGCTCCGAAATGTGAGATTTCAGATGAAGAAATCCAAAAAATAACCAAGACAATGAGTTTTAAAGCACCAGTTGCTATGGACTTTGCGGAAGAGTTAATTGATCGAGGTCGTGGAACGGCTTCAGAATTAGAAAAGTTAACGGACATATTCACAACGAAAGATGCCCTACTAGGATTGTCATCTATTGGCAAGCGAGTAGAGTATTCTGGCGAATAAAAAAGAGCATATGAACCCAACGATATTAGACAGTGTTGTCATCAAGTTTGCTGGAGATTCAGGAGATGGAATGCAACTTGCAGGATCTTTGTTTACCGATACAACGGCTAACATTGGCAATCAAATAGCCACCTTTCCAGATTTCCCATCGGAGATTCGTGCGCCGCAGGGAACAGTAGCTGGCGTTTCTGGTTTTCAGATTCACTTCGGAACAACAGGAGTGCACAGTCCTGGCGATGCACCAGATGTGTTGATTGCAATGAACCCAGCTGCACTGAAAGCAAATTTGAGTAACTTAAAACCTGCTTGTACAATCATTATTGACACCGACAGTTTTAACAAGAAAGGATTTGACAAGGCTGGCTTTGAGGAGAGTCCATTGGAGGGCGACTTATTGTCTGACTACAAAATAATTGAGGCGCCCATTACGTCTTTGACCAAAGAGAACATTGCTGATTTAGGCCTTGATAATAAATCCATGGTGCGGTGTAAAAATATGTTTGCACTGGGAATGGTTTTTTGGCTTTTCAACGAGCCTTTGGATCAAACAATTTTATTTTTTGAGAAGAAATTTTCAAAAGTTCCACTGATTGCTGAGGCGAATATCAGAACGATTAAATGTGGACATAACTTTGCTGAAACAATCGAAGCATTAACGTCTTCATTCACTGTGCTCCCAGCAAAAAAACAACCTGGAATCTATCGAAACATTACTGGCAATCAAGCAGCAGCTTGGGGGTTTTTAGCTGCGGCAAAGAAAGCAAACAAAGAATTGTTCTTGGGAACGTACCCAATTACTCCGGCTACGGATATTTTTCATGAATTAACGAAACATAAATGGGCTGGAACCAAGATTTTTCAAGCGGAAGATGAAATAGCGGGAATTTGTTCTGCAATTGGTGCGAGCTTCGCTGGAAATGTAGCAATCACAACTTCTTCAGGCCCTGGAATGGCATTAAAAACTGAAGCAATTGGTTTGGCTACAATGGCTGAATTGCCACTTGTAATTGTGAATGTACAACGTGGTGGCCCATCAACGGGGTTGCCAACAAAAACAGAGCAAAGTGATTTAAATCAAGCCTTGTATGGAAGAAATGGAGAATGTCCATTGATTGTTTTGGCAGCGAGCACGCCAGGAGATTGTTTTAAATGGGCATTTGAAGCCACTCGTCTCGCGATTGAACACATGACTCCCGTGATACTATTGTCCGAAAGTTATCTAGGAAATGGTGCGGAACCATGGAAGGTCGTGCAAATGGATGAGCTACCTGAGATTAAACCAGTGATGTCGTCAAGTGATGATACTGACTGGGAACCATACAAAAGAGATTCAGAAAAATTGGTGCGCCAATGGGTGCCACCTGGAACGGAAGGAAAGCAACACCGAATTGGCGGACTGGAAAAGAAAGACGGAGAAGGAAGTGTTTCACATGACCCAATGAATCACGCAAAAATGGTTCAGCTGAGAAAGGACAAAGTAGCGAAAGTGGCAGATTTTATTCCATTGCAAAAGTACAAGGGAAAAGATGCTTCAAAACTGCTAATTGTAGGTTGGGGAGGTCCATTTGGAATTCTATTTGGAGCTGTTAATGAGTTGCAAAAAGAAGGAAAAGATATTGCGTTCACACATTTTAATTACATCAATCCACTTCCGTCAAACACAGCAGAGATTTTTGAGAAGTTTGAAACGATATTGGTCTGTGAATTAAACGATGGACAGTTTGCAAACTATTTGAGAACACAATTCCCTCAATTCAAATTTGAACAGTACAACAAGATGCAGGGACTTCCATTTAGAGTGGATGAATTGAAAGAAAAATTTAATACGCTTTTAGAAGCAATGATGCAGAAGGTCTAAACGAAAAGTTATGGAGTGTATATTAAAGCCAAAAGATTTTGCCAGTGATCAGGAAGTAAAATGGTGCCCAGGGTGTGGGGATTACGCTGTTTTGAATTCTGTAAAAAAAGCACTAGCTGAACTAAGTCTAAAGAAAGAAGATGTTGCGTTCATTTCAGGAATTGGATGTTCGTCGCGCTTTCCATACTACATGGAAACCTATGGATTTCACACAATTCATGGGCGCGCAGCTGCAATTGCAACAGGAACAAAATTGGCCAATCCCGACTTAAGTGTATGGGTGATTTCTGGTGACGGTGATGCTTTGGCTATTGGAGGAAACCATTTTATTCATGTGGTACGAAGAAATTTGAACATGAATATGATTCTGTTCAACAATGAAATTTACGGACTCACAAAAGGACAATACTCGCCAACAACAAAGCGTGGTGAGATAACGAAATCGTCTCCTCATGGCACAATTGAAAGCCCCTTTTTACCTGGAGAGTTAGCACTTGGCGCTGGAAGCAACTTCTTCGCACGCGTTCCAGATACGAACGTTAAATTGATGACAAAAACCTTCATTGATGCGGAAAAGCACAATGGCTATTCGTTGGTGGAAGTCTTGCAAAACTGCGTGATCTTCAATGACAATGTACACGAAAGTATCACGAGTAAAGAAACTCGAGATGATAATCAATTGGTGTTAGAACATGGTCAACCAATGATCTTCGGTAAGGAGAACAACAAGGGAATTCGTTTAAACGGATTAGAACTAGAAGTGGTGACCATTGGAGAAAATGGAGTTTCTGAAGCGGATCTTTTAGTACATGATGCACATACGGAGAGCCTAGTGCTTCACTCAATGCTTGTACGGATGAAACTTCCAGAATTCCCTGTGGCTATGGGTGTAATTCGTGATGTTGCAGCACCTGTATACAACGATGAATTAGATGCCCAGATAGCTGTAGAAATCGAGAACAGCAAGTTTAAATCCCTTGATGAATTGTTTCAAAGCGGCAATGTCTTTGAAGTGAAGTAGTGAACTGATTAGGCGTCTGAGAATGATAGTTCCAAACCAGTTAAAATGAGAACAATTGTCAAATAGAGTAGAGCGGGATTCACATTTATGTCAGAAAAATTAATTTCAAGAAAAGAGTTAGGGTCAAAATCTACTTTAATATGGCGTATAGTACAAGCGTTAGTTTGGATTGTAGGACTAACGATTCTTTTCTGTTTAATTTTCTTTCCAACTATCGGAATTCATCTTTTTTGGAACATTTTAATACCTGTTGCTCCAGCTCTTTTAGTCGTCGCGGTCGGTTTGTGGAGGAATATATGTCCTTTAGCATCTACGGCTTTATTTCCAAGGCATATGAATTTGTCAAAGAGAAAGAAGTTAACATTTAAACAATCAGGAAGGTTAAATTTAATAGCAGTAATTGCCCTGTTTGTAATTGTTCCTCTTCGTCATGCGTCCTTTGATATGAATGGAATAACCACAGCAACCTTGCTTATTTCAATTTCAGCGCTTGCCTTTATCATGGGCTTAAGATATGAGTGGAAGAGTGGTTGGTGCTCTGGATTGTGCCCTGTTCATCCTGTTGAGAAATTATATGGATTAAAAAATAGAATAAACCTGCCTAATGCACATTGCGGCGAATGTCATCGTTGCGTAACGCCTTGTCCAGATTCAACAGAAGAAATTTCACCTCTTTCAACGCAAAAATCAATTACCCATAAAATTTCTGGATTTCTAATGGTTGGAGCATTTCCAGGATTTATTTGGGGATGGTTCCAAGTTCCAGATTATGCAGAAGTTCCAAATTTTAATCAGTTAATTTCTGTATACTCCTATCCAGTTCTTGGACTTGTTGCCACTAGCTTAATCTATATGATTGCGAAAGTCTTTTTCCAAGAGAAAGTTCTACTTCCTCTTTTTGCCACGTCTGCAGTTACATGCTATTACTGGTTTAGAATTCCCGCTCTTTTTGGTTTTGGTATTTTTCCTGGAGATGGAATGCTTATTGATTTAAGTGGAACATTTCCAGCATGGTCAATTATGGCTACAATTTCTTCAACAACAATCTTCTTTTTCTGGTGGATTGTTATTCGGAAAAGTGCTAAAACCAGCTGGATGAGGAGACCTTCTTTTGCGAAGAGGTAAAAGTGACTAAGGTTATTTTGTTCACGTTTTATCATTTTAAATACTTCTTAACTCGAGTCTCTAAAAAAGACAGTCTGGTCATCGATCCACATGTTCAAAGTCATTTCGGAAGGCCTCATTTTAATTGATCTTCACAAGTAATATGCGAATCAAATTAATTCTACCATTTATTGCGTTGTGTTTAATCGGTACGGCGTGTAAAAAGAAAGGGTGCACAGATTCTTTAGCAGAGAATTATAATTCCTCGGCAGAGAAAGACGATAATTCTTGTACCTACGCTTCGACGTACTCTACAAACTTCGATTTTGTTCACGAGCTGGACGGAAGCAGCTTTTTCTACGACACAATTCTGTATCAACATCCAGCCGGACAAAACTATAGTGTTCAAACGTTGAAATATTTCGTGTCGAATATTGTCCTTTATAAAACGAATGGTGATTCTGTCTTTATCGACATAGCACATTACGTAAACGCACGAGATGCAGCATCAACGACATTTGAATATACTGAGAGTATTGAAAACGCTTCCTATACTGGAATTGCTTTTGTGTTCGGTTTGGATGAGATGAAGAACACAACAGGTGCGTATCTCAATCCGCCAGAGAACTTGATGGAATGGCCAATTCCAATGGGTGGAGGATATCACTACATGAAAATGGAAGGTAAATATGATTCTCTGGGGGTGACTAAAAACTACAATATTCACACTGGAGCCGCGCAGGGTGTTCCACATTATTTCAAAGTGAGTTTTATTCAACCTTTTACGGTGACCGATAATCAGTTGCATGCGGAAATCACAATGGAGTTAAACAACTGGTTTCAAAACCCAACATTATTTGATTTCGATGTATTCGGCGATGCAATAATGGGAGATCAAACTGCACAACAAGCTATTGCTGATAACGGAGTGGATGTATTTTCGATCAACATAATTAACTAGAACATGAAATGGATTTTCTTTAGTGGTCTCGCTTTTTTGTTTGTAGGATGTAATGGAGAACCAGTTAGTATCATGGAAACAACGCCTTATGTTGAAACAATTCCAAGTCATTTCCCTTACATGCAAGTTTCTACACAAAACCCAACAACGAATGAGGGAGTTGCCTTGGGACGAATGTTGTACTACGACAATAAACTGCATCCTAATCAAGCGATGTCTTGTTCGCAGTGTCATGATCAGAGCAATGCGTTTACAGATCCGGTGGTGAATAGTCTCGCCCACATCAACATCGGGTGGAGTAGTACATTCTTATGGAATGGGAAAGTGGAAGGAACCTTAGAGGACATAATGATGTTTGAAGTAGATGAGTTTTTTCATACGGACCTCAGTGTATTGAATAATGATGATGAGTACCCAATTCGATTTGAGAGAGTTTTTGGAGTTACGACTATTGAATCGAAGCACGTCGCGTATGCTCTGGCTCAATTCTTTAGAACGCTGAATTCCTATGATTCCAAATACGATAGAGTTCTACAAGGTCTGGAAACGTTTACCGCAGCAGAAGCAAACGGATATGATATTTTCTTTTCAGAACGAGGAGATTGTTTTCACTGTCATGGAGGGGCCTTGACAACAGATAATTTGATGCACAACAATGGACTAGATGCAATGCCCGATGATGGTCGATTTACAATCACGAATAATCCAGCCGACAAAGGAAAATTCAAAACACCTACACTTCGAAACATCGAATACACATCACCTTATATGCACGATGGTCGTTATCAAACGTTAGAAGAAGTCTTAACTTTCTATTGTTGGGGGCTTCAAGATTCACCAACGATAGATCCACTCATGAAGAACGTCGGATTTCCAGGTGGGATAGATCTGAACCAACAAGATTTCGATGATTTGATTTCCTTCTTGAAAACGCTTTCTGATGAATCTTTCCTTACAAATGAATCTTTGTCTGATCCTTTTTAAAAGCACTCTTCGTGAAAATTAAAGTGAAATAAACGAGTGTACATGATCCTCCTCATGTAATAAACAGTGAAAGGTACCTACCTTGCGCTCTTTATGATAGACCCCCCGAGTAAACAGAATCGAATAGTCATTACGGTATTAGTAATACTATTCGCCATTTACAATGTGATCATCTATACACAAGACAGTGCCTCATCTGCACCAATAATGACTCCCTCTGCTATGGCAGGAGAAAAGCTTTGGCAGAACAACAATTGTACATCATGTCATCAACTATACGGACTTGGAGGATATCTAGGCCCAGATTTGACCAACGTTATTTCAAACCCAAATAAAGGACCGGGATATGTCGCGGCATTTGTAAACAGTGGAGTTAAATCAATGCCAAAATTTGAATTTACAGCGAACGAAACGGATCAAATCGTGCAGTTTTTAACTCACGTAGATCAAACGGGATTTTACCCGAATAAAGGAGCAACCTTTTCCAATGATGGATGGGTAGACATCGAATATAAGTAAGAAGAGATGAATAAAAATTTTTCATTGTTGTTTTTGTTGGGTGGTCTATTCATGTTAATTATTGGTGCCTTTGCAGGGGTGATGATCTCAATGGTTTATTTGCTCCCTGACTTCTTCAAAGACTATTTACCATTCAATCAATTAAGACCCATCCATACAACAAGTATTATTTGCTGGATTGTTCTCACAGCCTCAGGTGGTGTATATTATTACCTGAGTAAAGTTGAAAAATTAAAACTCTATGCGCCTAAGCTCGGGGTCCTTCATTTAGTCATTTACTTTTTAGTAGCATTTGGAATAATAGCGTCCTATCTAACCAATCAAATGGGAGGAAGAGAGTATATGGTTTTCTTTCCACTTTTGATGGTACCTATCTTGTTAGGGTGGGTTTTATTTGGCATTAATTACTTCAGAACCTTGTGGGGAAATGTAAAAAATTGGCCAGTTTATTTTTGGATGTGGGGCATCGGAATTGTGTTTATGATCTTCCACCTTTCGGAGGCAAATTTTTGGGTGTTTGACTATTTCAGGAGTGACTACATTCGAGACCTCACAGTCCAATGGAAGTCATACGGGGCCTTTGTGGGAAGCTGGAATATGCTGGTGTATGGAACAGTAATTTATGTGATGTCTAAAATTAAAGATGATGTGAATTTAGCTAGAGGTAAGACTACTTTTTTCTTCTTCTTTCTAGGATTAACGAATCTTATGTTTGGCTGGGCACACCACACGTATATTGTTCCAACGATGCCGTGGGTGAGGTATGTAGCCTATGGAATAAGCATGACGGAGTGGATAATATTTATTCGAATCATCTATGGCTGGAGCAAGTCACTTACGAAAAAAGACAAACGGGAAAACTCAATGGCCTATAGGTTCATTATGGCAAGTGACATTTGGGTGTTTTTGAACTTGGTCATGGCATTGTTTATGTCAATTCCTGTGTTGAATTACTTTTCGCACGGAACCCATATTACTGTGGCGCATTCCATGGGAACAACAATTGGAATTAACACGTGTATTTTATTCGCTTCAGTTTCCTTTATTATATCAAAATTAACGCCGCTTGAGAAGATCAAGAAGGCTAAAAAGTTTCCCTTCTATTTTTTCAATGCATCACTGCTTGTGTTTTGGGTTGCGCTAATAGCCATGGGCGTCCATAAGGCTATTTGGGTGAACACGAACCCAGATGGATTAAATGCAGATCTGCACGCTTCTTCGGGGATCTATTATCTGATTTTTATTATTGCTGGAGTTGCGCTGTTTTTGGGCATTTGTATGATTGCAATACCAATGATAAGGACACTCATTCCCGCTTGTACATACACGCTCTATCCAAAAGCAATTCAAGAGGAAATTGACCATTTAGAAGAGGTTCATTCCGAAGATTAGAGCTTCAATGTTTCAACCATTCTTCAAGTAAGACAACGAAAGCATCCGTTCCGAATAGAGTAATAAACGCCAGTACTGGTTTTAACTCTGCCTTACGAATTATTGCAATAACTTGAATAAGAATAACCGCCATGGGAACAAACATTATGCTTCCAGGCAGATGGAACGATTTCCAGGTCCAATAAACCAAAATAAGACCAGCCATTACGGCAAGAACGAACCTTGCTCCAAGGGTCATTTTATTAGTGAAAAGTGCGTAGAGACCTGTGATAGCAGCAAAGCCTAGGTATAGAATCAAACCAAGTGTTTGCAAAATTCCGGATGAGAATAGAAATGTACCAGCGCCAATTAACAGCCCGAGCATGATCAATATGATATAGGCGTTTCTTGTCTTTATGGCAAAATAAAGAGAGAGAACCATACCTGAAACCATCACCGCGTGAAGCATCATTCTAATAAAGCTGAAATTGTTTTTTCTAACATTACCTTTCGATCTTCGCCAAGTTCCCTGTCAATGTCTTTGAATTTGAAATAGATTGTTTCTAAATCGTCTTCGTCCATCAAGGTTTCGGCAAGTACAAACAATTCGTCATTCTCTGCACCAATGTGATCCAACAAGTCTTGTAAATATTTATTGAGCTCAAGATATGATTTTTCGTAATTCTTTTCACGAATAGCCTCTTCGATCTCACCAGTATAATCCCTAAAATCTTCATGATGCTGTTCAAATTCCTCAATAATTTCCTGAAGAACAAAGTCGGGATGGTTTTTTATTTCGGGAAACAAAACGTCCTCTTCTTTGCGGTGATGGTAACCGTCAGCGTATTCTCGGAAGAACTCTACCAAAGTAGTTACAGTACTCTCGTATCGATCGACATCAGTGTTCCATACGCCATCTAAGCTTTCAATTATTACTTCTGTTTGACAAATAACTTCGTGCTCGTCAAGCATTGTTTGAATAGGGTTGTGTGTCATTTTATCTGTTTAATTTGTTGAAACTACGCTGCAAATGAACTCCAATCATTTTGCGGCGATATTTTCGTGTGTACATGTCATTGTCTATTGCTCTTGATCCCTTCACAGCTTTTTTAATTAGCTCTTCATGATCGTCATTAATGTGCCCCTCAACAACAACAGCTTTAGGATCTACGCCGGAAAGCGCAATTTTAATTCTACCATCTTTGTCCATGGCAACCGCGGTCGTCAGTGAGGTGAATTCAAGACTTTCGCGCTCTCTAAGTTTGTGGAACACGCTCTTAAACTTCTTTCCTTTTGGAAGAAGAATAGCTGTTACAATTGCTAGTTCAGGCAAGTTCCTAGGATATACTCCATCGCCTGTATAAATGTCTTCCAACTTTACTTGGTGTATACCATCTGTGTCGGCGTATTCTAACAAGCCGTCCATTGCAATGATCGCTGGAGCGGTATCCGAAACAAGTTCAGAAAAACAAGCTTTTTTCCCCTGCGTTGCGATGCAGATATCTCCTTCACATTTTAAGCAATGCCCGACAGATTCTCTCCACCAGTCAGATTGGTTGTAATACAAGCATCGATTTTCACAAAGCACATTGCCGCCAAGTGTTGCCGTCTTTCGAAGAAGTGGGGCTCCAACAGAAAGTGCAGCTTCAACCAGCATACTAAAGTCTTGAACAAGCTCCTCACAGTATTTGAGTGATTCTAGAGTTTCCAATGCGCCTATTCGCAAGAACTCATCATTGGTACTGATTCCACTCAACGATTCTATTTTGGTTAAGTCAATTAGGCAGGGTGAATTCTCGTTTCCTTGAAATCGATTTACCATCACATCCGTTCCGCCTGCAATGAATTTAAAATGATCAGCATTTTGTGAAGCAAAGCTTACGGCCTCGTCAATGGATGTTGGAATTAAATATTTCTTTTCAGCTATCATTTTTTAATTGTTTAATAGGGTTTTAGATATTGGATCGGCTCTGCCTTTTAGATGTTGGATTTGATTATCAAAATCAATCCAAAAGCGAAGCGATCTAAAATCTAATATCTGTCTTCTAATCTTCCACCAACTCCTTATCAGCCATTGCCTGCAATACCTCTTCCGCATTGATTGGCAACGAAGTTATCCGCACGCCAACAGCGTCATAGATTGCATTAGCGACAGAGGGTAAAACGGGGTGAATAGCTCCTTCTCCGCATTCCTTGGCGCCAAATGGTCCTTCTGGATCACTGGTTTCGATGTAATTTGTGTGAATTGGAGGCGTGTCTTTTGTCGTTGGAATTTTGTAGTCGATGAGGTTACTGTTGACCAATAAACCGTTGTAATATTTCATTTGTTCGCTCATCACTTGACCTAATCCCATGTGCCAAGAACCTTCTAATTGACCTTCTACAGCCAATGGATTTAACGCTTTTCCGACATCATGTGCTCCCCAAATGTTTTCGACTTTGACTTGTCCAGTTTCAAGATCTACTTTCACCTCTGTGATGACTGCTCCAAAAGTATAGGATGGACTAAGTCCTGCTCCTGCTCCTTTGAAATCACCACCTAATTTTGGCGAGTTGTAAAACCCTGAAGAATTCAACGCGCCTACTTTTTTCGTTGCATTTTCTACAGCTTCTACCCATGTTAGGTCAACGGCTTTATCGTTAGAGAAGACTCTTTCGGCCTGAAGGTTTAATTCTGATTTATCAACTTTTTGAACCTTTGATACTCCTTCTAAAATCTGTTCTCGGAGATTTTCGGCAGCCATTTTCGCAGCATTTCCTGCCATGAATGTAACTCGACTTGAATAACTTCCAAGGTCAATTGGGGTTAGGGTTGTGTCCGCTGCGACTACGTAGATGTTGTCCAGACTTAAGCCTAAAACTTCTGCAACTATGATCGCTAACATTGTGTCACTTCCTTGACCAATATCACTTGCTCCGGAGGTGACAAGTACTCGACCATCCATGTCCACCTTGCAGTGCACAACGGATTGAGGATATTCGTTCCAGTGAATTGGCAATGCGCTACCACTGATAAAAAATCCACAAGCGACTCCGAACCCATGTCCTTTTGGAAGCTTGTTATACTTGTTCTTCCAGTCAGAGAGCTCCATTACTTTTTCCAATGATTCGGAGCTTCCATTAGAGGTAATTCTGTATTCGCCCACAGTTAATGTGTCCGCATCTAGAAAATTTTTCAAGCGCATTTCACAAGGATCCATGTCAATCTTTCGCGACATGCGATCAATCATTGTCTCAACAGCAAAGCGAGAATTCACAGCGCCATGGCCACGCATTGCTCCACTTTGTGGTTTGTTGGTATATACACGTCTTGTGCGAAACCCAAAATTGTTGATTTTATATGGAGCTTGAAGTAGTACTCCATTGTAATATGAAGTAACAACACCAAAACTCCCGTATGCACCACCGTCGATAATAACATCTGCATCCAAAGCTTTGAATGTTCCGTCATTGTTCACACCAAATTCAACGCTCAACTTCGTTGGGTGTCTGCCATGATTTGTCAAAAAGACTTCTTCTCGATTGAATCGCACGCGAACAGGTTGACCGAGCTTACGAGATAAATATGCTACCAATATTTCATGTGGAAACGGATCTGATTTTCCTCCAAATCCACCACCAATGGTGGGCTTAATTACTCGGACTCTATTCATTGGAACCTCGAGTACTTTTGCCAAATAACGGTGCAAATAATGCGGTACTTGCGTGGCTGTTACAATGGTTAATCCATTGTGGTCCCACCAAGCTGTGGCTGCATGAGGCTCTGTAAATCCATGATTGATCCCTTGAAAATCAAACTCTACTTTTTCGGAATTATCTGCTGCGTCTAAGCCAGAGCGTTGGTCACCGAAGCGAAGCTCTGCCTTCTTGTGAATATTATTATTGAATTTACTGTGGGAGTGAATTTGTTCGTTTTCGCCAACATCTTCGGTTGATTCTTCCATGTCGAAGAATGCTTTCATTGGTGTATACTTTATCTCAATCAGCTTACAGGCTTCTGCTGCAATTTCTTCTGTATCCGCAGCAACAGCTACAACAATTTCTCCGATGTAGCGTGTCTTTTCTACAGCCATCGCTGTTTCATCTTGTGAAATAGGAAGTACACCAAACGTGATCGGAAGCTCTTTCCCAGTTATTACTGCTCGAACGCCGCTTAAGTGTTCGGCTTTTGAAACATCAATTGAAACAATACGTGCATGAGCGTGCGTACTTCGTAAAAACTTGCAATGCAGTGCATTTTTAACACGAACATCATCTGCATATTCTGCTGAACCATTCACTTTTTTTGTTGCTTCTATGTATGGACGACCATGTCCTACCATTTTGAATTTATCCGCCTCATCAATGCTAGATTGTTCATCTGAAACATAAGATTCAACGGCATCAATAATCTTTTTATAGCCTGTGCATCGACACAAGTTTCCAGAAAGAGCTTCTTTAATTTCGTCTGTTGTAGGTGTTGGATTTTCCTCAAGAAAATCTAAGGAAGTCATGATCATTCCTGGGGTGCAATAACCACATTGAATCGCTCCTTTTTCTACAAACTTCTCTTGCAGTTTGTGCAATTTATTTTGGTCGGCAATGCCCTCGATAGTTGTGATGATTGATCCATTTACACGAAGGGCAGGGGTGATACAACTCTGTACAGCTATTCCATCTACAAAAACGGTACATGCTCCACAACTCGCTTGTTCGCACCCTAATTTGGTGCCGGTCAGGTCCAATTTATTCCGTAATACGGTAGACAATGTATCGTGTGGTTCGACCACCGCCTGATATGCTTTTCCGTTGACTGTTAAGTTTATTATTTCCATTCTAATATCATTTAAACTGCTTTAAGGTGTCACCCCTTTTCGAAAGCTTAATCGCTTTCTCTTCTCCTTGAGGAGGAGTTAGGGGAGGTGATCTGTGCTTATTAACTTCATATCCCCGCGCCAATGCTTTTCCCTCCATCAACATAGATGGTTTGCCCAGTAATAAACTGTGTATTGGGATCACTTAAAAATGACACTGTGTTAGCGATATCCTCAGGTTGACCCATAGATCTTGTGGGTTGTGCCATAATGAGTTTTTCTTGAACGTCGTCGGGAAGCTTTTGCGTTAGCGGTGTGTCAATTAACCCTGGGGCTACTGCATTTACTAAGACACCGTATTTACCCAATTCCAAAGCCAAAACACGTGTCATTCCAATTACGCCAGCCTTGGACGCCGAATAATTTGACTGTCCTCGATTACCTAACCATGCACGAGAAGCGATGTTCACGATTCGCCCCCTTTTATGTTCACGCATATGAATCGCGGCTTGTTGACACATCAACCAAGTTCCTTTCAGGTTAATGTCAATAACCTTATCAAAATCTTCTTCAGGCATTTTCCAAATTACATTGTCGCGGATGATCCCAGCATTGTTTACGAGCACATCTATTTTCTGAAAACGTTCTATTACAGTGCTAAAAAGCCCTTGTACTGCAGTTGGATCACTGATGTCGCAAGAGACATAATGTCCATTTGAACCAAGTGCATGAGCAAGCGCCTCGCCGGCTTCGTCATCTACATCCACGAGTATGGTGATATAATCTTCGAGGATAAATTTTTCTGCGATTGCTTTACCAATTCCTTTAGCAGCACCTGTTATTATTACTGTTCTAGTTGTCATTTTTTATTGCAATTAATTTTGCCAAAATGCTAATGGCGATTTCATTCGGCCCCTCGGCGTCAATACTTAACCCCATTGGCATATCAACTCGGGCCAATTCTTCAGGAGTGCCAATACCTCCTTCGATAAACATCTTTTTGGTCAATTCAATTTTTCGTTGACTTCCAATCATTCCCAAATAAGCGTTAGGCTGTTTGATGCAGTAGGATAAAACATCACGGTCATGCGAATGTTCGTAGGTCATAATACACACATAGCTGTGCTCGTCGAAGGGAAGTGTTGGGAGCGCCTCCTTATGGCCAATATTAAATTTGTTGACTCCTTCAATCGTTATCGCGCTTAAATATTCTTTCCGGTCATCTATCACATAAATTTCAAAATCCATATCCGAGGCATACTTGGCCAATGCGGCCCCTGTATGCCCTGATCCGAAGATGAATAATTTGTGTTTTTCCATGATTGGTTCTATATAAATCAGCACTGTTCCTCCACAACACATGTTGTGTTGATGCAACAGGTCATGTTTGAAAAGTTTAGGTTTTCCTGTTTCAATTTGTTCAAGGGCATTCTCAATTACCTTTTTTTCAAGATTACCCCCCCCAATTGTACCCTGGATGCTTCCGCCTTCAAAAACAAGCATCTTGGCCCCAACCTTTCGTGGTGCAGAGCCTTTCGTTTCTACAACAGTACATTGAGCACTTTTCACGGATTTGGGGTTCTTTTCAGTGGCGGGACCTCCATTCCTAGCGCGTTTCGATAATCTTCAGGAGTATTAATGTTGCAGAAGATTCCTAAATCACTTACAGGAACATCTTCACACGCATGTTCTTGAAGAAGATCTTTCAAAATGACAGAATCATCCGCATGCAAGATATTCTCAAGTACTCCATTTGTTACCAAAATTGGGTGCCCCCCTTTCCCATTGATCACAGGGCGTACGTACCCATTAACTGGAGATCGCATAAGTGCTTCAATTGTTTCATGATCAACCATTGGATTGTCGACATTATGAATAAAGGTGAGACCCGATCGCTCGAGTTGGCGGATACCCAATTTTAACGAATGGATCCTTCCTTTTTCAGGGTGTTCATTACGTACAATACAAACATCCTCTCCAAGACTCTCAACATTTTCAGGACTATAGTCAATGAATTTACCATTCATTACAACTACAATCTGTTGACAACCAATGTGCTTGTATGAAAGAACAAGTTGCTCTAAAATGGTTTTTTCCGAATCGTAGGGCAGCCAAGCTTTAGGAAAGTTCATGCGGGATGAATTTCCTCCAGCGAGGATCAAAACCTTATTGTTTCCATATTTTGATTGATCATTCATCGTGTAGAAGCTGCTGTTTTGCAAGAAGCTCTTCTTCAGTTTCAGAATAATTTTCATCAGTTGGACAGCAGTCTACAGGACAAACACTTGCGCACTGTGGCTCATCATGGAACCCTTGACATTCTGTACATTTATCTGGAACAATGAAGTAAAGATCTTCATCGATTGTCTCTTGTTCATCGTAAGCACCGATTTCAGTTCCATCCTTTCTGGTAAACATGTCTGTTAACGAAGTCCCTTCTGCCATGTTCCACATAGCCCCACCTTCATAAATTGCATTGTTTGGGCACTCGGGTTCACATGCCCCACAATTAATACACTCGTCAGTAATTACTATTGCCATATTGATTTTTTTAAACGCTACCAATAGTAAGAAATAGTGCATTTTTATCCTATGATGTGAATCATAGAGAAGCCTTACGAGACCACTATAAACACCTGATATTCTATTCTTAGAAAGTCAAAATTGACACTCAGAAAAGAAGAGATGATTCAGAAATATTAAAAGGAGAAATGATAAAAAGCTGTAGAGTGGCTCAAAACAAAAAAGTGATTGAAATCAATGTCTCGAATGCTCGGACAATAAGAAGGGTCTTAGGAAATCGATTTTTTCACCCTCTAAACCGTCTATTTTTTTTCGTAAATTTTCAGGAAAGTGATTTTTTTTGTCCTTTGTGAAGTTAAACATCACCAAAATACCCCTTCGCTTCAGTGGCAATTCTTTAACGTCAAGGAGCAGTTCCTCCTGCAATAATTAAAAAATCAGTTCTTCGATTATACAACTTCGCCTCTTCTAACTGTGCTTCGGTCAGATGTTCCATCTCTTCTGAAGAGTAAACAGGGTTTTCCGCTCCATAACCTTTTGGAATCAACCTTTCTGAGTCAATACCCTTTTCTAAAAGATATTTGTAAATAACATGAGCCCGCTTTCCAGATAAGTTATTTGAATACGCATCTCCATTGTCATTCGTATGTGTTCTAATTTCTACTACTATTTTAGTATGTTGAATTAAGAAAGCAGCAATTGAATCAAGTATGGCAAAACTAGAAGTCTCAAGCTCTAAGATATCGTATTTGAATAGTCGATCTACGACCCTGTAGGTCGAACCGTTCGAGAATGTCGAATCGTTCAACTCAAAAGATATAGTTTCCCTGTCGTATTGTGAGCTCACATAAAACGGGCTTGTTAAGCTTAACAATAATAGATGTGCGATAATAAAATGTGTTGTGCGCATAACGGTTTTCAGCTATTCTTTCGTTCAGACATTTCAAATGTAAGGTTTTCGACATGAACTAGTTAACTGCGATCAAAGAGATTGAGTCAATAACTACGTCATGGTAAAACGAAAGATCATTTTTTTACCGAAGATTCACGGAGATGGGGAATCCTATCTTCTTCCAATAACGCATCCCTTTATCGAGATCAATAACGTTGTGAAACCCCGCGTTGTACAGTTTTTTTGCAACGAATAAGCTTCGGTGTTGAGTCTCACAATAGATTAGTGTTGTTTTTGTAGTGTCTAGTTTAAGTGAGTGCAATTCTTCCATGAAATGTCCACCGAAGTAATTGGCATTTACCGCCCCGCAGATATGTGATTTTTCATATTCAGCCTCCGTGCGGACATCAATAATGTTTACAGTTGAATCGTTAACATAGGAAATGTATTGATCTGCATTCACTTCTTGATAGACGCCTAGTCTCGTTAGCTTTCCAATTGAGCAGCTAGTAACAACAAATCCAAGTGATATATATATTGATAAACGAATCATAGAGTATAAAAAAGCCCGCTGTTCCGATAACTATCGGAATTCAGCGGACTTACTAATGTAAAAAGCATTGTTTAGAAATACTGATTGTACGCTTCAGCTAAATTCTCTGCAATCATTTCAGCAGTTCCACCTTCAATGTGGTGACGCTCTAAAAAGTGAACAAGCTTCCCATCTTTAAATAAAGCAATGGAAGGAGATGATGGAGGGTAAGGTAAAAAGTACTTACGCGCTTGCGCAGTTGCTTCACCGTCTACTCCTGCAAAAACAGTTGCTAATGTGCTTGGCTTCTTGTCGCCGTTCAACGAAAGCTTAACTCCTGGGCGCATATTTCCTGCAGCACATCCGCAAACAGAATTTACTACCATCAATAAACTTTCTCCGCTATTCTCTATAATTTCGTCAACGTCTGATGAAGAAACAAGCTGGTTAAATCCAACACTTGTCAAATCTTCCTTCATTGGTTGTACTAACTCTGGTGGGTACATATGTCTTTATTTATGAATTAATCTGGGTACAAATTTAGAAATAAATGGTTGACCTTTTGTCATACTTCTGTCTTAATTGGCTGTGTGGTTTAGTTGAGTGAAATGGTAATTTTACCACGAAGCCACAAAGAAGTGGGCGGTTCGTGGCACAAGTATGATTCTGTCATGCTTGATCTTTTTAAAGAATGGGCTGTTACTTTGTGGCTAAAATTTCAACCTACCTTGGCCGTGTTGTGTTCCACAGCGTGGAATAGTGACTTTGTGGTTAATTAAATTTTGAAGAGTCGAGATCACGGTCATAATATCTCTTAATATCCACCTCCTTGTCCAGCTCTGCTCCATCAACTAAATACTCCACAAACTCTTTGGCAATTAACGGCGCCAACATATATCCTTTCGCTCCAAGGCCATTGAAAAGATGATAATTCTTGATGGTTGGATGCGTTCCGAGTAACGGTCGTCGGTCCCGAGTTGTTGGGCGGATACCAGCCTCCTGATCTACCACAGTTATTTCCTCATCAGTAATATGGGACAAGTTGTTCAGGATCTCATTTTTCCCTTCTTCTGTGACATGAGTTGTTGGATCGTTCCATTCATATGTCGACCCTATTTTGAATTGGTGATTTCCTTTTGGAAGCATAAAACACTTTCTGTTCAAAGAAACATCTTCCGGAAGTTTCGGTGCTTGAACGACAAGTGTTTGTCCTTTTGTTTGATCGAGAGGCAAGTCTCCAAACCAAGGATTGTGCTTCAATAAGTAACCCTCGCAGAAAACAACATCATCGTAAGTGACATCTCTGTAAATAGTACCATTTAGGTGTTTTGCTTCAAACTCTTCTTCAAGAATTGTCCCGTGAGATTTAACCCAGGGTTTTAACCCCGCAAAGAAAGAATACACATCAACGTAATACGTTTCTTTAACGCGCCCTGACCCAAATGGATTTTTAGCTTGATCAAAAGCCATGTCTTCGGGTGTTACTTTATACATAAAATCGAAAAAGTCTTCGCGCTCCTGTTTCTTCAACCAGAAGTCACGTTCTTGCTCTGAAGAGAACAAGCGACGAACAGGAATTTCATGAAAGAAAGTTGAATTTGTTTCTGTCTCTAGTTCAGCATAAAACGATTTCAGATAGGGTATAAAGTCATCTACTCTCCAGCTTTTGGTCATTCGTCGAAACACCAAAGGGTTAATCATTCCTGCAGCGATAATTGAGCTAAAATTCACACCATTATCAATCAATGTCACATCAGCCCCTTTTCGAATAAGTTGAATAGATACACTTACGCCAGACAGCCCTGCCCCAACGATTAACACCTTTTTCTTTGTCATGCAATAGCTAAGGTAACAACACTTATGGAAAGCTTTGGATTCTTAGTCAATAGAGTTTGTGCAATCGATTCAATTGTTGACCCTGTAGTGACTACATCATCCACAAGTACGATGTGTTTGTAATTCATGATGGTGCCTTTGACTTTAAAGATTGTGTTGACATTGTCCCACCGCTGAAAACGCGATTTCTTTGTTTGCGTCTCTGAATGTTTAGTCCTGACAATTGTCTTTGTATCCATTTTTGCATCGAGCACTTCACAGATTCCCTTGGTAAGAACTTCACTTTGGTTATATCCACGAATGAATTCTTTTTTTGGATGAAGAGGAACAGGAATATATGCGTCTACATTTGAAAACGCAGTTGTTTTTTGTAATACCTTTCCAATCTCCCTTCCGAAATGTACACCGAGTTCAGCGTTGTTCTTGTATTTTAAATTGAATAAGATGGTTTGTGAAGCTTTGTCTTTCTCGAAAAAAAGATGGGCATACGTTGCATTAATGTTAATTCTTCCCCAAAACAATTGATCCATAGGAGTTGCGTCTTCATATAAATGGTAAGAGGTTAGCGTGAGATCTTTTTGGCAAAACGAACAGACATGTGATTCATTTCGAGAGAGTTCCCTTTCACATGAGAGACATTGGTTTGGATAAACCAAATGAGAGAGGTCATTTAAAAAGCTAAACCGTTTTATGTTGTCAAAAAGGGACAATTTCTATGTGTAGTTAGGGTTTGGTAAGCATTCAAAATTGCTATTCACAATTCACTGTTCAAAATAACAAAAATCTCTTATTGACAACACGGCATTTCGAGTGTAAATTTATAGAACCTTATTTAAACCCTTGATGTTAAGGGCTTGGGATGAATGAGGAAAATTTATCGACAAAGTTAGCAATAGACACTGTGAATATCTTTATTCGATCTGTTGAAAAAGTTGCTAACTGTTGCCTGTAAAGGGATTCAGATTTTGAATGTTAATAACGTTGCCGAATTGTGAATTTCTTTAGTTGGTAGAAGAGAGATTTTTGACAATTTTTGTATGCCTCTAGCAAAGTAAATCACCTGCAAGCTGCGCATTCGATTTAGTATAGAGGAAACATAGACTTTACGGATTAAAAAAACAAAAAACGACGGTTTTTTGTAAGGGATTATATACGTTAAAAATTAACAAAATGGCACAATTAGAACCAATCTTGGAAAAGAACAAAAACAGATTTGTTTTGTTTCCTATAGTACATGATGACATCTGGAAAGCGTACAAGACGCAGGAAGCTTCTATCTGGACGGCAGAAGAACTAGACCTTTCTCAGGATATTTATGATTGGGCTGAAAAGTTAAACGACGACGAGCGTTACTTTATTAAGCACATTTTGGCATTTTTTGCGGCATCTGATGGAATTGTAAATGAAAACTTGGCTGAGAACTTCGTAAAAGAAGTGCAGTATACTGAGGCAAAGTTTTTCTACGGATTCCAAATTATGATGGAAAACATTCACTCTGAGACATACTCATTGTTGATCGACACGTATATTAAAGACGATAAAGAAAAAGATTACTTGTTCAATGCTTTGGAGACCTTCCCTCCAGTAAAGAAAAAAGCTGAATGGGCATTGAACTGGATCGACAATGGAAACTTTGCTCAGCGTTTGGTAGCATTTGCTGCAGTTGAAGGGATTTTCTTCTCAGGTTCTTTCTGTTCAATCTTCTGGTTGAAGAAAAGAGGATTGATGCCAGGACTTACCTTCTCAAATGAGTTGATCTCACGTGATGAAGGAATGCACATGGAGTTTGCGGTATTGTTGTACAACGATCACTTAGTAAACAAACTTCCAAAAGAAGAAGTACAAGAAATCATTACTGTAGCAGTTGATATTGAGAAAGAATTCATCATTGAATCATTGCCAGTTAAGTTGATCGGAATGAACGCTGATCTAATGTCGCAATACATTGAGTTCGTTGCTGATAGATTATTGGTTGAATTAGGGAATGAGAAAGTATACAATGCTACAAACCCATTCGACTTCATGGACATGATTTCTATTCAAGGAAAAACAAACTTCTTTGAGAAGCGCGTTGGAGAATACCAAAAAGCAGGTGTATTGAACAACGACGGAAACCAAACATTTAGCCTAGACGAAGACTTTTAAATAATTGATTGCACTGTTGTGCATCACCGCAAGACACAAAAATATTAAAACCAAAATTACCAAGCGCCCATGTATGTTGTAAAAAGAGACGGAAGAAAAGAGGCTGTGAAGTTCGATAAAATCACAGCGCGCATCGTGAAGATGTGTTACGGACTAGACCCATTAGTATCGCCAGAAGCGGTAGCGATGAAGGTCATTGAGGGATTGTTTGATGGAGTAACAACTACACAGCTTGATAACCTTGCTGCTGAAGTTGCTGCAGCAAAAACAATTGACCATCCCGACTATGCATTGTTAGCGTCGCGTATCGCTGTTTCTAACTTGCACAAGGAAACAAAAAAGACATTTACTGATGTAATGACAGACATGTACAATTACATCGATCCTAAAACGGGAGAAAACGCTTCATTGGTCGCTGAAGATGTTTATCAAGTGATGATGGACAACAAAGACCGTTTGGATTCAAGCATTATTTACGACAGAGATTTCAGATACGATTATTTTGGTTTTAAAACGTTAACGCGCTCGTATCTTTTGAAATTGAATGGAGAGATTGCTGAACGTCCTCAACAAATGTTGATGCGTGTCTCAGTTGGTATTCACAAGAATGATATCGACTCAGTAATCAAAACATACAACTTGATGTCTGAAGGTTGGTTTACACATGCAACACCAACATTATTCAACTCAGGAACACCAAAGCCTCAAATGTCATCTTGTTTCTTGTTAACAATGAAGGAAGATAGCATTGAAGGAATTTATGATACTTTAAAGCAATGTGCACAGATTTCTCAATCAGCAGGTGGAATTGGTTTGGCTATGCACAACATCCGTGCTACAGGTTCTTACATTAAAGGAACAAACGGAGCATCAAACGGAATTGTTCCAATGTTGAGAGTTTTCAACGACACGGCACGTTACGTTGATCAAGGTGGAGGGAAACGTAAAGGTTCTTTCGCTATGTATCTTGAGCCATGGCATGCAGACGTTTTCGACTTCTTGGACATGAAAAAGAACCATGGAAAAGAAGAGCAAAGAGCACGTGACTTATTCTATGCATTGTGGATTCCTGATTTATTCATGAAGCGTGTAAAAGAAAATGGAGAATGGACTTTAATGTGTCCGCACGAATGTCCAGGTCTTTCTGACACGCACGGTGCAGAATTTGAAGCATTGTACACTAAGTACGAAACAGAAGGAAAAGGAAGAAAAACAATCAAAGCACAAGACCTTTGGTTCAAGATTTTGGAATCTCAAATTGAGACAGGAACTCCATACATGTTGTACAAGGATGCGGCGAATGCTAAGTCAAATCAAAAAAACTTGGGAACAATCAAGTCTTCAAACTTATGTACTGAGATTATTGAGTACACTGCTCCAGATGAGGTTGCAGTATGTAACTTAGCTTCATTGGCATTGCCAAAGTACATTACGGATGAAGGAGTGTTTGATCACGATAAACTGTTCGAAGTAACGTACCAAGCAACATTGAACTTAAATAAGATCATTGATGGAAACTACTACCCAGTTGAAGAAGCGCGGAACTCAAACATGCGTCACCGTCCTATCGGATTAGGTGTACAAGGTTTGGCAGATGCGTTCATTTTACTTGGTTTCCCGTTTGAATCAGAAGAAGCAAGAGCATTGAATAGAGAGATTTTTGAAACAATCTATTATGCATCAATGACGGCATCGAAAGATTTGGCAAAAGTAGACGGACCATACGAATCTTTTAAAGGGTCTCCAGTTTCTAAAGGTGAATTCCAATTTGACATGTGGGGAGTTACTCCAACAAGCAGATGGGAATGGAATGTGTTGAAAGAAGAAGTAAAAGAGCACGGTGTACGTAACTCATTGTTACTTGCTCCAATGCCGACAGCTTCTACAGCTCAAATCTTAGGAAACAACGAATGCTTTGAACCATATACTTCAAATGTTTACACGAGACGTGTATTGTCAGGGGAGTTCATCGTTGTGAACAAGCACTTATTGAAAGACTTGGTAAAAGAAGGTTTGTGGAACAAAGAAATGCGTCGTAAGATTATGATCACAAACGGATCTGTACAAGACATCGAAGAGGTGCCACAACGTTTGAAGGATCTTTACAAGACAGCTTGGGAGATTTCACAAAAAGCAATTGTTGATCTAGCAGCAGATAGAGGAGCATACATTTGTCAATCTCAATCATTGAACATCTTTATGGAGAATGCAAACTTCGGAAAGTTGACGTCAATGCACTTCTACGGATGGGAGAAAGGATTGAAAACGGGAATGTATTACCTAAGAACTAAAGCAGCAACTGACGCGATTAAGTTTACAGTTGACAAAACAGCAATTGAAGAACCGACAGCAAAGTCTCTCGAAGAAGCTCAAGCAGAAATGGCATGTTCAATTGACAATCCAGACGACTGCGAAGCTTGTGGAAGTTAAAAAGATACTTTGGCTGCGCTCTGCATACTTTAGTTGATTGAGCGAAGTCGAAAGCAAAACCTTGTAACGGTTAATAATTGTGCCAAAATAATTAATCACAAGAACAAAAAGCCCTTTGAGAAATCAGAGGGCTTTTTTGCGTTATAGCATTTCAATAATCCCCAAGACCACCCATTGAAACGGATTATTAATTGCGTATTTTTGAGAAGGTCAACTTATACGGACATGATAAAAGGTTTTATAACAACAATCATTTTAGCATTTGCTACACTCACCTTCGGACAGACGATGGACATGGAGCTTACTGCAATTACCACAAACAATATCGTATTGTCTGGGCTAGTTGACATTACGGGAACTGTAACGAACCTAGGAACGGACCCAGTTACTTCCATTGACATTATCTGGGACGATGGTTCAGGACCAAATACTCAAACCTTTCCAGTCAATTTGAACACGAACGACACGTATGACTTTATACATACCACACAATTGAACACCATTATTGGAAACGTGAACGACATTACTGTTTGTGTTTCAGCTCTTGGAGATTTAAACATATTGAATGACTGTAAAGACAAATGGGTTTCAGCCGCCTCTTCATTAGTCTCGAAAATTGTTGTAGCAGAAGAAATTACAGGGGAATGGTGCGGGTGGTGTCCACGGGGAGCTGTTTATATGGCTCAAATGGACTTGGATCACCCAGATGATTACATTGGAATTTCTGTACATAATCTAGACGGTATGGCCTTTGCTTCTTATGATGTTGGAATAGAACCTTACATACCTCATGTTTCGCCAAATGGTGGACTCCCAACAGCTGGTATCGACCGTGTATTAATCGGTGACCCTTCGAATTTAGATACGTTATACGCTCAAAGGGTAGGAATGGTACCACCAGCCGAAATAAGTGTTTCCTCTTTTGAGGCAGGAGACACTATTTACGTTGATATCAATGCAGACTTCGTTGCCATGCTTTCAGGGGATTATCGTTTGGCTGCAGTTATAATAGAAAATGCAGTTTTAGGGGACGAACAAGTCAACTATTACGGTCCAGGAGATGGAGGTGCGATAGCTAACCCCAATTCGGGATCAATGCCAAATTTTGATTGGAATACTGCTAATGAATTCGTATCACCCGTTTGGCACGATCGTGTTGCGAGAGCGTTGGGTGAAGACGAGGTTAATGGTGCAGCAGGGTCACTACCTAGTGTAATTAATGATGGAGATCAACACACATACTCCTATTTTATTCCTAAAGATCCTAGTTGGGAGAATGATAATTTGAGAGCTATTGGTATGTTGGTTGACGCAAATACGGGAGAAATATTAAACGCAAATAGTACAGCAGTACATGCTGGTTATATTGGATTAGAAGAGAGTACTTTCGATGTCCAATTGGCCCCAAATCCAACCAATGGACTGATTACACTTACCTTAAACATCCAAGGAGCCTCAGAAACAAATGTTGTGATTCTTGATGAAATTGGAAGAGAAATATTCAATTCAGGAACAACAAATCTTGCAAGTGGCTCTTCTACCTTAACAGTTGATCTCTCTGAACAACTTCAAGGAATTTATTTCGCAAAAATTGATGTAAATGGTCAGTCTAAAACCGTGAAGATCGTGGTCTCAAAATAGAGACCTCTCATTAATTATTATTTAGGTCTGAACTCTGTATCACAATCTCTACATTTGAATACCGACGAGTAATAGATCGGAAAAACCATCAAGAGAAAAGAGACCACGGCGGAAAGAAAACCCTTAATCCCTTTCATTGATTTAAAATCATTGATGAGGTTTGTTGAATCACAATTAGGACAGCAAACATCCTTTTCTTGACTGTCATGATAAGGCATTTTATTGATGGCAACTAGAATCTCTTTGGATTGCTCAATGTCTCTTTCGTCTACTTTTAACTTAATTCCACCAACGGCAAAATTGAGTAATGGATCTAGCGTAACAATGTTCTCATCAAAAATATAACAAGGAATACCATCTGCTTCGATTCGAGCCTTTAAAATATGTGCGTCTATTGCGCTGTCAAAAGTTTTTAAGGTAATAAGCTCCATACTGAGTTATTTCTCCCTCACCTGTCTAAAACTCACACCCAAGGTGCGTTCGTAGTTTCTTAAGGTCTTCACTTCTCGCGTATTCACCAAGCACATAGAAACTCCGTCTTTACCAGCTCTTGCAGTCCTTCCACTTCTATGCGTGTAATACTCGTCGCTTTCGGGCAATTGATAGTGGACAACAAAAGACAAGGCGTCAATGTCTATTCCTCTGGCAGCAATATCCGTAGCTACAAGTACCCGTAATGATTTGTTCTTAAAAGCGCGCATCACCTTATCACGCTCTTTTTGTTGAAGATCTCCGTGGATTGCATCGGTAGCAACATTCTTAGCGATCAATTGTTTGGCTAACTTTTGAGTAGCCGCCTTTGTTCTACAAAAAATCACTCCTCTGTTTTCGTGCTCCGATTTTAAGAACTCCATCAAAACAAACAGTTTATCATTGTCTTCACAGACCAAATACTGATGGTTTATTTTTTTGTTCACAACGTTGTCTCTGCGTACTTCAATGCGCACCGCATCATCGGATAAGTGTTGACTTATTATCTCCTGAATCCCATGTGGAATTGTTGCAGAGAACAACCATTTATTTTCCACTGAAGACATAAAGCCCAAGATCTCGTCCAACTCTTTTTTGAAGCCCATGCTTAGCATTTCGTCAGCCTCATCAAGAATTACTGTCTTAACATTGCTTAAATCAACAGCCTTACGATTTACAAGGTCAATAAGTCGCCCCGGAGTCGCGACGATAATTTGTGTTGGCCGTTGAAGAGATGCAATTTGTTTATCGATCTTTTCTCCACCATAAACAGCTTCGGTAAAGACCTTACGAGAATACTTTGTGAATTTGAATAGCTGTTTGGCAACCTGCTGCCCCAACTCGCGTGTAGGACAAAGAATAAGCCCCTGAACTTCATTTAGATTCGAATCTACTTGCTCAAGCAATGGAAGGCCGTAAGCTGCAGTTTTACCCGTGCCTGTTTGCGCCTGTGCTACGATATGAGTAGTTCCCTCTATTAGAACAGGAATTACCTTTTGTTGAATATCTGTTGGTGAAACAATATTGAGCTCAGCCAATCCTTTAATAAGGCCATCACTGACACCTAATTCTTCGAACGTTTTCAAAATAATATGATTTAATTACCGATACAAAGGTATGCTAAAGAATTCTGCAAAGCACAGAAAACATGCACGCCAGCTTAAGCGTCTTTGTTAGGTTCTTGGTTTGGACGCTTATCTTCACGGGGCCCACGTTTGTAAATAACCAGCCCGTTTAAAAAATTACGTAAAATCTGATCTTTCAATTTTACGAATTTTGGATGGTCCTCGTGTCGGCAAAAATTTCCGACCTCTCCTTTAGAAACTGCTAAATCGACAAGCGCACAAATCTCAACAATATCATCATCGCGCAACTTAAGTGCAACACGTAGTTTTTTCAAAATATCATTATTCGTCAATGCCATCTTCTCTAGAATTTGACCGCAAGGTAAGGAATCGGATAGAAACGACAGCGTTAAAATAGAATCCTATTCATTCTTGAAAATGCAGAACTCCATGGCAACATTGATTAATCGAGAGAACAAAGAAGCCATCTCTATAAGTGGAGATGGCTCTTAGTTATTCATTCGTTGGGGGTGATGGCTGATTAAAGCAACGATTACAGCAGAAGCACCTATTGTTGAACCGTTTTTGGAAGCGAACCTGTATTGTACTTCTGAAGAACTCCTCGTAATTTCGTCAACGCTTTATCTGCACGTAATGTAGAAATAGGCAGGTTAAGTGTTCTTTCGTTCAAGAACATTTTTCCATCAAGTCGATAAGCTCCCCCATCTTGCCATTTTTTACTCTTCCAATTACGATCACACTTTACACAAGCGATTACATGTTTCGCAGGAATTTCCAGCGAAGCGAATTCTTCAGCATATAAAGGCCAGGTGATTTCTCTTCGTATTTCTTCTACCTCAAACTGCATGTAGTCACCCTTTTCTAATTCATCCCAAGCATCCAATTGTTGTTGAGTATATGTATCAAAACCTTGGTCGACATAAACCATGAAAATGTAAGTGGTTGACTCTGTTGTGTCCAGAGGAAAGAGCGAAGCGACATTTAACTTTGTTGTACAGCAAACGGCAGTTCCAGGAAACATGTCTCCAGCTTTACCTTCGCCTTTACGATAGTACAATTGCTCAGCTTCGTCATCGGTAACCGGATCCTTCTTTCGAGGGAACCCCTTTTCAAAAATGGTTTTAATTGCTGAATCATTTGGTAACGAAATTGCTCGATAACCAATGATGTTAAGTTTAGTTTCTTTTACAACGGGCATATAATATTGTTTTTTTCCTACTCTATTTAGTATAAGGCTTTTCAGATTTCGCCCGTGTAATCAGAGATCACAGGTTAAAATTGAATAAATGAGCAATTCGAAAATGAAAAATGGGCACTAGAGCAGAATAATTGGCCTTAAAGTGGCTAATAGATACCATCGAACAGTTCGACTTATACCTTCTAGTCAAAAAAGGAGATGTATCTTTGGCAAAAATCTTCACAATGCTCGGATTAAAACTTCCAACAGACCCACGCTGGGTAAGTCTCGTAGAGTCAAACATTCCAGAAATCCTTACCGACCATGCTTGGTGCGAACAAAAAGCAGCATCCAATGCGATTTACATCGTGGTGAACAATTCTGAACGCCCAGACTTGGTGACAGACATGTTAGCCCTGGCGAAAGAAGAGTTGGAGCATTTCGAGCGCGTTCACGAGATAATTAAAGCTCGTGGTTACACCTTGGGAAGAGAGCGAAAAGACAGCTATGTCGGAGAATTGGTGAAATTCATGAAAAAAGACGGAAGCAGAAATGATTCGTTGATCGATCGATTGTTGTTTGCCGCCATGATTGAAGCAAGAAGTTGCGAACGATTTAGAGTGCTATCCGAAAATATTAGCGACAAAGAATTGGCTGAGTTCTATCATGAATTAATGGTAAGCGAAGCCGGACACTATACCATGTTTCTTAAGTATGCTCGAGAGTACAGCGAGAAAGTGGATGTGGACAAACGCTGGGCTGAATGGCTTGAGTATGAAGCAAAAATCATTCAGAATTACGGTAAGGAAGAAACGGTGCATGGCTGAGTCAAATAGTGTGATTAAGCGTAGTTGGTGATCGAGCGGAGCCGAGATCACCCCTTCAGCTCCTTATCCACAACTTCTAATTCCTTAAAAAAGGCATCCCCAAAGGCACGAACAATAGGTTCTTTCAGAAAGCGGAACACTGGAACGTCTAACTTTTCCCCACATTCACAGGCCGAAGCACAAATGTCCCACTGACTATAGTTGAGCGCTGTAAAATCATTGAATTGTTTTACTCGAATTGGATACAAATGACATGAAATGGGCTTTTTAAAATCAGTTTTCCCATCCAAATGTGCTTGTTCAATTGAACATTTCGTGATTCCTTTTTCGTCAAAATAGACGAATGCACACTCAGCACCATTAACCAAGGTTGTTACCGGTTCATTGTCTTGATCCATGTAAAAAACGCCTTGCTCATCAACAGCTTTAATTCCTTCTTCACGCATGTAGGGCTTGATGACTTCCAGATCATTTTCTATAATATCAACCTCTTCAAATGTTAAGGGAGCACCCGCATCTCCCTGGATACAACAAGCGCCTTTACACGCATTCAAATCGCACACAAACTTTCGTTCAAAAATTTGCGTTGACGCTACCTTATCACCAATTTCTATTAGCATAGTGCAAAGGTTGGAAAAAGTTTGGAACCTGCAATTCAATTTTGGTAAGCTATTTGCCAAGAGGAGTGCGTATTCAACTACATTGCTATGAAAAACAGGATCTTTATTCTTCTATTTACCCTATTGTGTCACACAACATTCGGCGGTCAACTGTACTCAGTAACTGTTCATGTGACTAGTAACTACAATTCACAATCAGTTGAAAATGTTCAGGTAATTGTCCGACTAAACAACAGAAAGAAGCATACGCATGTTGGCTACACCGATAAAAATGGAGATGTTCATTTCGACAGTCTCCGTAAGCGATATTTAAGCATTGTTGTACGTTCTCAGGATGGCATGTTCATGTATACAGACACACTATTTTGCCACAACCGACATAGGAGGGATTTAAACTTCAATAAAGAACTGTACCCTAGTGTAAAAAGAGAAAGAGAAATCAGAAAACTGGAAGACAGCATCTATGGAACCAATGATGCCCCAGTGGATGATTATAACAGATTTTCAGGTTATAATTACGGAAATCAAGATAATGCCGATGTATATTATGACCCCAATGATTTTCAACGGTTTTTAGGTGAAAATTTCCAATACCCAGAAAGGTGTTATAACGATGATATCCAAGGGACAACCTACGTTTGGTTTGTTGTAGAAAAAGATGGCTGGCCAAGTCACATAGAATTGTATGACGAGGTCGCTCCAGAGATCAGCGCAGAAATTAGGCGAGTAATTCGCGCTATGCCAAATTGGAAAGCCGCCGAAATGTATGGGCAAAAAGTCAGGATGCTTTGTACGCTTCCGTTTAAGGTTGAATTGCGCTAGAGTGACTTTGAAGAGTTAATTGGCTTAATTACTAATTGCGCCGTTTCGGAAAGTGCTCCTATATTTCTTCTACAATGCCCAACTCTTTAAGGCTCATTCTTCGTGTGAGTCCGCTTTTTAATAGAGTCTGATTTGGGAATTCAAAAAAAACACTATATTTGCACCGTTACATATAAGGAACAAGAGAATGAGGGGACGGAAGTCCCCTCTTTTTATAGCCAAATGATTAGCAAGAAAAAAGTCATAGGATTGATCAACGAAAGAATGGAAGAGCTGGACAACGGCCTTTTCATTGTAGAAGTGGACATTTCATCCGCAAACGTTATTAAGGTGGAACTTGACAAGCATGAGGGCAATGTTTCTGTAGAGGATTGTATTCGCGTTTCAAGAAATGTTGAGCACAATTTAGACAGAGAAGAGCAAGACTTTGAATTAAGCGTTTCTTCTGCTGGACTAGACAAAGGATTACGCGTTTACCCTCAATACAAGAAAAATATTGGGAGAGATGTTAAAGTCAAATTGAATGAAGGCGGCAAGCTTGAAGGAAAGATGATTGACGCAACAGAAGAGCAAATCGTAGTTCAAACAACGCGTAAAGAGAGAATTGAAGGGAAAAAGAAAAAGGAAACCATCATCGAGGATCATGTTTTGACGATGGATCAAATAAAGGACACAAAAATTGTTATTTCATTCAAGTAAAAACACTGAGCTGTTGAGAAAGGAAGAACATAAATTTTAGAATAGAACAAAAAAAGAGAAACATGGATAGTTTAGAATTAGTTGACTCGTTTTCGGAGTTTAAAGAACTAAAAAATATTGATAAGCAGACAATGCAGCACGTGTTGGAAGATGTTTTCCGTGCAATGCTTAAAAAGAAATTTAACACTGATGAGCACATTGATGTCATTGTAAACATTGACAAGGGTGATGTTCAGATTTTCTTGAATAAAGAAATCGTTGACGACGGTGAGGTTGAAGACCCAAATATTGAAATTGCATATTCTGATGCAATTAAGGTTGAGCCTGATTTTGAAATTGGAGAAGAAGTAACCGAAGAATTTAGATTTGGTGATTTTGGAAGAAGAAACGTATTGTCATTGAGACAAAACTTGATTTCTAGAATCATGGAATTGGAGAAAGACCACTTGTATAAAATGTACAAGGAGCGTATTGGAGATATCATTACGGGAGAAGTTTACCAGGTTTGGAAGAAAGAAATCATGGTATTGGATGATGAAGGAAATGAATTGATTCTTCCAAAATCTGAACAAATTCCATCAGATTATTTCAAGAAAGGTGAATCAATCAGAGCGGTAGTTGCAAAAGTAGATATGCGTAACAGTACACCGGTGATTATCTTATCGAGAACAGCACCAGAATTCTTGGAGCGTTTATTCGAATTGGAAGTTCCTGAGGTATTTGACGGACTGATTACAATTAAGAGAATTGTTCGTGAGCCAGGAGAAAGAGCGAAAGTTGCAGTTGAGTCTTACGACGATAGAGTTGATCCAGTTGGAGCATGTGTTGGAATGAAAGGGTCTCGTATTCACGGAATAGTTCGTGAGCTGAGAAACGAAAATATTGACGTAATCAATTACACAAGTAACCCACAACTGTTTATTCAAAGAGCGCTGTCTCCAGCTAAAATCACTTCAATTGAAATTGATGAAGAAGGATCCAGAGCAAAAGTATATTTGAAGCCAGACCAAGTGTCATTAGCAATCGGTCGAGGCGGGCATAACATTAAGCTGGGTGGACGTTTAACAGGGTATGAGTTGGATGTTTACAGAGAAGGAGAAGTAGATATAGAAGATGTTGATTTGGAAGAGTTTGCGGATGAAATCGATAGCTGGATTTTGGATGAATTGAAAGCGATTGGTTGCGATACTGCAAAATCTGTATTGGACATCTCATTGGAAGATCTTGTTAAGAGAACTGATTTAGAAGACGAAACAATCGAAGAGGTATTTAAAATACTACGCTCTGAGTTCGACTAAATCGGCGGCAAAACAGTATATTAGGAACCGAATTTTAACCTCTCGCAAGGTGTTGAGAGTGAAAGTTTAAGAATAAAAGGACGCATAGTTATATGGCCAAACCAATTAGATTAGGAAAAGCAGCTGGAGAGTTGAACGTAGGAATGTCAACACTTGTTGAATTTCTACACGACAATGGGCTTGAGGTTGATGCCAGCCCAAACACCAAGCTGACACCGGAACAGTACGACATGTTGCGGACCGAGTATGCTGCGGACCAAGTTCTGAAAGAACAGACAAAGATGACATCTCCACCTCAAGAAAAGAGAGAGACGATTTCATTGCGTGACAGCAAAAAGGAAGAGGAAGTTGAAGAGGAAGCTGAAGAGGAAACCCCTATTGAAGTGGTGGCCCCTGTGGTAACTGAAACGCCGAAAGTTGAAGAACCAAAAGCTGAAGAACCGGCTAAAAGTGAAAATGTTGGGGTTAAAGTTCAGGTAATCGGAAAGATTGATCTAGATTCAATCAACACGAAGACGCGTCCTACAAAATCAAAAGAAGTTCAAAAAGAAACTCCAAAGGCAGCTCCGAAAGAAGAAAAGGCGGAAGAAAAACCTGTTGAAGCTGCAAAGCCAGTTGTAGAAGAAAAGAAGGAAGAACCAGCCAAGCCGGAAGAAAAGAAAAAGGAAGAAGTTAAAGGACCAGAAACAATCCGTGTTCAGCGCGCTAAACTTGCTGGACCTAATGTTGTTGGTAAAATTGAACTTCCTGTTGAGAAGGAAAAAGTTTCTGCAGGGGAACGAAGAAAAAGAAAAAGAGTAAGAAAGGTTGATCCTTCAAAGCCGCAAAATCAAGCCGCTCAGAAAGGAACTGCAAGACCTGGAACCGCAAGACCAGGAGGAAAGCCTGTTGGGAAGAAAGGTGGAAGAGTTGATAAGCCTGAGATTACGGAGAAAGATATCCAAAAAGAAATTAAGGAGACGCTAGCACGGCTGTCTAACAAGGGTGGAAAGTCAAAAGCATCAAAGAATAGAAGAGCGAAGAGAGACAGTGTTGCTCAAAAGCGACAAGAAGAAGAAATCCAAGCAGAGCTTGAAGAGAAAATTGTGAAGCTGACGGAATTTGTGACAGTGTCAGAATTGGCTACTATGATGAATGTTGGATCTACAGAAGTAATCTCTGCTTGTATGTCACTCGGAATCTTTGCTTCAATCAACCAACGTTTGGATGCTGAAACAATTCAGATTATTGCTGAAGAATTCGGATACGAAACGGAGTTTGTTACTGCAGAAGTACAAGAAGCAATTCCATTAATTGAAGATAAGGAAGAAGACCTAATTGGTCGCCCACCAATTATTACGGTAATGGGTCACGTAGATCATGGTAAGACATCATTGCTTGATAGAATCCGTGATGCCGATGCTAACGTTGTTGATGGCGAAGCAGGGGGAATCACTCAGCACATTGGTGCATACAGTGTGACTTTAAAAGACGGTCGGAAAATGACATTCTTGGATACACCTGGTCACGAAGCCTTTACGGCGATGCGTGCACGTGGCGCCCAAATAACGGACGTTGCGGTAATTATTATTGCAGCGGATGACGACGTAATGCCACAAACAAAGGAGGCAATCTCTCACGCACAAGCAGCAGAGGTTCCAATGGTATTCGCAATCAACAAAATTGATAGACCAGGGGCAAACCCAGATAAAATTAAAGAGCAACTATCTACCATGAATATCCTTGTTGAGGATTGGGGTGGAAAGTTCCAATGCCAAGAAATTTCGGCAAAGCAGAACTTGAATATTCCTGAATTGTTGGACAAGATCTTATTGGAGGCGGAAATGCTTGATTTGAAGGCAAACCCAGACAGAATTGCACTCGGAACGGTGATTGAATCTTCATTGGATATCGGTAAAGGATATGTAACGAACATGTTAGTTGAAACAGGAACACTTAATGTAGGTGATGTTGTTTTGGCAGGACGATTCCAAGGTAGAGTAAAGGCGATGCATGATGAGCACGGCGGAACTTTGGAAACAGTTGGCCCAGCAATGCCTGTATCAATCTTAGGTATTAATGGAGCACCTTCAGCAGGAGATAAGTTCCACGTTCTGGACGATGAACGTGAAGCAAAAGCAATCGCTACAAAACGTGAACAATTATACCGTGAACAAGGTTTACGTACTACGAAACATATTACGCTTGATGAAATCGGACGTCGTTTGGCAATTGGAGACTTTAAGGAGTTGAACTTGATTGTGAAGGGTGACGTTGATGGATCAATTGAAGCACTTTCTGATTCTTTATTGCGCTTGTCTACTGAAGAAATTCAAGTAAACATCGTGCACAAAGGAGTTGGAGCAATCTCTGAAGCAGACGTTAACCTTGCCTCAGCATCGGATGCAATTATCATCGGATTCCAGGTAAGACCAGCAGGCGGAGCAAGAAAACTAGCGGAGCAAGAGCAAATCGACATCCGTTTATATTCTATAATCTACAAAGCTATTGACGAAATCAAAGCGGCGATGGAAGGAATGCTTTCTCCAGATATTGAAGAGAAAATCCTTGGTACTGCTGAAATTAGAGAAACATTCGACATCTCTAAAGTGGGAACAATTGCAGGATGTTTCGTAACAGACGGAGTAATCAAGCGTTCTTCGAAAATCAGAATTATCCGCGATGGAATTGTTGTTCACGAAGGAACTCTTGGTTCGCTGAAGCGATTTAAAGATGACGTGAAAGAAGTGAAGAACAACTACGAATGTGGTTTGAATATAGAGAAGTACAACGACATCAAAGAAGCTGATATTATTGAGGCTTACGAAGAGGTTGAGGTAGCAAGAAAACTATAAATCAGCAGACTATTCTCAATAATTTTAGGGATGGAAAATGAACGTAATAGTATTGATGATGAGTTGATGCCACACGATCCTGGTAAGATTCCTACATTTCTCAAAGTGCTTTGTATTTTAACATTTGTAGGTGCTGGATTTGGAATAATATCTGGATTATCAGGACTTGTAGGTAGCGCAGCACAAGAAGAAGGTTTGCGGATGATGCAAAACATGCCGAACGATCTTCCAGATGATTTTGGAGTATTTCAAGGGATGATGGAAGGCATATTAGACTTTGACATCGAAGAAATGATCAAGTGGACCTTTTATATGAATATTGCTAACCTGATTGGAGCCGCAATGTGTTTAACGGGTGCATTGATTATGTGGAAATTGAAAAAATCAGGATACTTTATATATGTGATAGGATGTATAATTCCTACAGTCATCGGATTTATTGGAATGCGACACATGTTCTCCGGAGGATTCTTTGGCAAATTTGCGCAGATGGGAGTCGTATTTACTGCCCTCTTTTCAGTTGCATTTATTATCATGTATGGCGTCAACCTCAAGCACATGAGGTCGAGGTAGCAGGAAACTATAAATCAAAATCGAAAGATTACCTCAATATTGACTACTTTTGGGGTTTAAATGAGAATAGAAATGGAAAACGTTATTACAGCGGGTTGGTTTGGACCAACAGAGATCATTATAATACTTGTTATCGTATTGCTAATGTTTGGAGGTAAAAAGATTCCTGAATTAATGAAGGGTCTTGGAAAAGGGATGAAGGATTTCAAAGAAGCTCAAAAAGGAGAAGAATCCACTACTGAAACTTCTGAGAAAAAGGAATCATAAAATAGCTTTATAAATGTTGAGCACCTATGCTGAAGTAAAGAATGCAATTTCTTCAGGAGATACTGTTGTGAGTATCCTTGAGAAGTATTTGACAGCTATAGAAGAGCAAAAAAACCTGAATGCCTTTTTAGAGGTGTTTGAGGAATCGGCAAGAGTTCAAGCCGAAAAAGTAGATCAAAAAATCAAAGACGGTACTGCTGGGAGACTAGCCGGAATGGTAGTTGGACTAAAGGACAACTTCTGTTATCAAGGACACAAAGTATCGGCCTCATCAAAAATATTAGAAGGATTTGAATCTCTATTTACGGGAACGGCTGTGGAGCGTCTGATCAATGAAGATGCTATTATTATTGGCCGTTTGAATTGTGATGAATTCGCCATGGGTAGTTCCAATGAGAATTCAGCCTTTGGCCCTGTGAGAAACCCGCACAATACAGATATGGTTCCAGGAGGATCTTCTGGAGGATCTGCAGCAGCTGTTGCTGCAGGCATGTGTACGGTCGCTCTTGGCAGTGACACTGGTGGGTCGATTCGTCAACCAGCAAGTTTTACAGGAACATTCGGATTGAAACCAACATATGGTAGAATTAGCCGTCATGGCCTAATTGCATACGCTTCATCATTTGATCAAATCGGACCATTTACAAATTCTATTGATGATGCTGCATTGCTGCTTGAAGTGATGGCGGGAGGGGATGAATTTGATTCAACAGCATCGTCAAAACCAGTAGAGCAATATACTGAGATTGAAACCAAAGAACAGTACAAAGTTGCTGTAATTGGTGAAAGCATCGAAATGGATGGAATCGATCCGGAAGTAAAAGAGAAATTGGAAAAAACCATAGAAGGGTTAAAGGCAAAAGGTCATCAAGTTGATACCGTTTCTTTTCCTTACCTAGATTACATGGTTCCAACATATTATGTATTAACAACGGCTGAAGCATCTTCGAACCTGTCGCGTTTTGATGGCGTTCATTATGGTTACCGAAGTGAATCAGCAGTTGGCGTTGAGGACACATACAAGAAATCAAGAAGTGAAGGTTTTGGACCTGAAGTTCAACGTAGAATTATGGCAGGAACCTTTGTTTTGTCTCATGGTTATTATGATGCATTTTACACGAAAGGGCAAAGAGTTCGTCGTGTGATTCAGAACAAAACAAATGAGATCTTTGCCAACTACGATATGATCTTGTTACCAACGACGCCAACAACAGCATTTGAATTGAACGCAGTAAGCGATCCGATTTCAATGTATTTGCAAGATATTTATACTGTACACGCTAACCTGGCTGGAAACCCAGCAATTTCACTGCCGTTAGGGATGCATAGTTCAGGACTGCCATTTGGAGTTCAAGTGATCGGTGATCACTTTAAGGAGAAAGAGATGTTGAATTTTTCCAGAGTGTTGGAAAGTATTGAAGAGAAGGAATGAGATTAATCACGAGCATATTAACCGTATTGATTGTAGGAACAGGAGCTGTTCAAGCACAAAACTACGGATGGACAGCTGAAGACAGCCTTAAGGGTGAAGCAATGATTAAAACTATTGAGCAAAGTCTCGATATGTTTTACGCAGAATACAGTCCTGAAGGGAATTACGACTCGATTATTGATGCGCTAGGATATGAGCCTGATCAGGTGCCAGAATTCTCTGATGAAGTGTACTGTGAACGACTGAACGTGATGAATGAAATGAGTCCATTTCATTTGGATTGTAACGAAGCGACCCTTTCTACCATTCGGTTTTTTGTTCGGAAAAGACGCGGGTTTGCACGTGTTGTATTGGGAAGGTCAAAGCTTTATTTCGATATGTTCGAAGAGAAACTGGCAAAGTATGGCCTACCAATTGAATTAAAATATTTAGCAGTTATTGAAAGTGGATTACGTCCGCAAGTGAAGTCTAGAGCAGGCGCTTTAGGTCTTTGGCAATTCATGTATGCCACAGGTCGTATGTTTGGATTGAAAGAAAATTCCTACATCGATCAACGTATGGATCCTGAATTGGCTACCGAAGCTGCATGTCAGTATTTGAAGAAGCTCTATGGAATCTATAACGATTGGAATTTGGCTTTAGCGGCATACAACGCTGGACCAGGAAACGTAAACAAAGCAATCCGCCGTTCAGGAAACAAATTAACGTATTGGGAAGTACGTCCTTTCTTGCCTAGAGAAACTCAAGGATATGTTCCGAACTTTATAGCCGCTGCGTATTTGTTAACCTATCACGCTGAGCACAACATCATCCCTGCTGAAGCGAATATCCGTTATCCTCAATTAGACACTATGTGCCTAAATAAAGGAGTGCATATGGAATCAATGAGTGAGATTTTAGGATTTGAATTGGAAGAAATTCAACGATTGAACCCGATCTACAAAAAATCATTTATTCCTAAATCAGACCCACCGCAGTGCGTTTCCCTCCCGCTACAATTGATTGGTGAATTAGTAACATTGGAAGATAGCTTGTACCGCCTAGAATTTGCACGTTACAATGAGCCTTCAGGTTCGAATACTTCAAATCAAGGATCTGCACCCGCTACAAATAATAATACAAACTATACCTATCATAAGGTGAATTCGGGTGAGACACTCGGAACAATAGCTTCTCGCTACGGTACATCTGTGGCAGAAATTCAACGAATCAATGGATTGCGTTCTACACGTATTTATGTTGGACAGCGATTAAAAGTCAAAGCGGGAGCAACAACGAATACGAATACAAATACGACAAATTCATCCAACAATTCAGGAAATAAAAAGTACTACTCTGTTCGCTCTGGAGATACCTTTGGAAGAATTGCACAAAGACACAGTATGACGCAGTCTCAATTGAAAAGATTGAACCCAGGCATCAACATTAGTAGGTTGAGTATTGGTCAAAAAATCAGGATAAGATAAGTTTTGCTCGATTTTTGCATTTCGAGCGATCAAAATTTGATACTATGAAAGCCAGCATCTTTTCTGTTCTTACAATTTTAACTCTTTTCTGTTCTACTGGATGTGACTTCTCATCAGAAGGTGGTGGAATCTCTTCTGGAATGAAAGCCACTGGTAAAGTTGGTGAAATTCTAGTCGTATGTGAACCTGGAATTTGGAATTCAGATGTCAAAGATTGCATGGACACCACCCTCACTCAGTGGATCATGCCTTATTTACCCGACGTTGCAACATTCACGTTGATTCACAAGACACCGTCTCATTTTACGCAAGGTGTGAAGCGCTATAGAAACACATTGTTCTTGGAAATTGATCCAACTTACACAGGTGAATATGGAAGTATTGTAAAAAAGAACGATGTTTGGGCTGATGGTCAGCTCGTGGTAGAAATAAGAGCGAAAGATTTTAATCAATTGTTGGAGACCTGTAAGCTTGGATTGCCAGAAGTTCATGATGAATTTGATGACATGTCTTGGCGTAGATTAATGAACAATTTTTCGCAGTACAAGAATGTACACATCCGCGATGCAGTGAAAGAGAACTTTGGAATTGACTTAGTTGTTCCTTCAGGGTCGAGGATCGTTACGAAACAAAATAATTTTTACCGAATCGAAATCCCAACAGCCTCTAGACCACTCGAATTTGTTGGCACGGGAACGCAGGATGCTGGAGCAATATTCTCTGGAATAATGATTTATCAATATGACTTCATTGATTCAGTACAACTTGAGTTCAATCACTTATTGACAGCCAGAGACACGATGCTTAGGTACAACGTGCCGCATGAAATTGAAGGCATGTACATGGGAACTCAATACAATCAGTTTGTGTATCCGGAAGGAAACAACGTAATAACTGCAGATGGGAAAATTAATGGATATGAAATGCGAGGCATGTACATGTTCACAGGACTGCCTCAACATGGAACTGGAGGTGCCTTTTGGGCATTTCATTTCATTCATCCAACGAAGAAAAAAGTTATTTGTGTGAGTGGATATGTTGATGCTCCACCAACTACTAGCTGGACTCACCCATTGCGTGAAATTCAAGCGATATTAAGAAGTGTTCAAATTGTACAATGAAAATTTCGGCCACAATAATTACGTTGAATGAAGAGCGAAACATCGAACGTTGTATCCGTTCTTTGGAAGCTATTGCGGACGAAATTATTGTGCTTGATTCTTTCTCTACCGATCGTACGGAAGAGATTTGTAAATCACTAAATGTGCGCTTTGAGCAGCGAAAGTGGGAGGGATATGCAGCTTCGAAAAATTATCTCAATAGTCTCGCCCAGTTTGATTATATCTTTTCAATTGATGCAGATGAAGCCTTGGACGAAGAGTTGACCAAAGCTTTTTTAGAGGTAAAACAATTGAATGATCCAGAACTATACAGTGTGAATCGCTTGACGAACTATTGTGGAAAATGGATAAAGCATTCTAGTTGGTATCCGGATATTAAAGTGCGTTTGTTTCCGAAAGAAGGAAGCTACTGGGATGGAGAATTTGTCCACGAAGAATTGGTCTATTCAACAAACCATACGATAGAGCAGTTGGCAGGACACTTGGAGCATTACTCTTATTATTCATTTAAAGGGCATCGTGAGCGCGCAGACCAGTATTCTGCTCTAACTGCACGGAAACTGCACAAGAATGGAAAGAAAGCGTCTCTATTGAAGCCATACTTGAGTGCATTCGCACGGTTTATTTCAATGTACTTTTTGAAAGGGGGAATTTTGGATGGACGAATGGGATTCAAGATCGCCCAAATCAGTGCACAATCAAATGTCTTCAAATATAAAGAACTAAGGAGGTTGAACCGTGGGTAAGGCAATTGACTTAAACAATAAAAAGATCATCATAAGCCGAACGGACAGTATCGGAGATGTGATGCTGACTTTGCCTATTTGTGCCTGGTTGAAAAAGCAATTCCCAAGTGTTTACATCATTTTCTTAGGCAAAGGATATACGAAACCTATTGTTGAAGCATACGATCAAGTAGATGTTTACCTCGACTGGAACGATTACGAAGGACTACCGAAGGCTGAGCAAATTGAGAAATTGGAAGCGATTGGTGCTGATGCCATTATCCATGTTTTCCCCAACAAAGAGATTGCATCATTGGCGAAGAAAGCGAAGATTCAATACCGAGTGGGAACTTCTCATCGAGCATTTCATCTTCTAACGTGTTCTCATCGAGTGAACTTTACGCGCAAGAATTCGAATTTCCACGAGGCGCAATTGAATCACGAATTACTTCGACCATTTGGGCTCAACGCATTACCTTCATTGGATGAAGTCATTGCAACAACGGAGCGCTTTAAGATTCCAAATGTCGTATTGCCTCCTGAGTTTACAGCATTGAAAGAGCTAACAATTTTACATCCGAAGTCTCAAGGGAGCGCACGTGAGTGGCCCATCGAAAAATACATATCCCTAGCAAATGAGCTAGCAGAAGGTGGAAAAACAGTTGTGTTTACAGGAACTGATAAGGAAGGCGGGTTGTTTAGAACCTTGATTCCTGAACACGAAAAGATCATTGATTCTACAGGTAAACTTACACTAGAGCAACTGATGGTGTTTATTGCGTCTGCTAAAAACTTGGTGGCCTGCTCTACAGGACCCTTGCACATTGCAGGTTCTCTGGGGGTGAACACCGTTGGACTTTTTTCTCCAAGACGGCCAATCCACCCAGGTAGATGGAGAGCCCTTGGACCAAATGTAAACATATTGGTGAAGGACGAAGCTTGTCCAACATGTGCCCAAAAGAAAGAGTGCAATTGTATCGAGCAAATTTCTGTTGAAGCAGTGAAGGACGTTCTCAAATAAGTTCCTTTTGCGTAACTTCCCGCATGGTTAAATTTTTCCAGCAAATCATTTACTTAAATCTCATCGTTGCGCTGTCAACGGCTGTTTTGAGTGCTGGATTTTCCCGCATGATAGGAAGTAAACAATGGCTGTTCTACGGACTATTTGCTTTCTTTTCTACACTCGCGGTCTACAACGGACAACGTTTGTTTAAGGCAACATCCTTAAAGGGCACACCGTGGTTGAAGTGGGTAAGGGAACATAGAAAAGCATTGATGGTGCTCTCAATTATTTCTGGAATTTGCGCAGTTTCTTTGTTTATTCCATTGTGGAACCCCGACCTTATCTCTGCAACGTTTTTAGGTGTATCGGCTCTTATTTCTTTGCTCTATGTAGTGAAAATCAAAGGGCGAAACATGCGTGAGATTCCTTATTTGAAAATTCACCTAATCGCGTTTACATGGGTGTTAATGCTCATCCTTTTTCCAATGATCAATGAAGGATCAAAAGAGAACATTATTTGGATTTCGATAGCGCATTATTGCTACGTGCTTGCCGTAACAATTCCTTTTGATATTCGTGACTTGAAATATGATACTCCTTCCCACAAAACAATTCCGCAAGTCATCGGAGTAACGGCGTCGAAAATGCTGTCAACTCTATTGTTGATTGCGTTTGGGGCAATGATGGCTCTTGAAAACCCAATATTATTTACTGGAGGATTCTTTCCCCTCAGTATTTTAGTTCAAATAATTTTGGTGCTCTTTATGAACGAGAAACGTTCAGACGCTTATTGCGCAGGAGCAGTTGATGGTGCGATTGCACTATTAGGATTAAGTTATTTCTTTGTGTGTTAACGAATGCTGCTTCTCGCCTCACCCTTACCAATTGGTAGCATATAACGTACGCTGAATTGGAAAAAGCGGTTTGCCCGAAGATCTTCTCCTTCGTTGTCATTCCGGTAATCAGGAATTCCAAAAGAATATGAGGCCTGAACCCCAAACTCCTTTAGTTGATACCCAAGTCCGAATTTTAAACCGTAATCAAACACACGGAATCCTTCAGTTCCAGAAGTCTCTTCATGTGTTTCTGCGTATGCAGGAGGAAGAAAAGCAGAAATGAATCCGCTAGGATCGATTGCACCTAAGTCTATAGTTTCCATAAGAGGAGATCGTTCAATAGTCTTTTGTTTTTGAGATCCGGCAATCATAAAACCAACATAGCCTCCCACAAATAGTTGAATGTTTTTCCAAGAGAAATTGGCTTGTATAGGAATTTGAATCGAGTAATGAGAACGACGCCCCTCAATAGATGTATACGTATTCATGTCAATACCTGGAATGGCAAATGATGAATCAAGCAACCCGCCAAGTCCTCCACCGAGTCCGCCAAGAAGGTCCAAAGCACTTGTGTCTTCTGAACTATATGAATGTCGAGACTGTGAACAGTATACACCAGTTCTTAATGATAACCAATCAAAAAATTGATAATCAACAGCTGCACCAGCATAAAGTCCAGGTTGAAAGTTATCACCAATTTCTTGCTCTTGAACATTGATCAAATTGAGTCCAATTTCTGGACCTACAAAGATCTTTTGCGCAGAAGCTTGAAATGAAAAAATGATAGTAACGGCAGTAATAATGAATGTACGCATTGTCGAATTATTTGAAGGTAAAATTAGGAAGATTACGAGAATAGAGCCTTTACGACCTCTGTGATTTTTTCACATTGAACCAATTCTATTTTGAAATCCTTCTGCTCTACCCCTTTATTGTATTTGGAAATGATGATTTTTTCAAAGCCTAATTTCTCCGCTTCGTAAATGCGTTGGTCAATTCTATTTACCGGTCTAACTTCTCCTGACAAACCAACCTCAGCAGAAAGAGCAATGTTTTTATCAATGGAAATGTCCACATTAGAAGAAAGAACTGCAGCTACAACTGCCAAGTCAATCGCTGGATCATCCACTTTTATTCCACCTGCAATGTTTAAGAAAACATCCTTAGCACCAAGTTTAAAACCACAGCGTTTTTCCATGACAGCAAGTAACATGTTCAGCCGTTTGCTGTCAAACCCTGTTGATGATCGCTGAGGAGTTCCATAAGCCGCTGTGCTCACCAAGGCTTGTACTTCAATGAGCATTGGTCTCATCCCTTCCATAGTTGCTGCTATAGAAATTCCGCTCAATGAACTATCAGTATTAGTAATGAGAATTTCTGACGGGTTTTCAACTTGGCGTAATCCAGTTCCAAGCATTTCATAAATTCCTAGTTCATTGGTGCTTCCAAATCTATTTTTGATAGATCTCAACAAACGATAAACGTGATTTCGATCTCCTTCAAATTGAAGAACAGTGTCTACCATGTGTTCCAATACTTTTGGCCCTGCAAGCGATCCTTCTTTGGTAATATGACCGATCAGAAATACGGGCACATTGGATAGTTTTGCATACCTCAATAGTTGGGCGGTACTCTCACGAACTTGAGAAATACTTCCAGGAGAACTTTCTATTTCTGATGAATAAAGTGTTTGAATTGAATCAATAATCAGGAGCTGTGGTTGCACAACCTCTGCTTGTTTGAAGATGTTTTGAACGTTTGTTTCGGTTAAAACATAGCACTCGTTGTGATTTGAGCCGATTCGCTCTGAGCGCATTTTAATCTGTTGATCACTTTCTTCCCCCGATACGTAAAGTACTCTGAGATTCTCTGTTGTTACAGCGAGCTGAAGTAATAATGTCGATTTACCAATTCCTGGTTCTCCACCAAAAAGGATCAACGATCCAGGAACCAACCCACCACCTAGAACACGATTTAACTCTGAGTCATTCAAAGGGATTCGCACATGTGCTTGCTCAGCGATTTCGCTCAATTGTTGAGGCTTCGCTTTTGTTCCAGATTTCGAAAATCCAACTACCTGAGGAACTTGCTTTTCTATTAATTCTTCGACAAATGTGTTCCACTCATCGCAGGATGGGCATTTCCCCAACCATTTTGGGGTTTCGTGTCCGCAATTTTGACAGAAATAAGCAGATTTTACCTTGGCCATATCAATTAAATGAGTGACTAAGATAATCCAATCTTACGAAAGGAATGCGAGATGCAAGGAAATAAAAATGTGGATTTATCCAGCGTAACTTCTTCGTCCCCACTGACCACACTTGCGCTTTCTTCGTCTGTTTTTGCGTCTGTTGATTCGGTCCCTACGGTCGAAGTTAACAGTGACTTCCACAGCGGCATCCTTTTTGATATTAGCTGTGTTGATATCGGAAGCTGATGCTCCGAGTGAGATTAATACGATAAAAATGGAGAGAATAAATTTCATAACATTCTGGTTTGTAACAGTTACAACGCCAAAATTATGAATTTATTACGGAATTTTAAAATAAAAAACAGAGTTGTATCAACGATTTAATCAGCTTTCTCGTTTATATTTACCCATCTAAGTAAACACAGTATGAAAAATTTAATAGCATTTGTAGCGCTAATCTTCATCGGAACAACAGCGTTTGGACAAACAATTTCTGTAGATACTGAAGGTGCGACAGTGTCATTCAATTATGTGAGCGAAAAAACAAAGGGTACGCTCACGGGAGTTAAAGCGCAAATCAACATTGACCCAAGCAACTTGGCTGCAGCGACTGTTTCAGGCAGCGTCGACATCAACACGTTGAGTACAGGAAACAAAATGCGTGATAATCACCTGAAAACAGATGAATTTTTTGATGCTGAAAAGTTTCCAAAAATGAGCTTCACTGCAACGGAGATCATTAAAGAGGATGATGTTTACAAAGCGATAGGGAAGTTAACGATCAAAGACATTACCAAAGATGTTACATTTAAGGTAACAGAAAATGACGGGATGCTGATCTTTAAAACAATGATCTATTCTTCAGATTTCGGTGTTGCTATTAAAAAGGATAGAGATAAGAGTAAAGTCTATATCAGCATGAAGATCCCAGTGAAGTAAATGTCGGCCTGGGCAGAGTTTATCAATCAAGTTTTACAATCATCCATTTGGGAATGGATAGCGGTTATTACAAGTGTCTTGTATGTGATTTTTGCCGCCCGAAAGATGATCATTTGTTGGCTCTTTGCCATCATTACCTCCGGTCTTTACATTTACATCTGCTTCTCGTATAACTTATATCTAGAAACAATTCTTCAGGTATTTTATCTGATAATGGGAGTTGTTGGTTGGGTGCTGTGGAACAATAAAACGAGTGGTAAACCAACTCAAAAATCAGAAGACCTTCTTGACGATTTTCCTACGATAAATAAAAAAGGAGAGATAACTCGCTGGAGAGTTACTACTCATGTAATAAACATTGTAATTAGTGGAGTCTTGACTCTTCTTTTAGGAATGGCTTTTAGTGATTATACGGATCAGGAAAATCCATTCATAGACGCTTTTACGACGGTATTTAGCTTGGTCGCAACATACATGGTGATAAAAAAGGTGTTGGAAAATTGGCTGTACTGGATTTTTATTGATGCCGTTTCAATCTATTTGTACGCTGACCGTGGATTGTATTTATCAGCCGTTCTCTTTGCCTTTTTCACGGTGCTTGCAGTAATTGGGTATATTAGCTGGAGAAGGAAATATCAAAGTCAATTGTAATGATCCGAATTGCAGTAACCGGTCCAGAATCTTGTGGAAAATCTACTTTATCCAAAGCACTTGCTGAACATTTTAACGCGGATTTAATCGAAGAGTTTGGACGTACTTATCTAGAACAAACAGACGGTAAATATTCCCAACATGATCTTGATACGATTACCGCGGGACATCTAAAAAACATACAGTTATCGCAGAATTCAACGCAAATAATCGATACGGACTTTGTTGTGATGCAGATTTGGTCGGAATCCAAATATGGAAATGTGTCTGAGTCTATCATGCAACAAGTAAACGCAAACCATTTTGACCTCCACATTTTATGCACTCCTGACATTCCTTGGGAACAGGACGTGTTGAGAGAAAGCCAATACGATAGAGAAGCACTTTTCGAATCTTACAAATCCGCTTTAACCCGTTCTGGGAAAAACTTCATCATTGTAAAAGGGTCTCATACAGAGCGCTTAGAAAAAAGTGTAAATAGTATCAACACTGTTCTGATTTAAACCCATACATTTGTTGCGTCTCTAAGGGGTGCTTGTTGAAAAACAGGCTGAGATTATACCCATTGACCTGATCAGGATAATGCCTGCGCAGGGAAGTGACCAAAAGCTAATTATTAATTACACAGAGAATTAGCCCCTTGTTCTTGTTAAAAGTTTTTCAAATGAAAACAAGAATAGTTTCTATGATCTGTGGTCTGGTAATGACAATACCGCTGGCCACAAACGCTCAAAATCACATTAACGGAACCGTAAAAAATGAAGTTGGAGAAACTTTGTTCGGCGCAAAAATCGCAGTGGAAGAGTCCTTTCTAGGCGCCTACACGGACGTTGATGGAAATTTCCAAATTGATAACGTCGAAGATGGAAAATACGTAGTTGTATTCACTCTTGCAGGTTATGATGATATCGTGAAAGAAGTTCAGATTGCGGGAAAAAGTGTTCAATTGAATATTGAATTATTGCCTTCAGCACAGCGAATCGAAGAAGTGATGGTACAAAGTATTCGTGCTGATGAAAAAACACCTACGACATACACGAACTTGGACAAAAAGAGAATTGAACAAAGTAATTACGGACAGGACTTGCCATACCTGCTAGGAACAACACCTTCAACGGTAGTAACTTCAGACGCAGGAGCAGGAGTTGGGTATACTGGAATTCGTATTCGCGGAGTCGATCCAACTCGTACCAATGTAACAATCAACGGAATTCCATTGAACGATTCTGAATCTCATGGAGTATTTTGGGTAAACATGCCTGATTTTGCTTCTTCCGTGCAGAACATTCAAGTACAACGTGGAATTGGAACCTCTTCAAATGGAGCGACAGCTTTCGGTGCAAGTATCAACATTCAAACAGACGATGTTCACAAGAAAGCGTACGCTGTATTAGACAATGGATATGGATCATTCAACACTTGGCGGCATACAGTTATGGCTGGAACAGGCTTAATTAAGGACCATTTTACAGTGGATGCTCGACTGTCGAAAATTAGTTCAGACGGTTACGTCGATCGAGCAGCTTCTGATTTGAAATCATTCTATCTTTCGGCTGCATGGTTGGGAAAAAATGCTTCGTTGCGCGCAAACATCTTCAGTGGTAAGGAGAAAACATACCAAGCGTGGTATGGAACTCCTGAGTCTGTTATTAATGGTTCTGAAGAAGAAATCACAGCCTATGCAGATCGAAATTGGATTTTCGGAGAAGACAGGGATAACCTATTGAATTCTGGAAGAACGTACAATTACTACACCTACGAGAATGAAGTGGACAACTACCAACAAGACCACTATCAGTTATTGTACTCTCAGAAGTTGTTGCGCACATTGAATTTGGATGTTGCTGCTCACTATACTAGAGGACGTGGTTATTATGAGCAATTCAGACCACAAGACGATTTGTCTGATTACGGGTTGGATCCAGTGATTTTTACAAACGATACGGTATTGAGCTCTGACATCATTCGAAGACGCTGGTTAGACAATCACTTCTACGGTGGAATCTTCTCTTTGAACTACAAGAAGAAAGGTTTGGACTTGACCTTAGGTGGTGGAGCCAATAATTACGAAGGTGGACATTACGGTGAAATCATCTGGGCTGAACATGCATCCAACAGCAGTATTCGCCAAAAGTATTACGACAATGATTCCTATAAGTTTGAGGCACATGCCTACTTGAAAGGAACGTATCAAATTAAGAAAATCACGGCCTATGCTGATGTTCAGTACCGCCATATTGATTACAAATTCTTGGGAATTGATGATGTGAACGGTGTAATTGAAGCAGTGAATCAAACCGCGTCTTACGATTTCGTTAATCCAAAAGTAGGTTTGATGGTGGATTTCAATAGCCGTAATAATGCATATGCATCTTTTGCAATGGCCAACAGAGAGCCAGTTCGATCTGACTTTAGAGAAAACACGCCGGAAAACAGACCAGATCACGAGCAATTAATGAATATCGAAGCTGGATATCGTTACAAAGGGCGGCGCTTATTTGTCAACGCGAACGTGTACTTGATGGACTACAAAAATCAATTGGTCCTAACGGGTCAGATTAACGATGTTGGAGGATATACTAGAACAAACGTAGACAAGAGCACACGTATGGGAGTCGAGATTGAAGCGGGATATCAAATTTTCAGAAACCTAAGTGTTAGTGGAAATTTTACTTTGAGCTCAAACAAGGTGAAAACGTTTAATGAATACGTAGACAATTATGATGTTGGTGGCCAAGACACGATCACGCATAATAATACTGACCTCGCATTTTCACCAAGTATTATTGCGTCTTTGGGAATTGGGTACAAACCAGTAAAGGGATTGGAGATTAGCTTGAGAGGGAAATATGTTGGTGAGCAGTATTTGGACAACACATCGAATGGTTCTGTAGTTTTGGGTGATGCAACGTCATACCAGAGAAAAATAGACGATTACTTCGTAACGAACTTGAATATCAGCTACACTTTGAAGGATCTTTTTTTCAAAGAAATCACAATCGGATTCCAAATCAATAACTTGTTTGATCAGAAGTATGTGAACAACGGTTATACATGGGGCTATGTTGCTGGAACTGAGCGAACGGTTGAGAACTTCTACTATGCTCAAGCTGGAAGAAACTTCATGACGCGACTAACGATTAAGTTGTAAGACTAGATTAGATAAAACAAAAAGGGCAACGAAAACATTCATTGCCCTTTTTTAATGTTGATTATTTGAATACCCGAAAGACGTAAATGGGCATCTCTAAAAAGTTGGTTTCAGAGGTGATTTCCATTCCGTTTTTTCGCGCTACATGCATAGACGCTTCGTTTTCTTTGTGAATCATTGAAATTACAGAAGGGACATCAATATGTTCAAATGCATATTCTTTAAAGTGCACCGCAAGTTCAGTTCCATAACCTTTTCCCCAAAACTTCGGAAAGAATGAATACGTGATCTCAAAGTCAGCATTGTCTCTTGCGATGATTCCTCCAAGGCCCACAAACTCTCCAGTGCTTCGATCCAAGACTGCTAATTGTCCGTAAACATTTTCGCTTTCTCGCCATATCTGTCTTTCAATCCACATGCTTGCTTTTGCAAGAGACGTTTTTCCTAAAAGCCCTCCCCCGAGAAAGCGTTCTGTTGGGTTGTCAGTGAAAAATGCGCTCCATGGCTCAATATCTTCAGAGGTAAGGGCTCGATATGTTAAACGAGCACTTTGCTGATTATAATACTCGGGCAAAGGTTGATGTGACATGCTAATAATTTACGTTCCAGCGTTGCTCAGATTGCTGATAGAAACCACGCATTTTCTTAGCGTGATTTTTGGCCTTTAATACTCCAGCGTTCATTGCAAGATCCAGTGTTGCACTAGCACTAGAGAAATTTGATTGCCACAATTGAATCTCAGCCATGTTGCATTGAATCATCGCGCTAATTTTATCGTTGATTCTGGCTTTCTTATCATATGTATTGCTTTCCATCATGATCTCCTCCCACATCTCCATGGCTGCATCTAAGTTATCTTGAGCACCAGACCTATCACGATCGCCTCCAACCAATTTCAACGCATTAACAGTTGCAGAGTAAGCCCCTGTAACATCTGAATAATCATAATCCTTGAACTTCTTCACAGAATATATTTCGGTGCTACGCGTTTTCGTAATAAATCCAACCTGCTCATTCAAATAGTTGTTCGCTGAAGTAATTGCATCTTGACGTGCATATTTTTCTAAATCTCTGTAAAAAACAGCGGCATTATCACGCATGTATAATTGGTGATCGTATTTGCTTTTTTGATCTTTCATTTTGTACGATTTTTTGTTTTCGAACAAAACCCCTTGAAATAGAATTCCTTGTGATGGTGTTTCTATCGTCATCATGATCGGCTGAACATATTCACACTTATACACGTATTTAATTGATGCCCCGCTGCCTTTTCTAGACTGTACGATACGAATATCCCGCATAGGCAAAAGGTTGATAGAAATCACAACTTCATTTTCTCCCACTTCAAATCCTTGAAGTCTTAAAACATTAGCTATCGCAGCATCGCTGTATTCACTGTGCAATCTTGGAGCCTTAATGTTCGGGTAGGCTGGTGGTGAAGGAAACACAGGTGGATTTGGTTTAGGTAACGGTTGCCCTGAAGCAGTTAACGCACCAGCATTAACTTGTCTTTCCCAATAAGAAAGATTACGCAAATACATACGCTCTAAAGAATCTCTTTGTCGAACATAGCTAGCATTAAAAACTTCAAATTGCTGTAAAGCGGTTTGTTGTCGAAGGGCAAAAATAGATAGACTATCTTCATTTGCAACGGTATATCCATGCTCTATTTTGAGCTCATATTTTGAATAATCCTCGTCAATTTTAATCGAAGGCAATTGAATATATGAGAAGGAAATCTTATTGTCGTTAATGTTCTGTCCGAAGGAAGAACTAACGCCTAAAATGAATAGGGATGTGAGTACAAATGTTTTCATAGTGGTTAGTTTTTGTTAAATCTAGTATTTTTCTAATTCTTAACCGCACTTTCGATAGTCGAGGCTTCGTAGTTTCGATCGCTTGCCACTTGACAACTCTCGTGCCATAGTACCATCGTTAAGAACTATTTAACAGTTTGTGATGAGAACATGCACCACAATTAATCCAGCACTCTTGTATTCCAGCACTTCAAACTATTACTAGTACGTTACGTCTTTTTCGGGAGCTAAAGTATGATGGCGGTCATACAATCACGAAGAAACAGGGCATAATAGATAGGTAATCAACATAACATGAGGCCTGTTGAGTTTTTGATTATTGGACTCCAAAAGTATTTTTTGAATGTAAAAAATAATTCATCTATGTTGTGCAAACAACTAAACAGCGTACTTTCATAAAAAGTAAAATTATGGTACGTCTAGTAAAATATGCACTTGTAGGATTAATCTTTATAGTTCCCTTTATTGGAAACAGTCAATCGTATGCGACAGCTGCGGCTCCTGTAGACTGTGATGGCATAACCCACGATTTATTCGCAGAATTAGATGCTGGGAAAGTCATTGTTATTGGATGGACTATGCCATGTGCTACATGCGCTGGACCTCTATTGCAAGTTCACAACTCGGTATTGAATTTCGCAGTTACGAACCCTGGAGAGGTTGAATATTGGATGACAGACGACTTTGCAAACACGAGTTGTGCTACAATCGAAGCATGGAGCAATTCAAATGGAATATCGAATGCTTTCTTTTTCTCATCGTCAGAATTGAGCATGTATGATTATGGCTCGGCAGGAATGCCTAAAGTGGTTGTGGTTGGATGCACAGATCATAGAGTGTATTACAATGTGAATGATTCGCCAACTGGAATTGGAGCCAGAAATGCGATAGATAATGCACTAACCGATATTGCTGCTGGTTGTTTAACGAGCGTGGATAATTTAGAATCAGCGTTTACTGAAATGAAGTGCTTTCCAAATCCAGCGAGTACTGAAGTAAAGCTGTCATTTACTGCAGAACCGAATCAGCAACTAAAGGTTGAGGTGATAAACCTTGCAGGAGCTATTTTGTACGATGCGATGATTTCCAACCTAAATGAAAGCAACGTAGAAATCAATATAGATGTGCAGTCCTTCAATGATGGAATGTACTTTTTGAAAATTTCTAATGCCGAGGTTAGTGAGGTAATCAAGGTTCAAATTCAAAAGTAGACACAAATGAAAAAACTAATTGTTTTGGCTGCATTGCAGCTTGTTTGCGTGCACGCGGTAAAATCGCAAGGGTGTTGTTCTGGTGGTGGAGGAAACCCACTAGCGGCTGGGAATTCTACAGGGGTTTTACAAGAAGGTCAAGCCGAAATATTAACAACATACCAGTTTACAAGATCCGACAGATTTATGTCAAGAGATAGTGACACTCTTTCATTCTTTGACAACCTTTCGAGCAATTATTTGTTTTTAAAAGCGGACTACGGAATTACAGATAGGTTTACAATGTCTGTTGCAATGGGGTACTATTTGAACAGAACAATTCTTGAATTTCCAGACACTACATATGTTGGAACAGAGATGGAAATTCATCAAGAAAGGGTTGAATCTTCTGGGTTCGGTGACTTGATACTTTTCCCGAGATATAGTGTTTACAATAAATCAAATGGATTAAGCAGAACAGAATTAACACTTGGCTTGGGTTGGAAAATTCCGCTCGGATCCAACAATGATTCAACCTCGATTGGCTATTCACACTTTCTAAATACTGATGGGCCTACTCCATTTATTGATTCATTGGAAATATGGCAAACAATGCCGCCAACGGTTCAGACAACCAATGGATCGCACGATTTAATGGCCTACGCATTTTTCTATAAGGGTTGGCCACATAGAAAATTTAGAGTTTTTGCAAGTGCTTTATATGTGCACCGCGGATGGAATTCTCTCGGATTAAAATTTGGTAATTATGCAAGCCTTGGAGTTTTTGCCGGTACAACTTTGTTTGAAAAACTTGGTCTAACAGGGCAATTAAAAGGAGAATGGGTTGGTAAAATGCGCACAAATGACCTGATTGATCCGCTTTCAGCGTACAGCATTGATACCGCATCAACTGGAAGTTGGAAGGCATCGTTTGTCCCGCAAATAAGCTATTCGTTCAAGCATGGAGTAACCCTATTTGCTTTGGCAGATATTCCGATGTATCAATACATGAGCGGAACCCAAATCGCTTCGCAATGGCAGGTGACAGGAGGAATATCGTACCAATTCTTTGTAAAAAAGAAAAAAGTAGACGAAGGCCATGAACCAACGCCGTTCCATGATGCTTCTGCCAACATTGTTGAATTTAAAGTGTGGGGAAAATGTGAGATGTGTGAAAAGAAAATTGAAGAAACACTAGAGAGTATGAGCGGAGTGCTCGCTGCAGAGTGGGACATTGAAACACAGATGGTTAAAGTATTACTCGAAGATAATAAGCCTTCCGTAGACGCAATGATGAAAACAATGTCAAAAATCGGTTATGATACCGTTGGGCACAAAGCAACGGACAAAGCATATGACAACCTCCACTCGTGTTGTAAATATGACCGCCCTTAGTTCTTGAGTTGCTAGTCTAGTCCACGGGTTTGGTGCTTTGTGTCCTATACTATGCTTTTCAGTTGTGTCTTAGTGCCCTTGTGTTGAAAATTAACACCTTGATGAGAGTAATGTGTCTCGTTAGTTTTTGTGATAGTCTTCACCAAAGAAACGCTCGATCATAGCAGTATCTTGTTTCTTATGAGCATGATACGGTTCCGAAGATTTCAGTAAAACCATTTTTACAGGTTTGTTCACCAAAGTCGTGAAGAAGCGTTGAATTCCAGGAACAGCTTTTGCGAATCGTTCAAAGTACGTATCCAAAGTATCTGAACGGAAATGGATAATTTCTTCGAGTAGATCACCGTCGGCGTAATTCCCGCAGTGGAAGTTAATCTTCGCAAAAGCATAAGGAGGAAAGTTTACCTTCCCCATTCCATATGCATCGAATGCCCGAGTCATGAAATCGATATAACTAATGCGACATTTCTCACCGCCACCAAGGTTGTAGGTGTTGTGGTTGAGTTGATCGGCCTTTCCTACGGAATTTACAAATGCTCGAGCAGTATCACGCACAGTTGCTATTTCCATAATAGTATCTAGCGGCATATGGAACATTAATTTTGAAACCTTGTGATTTCCAATTCCCATTATTGCTGAAAGGCGGTAAATAGACCAGTTCAATTTGCTTTCACGAATGATTTTTTCTGCTGCGATTTTGGTAACTGCGTATTCATCCCCAACACTGGGTGCTAGAGGGTCAGTAGTGTAAATATTTGGGGTCTTATTTCGATCACCGTAAGTTGCCACAGAAGAACTATACAATAGAAAAGCATTTGGCGAATGAGCTTCTAATCCATTCACAACGTTGCGGGTTCCCTCAACGTTCACCTTTTCTGTTAAAGCCGGCTTGTCATCCGCTAATGGAGGAATAATTGCTGCCAAGTGGAAAGCATAATCAATATTTTTGCACGCCTTTTCAACGTCCTTAGGATTGGTGACATCACCATAAACCACATTGACACCTTTAAATCCACGCAGAATTTTTTGAGCCTTTTTAGAGGGGCGAACAAAAACAGTAATGCTAGAGGGTGATTGCTTTGCGTATAGCTGTTTGAGAGCTTCGCTTCCAACAGCGCCTGTGGCACCGGTAATTAATACAGAAGGGTCTTCCATGTGTGAGTTTATCAATTAAAGGTAACGAACTACCATCGTCACAGTTTTGTTTGAACTTAAATAAAATTTAAAATCTTTGAAACGAGGTGTGCTCCATTTTGTGTGATAATAATCACCGAATCCGAATCCTTCTTTTGGAAGAAGCCAGCCATAGTCAATTTCTCCATTGCTGTTTTCATCATCAAACAATGCAATGCCGTAGGTCCCTTCTGGAACCCTTTTGTAGGTATAGGTTATAGAGCCGTTAACGGCAAACTTCTTATAAACATATGCTCTACGTTCCTCATTGGACTCTCGTGCGGCATACTCTTCTTGGTTTTTGTATAAGTCTAGCTGAAGACGCCCTTGATTGTTGCGCATGTTCTCAATCACCACAGTTAATGTAAAACTCTTCGTTTGAGGAAGAGGAAAGATTTCTCTGGGACTTTTGAAACTTGAAAGCAGGAAAAACCCTCCTAAAAGCAGCATTGAATATGGGTGTACAAACCGTTTCACGTGTGCAAATTACGAAATCTAGGGTGAACTTGCGAAACTGAATACTTGAATTTTGTTAATAGACTGATTGGAAACATGCTACATATAACGTATTTCCATCGAAACGGTTTTATGCGAGTTGAGCTCAAATTTGAAATCATTAAACTTAGGACGGCTTGTATAGGAGGTGTGAAGGAAGTCTGAAAATCCATATCCTTCCTTTGGTAAAAAGAACCCATAATTCATTTTTGTGTCCTTGTTTTCGTCATCAAGAAGAGCAAAACCATAAGTTCCAGGTTCGAGCCCTGTTACCTTATATGTGATTATTCCGTCTTTGATTAATTTTTTTGACAGAAGGAAAAATTTCCAAGGGGTTTCTTTCTTGTAGCTAGCTTGGTCCTTATAAATTTGAAGTTGAATTTGACCATCGGTATTACGGATTGGCCCAATGTGAACAGTAACAATAAATGTTCGACCCTTTGCTAACTTCAGTGCAACGCTCTTATTCACCGAAGTGAAAAGAACTAAACCAAGAAAAAATGCCCCAATTGCTATAAAGCGAGAATTCAACATTCTCGAAAAGTATGCAAAAAATGCAAAAACTGAGGGAAAATGAGTCATTTTATGTACAAAACGAGTCGTTTTTAGCAAATTATTTCCATTTCCAAAAGCGGAAACGAAAATATAGTAAAAAGTTTCCATAGATTAAACGCCCCTGTTGTGTCAACGTACAAAACCCTTTATACACAAGGTGTATAGGCTAGTTATTGGGAAGCGCCAAGGTGGAAACGAAAATTTTTATTAGATAGTGATTTATCCAATTTTTTGTTTTAAGTTTGTCCACTTAAAGACAGATTGTAATGATCTCTAGAGTAATATATTATACAACTCATCCACTTGAGCTCTCTTATCTCTTTCAGATGAAAAAGGAGTTCAGTCACTTTAGACCTTCCGCTGAGCGGTTAACGGTTATCTCAGAATCTACAGCTGATAGAGAGTTCTGCTATGAAGCACTTAAAAAAGTTTCGCGCTCCTTTGCAGTTGTAATTCAACAATTACCGAAAGACCTTCAAGACCCAGTGTGCTTGTTTTATCTAATACTTCGTGGGTTAGACACCATTGAAGACGATATGGGCATTGAGCAGAAAGAAAAAGAGCAAATGTTGCTTTCTTTTGCGGACCGAATGAACAAAGAAGCATTTACGCTTTCCAATGTTGGAGATACAGAGGACTATAGAGACTTAATGCTTCATTTCGATAAAGTGATTCACCAATTTCATCTTTTGGCACCGTCTTATAAAGAAGTGATCACTGAGATTACCAATGAAATGGCGATCGGAATGAACAAGTATGCGCACCAAGAGGTGAACACATATGCTGATTGGGATGATTACTGTTATTACGTTGCTGGTTTGGTCGGAATTGGATTAAGTAAGCTTTTCGTTGCCTCAGACTTGGAAACTAGTGATAAGCTGAAGTCAAACGAACTCAGCAACAAGATGGGATTATTCCTTCAAAAGACTAATATCATTCGTGACTTTGCCGAAGACTTGGACCAAGAGAGAATTTTTTGGCCAGAAGAGGCATGGAAGAATAAAGCGAGTAACCTAAAAGAACTTCAGGCAGACCCTACCAAAGGGCTTGCTGCGCTTAATGAAGTAATAATTAACGCATTGCAGCACATTCCAGCGTGTTTGGAATACTTGGAGTGTTTAGAAAACAATAAAGTGTTTAGGTTTTGTGCGATACCGCAGCTTATGGCCATCGCAACACTTGAAGAGTTGTACAACAATGAAAAAGTACTACACTCCAATGTGAAAATCAGAAAGGGAAAAACAGCCCGATACTTTATGTCACTCAATGGGTTCAAGCAAACAAAGAAAGAGTTCGTGACAATTTTGCGGAATTTAGAGAAGCAAGACAATAGCGGACAAATCACAGAGATTCTTTCCAAACTTAAAAAGTAAGAGAGATGGAATATGATTTAATTGTAGTTGGTGCTGGTGTTGCTGGAGGTGTATTTGCGGCTTCTCAACCAAAGAACAAAAAGATTCTTGTTGTTGAACGAGACTTAACGGAGCCTGACAGAATCATAGGTGAACTTATGCAGCCAGGTGGTGTCAAGTCGTTGGAAGATCTTAACTTATCTCATTTAATTGAAAATATTGACGCGCGTCCGGTTGAAGGGTATAAGTTAATTAAAGGCGACAAAACTTTCACCATCTATTACGATGAGGTAAGCACAGGTGCTAAGGGAGTAGGTTTAAGAAATGGTAAGTTCTTAACCAACATTCGCAAAGAACTAGCGTCACTTGAAAACGTAACAGTTGTTCAAGGAAATGTAACAGGATTAATCGAAGAGAATGATCAAATTTTTGGAGTTAGTTATACAACTGACGCTGGAGAAAGTGTTGTACAACGAGCACAATTGACTGTCGTTTGTGATGGACCAATGTCTTTGTTACGTGGGAAATTGAGTAGCGTGAATAAGAAAATATCGTCTTATTTCATGGGCTTGGTCTTGAGAGATCTTGATTTAGAATTTCCAGACCACGGGCATATGATCCTTACCGGAGACGCTCCGATGATGGTTTACCCTATTCATACAAATGCATACAGAATTCTTGTTGACTACCCTGGTGGTAAAGCTCCAAAAATGGGAGCTAAATCAATCGAGAAATTTAAAATAGATATAGCAAAGAATTTACCTGAAGACATGGTTGCGTCATTTTTGAAAGCAATGGATGAAGGTGATATAAAAGTAATGCCAAACCACAATATGAAAGGTCAAGCCTTCAGAAAGAAAGGTGCGGTATTATTAGGCGACTCATTAAATATGCGTCACCCTGTAACTGGTGGTGGAATGACCGCAGTGTTTGCAGATGTTATTTGCTTGAATGGTGCACTTGGTAAAATTGATCTCTCAAATGAGGCAGAACTAAATACAGCAGTTCAGTCTTATTATGAAACACGGGGAAAAGGTGTTGAAACGATCAACATTTTGGCCAATGCTTTATATGAGGTATTCCGGGACAATGATTTGAAAGAAGCTTGTTTCGAATATTTGCAAAAAGGTGGGGAGCAAGCAGCAGGACCACTGTCTATTATGGCAGGGTTGAACAAGAACAAAAAGGAATTACTCAAGCATTTCTTTAAAGTTGCAATGCAACACCCAATGCACTTTGTTACGAAACCAGGAAAACAACTACGTTTGTATAAGAATGCAACAGGAATCATTCGTCCAATTTTAAAGGATGAAGGACAACCAGCACTAGTATAAATAGATGGAGAATATTGAACACGAATCGCTAGAAGCGGCAGATCTTAGAAAGCAAAACCATTTGGATTTGGCTTTTGAATCTCAAAGTGCAATCATTGACGAGAGGTTCTACTACGAACCTATGTTAGCTGGTCACCCAGATGATGAGGACATGCCGGTTCAATGGGGAACTAAAGAAATGAGATTTCCACTGTGGATCTCAAGCATGACTGGTGGAACCTCGGCTGCTGGTCCAATCAATAAAATGTTGGCTCACACGGCTAATAAATATGGGTTGGGAATGGGACTTGGATCTTGTAGAGTTATTTTGGAAGACGACACGTATTTCGAAGATTTTAACCTACGCCCAATCTTAGGAGATGAAAACCCATTGTTTGCCAATGTTGGAATTGCTCAAATAGAACGATTAATAGACAGCGGACAAGCGCAGAAATTGAAATCATTGGTACGTAAATTGGATGCAGACGGACTAATCGTACATGTAAACCCACTGCAAGAATGGTTGCAACCAGAAGGAGATCGAATTACGCGCTCACCATTGGTTACATTGGATCAAATGTTCAACGAAATTGATGTTCCAGTAATCGTTAAGGAAGTAGGTCAAGGTTTTGGACCTGAAAGCATGAAGGAGTTATTGAAACTGCCAATTCTTGCTTTAGATTTTGCGGCAAACGGAGGAACGAACTTCTCGAAACTTGAGTTGTTGCGCAACGACCAATTGAAAGAACACTATACAAACACAGTAGCATTGGGTCACTCGGCTGAGGAAATGGTCGGTTTCTTAAATGATGCGGTAGAATCACTTGGGGCAGACAGACAATGTCAAAACGTCCTCATAAGTGGTGGAATAAAAGATTTCTTAGATGGATATTATTTGATGTCCAAAGCAAATATGCCTTCAATTTATGGACAGGCGGCACCATTTTTAAAATATGCCAACGTGTCTCAAGAGGCCTTAAACGAGTACACAGAGCTTCAAATTAAGGGGCTTTTGATGGCTCAGAAATTGTTAAGAATTAAGTAATGAACAGACTGATAGAAGGGTTCTCTAAAAAGAACAAAGAAGAAAAATTAGTGGCGGTGACAGGGTTTTTTAATGACCCGAACAAAGCTATGGACATTTTCAAAAGCTTTAATCACCCCAATGCGAAAGTGCAGGAAATGATCAATGAGTTTAGTGAAAACACCATCTCTAATTTTCACTTACCGTATAGCATTGCACCGAATTTTTTAATCAATGGAAAAACGTACGCGATTCCAATGGTGATTGAAGAAAGCTCTGTAGTTGCTGCTGCATCTAAAAGTGCTAAGTTCTGGTACAAATTTGGAGGCTTTCACACGGAGATTGTTGATACTGAGAAAGTAGGACAAGTTCACTTTGTTTGGCATGATGATATCGAGAAACTAAAAGCACGCTTCGGCGAATTGAAACAGTTGTTGATTGATGCAACAGAAGACATCACAAAGAACATGCGTAAGCGTGGTGGTGGAATTAAGGACATTATATTGAAAGACCTTTCGGACAAAGAACCTGGGTTAATGCAGTTGTATGCAAGCTTTGAAACCGTTGATTCAATGGGAGCGAATTTCGTGAACTCTTGTTTAGAGAAGTTTGCAGACACCTTCAGATCATGGCACAAAGAACAGCCTGAATTTAATATTGATGGACTGGAAATAATTATGTCTATTCTCTCAAACCTTACACCAAGTTGTTTGGTGAAATGTTGGGTTGAAACAGATATTGAAAATCTTTCGGACATCGTTCCTGGAGTTTCAGGAGAAGAATTCGTGACTAAATTTAAAACAGCGGTCCGCATTGCACAGGTTGATCCATTTAGAGCAACAACACATAACAAAGGAATTTACAATGGAGTTGATGCAGTGGTCTTAGCAACAGGAAATGATTTCCGCGCAGTTGAGGCATGTGGTCACGCATATGCAAGTATGAATGGTTCTTATACTTCATTAACGAGCTGTACAGTGGAGAACGGAAAGTTCAGATTCACATTGACATTGCCATTAGCACTAGGCGTTGTTGGTGGATTGACAAACTTGCATCCATTGGTGAAATTGTCACACGAAATTTTGGACCATCCAAATGCAAAAGAGTTAATGGGAATTGCAGCAGCAGCTGGATTGGCCAATAATTTTGGAGCAGTGAAATCATTGACTACAACAGGAATTCAACAAGGACATATGAAAATGCACTTGTTTAATATTATGAACCAATTGGAAGTTCCGACTGAGGACAAAGACAAAGTGGTAGAATACTTCCAAGATAAAAACGTATCTGTATCAGCTGTTCGTAGCTATATGGAGTCACTAGTTTTAGTATAATTGATACTTCAAGAACAAAAAGTCGAAACGTTTTCAGCCTCAGGTAAACTGATGTTGTTTGGAGAATACTTGGTGTTGCATGGCGCTAAGAGTCTTGCATTTCCGTTGAAATACGGTCAAACGCTTGCGCTCCAACCTGCCGAGAACTTTTCGTGGGAAAGTCATTCCAGAGATGGACTGTGGTTCCAAGTTCATTTGAATAATCAACAGGAAATCGTTGAGACAAACAATACAGAAGTAGCTGAAATTTTAGTGAAACTTATTCGAATAATTCGTGCACAAAAACCCGAGTTGAATCTGAACCAGTCGTTCAAGGCCGTGGCCAATTTCGATTTAGAATGGGGACTGGGATCGAGCTCAACATTGATTAGCTTGTTAAGTCAGTGGTCTGGTGTTGATGCAAATGCTCTGTTAGAGGGATCGTTTGGTGGTTCTGGCTACGACATCGCTTGTGCTACGGCAAAAAGCCCAATTGTATACATAAAAGATATTTCAACAGAAGAAGTTCAGTTGTCGGAAGCGGTAACAGAAAAATGCCTGTTCGTTTATTTGGGCAAGAAGCAAAATTCGAGAGAAGAAATAAAACGTTTTCAAAATTCTGACGTAACATCAACACATGTTGATGAGATGAATGATATTATTGAAAAATCGATTGAAGCAAAATCGATTGAAGCCTTTGAACAACAGTTGAACAGATCAGAAGAATTATTGTCCCCTGTAATTGGACTGGAGAAATTGAAAGAGAAAACCTTCCAAGATTACCCATACTCAATCAAATCATTGGGAGCATGGGGCGGAGACTTCTTCTTGGCAACATATAGAAATTTAGAAGATGCTCAAGCCTACTTTAAAAATAAAGGAATGAGCACGATGTTTACATACAATGAACTGGTTAAATAAATGGAAAACAGTACAGAAATAATGAATCAGGTAAAGGTGAAATGGCGTTGTCCATCCAATATCGCAATCGTGAAGTATTGGGGAAAAAAGGACATCCAAATTCCATGTAATTCATCCTTGAGTTTAACGTTATCAAATTCTTTTACGGAAGTTGAAGCAGAGCTTTCAGAAAAGACGTCGGGCGATGAGGTTCAGTTGAATTACTACTTCGAAGGAGAATTGAACGAGCAATTCGGTCAACGTGTAGCAAAGTACTTGGCAGACAATCGATCTCACTTTCCATTTTTGTCAGAAAACGCAATTAGTATTCATTCAACCAATAGTTTTCCTCATTCAGCGGGAATTGCATCGTCTGCATCTGCATTTGGAGCGATTGCATTGGCAATGTTGGACATCACATATACGCTAGAAGGAAAAGAGAAAGACACTGAGTTTTACCAAACGGCTAGTAATTTGGCTCGATTGGGAAGCGGAAGTGCATCTCGAAGCATGTTCCCATCATATGCATTGTGGGGAGCGAATGATAAAGTGGCCGGCACATCCAATGAATACGCTTTGGAGATTACAGACATTCATCCGACCTTTAAGAACATGAAGGATGCGATTTTAATCGTGGAAGATGAACCGAAGAAAGTATCAAGCTCTGTTGGTCACTCTTTGATGAATGATCACCCGTACGCTTCGCAACGTTTTGAACAAGCAAATACGCGTACCGCAGAGTTGGTAAATATCTTGAAAGAAGGAAATATGGATGCCTTTATCCAAATGTGTGAGTCAGAAGCATTGACATTACACGCTATGATGATGGCATCTTCAGAATATTATTTATTGGTGAAGCCTGGAACAATTACAGCAATTGAAAAATTGATGGAATTCAGAAAGGAGAGCGGGGTTCCAGTATGTTTTACATTGGATGCAGGTCCAAATGTTCACGTATTGTACCCAGCAGAATACCAAGAGCAAGTTGAAGCATTCATTAACAATGAACTCGCTGATACATATAAGAAAGTTATCTTTGACCAAGAAGGTCAAGGACCACAAAAAATGAACGCATAATTCATGGAGACAGTTAATTCTAAAATACTAATGTTTGGCGAGTACAGCCTGTTGCATGACAGCATGGCGCTAACAATTCCTTTCGATAAATTTTCGGGAGAGTTGTGTTACCCAGACAAGAAAGAAGAAAGTCAGATTGCTGAAAGTTCCAACCAAGGCATTCGTAAGTTTTGTAAGCACATCTTAGAAACCCATACGGATGAAAAATTCAAATTGAATGTGCACGAACTTTCTGAGGAATTAGACAAAGGCCTTTTCTTTAAGAGTAACATTCCTCAAGGATTTGGACTTGGAAGCTCAGGAGCTTTGGTAGCGGCTGTGTTCCTAAGATATTTGGACAAAGCAGGAGACTTTAAAGACGAATTAAAAGGAATTACAAAGGACCAAATAAAGAACTTGAAGAGTTGCTTAGGAGGGTTGGAAGGATATTTTCATGGAACAAGCTCAGGAATTGATCCCTTGAGTATTTTGATCAATGAACCATTGTTGTTGAAATCAGACAAGGAGATCGTAAAGGTGAATATTCCTCCATTTAAAAAGAATGGCAAGCACGTGATTTTCTTGTTGAACACAGGTTTGGCAAGAAACACAGAAAACCTCGTAGGAAAGTTCAACGATGCCTGTGAAAAGGATTGCTTTAAATCAAAAATGGACAAAGAACTTATCGAGTACACCAATGGTGGAATCAATGATTTTTTGAATGCCAACACGGAAAGCTTGTACAAAAACCTAGAGAACTTGGTGCAATTCCAAATGGATGAAATGAGTTATTTGATTCCTGATTCATACCAGCAAATTGTAAAAGACGGTTTAACAAGCAAGGATTATTTCATGAAAATTTGTGGGTCAGGTGGCGGAGGATATATGCTTGGGTTTACTGAGAATTGGGAAACAGCACAAGAAAAATTAAAGAATGAGGATTTGGAAATCCTGTATCGATTTTAAGTAGATATGACAACAACGATTACGACTGATTTGAAAGCTTACAAAGAGGCAATAGAGAAGTTCTTAGATACTGATGCAATGGAAGCCTTTCCTAGCAACCTAGCAGATGCATCGCACCACATTATGACATTGAACGGAAAGCGTTTGCGTCCAATTATGGTGTTGATGAGTGCGGCTGGATTTGGGGTGAGCAATGAGAAGGCAATGTCCGCAGCGATTTCAATAGAAGTATTTCACAACTTCACCTTGGTGCATGATGATATCATGGATAAAGCCAAACTGAGAAGAGGAACAATTACAGTGCATGAGAAGTTTGGTGTAGACAAAGCAATAGTTACTGGTGATGCAATGTTACCGCACTCAATTAGTTTGTTGACAAAAGGAAATGCAGAGAAAGCGGCAGAGCTTATTGATTGTTTCTTGAAGATGGCCAAAGAGGTGATGGAAGGACAGCAATACGATATGCAGTTCGAAGAGCAAGAAGAGGTTGCAGTAGACGAGTACATGAACATGATTCGTTTAAAGACATCAGTCTTGTTTGGATGTGCTTGCGAGATAGGGGCAATCTTGGGTGGAGCTTCTGAAGAAGACCGTAAAAAACTGTACGATTTTGGACTGTATACAGGTTTGGCTTTCCAAATTATGGATGACTACTTAGATACTTTCGGAGATGAGAATTTTGGAAAGCGTATCGGAGGTGACATTTTGTTGAACAAGAAGACATTCCTTTTGGTAAATGCACTTCAAAAAGCAACACCTGAGCAAAAAGCACAGATCGAAAAGATGTATGCAATTAAGGATGAAGAGATGAAAATCGCTGGATTCCAAGATTTGTTCAGAGAAATGGGAATACCACAAATTGTAGTGGACGCCATGGAAGAACTCCATGAAAAGTCTGTAAATGCAATAATGACTTCTAGTCTTTCAGAAGACAACAAGCACCGTATTATGGAATTGGGAGAGGTAATGCTCAGAAGAACAACATAATTGAAGATGAATTTCTCGGAGAAGGATCAAGCATATTTCTGGAACTGTTGGAAATTCACATCAAGTAATGGCCAACAACGGTGGGGCTTTGTACTTCCGGAAGAGCTTACGGGGATTATTAAAGATCCTACAGATTGGCAGAAACCAGAAGCTCAAGACTTTCTAAAACATTTTGATCAAGCATTCATCTTTGACAAAAAGGTGAATGCTAATTCAGCGGATCGAGTTTTTCGATTTATTCGTGAGCAACTTGTTGAACCGCATAAATTGGTTGACAACGATCCTTCCGTTTCCTTGAAAGAGCAAACACGGTCAACTTTGCTCAATGGATTTTCTTATTACGAGACTTTACAAGAACCTGATGGAAATTGGGCTGGGGATTACGGGGGGCCTTTATTTCTTATTCCTGGCTTAGTGATCGCATCACACATAACACAATCACCTTTCGAAATTCCAATGCAAGTACTCATGAAGAGGAACTTGTGGAATCATCAAAATGAAGACGGTGGTTGGGGACTGCACATTGAAGGGCATTCAACCATGTTTGGAACTGTAATGCAATATGTGACGCTACGCTTGTTGGGCGAAGATTTATCGAACCCTGACATGCAGCGTGCACACAAATGGATTTTAGACCACGGTGGAGCAATTAAAATTCCACAATGGGGCAAGTTCTATCTTTCTGTGTTAAACGTATATGATTGGGAAGGAAATGACGCTTTACTACCAGAAATGTGGAAAATGCCGAAGTGGGCACCGTTTCACCCTGGTAAATATTGGTGTCACAATAGGATGATTTTCCTACCTATGTCATATTGCTATGGAAACAAAGTAAAGGCTGAATTAACTCCTCTGATTGAAGAGTTGAGAAAGGAATTATACACAGAATCATACGATCAAATCAATTGGAGAAAAGCACGTAGAGAAGCATGTGAGATTGATATTTTCCATCCTGTAAATAGGTGGTACTACCGTTTGAGTAGTATTACCAATTTCTACGAGCGAATTCATTCGAAAGCCTTTAGAAGACGATCGTTGAAGTATGTGAATGAGTATATCGATCATGAAGACATTCATACACGTTACATCAATATTGGACCAGTAAGTCAAGCAATAAATTCCATCGCTGCATGGCACAATCATGGAAAAGATTCGGAACAATTTCAAAACCACGTGAAACGATGGCAAGATTATTTGTGGATTGCTGAAGATGGTGCTAAAATGGGAGGATACAACGGCTCTCAATTGTGGGACACTTCATTTGCAGGACAAGCATTGTTAGAGGCTGATATGGAGAGTGATTTTCCTGAAATGGCGGAGAAGATCTACAGTTTTGTTGAGCTTACCCAAATTGATCGAGACCCCAAAGACAAGGAAAAATTCTGGAGAGACGAAACAATAGGATGCTGGCCTTTTTCTACAATTGATCATGCATGGGCAGTAACAGATTGTACTTCTGAGGGAATGAAAACGGCTTTGTTGTGCAACAATAAAGCAAACATTAAGAAAGCGAAAGTTGTAGATGTGGAGCGCATGAAGCCAGCAGTAGATTGGTTACTCTTTATGCAAAACACGGATGGGGGTTGGGCTTCTTACGAGCGTAAACGTGCACCGCAATGGATCGAAGCATTGAATCCTGCCATGTTGTTTGAAAACATCATGACGGAAGTTACATATACAGAGTGTTCGTCTGCAACGATGCAGGGCCTCAAAGAATTTGCAAAGAACCACGATTATAGAAAGGCCGATATTGAAAAAGCATTGGCTAAAGGAGCCGATTTCATACTAGGGAAACAGCTTGCAGATGGTTCGTGGTATGGATGCTGGGGCGTTTGTTTTACCTACGGTATTTGGTTCGGAATCGAAGGATTGTTGTGCGGTGGTGAAGAAGGATATAAGAACGGAGCACCAACGGAACCTATTCGTAAAGCTTGCGAATTTTTAGTAGAGAAACAACGTGAAGATGGAAGCTGGGGAGAATCGTTTGAGTCCTGTGTGGAGCATAAATACATTGAGCACGAAGACGGACAAATTATAAATACCGCATGGGCACTTCTTGGACTCATGAAAGCTGGATACCCTGATCAAAAAGTAATAGAAAGAGGAGTTCAATTCATTATTTCTCGTCAAGAATCTACCGGAGACTTCCCACAAGAAGGCATTTCAGGGGTATTCAACGGCAACTGTATGGAAACCTATACTTCTTACCGAAATGTATTCCCTTTATGGGCCTTGGCCAGATATTACAAAAGTATCGAGCCAAAAAAAGGGTAAACCATGTTACCCTTTCTGTACTCTCTTTATGTCTTTAGATTATCTGGCGCCTTTTCTGCACTCACACTTTCTTCATTCAAAGGTTTATTTTTTAAGATATTTCGTTAAAAGAACTACAGTTTGCCCCTCAACTTTACCTTCGATTTGTTCAGCATTATCATAGACCAAGGAGATATTTCGAACAGCTGTTCCTCGTTTTGCAACAAGGCTAGACCCTGAAACTTTCAAATCTTTAATAACTACGACAGAATCGCCTATATTTAGTTGAACTCCATTGCAATCACGGTGAATAATTTTCTCTTCAGACTCATCTTCAACACCTTCTTTCGCCCATTCTAATACATCGTCTTCCAGATAAATCATGTCCAACAAATCTGCCGGCCAACCTTCTGATTTCAATTTACTCAACATACGGTATGCAATTACTTTAACAGCTGGTATTTCGCTCCACATACTGTCATTCAGACATCTCCAGTGGTTTGCCTGAACATCAACGGCTTCCGTTAGTTGATCATTGCATGTTCCGCAAATATGGGCAGCTTCATCACTTGAATCACCTTTTTTGGGAGATGGGATGTATATGTGTAAATCATCGGCTGCACCGCAAAGCTCACATTGGCCATTGCTTCTCTTTGAAATTTCCTTCTCTAATTGCATAGTTCTATTGAATTGACACCAATATTAAGGGAATTTTCTGATAATTGGAAAAAGACATGAAGTTATACGGCTACTAGAACAGGAGCTCCATCAATTGTATCATAGACCAAGTCTGCTGTCTCTAGTTTTTCTGTGTGATCGTTAAAGACTTTACATTGGTTAATAGGGGAGGCATAAATGTGCAACGTCATAGCACGACCATTGCTTATATTTTCAATGGAATGAAATCCCATGCGGTCATGCATGTATGTCAATTTTTGCTCCGTCAGCTCGCCTGTATGCGTTTCAACCATTCTTCCTTCATCGTCTTGGGTGAAGCGAATTTCTTTAACTGTTCCTGCAATTTGATAGACCCAACAATCTTCTCCTGCATGATCATGGATGCGTGTTTTCGCACCCTTATCCCAGCAAAGTAGGATCAATTCATAGTCGTCGTTGCGATGAACGCAATTGCGTGTGTAGCTGTCTGTTTGCCAGGAGGCGTAATTCTCGAACTCAGTTTTTGGGATTTCTATTTGTTTCAAAATCCCGGCCTGTTGATAGGGGTCGGCGTCGTTTAAACTTTCAATGAGTTGTTCGATTGTTACAATTGGCATAATAAATTTAGATTGATTCTAATTAACTTTGTTTCCAAAGAATTAAGGGTAGTTTTGTTCCTAGATTCGAAAGAATGCTAAAAGGTAGTCATTTTATGTGGATTTCCCCGTTTTTTTAACGATTTTGACCCAAAACGACGACTTTTTAAGCTAAATTGGCACTTTTTTAGTAAAAAAGAGACAAAAACGAAAAAAACGAGTTGATGCAAAAAGCACTGGATACATTTAATAAATTGGTAGGGGAGTTGTTAAAAGATGAAGAGGATAATTCCGTTGCGGAACACATTCCATCAGCAGAATTATACAACCGACTCGACCTTTCTTTAAACAATGATCCAATTGATCAAGAGAAGTTTGAAGCGGTGGTAAAAGACCTAATTTTTACGACTCCAAGAACTGCTACAAATGCTTTCTTCAATCAACTGTTTGGTGGAAGAAACGAAAAGGCAATCCTAGGAGATTTATTGGCAGTAATGTTGAACAATAGTATGTACACGTACAAGGCTGCTGGTCCAATGGTTGGTGTTGAGAAGGTGATATTGAGAGAAGTGTGTAATATGATTGGTTGGGATGAAAATTCTGACGGAACCTTTGCCACAGGTGGATCAATGACTAATTTCATGTCTATGTTGATGGCACGAGATGCTTTCGATGAGAAGGTCAGATATGAAGGGGCCAATAAAATGATGACGGTTTACACTTCGGTGGAATCACATTACAGTACTCCAAAGAATGCCGCGTTTTCAGGAATAGGAAGAGATAACGTCCGTTATATTCCAACAGACGAATTCGGTAAAATGAGCGTTGCAGACTTGGAGAAAGCAATTGAAGAAGACGTAGCAAAAGGATATAATCCAGTATTGGTAAATGCAACAGCAGGAACAACTGTATTGGGTGCATTTGACCCTATTAAGTCGCTCAGTGAAGTTTGTAAAAAGCACAACATTTGGTTGCATGTTGATGGAGCGTATTGTGGTTCTGTTCTATTCAGTCAAAAATACAAACACCTGATCGAAGGAATTGAGTTGGTTGATTCATTTAGCTTCAATGCACACAAAATGATTGGTACACCTTTGACGTGTTCAATTATTGTAGTACAAGACAAAAAACATCTGCGGGACTCATTTGCAAATGATGCAGAGTACCTATACCAAACAGATCATGACGAGTTTAACTTAGGGAAATCCTCACTTCAATGTGGTCGAAGAAATGATGCATTGAAATTTTGGACTCTTTGGAAGAGCGTTGGAACATCTGGCTTGGAAAAAATTGTGGATCATCAATTTGAATTGGCGGACACAGCCCTAGAATACATTAGAAGCAACAGCGACTATACCTTGTACAGTTATGATGAGTCAATTTCTGTATGCTACAATTACAAGAATATTCCTGCAAGAGACATTTGCACAAAACTGTACGAACAATCAGAATTGTTGGTAGGATACGGAGCATTTAGAGAGGATGAGTTCATTCGCTTTGTAACAATCAATGCACAGAATTCGCACCAAGATATATTGGACTTTTTCAAAACAATGGAACGCTTCGTTGAAGAAAACAAACATTTGTTTGATGAGTTATTGACGTAAATCTTGAATGCCTCGAATAGTGCATTTTCTAGTGTTTTTCGCTGATTTTTCGTCGGTTTTGACCGATTTCGGCTGAAAAGAGCCATAAATCGCATTATTTTGGTCAACTTATGAGCGCTTAAATAAATACAACCTATGATCACTAAAATAACTGTACTCGCAATTTATGTTGCCATCTTATTTTTGATTGGAATTTTGGCTTCGCGACGTGTGAAAAGCATGAGCGATTATTACGTTGGCGGAAAAAACATGGGTTTTTGGGCCGTGGCATTTTCAGCGAGAGCAACTGGTGAATCAGGTTGGTTATTACTTGGATTAACTGGAATGGGAGCTATTGCAGGTTATTCCGGTTATTGGGTCGTCGCTGGGGAACTACTGGGCGTATTTATATCTTGGCAGTTCATGGCCAAACGGTTCAAAAGGCGGTCTGATGAATATAAGGCGATTACTATTCCTGATTATTTACAAAGTCATTTTAAATCTTCGACACACACCTTAAGAGTCATAGCGGCTTCAATCTTAGTGATTTTTGTAGTCATCTATGTGGCTACCCAAATGGATGTAACCGGCATTGCTTTTGATCAATTGCTTGATATACCATATGAATGGGGCGCATTGATTGGTTTTGCAATTGTCTTGGTTTACATATTTATTGGTGGATTTGTTGCGGCGGTCTGGTCAGACATGTTCCAAGGAATACTAATGTTTTTTGGACTGGTTTTACTGCCAATAGTTGTTTGGTTCTATATGGATCATGGTGCTGGAGTTACGGAAGGATTGAATGCTATTGATCCAACTTTAACGCAAGTTATGGGAAGAAGCGAAGATGGCTGGATGAACTTGTTCACCATTTTGGGCTTTTCAATGATCGGTTTAGGGTTCTTGGGTTCACCTCAAGTCTATGTACGATTTATGTCAATTAAAAGTGAGAAGTCTATTCACAAAGGGAAATGGGTTGCGCTACTGTTTACCTTGCTTACAGATGCAGCAGCGGTTACTATTGGAATCCTTGGGCGTTTATACTTTACTACAGCAGGAGATGATCCTGAAGTCATTTTAGGAAATAATGGAGAAGAGGTCTTAAGTATGGTAACAAAGGATTTTTTACATCCAATACTGGTTGCTGTTTTTATTGCGATTATTCTTTCTGCGATCATGTCGACCATCGATTCACTGCTAATATTGGCCTCAAGTGCAATAACACGAGATTTCTACCAGAAGATCTTTAGACCAGACCGTAAAGATGAAGACTTGACCAATTTCTCAAGAGTAGCCACTATCATTATGGCATTAGTCGCTTTAGGGATTGCTATTCTTCTGTATAACCTCTACCCCGATAGGCAGATATTTTGGTTAATGATTTTTGGGTGGTCAGGCATCGCTGCGACCTTCTGTCCGGTAATTATTATGTCCTTGTTCTGGAAAGGTTATTCAGAAAGAGGTGCAATAGCCTCAATGATAACGGGGTTCGTTTCTGTGATCCTTTTCAAATTCGTTGTATCTGAAATGGAAGGAATTGGGCCGTATTTCGTAGAATTAGATGTATTGGCTCCATCCTTTGCTATGGCAATGATTGTAGGCTACATTGTTTCGAAAATATATCCTCCGAAGCAAGAGAAGCTGGAATAGAAGTATAACGGAATTTCATAAGGTTTTGGTGGAGACCACTTGAATCCGTCTTCTCTTACCTCGGACCATGTACGTGACATTCGATGTGAATGTCTCCATAAATACTGCGTAATAATTCTGTAATAAATTCCGCAAAATAATCATTCGATATTTTCGAATTCAAAAACGAGAATTGGGCTCCTTTTGGTTTAATATCCTCGAAAGTCTTGAATCGAGAATAAGATTCAGAAAAACAAAACCGTTTATAATTTACATCATTATCTGTTTTTGATTTGTAAAAATACAATTCCAATATATATCCGCTCTCATCGCCAAAATCCAATGATGGTCTCCAAAATTTGACCTCATTATATGAATATACCTGCATCAAGACTTGGCCATTGTCTCTCAGAAAATCCATTTGAATGCGTGGCTTTCCACTATATCTAAAAAAACGTATTGCTTCCTTATTTATCATATAATCAAAATTATAAATTATGGACCATCACACGATCGTCTTTCGTTAAAATCTACTTACACAGTAGAGCATTCATTTCTATCAAAATCATTCTTCTTGAATGATTAAATTGAAAATGTCCTAGCCAATATAGTTATAAAACCGCCTATCACAATCCCAAAATAAGATGCATTGTCCGTTCTTAGATTAGCAAAAAACAAAATTGTGGCCACTACAGTATTAGAAATAAACAACTTATCCAAGAACTACAAAAATGTTCAAGCAGTTCAAAACCTTAACCTAAGTATTCAGGAGCAAATGGTGTTTGGTTTACTCGGTCCAAACGGAAGTGGTAAGACTACAACCCTAGGGATGTTGTTAGGTGTGATAAGACAATCGAATGGAGGGTTCTCTTGGTTTGGCAACGGCGAGGATAACGCAAATAGAAAAAGGATTGGAGCACTATTGGAAACACCAAACTTTTATCCATACCTCACAGCTGTTCAAAACCTTGAAGTTGTTGCAAAAATTAAAGGAATTGAGTCTCCAACAACAGAAATTGAAGAAATTCTGAAAACAGTTGATTTGTTTGACCGAAAGGACTCAAAGTTCAAAACCTTCTCTCTTGGAATGAAACAAAGGCTTGCGATTGGTTCAACACTTCTTGGTAGCCCAGAGATTCTAGTTTTAGATGAGCCCACCAATGGTCTAGATCCACAAGGAATTGCTGAGATAAGAGAGCTGATTATCAAAATTGGTAAAAGTGGAAAAACGATTATTATCGCGTCTCATATACTTGATGAAATTGAAAAGGTATGTACCCACTGTGCAATTTTAAGAAAAGGGAAATTATTACAAGTTGGAACGATAGGTGAGCTGATTGGCAACCAAGATGTGTCCTTGATAAAAATAGGTGCAGAGGACTTAAGTAAACTTAATTCTATTGTATCTCAAGATGATGCCATAAGCGTATATAAGGAACTAGATGAAGGCCTAATATTGAGCGTGAAAAGTGGCACCAAGGCTGCCGACATTAATAAGTATTTCTTTGATAAAGGAATAGTATTAAATGAACTTAAAGAATTCAACGAAACGTTAGAAAATCAATTTCTAGAAATAGTCAAAACAAAATGATGAAATTAATTCAAATTGAATGGATGAAGCTTAAGAGGCTGAATACCATGAAGGTTATTCTAATAATCTACGCTATTGCCGTCCCATTGATTTATTTATCGCTGTCCATGATTCAGGTTGGGCCGTTATCATTCCCGTCGTCGACCTTTGAATTTCCTATGGCCTATCAAATGACGGCATGGGTTTCAAGTTTCTTCAATTTAATGATTGGTGTAATCGTTATAGTTTTTACTACGAACGAATTAAAGTATAAAACTCAACGGCAAAACGTAATTGACGGATTAAGTAAAAGAGAGGTTATTTTATCAAAGTTCTATGTTGTAGTCCTCCTTTCTTTAGCGGTTTCAATTTACGTATTCGTAGTTGGATTTATCATTGGGGCAGTTAATAGTGATCTTTCAACTATGTTCGATGGGATCCATCACATTGGCGCGTACTTTATTTCTACTTTGGGATATTTCATATTTGCATTCTTCTTTGCAAATTTGGTCCGATTACCTGCACTAGCAATTGTATTGTATCTGTTCTCAACCTTTATTGAAGGAATTATTGGTTTGATTGCAGTCCAAAAATATGCGCAATTCTTTCCTTTAAGTACCTTCTCTGATCTTGTTCCATTTCCAATGCAGTTCATTCCTGAAGAGGTGCCAGACCCCCATATTTGGGAACAAGGAGCTAGATCAGGACTTGCGGTATGCTACATATTAATATTTGTCATCATTTCCTATGTAGTCATTCGCAGGAGAGATGTTTAGCGAGAGGTGAGAAGAGGTTATTGCGGAATTTCGTAGTGCTCTGGTGGAGTACCTTCAACAAAGGTGTTTTTTCCTGGATCGAATACGTATCTCTTTTGGTTAGTTGGCGGAGTTTCAGAGAAGTCCATTACGCGCATAATGTCGAGATTATAAGGGGTTATTGTATCCATAAAAGCACCTTCTCCTACGGTTATTTCATAACAACAATAGAACGGATGATAGATCGCATCAATATAGTTTACTCTCACCAAGTGCTCATCTAAATTCTCGTCCCATTCAAACAATGAGATCGTTTCATTAAAAATTAACTTCATTGCATTGAGTGTAGAATCGTAACGGTAGATTTCCATGTAATGATGGTTTTCGACCGTTCCACCACCACCAGAAAGTACCATGAGCTCTTCATAGTTGTCGCCTGGGTGAATTTGTAGAATTGTGGTCTCTATCTCTATCCCTGGTTTAGAAACAATACTTTCATAGCTGGGATAAAACTCAATCAGCTCACCGGTTTTCCCATCATGGAAAGCACCCGTAGTTGGCCCCCCCATGTAATCTAAGACAATAAAGAAGTCCATAAATCCGTCGCCATTTAGATTGATTTCTTCTTTAACGGACGCTGCATGGAAATAAACAGTATCGTTCCGCTGAAGGGTATCGTTGAAGAAAATATGAGCCTCATCGTAGGATAAAAGGATTTGTTCCTCAATACTTAATTCACTAATCGTGTCAGGCGCCGTCTCTTGATTTTCAGGTGTGTTTGCACAAGAGAAGAGGAGTAAAACAATAAAGAAGGAAAGATTTTTCACTGCTTCAATTTAGCGAAAAATTGTGAGAGTTATTCCCTTACAATATCGCCCAAACGTTTGTAAGTAGACAGTGCGATTACCAATGCCGCCAAAGGCATCACGCTCATGATCCAATACAACTCGAATCCAATAATGCTGTATAAACCTGCAGCGATTACAGGAAATGTTGCCATGGCAAAGGAGTTGATGGATTCACTAATGCCCATAATTTCTCCTTGTTTCTTTGGGTTTGCGTGAATGGAAAAGAGCGCATTGAATGTTGGAAACGTCAAGGACAGCCCCAAATTTAAGATATAGTAGAAACCGATAAATGGCAACAAAGAATCAGTGATGGTCAGTGCTAAAAGTCCAACGGTACTTAATCCAAGCCCAAGCAATAAGGTTCTGTATTCACCGAGTTTTTTGATAAACAATCTGGATAGAAATGCTTGATTGAATGCCAAAAAGGTTCCCCCTGCAAACATGAAATAGCCAAGATGCTGTACATCAAATTTGAAAAGGTCAATCAAGAACAATGATATAGTGGCGACATAAAATGCCATCATAGAAGAGAAAAATAACTTGAGCACAAACAACACTTTGACAATGGGAGCTGGATCAATTTCACGAATTCTACGCAGGATGAAAAAACTCTTTACAATGGACTGTTTTACACGTTTGGTACGTTTTTCAACAGGGTGCGACTCCTTTAACCAGAATACAATTGTAAACAGGGTAATCACAGAAATTATAATGGCAAAGAACATAGTTCCCATATAGCCCCAAGAAGTTGAAGCGGCTAATCCACCAATTCCTGGGCCAATGATCATTCCTATTCCTGCAATTCCACCGAGGTATCCGAAAATATATGATTTCTCTTTTCGCGTTGTAATGTCGGAAATGTAGGCGTTAGCAACAGCTGTATTTCCTCCTGTAATGCCATCCATTATTCTGGATAAAATAATGATCCAAAGCGGAAGAACAAGTCCCCAAATAGGCATTTCTGGTAAGGATAAAGCAATGACAAAAATGATCCAACTAAACAGAGTTCCTGCCTGACTGATCAACAATACGGGTTTCCTACCAACGGAATCAGACAAAGCTCCCAAATAGGGAGCACCAACAAACTGAAAAGCAGAGTAAAGGGTGAGTAATAGTCCAAACACCCATTCAGGCGCTCCATAATCCTCTACCACAAATGGAAGAATAGGCATTAGAATACTAAATCCTAATACGTTCACCAATGTCAGAAGATATGCTGGTATGACTTTTTTACCCATCAGGCAAAGGTAGCACTAAATATATACCGTGGTAATTATTAGGGCTGAAATAATTGATTTAAGAGATAAAAATCCCGGTTGGTCGGAAGCACATTTGTATCCATGGTGATGCGCATCATATATTAACCAAGGACACTTGCGTAAATTTCCGGTTCCTAATTCAGCAAGAATGAAAAACAACTATGACGTAGTGATTTTAGGTGGAGGACTTGCGGGTCTTACCCTATCCATGCAATTGAAACAACAGAACGCAAACATCAATGTTTTGGTGCTGGAAAAACGTGAGGGCGATGCACCTGAAGCGGCTTTTAAAATTGGAGAATCTTCAGTAGAACTTGGAACGCATTATATGCGGGAAGTTTTGAATTTGAAAGATTATTTAGATGCTAAACAACTTCCCAAACATGGCTTGAGGTTTTTCTTATCTCCGAATAACAAAGGTGAAATCAATAAACGTGTTGAGCTGGGGCCGCGTGAATTTCTTCCAGTTCCTAGTCATCAATTGGACCGCGGTATTTTTGAAAACGACTTGATTGATATGACCAGAGAATTGGGCAATGAGTTTTTACTCGGAGCTAAAGTTGAAAATGTTGATTTAGGAAAAGAAACGCATCAAGTCAAATATTCTCAAAACGGTGAAACAAATGAGATAGATACGCGATGGGTTGTTGATGCAACAGGTCGATCTAGTTTCATGAAACGTAAACTTGGCTTTGCCGAGGAGAAAGATCACAATGTTAATTCTACATGGTTTAGAGTAGATCATAAAATTGACATCGATACATGGTCTGATGATGAGAAATGGCATTCAAACGTTGAAAATGGCTTGCGTTATTTAAGTACAGTGCACCTTATGGACAAAGGGTACTGGGTTTGGATTATTCCATTGGTTGGAGATCGAACAAGTGTTGGGATCGTTGCTGACGAAGCATTTCATCCGTTCAGCACCTACAACACGCAAGAAAAAACGCTGGAATGGCTTGCTAAAAATGAGCCTCAGTTGAGCAAAGAAATGGATGGACTACTTGATAAAATCATGGATTTTAAGGTAATGAAGCATTTTGCCTACGCATCCAAGGAAACATACAATACTGACCGCTGGGCTGTTGTTGGAGAGTCCGGACTTTTTGGAGATCCATTTTACTCTCCTGGAACGGATTTTATTACCGTAGCGAACACATTTACTGGAGACTTAATTCTTCGCGATTTAAAGGGAGAAGACATTTATTTCAGAACAACATTCTATGCTCAGCTAGTGAGAGCCGTGTATGACAATTGGATGCCTTTGTATGTAAACCAATACTCACTTTGGGGAAGCACTCAAATTATGGTTGCGAAAATCTTTTGGGATTGGGCTGGCTACTGGTCGATTAACACTTTGTTGTATGTGAATGAAGGGCTGACGAACCTAGACCTAATGAAGGAGGCCGTAAACGGACCAACTGCGCTAATGCATCGATATGGGGAACTTAGCGGTCAAATGCAAAAGTTATTCAAGGATTGGGAACCATATGATACTAAAGATTTCACGGAACTCTACTTTGATCCTTTCGATTTACCTTACTTGAGAAAATTTCAGGAGGATATTGTTGAGAAGCAAGTTGACACACCAGAATTGGCGCGGAAACTATACGAGAACATTGATACATTGGAATTAATTGCCGCTGAATATTTTAGACTGATAAGCAACCAAGCTCATGGGACATCAATGGACATGGTAGTAGATCCGTACACCATGCAGTTAAACCCAAATGGTGTTCTTGAAAGCGTAAACAGCGTTCAGTTGAAACGAAACGAAGACGTTGCAGAACAATTGAAACCCTTATGGATGTATGAATACCCTGTTGAACAAGCTGTCTGAAGATAGTTATCACACAGATGCACACTATAAACGTGCATTTATAGATAAAGCCGCACTAGGATCATCCTTGTACTTTAATACATGTTTTATCTCTAAACTTTTTAGAAATAGAAGAATAGCGAGAACTGGGAAATTTGATACGCAGGAATGGGTTAATGGCTCTCTAAACATTATGGAATTGATAGAACGATGCGGTGGAAAATTCCATATTGAAGGCATGAACAATATGGACAAAATTGAAGGGTCGGCAGTTTTTATCAGCAATCACATGAGTATTTTGGAGAGTATGATCTTTCCTGGACTCATTGCAGCCAGAAAGGAAGTCACTTTTGTTGTCAAGGATAGTTTGGTTACGCACCCGTTGTTTGGGCCCGTTATGAGGGCAAGAAAGCCGATAGCGGTAGAACGCAAAGATCCAATTGTCGATTTTAAAAAAGTCATGAATGAAGGCTATGAAAATTTGCAGAACGGAACTTCGGTGGTCATCTTTCCTCAAAGTGCAAGAATGACAAAGTTCGACCCCAAGAAATTCAATAAACTCGGGATCAAATTGGCAAAGAAGGCAAAAGTTCAGATCATACCGATTGCCATAAAAACGGATTTTTGGAAGAATGGTAAACGCATTAAGGATATAGGCAAAATTGACAGAGAGACGCCTATTCACATTAAATTCGGAGAACCATTTAGAATAGAAGGTTCAGGGAATAATGAGCATCAAAAGGTGATAGATTTTATCACAGAAAACTTGAGCAACTGGCAAGAATAAACTTAGCCTGAAAATGAATGTAGAAGCAAATGTCAGAGAAGAAATTTATTGACATCCGTAAATTATTGAAGGAGAAGAATCCTAAACTTGAGAAATGGATCCCAGGTTTTATTATCGGATATCTTAAAAAAATATTTCATCAGGAAGAGATCAACAGAATTTTAATAGAGAACAAAGATTTGGAAGTAAGAGCATTTTGCAACGATCTTCAAAAACGTTTTGGGCTTCAATTTAAAGGGAAAGGACTTGAAAATGTCCCAACTTCTGGAGGTGCCATTTTTGTGGCGAATCATCCTTTGGGTGGTTTTGATGCATTGGGCGTAGTTCAAACAATAGCTCCTATTCGAACGGACTTGAAATTTGTAGTGAACGATGTCATGATGAATATAAAAAATATCGAGAGCCTGATGGTTGGGGTAAATAAGCACGGAGTTAAATCAAAAGAGAGCATTGAGAAAGTCAATGAATTGTTTTTGTCAGATAAAGCTGCATTTATCTTTCCTGCGGGCCTAGTAAGCAGAAGAAAGAATGGGAAGGTGATCGACTCTGAATGGAAAAAAACCTTTGTAGTCAGAGCTAAAAAGTTTAAAAAAGAGATTATACCCATTCATATCGATGGTGAGCTTTCATCCTTTTTTTATAGACTTTCGAACATGAGGAAAAGGCTAGGTGTGAAAGCTAATGTTGAAATGCTTTACCTCGCAAACGAAACCTTCAAATTGAAAAACAGTGAGTTTACCATCACCGTAGGCAAACCCATTAGTTATAAAATGTTCGATAAGAGCAAGTCTGACAACGAATGGGCAAATGAAGTAAAGAGAATCGTTTACGGCTTAAAAAAGTAAAACCGAGAAGTCTGCCCTTTTGGAGAGCTACCTATGTTGATCAACAAAAATTACATTTCCATCAGGATCCGTGAGAACTACACTTGCAGGCCCAGTTGTGCTTTCATCTATTTTCTCACCAACTTCCAACCCTTTCTTTCTCAATTTTTCTTGAATCACACGAACATCTTCGAAGCTTTCAATGTTTTCTCCGTTCTGATCCCAACCAGGATTAAACGTTAGAATATTTCCTTCAAACATGCCTTGAAAAAGTCCGATAACAGCTGTTTCGTTTTTAAGAATCACGTAGTTGTGCTCGAGCGCTCCACCAATCATTGAAAAGCCCATGTTTTCATAAAACTCTTTTGAAACCTTAAGGTCCTTTACATTTAGACTTACGGAAAATGCTCCCAATTTCAATTGTTCAATTTCTTCTTCCAGCTGCGCTACGTATACGCTTAAATCAGGAGTAGAATTATTTTGGTCAGCAGGCGATGCATGTGTTTGGTTAAAATATCCAAGAGTAAATGCCATGGCCACAGCTATGATAGTAATGATAGTTTTTTTCATAGGTTAAAAATAATGAAAATGATTGAAACCAATTGAATGTCTACCTTTGGGGCAACGCAAAAAATAGATCCATGCTGTATACGTATAAAATTGAGGAAGCAGACTTACTTACTTTTCAATTGTACACTTCTTCAAAGTCAGTTGTCCTTGAAAAGAAAAAACGTAATGGACGATTTATACTGGTAGCAGCTTCTCTTGCTTTCGGAGGATATTTTTTAAGTTCTGATGAGATTCCGCTTGGGATTTACTTCTGTGTTATGGCTATTGTATCAATGGTGCTTTACAAACGTTATTTCTTGTGGAAACATAAGTTGAATTACCGCCGATTTATTCGCGCTAATTATTCTAGTCGCTTTGGAATGACAGAAACTTTGGAAACTTTTCCAACTCACATCTTTGTGAAGGATAAACAGGGAGAAGGAGAAGTAAAACGTGAGGAATTTGAGGGAGTTGTTGAAATTGAAAAGTACTTCTTTCTAAAAATGAAATCAGGAACTTCTTTGATTATTCCAAAAGCGCAAGTAGCCAATGATGCCTTTCGAAATGATCTTAATAAGCTGAAAATCCCTTTGGTGCAAGAGCTAAGTTGGAGCTGGGGATAATTTGAAGCTTGGAATTCTGATATTCCTAGGGAACCTTTCTAATCTTAGGCTTATCAATGTACTTAATACTTCCAATACGACTTTGTTGCACAATAGTATCATTGGGGTCTTGTCCTTCTACAATTGTGTAGTGTCCTCTAATAACAACTTTTTCTCCATCAAACTTATTAATAGTTTCGTAATCTAGGTTGACTACATAATCGTCCAAATAGATTCCATCTTTCGTAGCATTTTCTTTAAGGATGGTCGTTTCAAATGAAACGTATTGTTTACACGATAGAGTACCAATCAATATGAGTAAAAGTAGAATGAACTTGTTCATGCTGTCAAACTTAGATGATTATTCCTCGGAACTGATAATAATATCCTTCGTAATTGTTCCTAATTCAGTTACAATTCTTACAAAGTACCTTCCGCTTGCTAGTAAAGAAGCATCAACCTCTCCTGTTGTAGAGTTGAAGTATATAGCGTGTACCTTACCGATTACATCCGTCATTTGGATGGATGTGATTTCGCCTTCATACTGAATTTTGAAATGTCCATTTGTTGTAGGGTTCGGATAGATCACAATCAGCTTATTCAAGGATTCTTCATCCAAGCCAATATTATCAACTAGAACACAAACAGAGGTGTCAGTACAACCATTCTGAGTTACAATTACAGCGTAATTCCCATTGACAGTTGCCGTGAAGACTTGGTTTGTTTCTCCAGCCATTGGGGAGTTTCCAGTGTCACAATTAATCCATTGGTAGACTGCTCCAGAAGCATTGGCTGTAAGTGTTGGTGAATTGTCAGTTACCGAAGCATCTACAGATGTTACCGTAAGGTCTAGTGTAATGATCGAGTCACATCCGGCCGCATTGGTGAGTGTCCATGTTGCCGTATTGTTATTAGTTGTATATGTATTCCCATCTATCCATGTGTACGTCTTACATGCGGTTTGCACGTCCGTGCTAGAGGAGGATGTGTTGATCGTTAAATCAAGGTTGATAATACTATCACATCCAGCTGAGTTTGGAATTGTCCAAGTAGCAGAAGAGTTGTTGGATATATAATTATTTCCATCGATCCATGTATAAGAATCACAAGCAGATTGAACATCTATTGATGATGTAGACACACCGGAAATTGTCAAGTCTAAAGTGATTGTGCTGTCACATCCAGCTGCATTCAGAATAATCCAAGTTGCAGTATTGTTATCTACGTAATATGTGACCCCATCTATCCAGACTATTGAATCACATGCTGTTTGGGTGTCAACTCCAGTAGTAGCATTATTAACTGTCAAGTCCAATGTAATTGTACTATCACATCCTGCAGCATTTGTGAGTAACCAAGTTGCAGTGTTGTTATCTGTGTAGTAGGTAATTCCATCCATCCAGATGGTTGAATCACATGCCACCTGCACATCTGTGGAAGACGTAGAATTAGAGAGAGTTAAATCTAAAGTAATTGTACTATCACACCCTACAGCATTTGGAATCACCCATGTAGCTATATTGTTAGAGGCAGCGTAGGTATTTCCATCTATCCATGTGTACGTGTCACATGCTATTTGTACATCCGTTGAAGTTGTCGAATTGGAAATTGTTAAGTCCAATGTGATTGTACTATCACATCCGACAGCATTAGTCAACACATGTGTTGCTGCAGTATTGTTCACATAATACGTAATTCCATCAATCCAAGTTAATGAATCACACGTAACTTGCACATCTGTACTTGTGGTAGCGGCAACAATAGTTAAATCCAAAGTAACCGTACTATCACATCCAACGGCATTTGTCAATGTCCAAATTGCAGTATTGTTATCTGCATAATAGGTAATACCATCGATCCAGATGATTGAATCACAAGCTATTTGTATATCTATACCAGTAGTGGCATTGTTCACGGTAAGGTCAAGTGTAACTGTACTGTCACATCCGGCAGCATTTGTAAGTAACCAAGTTGCTGTGTTGTTGTTTGTATAGTATGTAATTCCATCGACCCACATCAACGAGTCACAGGCCATTTGCACATCGGTAACAGCTGAGGTAAATGACATGGTCAAATCCAATGTAATTGTACTATCACACCCTACAGCATTTGGAATAACCCAAGTTGCAGTATTGTTCGAAGTTAAATAAGTATTACCATCTATCCATGTGTATGTGTCACACGCTGTTTGTACATCAGTGCTTGTTGTTGAATAAACAATGGTTAAATTCAAAGTTACCGTACTGTCACAACCACTGATACTGGTGAGTAACTGTGTTGCTGTATTGTTATTCGCATAATAAGTAATTCCATCAATCCATGTTAAAGAATCACAGACCGATTGCGTGTCAGTAGTGAAAAAGGCCGTAACAATTGTTAGATCTAAAGTAACTGTAGAATCACATCCTGCGGCATTCGTTAGTGTCCAGGTGGCAGTGTTGTTGTTTGCGTAATAGGTAATTCCATCCATCCAAATTAGGGAATCACAAGAAAACTGAGTGTCTACTCCTGTGTTAGCCGTATTAACTATAAGGTTCAGGGTAATAAGACTATCACACCCTGCAGCATTGGTCAGTAACCATGACGCTGTATTGTTGTCCGCGTAATAGGTGTTTCCATCCATCCAGGTCATCGAATCACAGGCTACCTGTACGTCTGTCACGGAATTAGAAAAGGACATTGTTAAATCCAGCGTGATTGTACTGTCACACCCAATAGCATTTGGAATTACCCATATAGCAGCAGTGTTACTCGCTGCATAGGTATTCCCGTCCATCCAAGTATAGGTATCACAAGCCGTTTGTACATCAGTACTAGTCGTTGAGTTGAGAATCGTTAAATCCAAGGTGATCGTGCTGTCACATCCAGCAACATTGGTTAATACCCATGTTGCAGTATTATTATTTGCGTAGTATGTGTTTCCATCTTGCCAAACAATACTATCACAAGCTACTTGGACCTCAGTACTTATTGTTGCAATGGTAATAGTTAAATCAAGTGTAACCGTACTGTCACATCCCGCAGCATTTGTGAGAACCCACGTGGCCGTATTGTTAGCTGCATAATAGGTGATTCCATCCATCCATGTTAATGAATCACAGGCAATTTGTGTATCAATACCAGTATTTGCATTATTTACCGTAAGATCAAGTGTGATGAGACTATCACATCCAACAGCATTTGTCAGTAACCAAGTCGCTGTATTATTGTTAGCGTAATACGTTACCCCGTCCATCCAAGTTAATGAGTCGCAGGCTACTTGAACGTCAGTACTTGTCGTAGAATTATTGATGGTAAGATCAAGTGTTATTGTACTATCACAACCTACAGCATTTGGGATTACCCAAGTTGCCGTATTGTTTGATGCAGCGTAGGCATTTCCATCCATCCACGTATATGTGTCACATGCAGTTTGTATATCGGTGCTCGTTGTTGCATTGATGATTGTGAGGTCCAAAAGGATTGTACTATCACAACCGGCAATGTTCGTAAGAACGTGCGAAGCCGTATTGTTATTTGCATAATAGGTGATTCCGTCAATCCATGTAATTGAGTCACACGCTGTTTGAATGTCTGTACTTGTTGTTGCTGTTAACACACTCAAATCAAGTGTTACCGTACTGTCACACCCAACAGCATTGGTCAACGCCCAAGTTGCCGTATTGTTATTAGCGTAATATGTAATTCCATCCATCCAGATTAATGAATCACAAGCTATTTGAGTATCAACTCCAGTCGTTGCAATGTTAACAGTAAGATCTAATGTTACTGTACTATCACAGCCTGCAGCATTGGTAAGTAACCATGTAGCTGAAGTATTATTGGCATAATATGTAATGCCATCAATCCACAGAAGTGAATCACAGGCTATTTGAGTATCCGTAGTGGATGAAGTAAACGACATTGTTAAATCCAGTGTAATCGTACTATCACACCCAACTGCATTTACGAGAACCCAAGTAGCTGCGTTGTTACTTGTGTAATAAGTTAGACCATCCACCCATACCAATGAATCACAGGCAGTTTGAACATCTGTACTTGTCGTTGAGTTGAGAATGGTTAAGTCAAGGGTTATAGTGCTGTCACATCCTGCAACATTCGTGAGTACCCAAGTGGCGGTAGCGTTATTCACAGTGTAGGTAATCCCATCCATCCATGTTATGGAATCACAGGCTGATTGTGTGTCAGTAGTAAATGTTGCCGTGTAGATGGTTAAATCCAAGGTTACTGTAGAGTCACATCCTGCCGCACTTGTCAATACCCATGTGGCTAAATTGTTGTTTGCATAATAGGTAATACCATCGATCCACAATAAACTGTCACAAATAATTTGAACATCTGTGAATGTATTGTACGGAAGCACGGTTAAATCATAGCTTATGAGACTATCACATCCTGTAAGCGTGATAAGCGAATCAATATAGATTCCTGAAGTGCTTTGATAAATTCCACCAATCATCACACTGTCTCCAGCACAGATGTCTAAAGAATCGAAGTACGTGAAGCTTTTACACAACTGCATGTTGTGGAGAATTGTTGGCACTTCCTGTGTTAGTGAATCAATGAATTCGACAGGTGTAGGTGCACTTTCAAAGGTGATATTGGTACACCCAAAATCGGCAGTTGTATTCAGAACGAAACTGAACAGAATCGTCGAATCATTCAAATATTCCCCTGATAAATCTCCGTCATACCATGAGAAGGTCAATACACCCTGACTTACAAGTGGAAGTCCAAAGTTTCCTGCTGTCAATAGCACGTTGGCTGGACCATAAAATGATATACTGTCGAAAGCGAACAAGGTCGTATCCCAACCTACTGTTCCCTGATAGGAAACGATATTGGCAAAGTTACTTGCGGTTACGTCGATAGTATAGATCGAATCAGAAGTACAGCCGTATTCAGTAAAGAACAGGTCAATAGCATTGGCCTGCGGACAGTTGATATTCACTGCTCCATCTTGCGTAGTGTAAGGAATAGGAACATAACCAGTATTTACAAACTCTAATGGGGTAGGCGTATTGGTAAAGGTAATAGGCGTACTAAAGATTCCGGCTGCAACGATATCGTAGCGAATGGTAAATATGATAGTAGAATCGGCCAGGGTCTCACCACTTAAGTCACCATCGTTCCAAGAGAACATTAGGTCTCCTGCGGCTACACTACCTGTACCAAAATTACCAATAGTGAGCGCGAGCGAAGCAGGCCCGTAGTCTACAATGCTGTTGTAGTTGAGGTAAGCAACATCCCAATGAACAGTTCCTTGCATCGAGAGCATATCTATGAAGTCGCTCACACGTACCGGAACATCAATTGTTGAAACACAACTATCAGTTACCAAATCTGCGTAAATGTCTACGTCTTGCGCGAGACAGGGTGCTGGTGCAATGAACAAGGATGTCAAGTTCAATAAACAAGCAATATCGTCTGTAAAGAAAATGTTTGCATCTACTGGGTTACCATCCGATAGTAAACTGTCGAGGACAACCGTTTGTGGGCTTCCCGTTATGGGGAACAACTGACCGTTTACCGAAAGTGAACCTGTTGCCGGTGGAACGGAATAGGTAATTACCAATTCTTGTGTGTAGAAATCGTTCGTTGGATTACAACTTGTTTGTGAGCCTGCTGTTGCTGTAGCAATTGAACAGGTTGAACAGGTAATGTTAACAGCACCAGCCTGCGTAGTATACGGAATAGGAACAAAGCCTGTATTTACAAATTCCAATAAGGTAGGTGTACTTGTAAAGGAAATCGGGGTGATGAAACTTCCTGTTCCAATTATATCATATCGAATTGTGAAAACAATTGTTGAATCGGCGAGAGTTTCGCCGCTTAAGTCTCCATCGTTCCAGGAGAACATTAAGTCACCAGCTGCAACACTACCAAACCCAAAGTTGCCATTTGTAAGTGCAAGTGCAGCGGGGCCGTAGTCTACGATACTGTTGTAATTTAGGTAGGCAACATCCCAATGAACTGTTCCCTGCATTGACAACATGTTTACAAAGTCACTCACGCGAATAGGAACATCTACAGTTGATACACAAACGCCACTTACTGTATCTGCAAAAATGTCCACGTCAAATGCCAAACAGGCAGGCGGAGCTGTAAACAAGGCTGGCATGCTCAATAAACAGGCAATATCATCGGTAAAGAATATGTCTATGTTCACAGGGCTTCCATCAGAAACCAAACTGTCTAGAACAACTGTTTGTGGGCTACCCGTAATTGGGAATAACTGACCGTTTACAGAAAGTGATCCGGTTGCTGGCGGAGTTGAGTAGGTAATAACCAATTCCTGTGTGTAGAAGTCGTTTGTTGGGTTACAGCTTGTTTGTGTTCCTGTTGTTGCAGTACCAACCGAACAAGCGGAACAAGTGATATTCACTGCTCCGGCTTGTGTGGAATATGGAATGGGCGTATAACTCAAGTTCACAAATTCCAATAGGGTAGGTGTACTTGTAAAGGAAATGGGGGTACTGAAACTTCCTGCTCCAATTACATCGTAACGAATTGTAAAAACGATTGTTGAATCAGCAAGTGTCTCACCGCTTAGGTCACCATCATTCCAAGAGAACATTAGGTCTCCAGCTGCAACACTACCAACCCCAAAATTGCCATTTGTAAGTAAAAGTGCAGCAGGACCGTAGTCTACAATGCTGTTATAATTCAAGTAGGCAACATCCCAATGCACTGTTCCTTGCATAGAGAGCATATCTACAAAATCGCTCACACGAATAGGAACATCCACAGTTGAGACACAAACGTCGTTTATGATATCTGCAAAAATGTCGACATCCAGTGTTAGGCAACTGGCAGGTGCGGTAAACAGCGAAGTCATGTTTAGTAAACAAGCAATATCATCCGTAAAGAAAATGTTGACGTCTACTGGATTTCCATCGGAAACCAAACTGTCCAGTACAATCGTTTGAGGACTACTTGTAATTGGGAATAACTGACCGTTTACAGAAAGCGACCCTGTTGCGGGCGGTGCCGAATAGGTGACTGTTAATTGCTGGGTGTAGAAATCGTTTGCCGGATCACAACCTGTTTGCATGCCAGTTGTAGCCGTACCTAAGGAACAGGTAGAGCAAGCAATGTTTACTGCGCCGTTGTACACAGTGTATGGTATCGGAGTATAGCTTAAGTTCACAAACTCGAGAAGAGTAGGCGTACTTGTGAAGGAAATAGGCGTACTAAAACTTCCTGCTCCGACAACGTCGAAACGCAGGATAAACATAATTGTTGAATCCACGAGCGTTTCACCACTTAAGTCCCCATCATTCCAAGAAAACATCAGGTTACCTGCACCTACACTTCCAAACCCAAAATTACCACTCGTAAGTCCAATTGAAACTGGTCCGTAATCTACAATGCTATTGTAATTCAGGTAGGCAACATCCCAATGGACGGTTCCCTGCATCGATAACATATTAACATAGTCGCTCACACGAATAGGAACATCAACAGATGTTGTACAACCATTATCGACTGTGTCAGCAAACATCTGCACTTGACCAAACGCTAGTTGACCAAAGAGTGCAAAATAAATATATATGAGCAGCGATCGCTTCATAAACAGGTCTTCTATTCAAATAAACTTTAGTACAGTGTTATCTTTCTGATATACTGAACACCGTTTTGTTCCAAGACCAAGAATACAACTTGACCATCACTAATTCCAACTATTTCACTGCTCAAGTCAATTGTCACAGTGTTTAATCCAGATTTTTGCTCGATATCATAAACCTTAATCAACTTACCATGCGCATCGATCAATTCAAGTGTTGTTATGTCATCTTGAGTTGCAACGAAATCAATATTTACAACACCGTTCGATGGATTTGGATAAACTTCAAATCCTGTAAGCTGATCTTGTTCTTCAACTCCAAGCGGAGATCTGAACACGATGTTATTGAACCCGTCTGTAAGTGTCAGAGTTCCATATTGAGGATCGTATCCTTCAGCTCTCGTTACTTCAGAGTTGACAGATATTTTCTCTGTTCCGAATGAGTTGATTACTTTAAACTTCAACATGAACAATGTATCTCCAGAAGATAAAGTCATTGGATCAACATTTGGATCGAACCAAGAACCTGTCAAGTATCCATTGCTTACTAAGTGTTCACTAAAGTTAATACCGTAGTTGTTTCCAGCTACTTCCAAGTATTCGAAGTACTGTGTAGGCCACTCCATTGTGAATTGAACACCAAGCACATCAGAGAACTCATCAACAAGAACAGGGAAGATAAACTCCTCGTCCAAATCAACTGTGTCTGACTCGCTGAAGAAAGTAATATCCTCTGGCTCATCGAAAGCGACAACAGCATCCCAGTCAAGACTCACGTCTCCTAACTTGATTCCTACGAAGTCTTGAGCAAGCAAATCAACACCTGAACTAATTGTGATATCATTTGGATAATTAAATGGTACCAACGGATCTGGGAAGTTATATGCGTCGTCTACGAAGATCCATTTTTGTCCATTTGGATATGTAGTGGTAACTCCAAGAATCAATTGTCTGATCAATACCATATCAAAGGTCGTAACCGAAGATGATCCGTTAACATCAGCCGCCAGTATTTTGTAAGGAGATGATAATGGAGTCACACCAAGAATGTGCGATTGAATAAGAATCAAGTCCAATGTAGAGATACCATTCGTAATGACATTATCATTGTCTTTCGAAGGAATCAAATCGTACGTTGAGAATTGTCCCACATCCAAGTTGAAGTCTCCTGCTACATCTGACAATGTTGTAAACGTAGTACCTCCATCCGTTGCATCTGCTGTTGCCAGCTTAATTGGAGCCCCAATCTCTGTAGCTAAATTACCACTAACATTGATCGTTTGTGCAGGTGCGCCAATTCCAACCGTATGGTATGTATAAGGACTTGAACATCCATTCATTACTGTATTAAGGATGTATATTCCGTCATCCGCAGCCGTTACGTTAGGAACAGTTGGATTTTGAAGTGTTGAGCCAAATCCGTTAGGTCCAACCCAATCATACGTCAATCCAGCGCCAAAGTCTGTAAACAAGGTCAATGTTCCACCAAATGGTACAATTGAATTACTTGTCACAACAGGTGCGTTTGGTAATGGGTTTACTGTGATAACAACGGTTGCTGAAGTTGAACTACAGCTATTTTCTGTTACAACTACTGAATAAGTTCCTGACGTGTTAACAGTAATACTACTTGTTGTTTCACCATTCGGTAACCAGTAATTTCCGGTTGCACTTGATGAGCTCAATGTAATTGACTCATCCGCACAGAATGTTGTAGGTCCATTCAGTGTAACCACAGGTACAGAAGGAACAGGGTTCACTGTCAATATGTAATCATCGGATGTTGAAATACATCCTGCATTGTTCACTTCTAGCGTATATGCTCCTGGGTTGGTCACTACAATACTACTTGTAGTTTCTCCATTTGGATACCAATAGTTTCCAGTTGGTGAGTTGGATGTTAATGTAACATTGTCTCCAGCACATACCTCAGTGATTCCTCCTGAAGCGATAACAGCAGTGAATGAAGTGTCTATGCTAAATACATTGTCACTATGGTCATAGTTTGTATTCAAGTTTAGAACATCTTCGACACGAATCACACAGTTGCTTGAAAGCTGATTTGGAGTATTCCAAGAATAGCTAAGTGGTGCTGAAGGAGTGTTGTTCACAACGATGCCCCACGTAATTCCTCCATCAATAGAGTATTTGATATTTACGTTACCAGATGAGCCGGTGTCTGTCCATGTTATATTGTATGGCGTACAACCAGCAAGTGTTTCACCACCATTTGGAGTAACTACCGTAATTACTGGACTTAAAGCAATACTAAATGATACATCAGTTATATCTGACTTACAATTGTCAACGAAGTCCGTTACACGCAATAATACGTTTGGCTCCGAAATTAATGGCAGCGTCCAGTTGTACAGACCAACAGTTGTGTTGTGGTTTGTAACAACATTTATCCACGTAATACCATTGTCAATCGAGTAATCTATATTATAGAAATCCGATGAGTTCGTATCCGCCCAAGTAACAGGCATTACCGTTCCACCAATGTAATTACCACCAGCGTTTGGAGAAGTAATTTCAATAGATGGAAGAATTGTGAAGTTCACTTCGGATACGTCTGTAAATAGTGAGTTAGCATTATCTGTAACTCTTACTTGACATTCTGTAGAGTTGGCGTTTGGAACATCCCAAGGGTAGTTCACAAAGAATGCACCATCCGTGTAACTGGATTCAATTGTACTCCATGTTGAACCGTTATCTGTTGAAAGCTCAATCGTATAGTTTGATGAAGATCCAGCGTACCAAGTAATCGATGACTGAGTACAACCATTCCAATTGGAAAGGTTCGTGTTCGGAGATTCTAAAATGATTCCCGGTCTGATTTCGAATAAGGCATCGTTTTCATCGAACACACTTAGGTCATCAAACTTACTAACCCGTACTTTACAGTTGGGATATGCTTCTGTAATATTGACAGGTACTGTCCAGTTGTACGTTCCTGAATTTGGATAATTAGCAGCGATCAGTTCCCATGTTGTTCCAAGATCTCTTGAGAACTCTATTTGAACATTGTTCACATTAAACTCTGTTGTTCTCCATTCAATAATATGTGACTCGCCCTGGTAGAAAGTTTCCCCTCCGTTAGGTGAATCAACAAGGATTAATGGATCAGCAGGATTGATAGTGAAAGTAGCATCAGACTGATCTACAATAACTCCATTCGACGCGTCGGTTACTCTGATAAGCGCTTGGGTTGTTGTAGCATCTGGCACTTGCCAGTCGTAGTTACCTGTAAGTCCAGTTTGTCTGTAATCATTGACGATTCTCTTCCAGGTAGTACCACCATCAGTTGAGTAGTCTATGTCAAAGTATTCAGAAGTACCCGTGATGTCCCACGTAATGTTTTGAGTAGGTGTTCCTACACTTGTTACGAATGCATCATATGTACCTGATGTAACGCTGCTTACCACTGTA
>JASJHD010000002.1:0-72704 GCA_033791225.1 Crocinitomicaceae bacterium
ACTAAGACTGCACTTACTGTATTTCCACAGCCGTCTGTAATATCTAATGGCGCTCCTGGATCAATTGCATCTGCTGGACAGTTCACTGTACTTGCTCCCATTGCTGGGGCAGTAAGTGCTGTTGTCATATCTACTGTATAGGTATGAGTCCATACGACTGTGTTTAATGCACAATCCGTGTAAGTAAATGTCCAAACCATGTCACCTTCACATCCTACCGCTACCGGTGGTGTTGCTACTGGTACGATTACGTTTCCACATACATCTGTGATTGCTCCTGCGTCTACTGGTTGAACCATTGCATCTGCTGGACAGTTTACTGTACTAGCTCCAAGAGGAGTTCCAATGGCAAACGTTGGCATGTCTACTGTATAAGTATACAACCAGTCTAATGTGTTTCCTGCACAATCTGTGTAAGTAAACGTCCAAACCATGTCTCCTTCACATCCAACTGCTGTTGGTGTAGCTACTGTTGGGATGATTGCGTTTCCACAAGCATCGTTTACAAGTCCTGCATCGGCTGGTTGAACCAGTGCATCTGCTGGACAGTCTACTGTTGATGCTGCATTTGGTGTCGCTATTGCAAATGGTGCTAAGGTTACTGTATACGTGTACAACCAATCTGCTGTGTTTAATGCACAATCTGTATACGTATATGTCCATACGGCTCCTACTCCTGTACATCCTGTTGGGGATGGTGGAGTAATTACTGGAATCAGTACATTTCCACACTCATCCATTACTGCTGCACCTGGTCCGCCTGGATCAACTTGAGCATCTGCTACACAATTCACTACGCTTGTAGCATTTGGTGTTGCTATTGTAAACGCTGGGATATCTATTGTATACGTATGTGTCCATGCTACTACGTTGCTTGCACAATCAGTGTAAGTGAATGTCCAAATGACATCGCCTTCACAAGCTTGTGGGCCATCGTTAGCGATTGCTGGTGTTAATACATTTCCACAAAGGTCTGTGATTACTCCAGGTCCTGCTGGTTGCGCGTTGGCATCCGTTGGACAGTTAACTGTCGATGTTCCTAGTGCCGTTGCTATTGCAAACGTTGGCATATCTACTGTATAAGTATGTGTCCAGTTTACTGTGTTCAATGCACAATCAGTGTAGGAGTACGTCCATACTACTGTTCCTTCACATGCTGGGATTGGATCTGATCCTACTAGCACTGCACTTACTGTGTTACCACAGCCGTCTGTAATATCTAATGGCGCTCCTGGGTCAATTGCATCTGCTGGACAGTTCACCGTACTTACTCCCATTGCTGGGGCTACTAATGCTGTTGTCATATCTACTGTATAGGTATGAGTCCAATCCAATGTGTTCAATGCACAATCAGTATAGGTAAATGTCCAAACGACATCTCCTTCACAAGCTTGTGGTCCATCATTAACAATCGCTGGTGTAAGTGTGTTTCCACAAAGATCTGTGATTACTCCAGGGCCTGCTGGTTGAACATTCGCATCCGCTGGACACAATACTGTGCTCGTTCCATTTGCAGTTGCGATTGCAAATATTGGTAAGTCTACTGTATAGGTATACGTCCAAACTGATGCATTACCTGCACAATCGGTATACGTAAATGTATATGCCATGTCTCCTTCACAAACAATATCTAGAGGAGTTGCCATTACTGGGACTAGTACATTTCCACATACATCCGATACTGGTGGTGCTGTTGGAATTACTTGTGCATCTGCCAAACAGTTCACTGTACTTAATCCATCTGCTATAACTACAGGATTTGTGATTGGCTCAATAATAATGAATTGCGATACGAAAATATAATTACCACAATTATCCGTTACTCGGTATCTTCTAATTATTGTATCTGGGCATGATCCACCACCGGGTGTATCATCTTCGAAAGTTACAACAGGTGTTGCTGCATTATCCCATTCGTCAATAACAACCGTTTCGTCTGGAATTGGAACCAATGCTAAACATTCTACATTGATATCTGCAGGATCTGATGCTGTAGGGAAAATTGCATCTCCAATCGTAAAGAGCTGTATTACTTCGATGAAGTTTCCACAAGCATCTTCGATATGATACGTTCGTGTGATGATCTCTGGACAGTTTCCTCCATCCGTTGCATCTGGTAAACATGTTACTGTTGGACTTGGATCACAATTATCTAAAACTCCTGTCACTAAGCTAGGATCACATGCTGGCGGTGACCCACCTGCCAATGAAACATCAGCTGGCGCTGTTCCTGTTGGTGGTACGTTATCATTCACTGATGTTGTATGTGTCCACACTACTACATTTCCTGCACAATCTGTGTAGGTAAATGTCCAAATCTTATCGCCGATACAAATTGGATCTGCATTCTCGGTCATTACAGGATTAACTGCATTTCCACAAACGTCTGTTACAACTGGTGGTGTTGGTACTACTAAATTTGCTGCACAAACGATTGCATCTGCTCCATTCGGTGTAGCTATTGCAAACGTTGGCATGTCTATAGTATAGGTATGTGTCCAGTTTACTGTATTTCCAGCACAGTCTGTATAACTGTATGTCCATACACTTGTTCCTTCACATACCAGTGGGTTAGGCGCATCTGTATTTCCTACAAGAACTGCACTTACTGTGTTGCCACAACCATCCAAGATATCCGCTGGGGCTCCTGGGTCAGTTGCATTCGCTGGACAATCTACCGTGCTAGTACCAAGCGCTGGTGGAGCAAGTGGAGTTGTCATATCTATTGTATAGGTATGGGTCCAGTTTACTGTGTTTAATGCACAATCTGTATAGCTGTACGTCCATACTACATCACCTTCACAGGCTGGCGCTGGACCTGATCCTACTAGGACCGCACTTACGGTGTTTCCACAGCCATCCGTAATATCTGCTGGCGCTCCTGGGTCTGTTGCATTCGCTGGACAAAGTACTGTACTCGTTCCAAGTGCTGGAGGTGCAAGTGGAGTTGTCAGATCGATAGTATACGTATATGTGTACACTCCAATATTACCCGCACAATCAGTATAGGTGTACGTATAAATTTTATCTCCTTCACAAACTGGATCAATATTTTCTGTGATGACTGGAATTAAATTATTTCCACATTGATCTGTAACTGGAGGTGAAGCTGGTTGAGTAGCGTTTGCCAAGCATAAAACAGTAGAACTACCGTTTGGTGGCATTACTGGCCCAGTATTGATCATGACTGTAATCGTTTGCGGAACATCAATGTAACTTCCACAAGCATCCATTACACGGTAAACCCTTGTAATCACTTCTGGACATGATCCAGCGGTTGTTTCACTGAATAAGGAGACATTTAATGGAGACGTAAAATCATCCATTTCATCTGTTACAACACCTGGGTCGACAGCTGGAACCGCAGACAAACATGTAACATTAATCGGTGCTGGATTTGAAGCAGTAGGGGGAGTATCCACAACGACTGTTACTGGGAAAGTACATGTGTTAGTTACGACTGGCCATCCGCAGAGAAGACCAGGATTTACTACATCAACGGTAGTAGCCTGACAAACAAAATCTCCATTGGTGTTGCTATCAGTATTCCCAATTCGTTGAATACTAAGCTGAGGCCCTCCGGCAACTCCACATGTTGCATCGCATCCATTCCCTGCCCATTCGGGACCTAGCGTAATGTTAAAACCATTAATTGTAGGGTTAAAAAGAGCTATGTCAGCTGCGGTCCACCCCCAGACAACAAAATCAATCACGTTTCCTAAGTCGTCAATGATAATTGCCCAACTTCTATAAGTTGTATTCGCTCCAGGGTTCCACATAATATTACTTCCCCAATAATTTGGGTCTGTAGAAACGTCATTTTTGGAAACAACTGAACATGGATTGAACGAGTTTGGCATATTCCACAAAATGGTATTAACTCCATTTATGTCGGCATATGAACTACTAACGGCAGCTACCCATCCTGTAGTGTTAACAGCAGTGGCATATAAATTGGAAATTTCTAAATAATCAGCTGAAGATGCTCCCGAATATCCTTCTAAACCGCATTCGGTAATAAGGATAGACCCTTGACCTGTTCCCGCTATGCTTCCTGTTGCTTGTGAGTAATAGGTCGCGTCCGCATTAAGAACGGGAGTTGTGTATGTGTCAGTTGCCGATAATTGTGTTCCGCCTGCTGGAGAATCCCACCATTCGTATGGCGCAAAGGCACCACTGGCTGTAAGTGTTGTTGATGTTCCTGGACAAACTACAAGATTTCCAGCTATAGCTGGTTCTTCAACAACTTCGATATCGAAAGTAGTTGAGATAACTGATCCTGTACATGAACTACATCTAGTATAAACCGTATATGTAGTTGATGTAGTCGGCGCTGCATTAAACGAAGCTGTTGTGCTCCATGCTTGAACTACAGTTCCACCGATATTAACTCGGTATTGCCAGTTGCCTGCACACGTTCCTGTCGTCGTGAAATTCACAACACCCGCGTCTCCTTCGCAAATCATGATTGGTTGTGGATCTACAGTAATTGAAGTAGGTCCACATTGTGCGAACACCGTATTAAATCCAAAAAGGCCGAATATAACGACCAGTAGAGTAGAGTAGAATTTTTGCATTAGTCTAGTGTTTCAATGAATTCAAAATCTTCTTCGAACATGGTATAATTCATGTCGATTTCATCTGCTTCTTCAATGGAAGAATGAATATTTTCAATATGTACTGCAACATCAGTCGTGTCGTTATTGTTCACCATGTTATAAATGAGATTCAATTCCTCGAATATATCAGTGGCAATGTTGGATACGAATTCTGATTTGTAATGATCGATATCAAATGGTTGATCACGCTGAATATCTTCAACAGTCATTGTACAAATAACTTCTTGGTTCTGTGCGTAAAGAGGGCCAGCACAAAGGATACAGATTGTGCATATAGCTAGTAGTAGTTTGTTCATGTCAGTAGTACTTAATGGTCAATTGCTGAATTATTCAGCCTTAGTATTTGGTGTTAAATAGTCGGTGTCGTTCTAACGACGTCTAAAATAGTGATTAGTTGCCTCTCAACCTTGACAATTAGCGAGTTGCCTAAAAAATGACATTTTCAGATGTTTTTGTTAAATATCATTCTGGATGGTGTCTCTTCTCTGATTAAGCAGAAAACATGAAATCTTCTACTGTCTATCGGAAAAGTCGTTACAATTAGATCAAGAGATTTTTAAGGTAAAACGTACAGCAGCTGTTAGTTTTTGTTAAACTTCAACAATGATGTGGTTTCGCCATTTTCTAAGGATAAAATGTAAAGTCCATCAATCAGCGTTTTCATATCAATATCAACAGAATTCATTCCTTTGTTCACCTCCCTTTGTTCACTCAAAACAGTTCTACCAAAGACATCTACAATAGTAATAATAGCAGAGCCATTTTGGTCGGATCTGAATTGAAGTTGCCCCGTTTCGTTTACAGGGTTTGGTCGCAATTGAATTGAATTATTCACTCTTTTATTTTCGACAACATCAATATTTGAATAGGTAAACTCTCCGTCAAAATCTGTTTGCTTTAATCGATAATATGAAACGCCTTCCAATGGTGAGCGATCAAAGGACTTATACGTGTTCATCATCGAGGAGGTTCCTGCCCCATCAATAATCGTAACTACCTCGTAATTAGTCCCGTCTAACGATCGCTCAATTGTAAAGTAATCATTGTTCAACTCTGAGGCTGTAGTCCAAACTACTTCGACCCCACCAGAATTAATTGAATTTGCCTCAAAATTGATAAGTGTTATCGGTAAAGGCACTGTGGCCCCCACAAAAAACGGACAATGTTGCGAATGCGTGCAGGCTGCTGGTACAGTAAACGTATAACAAAAGACATAATTGCCGCCAATTGCCAGCCCCGTAAAAGTCAAACCGGCAAGCGTTCCAGATTGGATTGCTGATCCACAGGCAGGGTTATTATAAAGGTCCCACGTTAGTCCCGTCACATTTCCGGCTCCACAATTTGATGTAATAATCACGTTAAAATCAACACTGGTTGCAGTAGCAATGAAATTATAACAAAATGTATGCGTTGAGCTTGCCGCTAATTCAGGAATGAACGGTGTAGTTAAACAATCAGCAACAACTGTTGCTACCGTTGGGTTTGTTGGGTATCCAGTTGCTGTTCCACATGGTGTTGTACATAAATCACACGGAGGGTCTGGCTCACCAACACTAATGCAATAATCCGCTTGTCCACTGTTTCCACATGGACCACCAGGTGAGTAGCAAACTTGAACGTAATATGTATTATTAATTGTTAATCCAGTCAGCGAATGTAAATCATCAAGTGGTGTTCCAGATTGACAAGAAATCTCTGTAGGAACGCTAATCCCCATACAACTGGCCGCATCGTACACATTTGAACTAATGTGACATCCATTAGTAGCTCCGACATCAATGCTAACAAACATATCTGTCGCCGTTGCGATGAACGAATACCATGAACATTCAGATCCAGCGTATAAGCATGAACTAGCAAATTGAGCACCGCCATTACATGTTGTCCCATTTATACAAGGACCGCCAACAACTAATGGTATCGCAGAGGCACATGCAGGACTCACTGAAGAAGGCGAGCAACTGGGTTGAGCCAGTAAGCTAAATGAAAATAGTATACTGGTTATTATTAAGATTGATTTAATCTTCATAGCTATACATTTCTAATGGAGAAAAATCATCCGAATTAATAATAGAAAACGGTAATATTCTGATTTCAGAATAATCTGATAATTGAATGAAGGTAATTTCATCAGAATCCCTTAAATCAACAATTTGATGAAGGATCTCGTCATTTAGAACAGGCTCTACCATTCGGTTGTCAAACAAAATGACTTGATAAGTACCTTCTTCTACAATAGAATTTGTGGTAACTGATACGAATGAGTCAGGCAAGGGTTCTTCCGAATGCTCTTGAGAATATGAGAGTCCACAGATCATAAGACACCCCAGCAAGCTGATAGTTTTAGTCATATTAAGGCAAGATAAGTACAAGTCGTTCGTTCGCAATGTACGAATAAAGACTTTTCATTAAAACATTAAAACATTAAAAGAATTGAGTTGTGCAATAAGAATCTTAGGAGCATTTTCCAGACATTGAATCACAATTGTATTCATCCAATAGGAATTGCCTTTGGCCTGATAATTTATCTCAACAAGCATAATTCCATAGCCCAAGATCCACGGATACTATCTGGTTGATTGTATTAGTTGGGGCAAATGATTAAAACTAGTACCTTACACCTATGAAAATACTATGCACCCTCATTATCCTATGCAGTGTCCTAACAACGAGTTACGGACAGATAAAAACACCAGAGCAAGTTGGACAAGAAGTCTTCACGATACTTAAGAACACTGAAACTGGAGGTTTTGAAGGATTCGTGGCGAAGATGCCAAAAATCGAATTGTTTTTGGAAGTAATGGCCGATAAGAATGTAGGCGAAGAAGTCCGTGAATCATTTGGTGAAATTACAGATGAAACACTCGGGTTTTTGTACACGGAAATCTATGATGATTTGCTTAAGATGAACATGGAGCTAGAGTTTGAATGGAAGGATATCACCTTCAAAGAGTTTACATATACTTTAGAAGATGACGATGGCCTACAAGGCTTGTCGGGTACAGTAACATTTACTGTAAACAAGGAAGAGTACTTCGTAGAAACGGCCGCATTACTTTGGAATGGAGTATACCATCTCATGTATATCGAAGATGTGCGCGATTTTAATTTTGGAGAAGAAGTTGAAGTTGACGAATAGATTTAACTTCTAACAGTCTAACAGTCTAACAGTCTAACAGTCTAACAGTCTAACAGTCTAACAGTCTAACGGTCTAACAGTCTGCGCTTTAAATCTTCCTCAACTCATTATCCAACAAATTAGAATAGTTCTTCAATAGAATCATAGGATCACCATTTTCAAACTGTACCTCAAGATCATTACCGAATTTCTTCGTGCTAATATCAGTTCGATGGGCACCTTTGTAAATGATGGCTAAACCTTCTTGGTCCGCGTACCAATAGATCGAATCACAATCGTATTCATCTGTTGAAATTGCCTTGCGGTACTTGTTGCGCTTGTTCTTTTTCTTCTTGTAATTCGGAAGACGAAGCACAAGTTTTTTTTCAGGATAAAATGCAATTACATCTTCTCCAAAGGATTTTGTTGCGTAGTTCAATATTTGGGTTCTATTGTCATAGAGAACCAGTTGGTTTTCATCCTTATTCCAAACAATTTTCCGGAGGAGTTTAAACTTTAAGATGTAGTCTAAAATTAAAAGTCCGCCACCAACTGTAAGAAATACGCCAAACCCTAGCGACCATAGATCAATAATGATACTCATAATTGCTCTATTCGAATGGTCAAATGGTGAACTTGGGTCAATCATCATCCAGACTCCAAGAACAGGTATAAATGGTAATACAATCAGTCCTTTTATTAAGGAACTCTCCTTCTCATCAATATATTCTTCCTCTGAGTTCATAGTGTAAATAAGTACTTGTTGTAAGATCAGCTTAAAAATACAATTTTCTTCATCGTTTGAAGTCTGCGTTCTTCTAATTATCTTTAAGGCGAATACTATAATCGAAAATTCAATTTCAACATGAAAATAGTTTACCTCACATTCATCGCAGCAATGTTAGCCGCATGTACAACTGCCGAACTGGAGCCCGAACCTGAAGAGAATCAAGTCGATCAATTATTAGACATGATGGACAATATGCGTGAAGCAGAAACAACTACGCCATCGGAAGAATTGGATGATGAATCCTCAAATCCTGAGGCTTTGTTGCGTCTGATGGAAGTAGGCGAAGTGGAGTTTGATTTTTATGCTGAATTCACAGAACCATTTTGGACGCTCTATTTTTTAGGAGATGAGTTGATTTTTAATAATGGTGATGGTCATGTTGGATCTTATTCCTTAGATAAACCATTTGATCCATCAGCAGATTATCAAACCTTGCATTATTCAATAGGCATTACAAAATGGAGAATCTTTATTGAGAAAGCGGAACCGATGGCTTATGGAATATCTGACATTGTTTTTCCTTACCACGCCATTATTAATGGAGAATATGAAGGTGGCGGAGCACAGGAGTTGTGTTACAGTCCAGATTATTCAGACGATGGTCCGTAGATAATACTCCAATTTTGAATAATCGTACTTTTGTTCCTAAGAAATCACTACTCTATTTGGGTTACGATTTCAGTTCTGAGGTGCGTAATATTCGTTTCCGTAGACAGTATAAAGGAAGTCAGCGTTTGTTCCTCGAAATAGATAGATTTAATTTCTGCAATTAGATCTCGAAGCACTCTTGTTTCTCTGGAACAAGGCGCTGGTCTTAGTGTCAATCTGCTCTCAATTGAACCGTCATCGGCCAGTTTATATTCATAATATCCTTTTCCATACTGCTCCATCTCGACGCATATATTGCTAATTGAAAAGCCATTCAAAATGAAATCACGTAGCAAAAGTGTGTCATCATCTGAAGTGATGCAATAAGGAGTAACAGGAATAGGCTGTTGCATGAGAGAGTCTTCGTAAGTAAAAGTGCTCAATTCAACATAGGTAAATATAGAGTCAACTGTTTCTGTCTTTGTTATGATTCGGGGATTCTTCCTGTAATATCGTCGTTCCTTTCTTTTATTAGGGAAATAAGGTTTAAGAAGAATAATAGGTATGGGCTCATATACGAAAATAATTGTGTCGGATTTTTGAGCAACTGAATCTGTACTTAATAGGCATTGAATGAAGATGAGTATGAGAAGATATTTGTAGTTCATGAGTTCAAGTTACTTCAATGTGAATTAATGTAGAGCGACTAACAATAACAATTATTAAATATACAATATATCAAACAAAGAATACTGGAGAGTATTCCCTTCCATAGTACAGGTTCACCTGTTGTGTTTTGCCAGCGGAATAGTGTCTTGTCAGTGCATATAAATTCCAAAATGGAATAATCGTACATTTGTTCCTATGCAATCCCCTCATGTTTATCATTGGCCAACAACCAACCCAAAAGCAATCATCCACATCATTCATGGGATGACGGAACATGGTGCGCGTTATGAGCATTTTGCAAGAGCATTAAACAATCAAGGTTTCGGAGTCTATTGCCCAGATGTACGAGGTCATGGAATAACTGCCGGCAGTTTAGAAAATGTTGGTTTCTTCGCCGAAAAAGAAGGGTGGAAGCTCGTTGTGAACGATGCTATTGAGCAGACGAAAAACATTAAAAAGAGTCACCCAGATATTCCGGTGTTTATTTTAGGACACAGCATGGGCTCATTCATCGCGCGGTCTATTGCCATAGCTTCACCAAAACTTGTGAATGGTTATATTTTGTCGGCAACAGTGGGCCATCCTGGTTGGAAGGGAACTGTTGGGAAGCCACTAGCCAAGACACTTGCCTTTCTATTCGGAAAAAGGAAGCGCATAAAGTTTCTCACAAATACTGCATTTAATGGTTATAACAAACGCGTTGAAAATGTACGTACGGAACGTGACTGGTTAACGCGCGACGAAGCTATTGTTGATGCGTACGTAAATGATCCCTATTGCATGCAAGAGTTTACCGCGCAGTTCTTCTATGACCTATCGAAAGGTTTGCTTGAGATCAATAAGCAGGAGAATATCAATAAGGTCGACAAGGAAGAGCAAGTACTTATGGTGTATGGCGAAATGGATCCCGCAGGTGAATACGGTAAAGGTCCAAAAGAAGTATACGGTAAATACCAAAAAGCAGGAGTGAATGACTTGGAAATAATTGGCTTTGAAGGTGGAAGGCATGAAATTTTAAATGAGACCAACAGAGAGGAAGTATACACTGTCATTACAGATTGGCTCAATGTTCGAGCAAAGCGCAAAACCTATTCAGAACCTGTTCGCAAAGACAAGTGTGGTATCGACCGAGAAAGCAATCCTTGCGGAGACGCGAGCGATTATTGATGGTCTAATCAATCATAAAGCTGTTCCCCAATCAGACTTCATAACTGTCACTTTGTGTTCCGTGCAAGCGGAATAGTGTCTAATCAACCACAAAGTCACGAGGCCACAACAATGCTATTAAGCGCTTGACACAAGTTTGAATTTTTCAAACGGCTAGGGCCTTTTCCATTGCTTTTAACAGTGGTCTTTTTGTGTTTCGCAAGGCGGAATAGTGCCCTTGTGGTAATAAGCTTCTAGATCACTAATGAGTCTTGATTGTCCATACTATTCTCTCAATTGTACATTTCAGCAACTACTTCAACGCCATAACTTTGTGTCTACATTAAATTAAGAAACTATGAAGACCATAATCAGCACTATAGCATTCCTTGTATTTACAATGCACTCTTTCGCGCAAGTGACAAATGGCGATTTTGAAAACTGGAATACCTTGTCAGCTACAACGTGGCCAGCTGAAATGATTGATACACATAACGTGCAGAGTCCAATGTTGGGACTTATTGATAATTGGTCGGTTGATTATGAAACAGGACTGACCCAAACAACAGATGCATATTCAGGGACATATGCAGCAGTGATACATAATTGGTACAATTACGCTGAAACTACTATCACTTATCGTGAAGCAATTTCTGAATATCCAATGAGCATTACAGGAGCTTACAAATATTTAAGCACATATCCTGATGCTGTTGCCGCTGGGAATGTTATGGTAAAAAGTGTTGTGGGTGATACCATTATCAACCAAGATTTTACATTTGGCGATGATGAGCAATGGTCAACTTTTGCATTCGCATTAACAACAGTTCAGTCTACAATGGACGCTGCCGATAGCATTATTATTTCTTTTAGAAATGCAGAAACATCTTGTCAAAGCAATTTGATGACGTGTAATCTATTGTACCTAGACAAGATCAATGTATCAGAGTCTGCGGTAGGGTTGAACGAATTAGCTGAGATGGATGTAGCTGTTTATCCGAATCCCTCAACCGGATTGGTAACCGTTCAAACTCGCAATTCAACAGTGAGTGATGCAGAGTTTCAAATTGTAGACCTGTTCGGAAAAATTGTTTTCACGCAAGCACAAAACGGCGATCAGAAAGTTGAAATGGACTTGACAAACCTAAAGAATGGAACGTACATGGTGAGAGTGATCTCTTCACAGGCTATCACTCAGCGAAAAATAGTGCTTTCTCGATAGGTGCTGGACTAGTTGGTCTCCAACATATTCCTAACTTTGAATAGAATCAAAAACTAGGTCATGTTGAACCAATTATTAAGAAATACCGCATTAGTTGTCATTTTTCACTTCACGTTTATTGCTGTTACTGTTGCACAGACGAATGCAGAAAGGATAGATGAGCTAATGGGGATCTACGCAGAGCTGGGCAAATTCAATGGCTCAATACTCGTAGCTGATCAAGGTAAAGTGATCTATAAAGGAGGATACGGGTTTGCCAATATGGAATGGGAAATCAGTAATGAAGCAGACACAAAACACCGCCTAGGTTCCGTTACGAAGCAATTTACGTCGATGTTGATTCTACAGTTAGTAGAAGAAGGAAAGCTCAAACTAGATGTACCAATCTCTACATACCTGCCTGATTACCCTAAAGAAAAAGGAGATAAAATCACCTTACATCATTTACTGACGCATACTTCTGGAATTCCAAATTATACGGCATTTCCTGGGTTTTTCCAAGACGTTTCGCGCGATCCATATACCATAGATGAGTTCGTCTTATTTTTTTCCGAAAAGGACTTAGACTTTGAACCGGGTGAGCGTTTTTCCTATTCAAATTCAGGATACTTCCTGCTCGGTGTTGTTCTTGAAAAAACAACCGGCAATACATACGAAGAGTTGTTGCATGAACGAATTTTTGAGCCTTTGCTTATGACCAGTACAGGGTTTGACCATCACGAAACAATATTAAAAAAGCGAGCGGGAGCATACGAGCGAAATAATGCCGGAGATTATGTCAATGCAGCTTATTTGGATATGTCTATTCCCTATGCTGCTGGATCTATGTATTCAACTGTGGAGGATTTGTTTCTCTGGGACCAAGGTTTACACGCTAATTCATTGATTTCTGTAGAAATGAAAAAGTTGATGTTTACAGAACACATTCCAACTTCAGGTACACATTATGGTTACGGGTTTGGTATCAGCGATTTAAAAATAAGTGAAGATGAAAGTGTTCGAGTAATAGGACACGGAGGAGGTATCAATGGCTTTAATACAATCATCAAACGAGTTCCTGAGCATAAGCAGTTGGTAGTATTATTGAACAATACGGGAGGGACCAATCTCAATAAAATGTATGATGAGATCATTGCGATATTATACGGTCAAGAATACGAGTTGCCAAAAAAATCATTGGCAAACGGATTTCTCGAAGTAATTCGAGATGAAGGCATTAAAAAAGGAAAACAATGGTTCGATAAAACGAAAGACGATGATGCTTATGCCTTGGACGAAACAGAGTTGAATAAGGTAGGGTATATTTTATTGCGGGAAGGAATGATAAAGGAGGCGATTTCCGTATTTACCATTAATACAGAGGAGTTTCCTAAATCTGCCAATACATACGACAGTTTGGGAGAAGCTTATTTAGCCGACAAGAACAAAGAAGAAGCTTTGAAAAACTATAAGAAAGTACTGGAAATTCATCCCTTCGATAGTAGAGTCAAGAAAATCGTAAAAGAACTCGAAGGTCAATAATAACGTTTAGATAATTAGTCATGATAAAAAAAATTCTCTTAATCCTCCTAGCATCATTCGTCGTAATGCAGTTCTTTCGTATTGACATGACAAACCCTGAAGTGGATGCGTCTAAAGATTTCATAGCTGTAACACAAGCCAGTGATGAGGTTGTCGATATCCTAAAAACTGCATGCTACGATTGTCATACCCACGAAACTGTTTATCCATGGTACGCCAACGTAGCGCCAATTTCATGGTGGCTCAAAGGGCACGTTGATGAAGGGAAAGAGCATTTAAATTTTTCGGAATGGGCAGATTACTCTGTGAAAAAGGCCGATCACAAACTGGAAGAATGTGTTGAGTCCATCAATGAAGGTTGGATGCCAATAGGGAACTATACATTAACACATTCCGATGCCATTCTTGAAGATGATCAACGTACGGTACTGATAGATTTCTTTGAAAGTTTAAGAACGTACGAAGAGGAATAATTTCAACCATTGAAAGATGAGAAACGTTAACATTAGTATGAGAAATTTACTTGTACTATTGGCTATATCCATATTTGTGATGTCGTGCGAAAAGGACATTGTTGATCCAAACGATCCAACAATCATTGACAATGGCGGAATTGCGGTTCTCGACACGATTTACCCACAATCTTATTTCCCAGCATTTCCGGGGTCCTATTGGAATTATAGTGATGGAAGCATTCGAACAGTAGATCCTGAATATATACTTGGTCAATACACGAGCAGTTGGCTACCATATCCGACTACAATGACCTACACTGATGTCATGGTACCTCAATATCGTTTTATGAAGGATGGAAGTGAAGTGACAAGAAGAGTGTACAATTATTCATTTTTGCCGCATTCGCAGTTCGTTCAGAATTATAATCCAGATACATTTTATGGCGCACCTAATTCAGTTGGGTCAACCTGGTATACAAATTATCAAGGGAGTATGTGTATGGTTCGTGAACTAATTACTAAGGATACTTCAATGATGATCAATGGGGTTCAAATCGATTCTATAGATATTGTCTTGACATATGATGGCTGTCTACCAAGTGCTCCTAGTGCAATTGAACCCGAATATTGGGGAAGTAGAAATTATTTTGCGAAAGATATTGGGCTTGTTCGTTTCGATTGGAGAGAATCAAGTGATTCAACGTATCACTTTGTAGAAATGACCAGCTATTTCATCAACGATTAATAAGCTACAGAACTTCGATTAATTCAATGTCGAATATCAATACCGCGTTTGCAGGAACTGATCCGCTTCCAGAAGAACCGTAACCCAGCGCTGATGGAATCAATAAAGTACCGCTTCCACCTTCGTTAAAGTAAGGAATGCCTTCTGTCCAACCTTGGATAACTCCTTGCAAATTAAATACAATTCCACTCGCAAGACTTTGATCAAAGTTAATTCCATCCGTATAGTAACCCGTGTACGCTACCTTTACATCTGAATTGGAATTGCAGCTTGCTCCGAATCCTGGATTGTCAATTACAACGTATAAACCGGACCCCGTAGGGGTTGCAGTTAACCCATGATCGCTGATATATTGTTGAATTTTGGCATCATCTGCAGCGGCCTGTTCCGCAGAATTATCTTCCTTATTACAAGAAACAATTAGAAGTAAAGCCAATAAACCTGAGAACTTGAGAAACTTTGTCATTTGTACGATTTGTCTCCCAAAGGTATTGATTATTCCATTATCTAACAGTCTAACAGTCTAACAATCTAACAGTCTAACAGTCTAATCATCGAACTGCCTATTTCCCCCAAAACTTCCACCACTTTCGCTTAGGTTCTTCGAAGTCACTAAATTCTTCTACGGTAGTCTCTTCCATAGATAGTAGAGTTGAAGCATCCACCCATTCTCCCTTGGATCGCACCCATTGTTTTTCAATTCCCAGTAGTGTTAGCACTACCTTTTGTCCTTTCGTTGTGTTTAATGTGCTCTGTTCCATAATTGTATCTTTTTAAGAATGACTCTTTTTAAGTTACACCCTAAATAGTTGAAAACCAAAACAGTATGAATATTGAACCTAAACGACTTCCCGAAAACAACCTGCCACCGAGTATCCTGATAATCAGCGTGATAATATGTAGCATTCTGCATCCAAGTCTATCCAATCATCTGAATATCCAACCGTCTAACAGTCTAACAGTCTAACAGTCTAATCGTCTAATCGTCTGAAAGTCTAACAGTCTAGCACCTAACCGTCCAACATCCAACAACATGATCCATATCATGATAGACAGGAAACCATTGATCTACCTTTGTCGAAAATTTAGTAATGGCGGCTTCAACATTTAAGGCAGTACACTTCGTACCTAAGGATGACAAGGACTTCGGAATCACAGTTCGCAAGCGAGTGAACGAGTATTTCAAGTCAAATAAGATTGAACGCACTGGAGATTATCGAATCTGGATCAAAGTGGTGATTTTACCGTTGATGTACATTACACCATTTGTTCTCCTTCTCACTAATGTATTTGCAGGTAACATGTGGATATACTACAGCCTATGGGTAATGATGGGGATTGGACTTGCTGGATGCGGTCTCGGAATCATGCACGATGCGTGTCACGGAGCCATTTCAAAGAACAAAATTGCAAATGATATTGTCGCAAAGGTGATGAACCTCGCAGGTGGATCTGTTCTAAATTGGAAAATTCAGCACAATGTTTTACACCATTCATATACGAATATTGATGGGTACGATGAAGACATTGATCCAGCAGGAGTGATGCGTTTCTCTCCTCACCAACCAAAAAAAGCATTCTACAAATACCAAGCATATTATGCATGGTTCCTTTACGGATTGATGACCTTTTTCTGGATGACAACCAAAGATTTTAAGCAACTATACAGATACTATCAGAAGGGATTACTCGAATCACAGGGAATCACATATCCCATGGCTTTAGCAAGATTAATCTTCGGTAAAATTATCTATTATGCAATTTTCATGGGCTTACCATTTTTTCTGCTCGATGTTGCTTGGTACCACATCATATTAGGCTGGTTTTCTATGCATTTTATGGGCGGATTAATTCTTGCATGTATCTTTCAACCGGCACACGTTATGCCAACGTCGGAATTCCCTATGCCTGATGAGAACAACAATGTGGAAGGCGATAGATCGATTCACCAATTGTTAACGACTTCGAATTTTGCACCGAACAACTTCTTGTTATCGTGGTATGTAGGTGGACTGAATTTTCAGATTGAGCATCACCTCTTTCCAACGATGAGTCACATTCACCACAAGAAAGTATCCAAGATTGTTAAGAAAACAGCGGAAGAATTTGGTTTACCGTACAATTCACAACCAACTTTCTTGAAGGCCTTAGTTGCCCACGCAAAGGTATTGTATAAGCTAGGTCGTTAATCTAATGGTCTAAAAATCAAAAAACCAACTTCTCCCCACAAGAAAAGCTGACATTTCTCATTTCTTATTTGTGTGTTTTAAGTATCTTAGTAACGTAAGTTAAACTTAAAATCTGCCATATGAAAAGTATTCTGCTCACAACCGATTTTTCCGATAATGCACGTAACGCGTTGGATTATGCAATTGGCGTTTTCGGAATAGATGCAAATTATACATTGCTCAACACATTCGTTGAACCATCATCCACAACAAGTGTTATGGTGTCCATCATCGAGTTTTTACAAAAAGAATCAAAAGAAGGACTTCTAAAGCAAAAAGGAGCGTTGGAAGAAGCATTTCCTGGATTGAATCTTAGCCTGCAATCTCAATACGGAGATTTGGCCGTTGTGATTAATAAAATGTCAGATGCAGCCCATTTCGATTACGCTGTGATTGGAACCAAAGGAGCATCCGCAGTTGAAAATTTCTTTATTGGAAGTAACACACTTAACGTTGTGAAGACTGTAAAAATGGCCTTGCTAGTGATACCTGAGAATAGTAAATATACAGGTCTTAACAAAATTGCTTTGGCTGCTGATTTCCAGCCTACAGACGAATCTGAATTGATGAAACCACTGACATATTTGGCAAAAGCAAAAGATTCAGAGCTTCTAATTGTAAACGTACGCTCAGGTGAAGGTGGAGCGAACTATGATGAAGCAATGGAGGGATTTGAATTGCACAATGTTTTGGAAGGAGTTCAGCATTCTTTCTACAGTAAAGAGCATGACGACGTCGTTGCTGGAATTGAGGAATTTGTAAAAGAAGAAAAAGCAGATGTTTTGGCAATGATTGCAAGAAAACACACATTCTTCGAACGACTTTTTAACAAGAGTATTACCAAACAGATCTCAATGTTGGCAGATATTCCTTTGTTGATCCTGCATGAATAGAACTACCTAAATAGAGACTATCGTGAATATGATGCACCAAATTTTTATTAATTTGGTGCATCAATTATTTAAGACCAATCCAATGAAGAAATTCCTTTCGCTTGCGGTACTTCTAATCGTTCTTGTTTCCTGTGGTGGACCAGAAAAAGTTGGGTCAGGTACTGTTAGTTCCAAAATGGATTTTTGGGTCTTGCAGATTGATCTATGTGAACACATGTATGAGCCACAGATTGGTATGCTTGAAAACAACTTGATTTTTTTACCCGACCTCATGATGGAAACATTTGAAGAAGGATTACAAAAAGTGAAAGATTCGGATGGATGCGATGATCCTGATGAATACGAACCTAATGGCCTTGCTGAATTAAAAGAATTAACGATTGGTATTATTGAAACCTACATTAGTGTTGCCGAAAATGAGATAGCCCAATTAGATGATGAAAATGTTCGTGGTGGATCAGATAAGTGGAACGCAATTATGAAAGTAGCGGATAAGAAAATTGCGAATGCATATGATGCCTTTAGTGAGTGTCAAGAAAAATTGGCAGCCAAGTACGGTATTACACTTTGGTAGCGTAGCCGAGATTCGAATTATCTAAGGTCTAACAATCTAATATCTAACTTCTAGTTAATACATCAAGTGCTTTTTAGAGCTTTCCTTCCATTCAGCATAGGCTTCATGGTCCACAAAAAAGATCTTTAAATCTGCGTAAGCTTCATGATCAACGAAGAAGATCTTCTTGTCAGCATAGGCCTCATGATCAACAAAAAACCAATTGCCATCATTATCTCCAGCATAGGCTTCATGATCAACTTTATACACCAATAAGTCTGCGTAAGCTTCATGGTCTACAACAAATACTTTAACATCCGCATATGCCTCATGGTCTACTGCAAACACTTTTTGAGCAGAAGAAGTGAACACACAACCTACGACGAATAATATGATTAAATAAATTGATTTCATATTCTTAATTATTTCTTTTCATCCAAATTACTACTTTCAATGGTATATTTAAGTTAAAATGCGAGTTTTATGAGTGACCTATTGGACAGTGAAAAAGAACCCAACCAATCGAAAAACGGATGGTCAAATATATTGTGGATACTTGCAGCCGTGTGTATTGTACTCGGGAGTGTTTTTAAATTATTGCATTATCCTTTCGCACACATCATACTGCTCACAGGGTTAGTTTTAGGAATGGCATACATTTTAATAAACTTGAAACGTAAATAGGACGGTGATAGAATTAATAGACGATAAAGAGCTGGAAAAGAAAGGCTACTCCAAGGATCGATTTCTTTCGGATAAGATTCGTTGGTATGTCTATGCAATATTCTTCATCGGTTTGATCTTAACATTTCTCCATTGGCCAGGAAGTACTTTGATTATACTGGCTGCCATTTTGGGGATACTCTTATCCATCGGTCAATTAATGGAAGCTAAGATCCGTGATAATTATACAAAAGGAATAACAGACGTCATTATTAATCTAATCATGATCTACGCAATTTTCAGGTTGCAATATTGGAAATCTGCAAGCTTCATATTTTTAATTGCTGCTGGTTTTGTAGGAGTGGGAGTCTTAAGACATTTGAACGGAAAGGTTAAAAAGAAAAGAAAACAGATCATCGTCTTGAGTTTAATTTTTTGCACATTAGTACTTCACCAAATACCTCAATTTCGTGTGTTTTATGCAATGAATCTTACCGAGACATTTCACTCTCACAATCGTGAACATGCGCACTCAATTTGGGAAAAATATGCTTGGTTTCAGTGGTGGGCGGGAGATCATGAAGGAGCTGGGCAATCATATTATCATGCCGTACAAATCAGTCATGAGAGTGGGAATGATGATTTAGCATTTCACTACAGTGAAAATTTCACAAAGCTGAAAGATTACGAGTTGGAATGGAGCGATATTAAATAGATACTTTAATCAATCGGATTTGATGGGTATCTTCCTGAATTGAGAATAGAATATAAAATAAGTATTTTCGAAGCACAATTTCTCATTCGATAATCATGACAAAGTTTCTTACTGTTGCTGTTCTATTTGTATTGCTAGTTTCCTGTGGGGGAGGACCTCAGAAAGTTGGGACCAACACTGTAGATGAACACATGGATTATATTGTGCAGCAAATTGACCGATGTGAGCATATGTATTCGCAACATTTTGATATGCTAGAAAGCACAGGGTATTCAATGATGGAAGACCTTATGATTAAGACTTACAAGGAGGCACTTGAGAACATAAAAGGCTTGAATGATTTCGATGACCCTACAGAATTTGAACCGAATAAATTGAGTGAATTAAAGGATGCGGGCCTTGTAATTATTGAGACGTATATCAGCATTTGGGAAAACGAATTGACAAAAATAGATGATGAGGATGTCCGCTATGAGTCCGATAAGTGGAAGGCGATAATGCGTATTGCCGATACAAAAATTGAGAATGCCTACGACGCCTTTGATAAGAAACAGGAAGAATTAGCGGCCGAATACGGTATTACGCTTTATTAATGATTCTGGACTGAAGCTTATTCTTTAATCAAACGCATCTGGTACGGTTCTCCTTCTAAAGTAAACTGAACAATATACAACCCTTCTGCTTGATCGCTGAGGTCGAGTTTAACCTTTGAATTGATGTAGGTAAATGACGGTGTAACTTGTTGTCCTAAACTGTTGGTAATTATTAAATTATCAGGAGCTTCATCCATATACCAAGAGACAATTCCCATTGTAGGGTTTGGAATTGGGTAGAAAGGAATATGATAGAGGGGAGGAGGCATAACACCTAGATTGAGTTCGCAAATACCGGCTTCATTGGTTGTGAATCCACCAAAAGACCCACCACTATGATAAATAGTATCGTTATAACTCATACAATACAAGACAGTGGCATAATTAGAAACGTTTGGCCATGGCTCTAGGAATAATCCCTTTTCATAACCAATTCCTTCGATCCAACAACCATTATCCACATATATTCGGTCGCGGTAATCATTCCCGACAAGAATGGAATCTCTGGAATTAATGGTAACCTGTATTAATTGTCCAACTGAATAACCAAAACTTTCGTGGTAAATAGTCATCGTGTCGCCAGCTTGGGCAGTGAAATCATACAACAAATATTCATTGGTAGAATCTTTGGGGACATAGTATACCATTCCATTATCATCACGAATTGCGCCCTTATAATCATTTGTGGTGCAGTATGTTATTTGAGAATAATTGTTGGGACCAATGAGAGTATCATTTGAATCCATACAGAAATATTCTACTCCGCCGAATGAAGCAGTTGGAAAGGGGTCCGCCCCATTAAATGTAAACGTGTATATAGTATTCACCCAACGGGCGTTAGAATCTGGAAAAGGAGTGTAATTCTGACTGTGAGCATTGAGCCCGAATGTAAGTGATAAGATAAGCAGTAGAATTTTCATAATTCTGGTTTGTAAACTGTTAACGTAGAGACTCTTCCATTAGTTGGCGATACTATTCACTATGCAAAGTAATAATTGAATTCCATAATTACTGTATTTTTAGAAAAAAGAAGAGAATGAAACAAACGATCCTATACAGCTTATTGATACTTGTTTTAACTGCATGTCATACACTGAAACATGCGTATGAAGATGTCTTTCCATTGGAAACTCCTGAAAATGTAGAATTTGATATGACCCTCAAAGATTTTCTTGCTCTTGAGATGGATTCGATTTACCTAATGGAGACAACGGCATCGGGTACCATGTATTATGGTTCAATTCAGGGAGAGTTGCTTGATGGCGCGATTTATTATTTCGGACCAAAAGGTGAAGAACCTCTGTACGAAATTATATTCATGTACATTTCTGAATCTGACCGTGATGCGGATGCTCAACGCTTACTAGGTGACAAGAATACTGAGCAAGGATGGAGCTTAGAACATGAACCATACAATGTGAAAGCTTGGACGTACGAAAGCAAATTAATCATCGCGGCTCGAATTCCTGACACGGAATGGTACGAGGAGGAAGATTAAAGTTTTCCCAATTTTTTCATGAAGGTGTTGTTTATACCAATAAGTGCCGAAACTATACGATTTATTCGTAGGGATGCCTAAGCCACAGACGTACAGTTTGTGCCTCATCTCCACTCACCGTAATTTCATCTGGAGGTTCATTGTCGAAGAGGTAAAAAATTAAGTGATCGGGTACAGTTTCAAATTGTTCGCCATAAATCCACTCTGTGCCGCCAGCATACGCAAAACCACCATAAATTACTTCTTCAATAACGACAGCATTCTCGGATTCGTTGATAACGAAACACTCGTCGTATGACATATCTAGTTGGAAAACAGTACCATTATTCATGGTGTACTCTGGGGATCCAAACACAAGATAGTGCGTGTATTCATTCTGTCCGGTAACCACATACGCTCTTGTTGGTATGAGCCAAACACAAATGAGTAGTGCAACCCCAATAAAAAACCCTATCGTGGCTCCAGGAGCCATCTTCCACAGCTTTTTCTTAGTATAAAGTCCAATAATTAGCATGAATACAATTCCACTCACAATGGCCACTGAAAGCCCAATCCAAAACTCAATTAGCATAATTATTTGTTCAAGTTAACCATCACCTAGCTCTTCTTCTTCTTCTTCACTTCCATCATCAAACCATATTACCTCTTCCTCTACCCATTCTTCTTCATCTTTTAGAATTTCTCTCATTCTTTCCATTTCTTCGAGATCTTCAATATCTATTAGAGGTGGTGGAATGTGCTCATCGGGTGATAGCGGAGCCTCTTCAGTAATCATCGAATTTGAATCGACCATATCTTGAGACATTATATCTTCGGTAAGATCAATTTCGGTTCCAACCTCTTCCTGTGGAGAAAGACTATCATCGGAAGGATTGCTTGTGCAGGCACCAAGAGAAAGTCCTAGTGCCAGAAAAAATGCAGTGTTTTTCATATTCGTCCAATTTTCGGAAATAGGATGAAAAGTTAAACATTATTCCATAATAACGCGGACTAGACGTGTATAAATGACAGGGAATTGAATTAGATAGAGAATTATAATTGGATGATCATGAGTAGATTGTATAACCAATCTTACTATTATGAAGCTTATTTTAATTGCAGTGCTAGCTACTATTTCCTTTTGTTCAAAAGGACAACTGACCAGATCAGTGTATACAACCACGGAAGAGGGTACAAATAGGGCGACTGCCATGACTGAAATCAACGGTCAAATGGTATTTGTGTCAGTAAAAGAATCAAAGCAAGACACACTTTTAATTACCACTTTTTGGATGGATGATGAGGGCGAAACTTCTGGTTATCTGCACAGGCAAATTCTGGGGATTTCTGGTGAGTATTTTTCGATTTCAGGAGTTGGAGTAACTTCCAATAATGAGTTAGAGGTCGCAATAATGTCTACAGTTACTTCTGATTTAACAATGAGATATTTCAAAGTTGATCCTAGCTCACAGTCATCCGCAAGCTTTTATGAATATCCAACAGTTTTTAGAGCTGGATATGTCAGAACTAGAGAGAAAGGAGATAGTTTGATAACCTACTTATGTACTCAAAATGATCTAATTCGACTGGGCGTCGCAACAGATAATCCAAGTGGTAATAATTCACAGATTGCGGCTGTTGGAGTAACTTATAGTTCTAGTGCATGGATAATGGGTAGAAAGAGTGTGGAATTAATTATTCTTCCTAATGGAACAGAGTATATTGGGGTGAACAATGATATTATTAAACGAACTTCTACTGGATATACAATGGGCAGTTCTAGCGTGCTTATTCAAATGGGAATAACATTTGATGTTGACGATCAAGGGAATGTCCTTCTCCTTTCGGGAAGTTCATATGCATTACTTGATGATTCACTAATGGTAACATCTGAAGGGCCTATTCCGAGTGGAGATGTAGGTATAAATATGTATGGTGAGGTAATTTGGGAAAACGGATATTGGAGCTTATATCACCTTCAAATGGGTGGACAATTTTCGTATAAAACAGTTCTAGATCAAAATATAAATACGGTTGCTCAGTTTCCTTTAGCACAAAAAAGGGTGAAGCCATACGATTTGCACAAAAGAACGAATGGTGATATAATAATTGTGGGAAGCAATGATGAAGTCGCGAACCTCAGTGGGTGGGTAGATCCTGCCTCCTTTTCGGTTTCCATAATGCAACATTTTGGGCAACAACCTCCGGGTACATTTATTGAATACGGCCAAATAATAAATCACTCAGAACAAGAATTTAATACTGGTCATCTCAATTCCATTTTCTCTGATAGATATACAGGATTTTCAGGCTTAGACCTTGAGCACAATGGAACAAAAAAATCCATGGTGTACGCAGCGTCAAATTCTTTAATTGGACTGGACAATGCAAATGATACCGTTGGAATGCTTCTCACATATGGAGATGGTAAAATATCCGCTGGACCATTTACTCCGGAAATGTTCAGATCGCATGAAAGTATAGACAAACACAACCGTGGGTATTACGTAGATCAATTAATGATTGATTTGCATCTCTGGAGTGTTACGAATAACCCTAGTTATAATCCACCGTTTGCTATTAAACAATGGCCTGCTCATGGGAATCCTTCTTTGGGGCAATCACAAGATATCGCTCCATTCTTTGATCAAAATGGGAATGGAACATATGAACCTTTACAAGGAGATTACCCATCCATTTATGGTGATCGATGCGTATTGAATGTTTTTTACCAAAATGAATTAGACACAACAATCTCCTCCAATGGTTCACAGTATGGTATGGAATGCCTACAGTACCTTTACGTGTATGATTGTGATACATCTGAAGTCCTGAACAGTACTGTTTTTGTAAATCAAAAATTCAAGATCACGAACGGAAATATCAATGATGCTTACATTGGTTCTTTTATCGACACAGATGTAGGAAATGCTTTCGATGATTTTGTCGGAACAAATGTCGAGCTTGGAATGGTGTACGGTTATAACGGCGATTTGTACGATGAAAATAATGCAGGAGCAATGGGATTCAATGATACACTTCCTGCTGTTGGTGTAATGGTATTGCGAGGAGCTAAACTGAGCGATGATGGTCTGGATAATATGGCTGGAATTGGGACAAATCAATCGGTGAATGGTTTTGGATTTGGAGATGGAATAACAGACAATGAATATTTCGGACTTGAATCTTCTTCAATGCAAAATAACGGAGGAGCTTTTATTCCTTTTGGTCCAGACTATTATGAAGTTTTCCAAGGATTAGAAAATGGATCCTATATCCAAGTGAATGGTGTAGATGTTAGACATGCCCATTTTGGAAATTCAGACCCTTTGTATTATTCCTCTTGGGGAGCAGACCATGGTAATAATTATTCAGAAATAACATCCGGTCACCAAGCAGGAGATAGACGAATAATTGGGTCAACAGGCCCCTATAATTTGGATGCAAATGATCCGACGGCTAATTCAATAGAAATCGTTACGGCATATATCACAGCAATTGATACGGTAAACATAGCTGCATCGTTAACTGATCCTCTAGATCATTTGTTTATGCTTGGGCAAGAATTGAAAAGTATGTATGCACAAAATCAAGGCGGATGTGCATCTGTTTTTGATCAGTACATCACTGACCACCATGTTGGAATTGAAGAGCTTGAAATGGAAGCCTACGTCTATCCAAATCCTGCCAAGGACAAAGTATATATCAATGTTCCTAACGCGTCGAATTATCGAGTTGAAGTCTATGATTTACAAGGGAGACAGGTATATTCGAATGTACATTATCAGAACTCTACTGGAATTCAAGTATCAGATTGGAACTCGGGGATTTTTGTGATCCACATTACCACAGAGCTTGGGAATACAACAAAAAAGCTCATTCACTAAACCTCAGTTGAGTAAGTAATCGTCAAATATTGTCTGTTACTTGCTCAATTTTCCAAAGCACAGGTACTTCTAGGTACTCATTAAATTCATCTTGCTCTGAACGAATAATGATCAATTTTTCGCTCGGATAACTTCGAACAATGGCATATATGGTACGGTAACCTTCTTCCGCAAATTCAATGGCTTTTAGAGCATCGGCCGGGATCATTAAAGAACCATAGTCTTTGGGAGCTATTTCGTACGAATAACCATTTACCTCACCAATGAGGTATTCACTTGTATCAATGATTACTTTTAACTTACCAGACGGCGGGCCACTATATTCCTCCTCCTCATCCGCGAAGTTCAATTCAGTGAACACAAAATTCACCGAGGGATCCTGCGAATAAGCCGGAAGCATAAAACTTATCGCGCAAATCAACAAGATCCATTTGATTCTGATCATCTTAGGTATTAACTTTCAACACAGTCTACCACGACTGTCTGAGAAATTCCACCCACATTTTGATTAACACTCACTTCAGCTGGAGCGTTGTCATATTCATCGCCGCAATATTCATCTGAAATTGATACCACTATTGGAATAATAACTCCAGTTGTTTGTGTCGTAGTTGTTGTGCATGTTTGGCATTTTTTACAAGAAATAAACGCGAATGCCATGAACGCGAAGCCGATGTATAGTAGTTTTTTCATGAATTAAAGATAATAAATATTATTAATACTTATAAATCAGTCAGTTATAAAATCATGAACAAAAAGAGTCAATTATAGCTATATTGTAGAGACCATGAGAACCGAAGAATTAGACGTATTAAGTGATGCTATCTGGCAAAAAAGACTGCTGGATATTCAATCTGCCTATCAAGAAGGTTTGGAAGTCTTGAAGCAATCTGAGGAGCAAGGTTACTATAAGGGTATTGCAGATTCATGCAAAACATTGGGATACTGTTATTGGCGATTTTCAGATTTTTCTCTTTCACTGAGTAATTCTTTACGTGCATTGGATATTTATCGCCAATTAGGCGATAAGGGAGGAGAAGCGGATACCTTAAACAATGTTGGAGCAGTCTACATGTTTCAAAACGATAATGAAAAAAGACTCGAAGTCAATATTCGTTGTAAGGAATTACGAGAAGAAGTTGGAGATATGGAAGGAGTTACTTCGTCCGAAGGAAATATCGGCGAGACGTATCTTGAAATGGGAGATTTGGAGAATGCTGAAAAATGTTTTCATGCTGTAATTGAGCATCCTGATGCTTCTCCTCAAGGAATTGCATGGGCATATCACAATCTTGGTAGAATTCGGGAACAACAGAAGAAATGGGAGGGTGCATATGATTTCTATCGGAAAGGCCTGACATTGAGTGAGTCGACTAACTACAACGTATTAATTACAGATTCATACCTCAAAATCACCGATTTATTCATTTTACAAAACGATTTAGAAAGTGCGCTTGATTATGCTGAAAGTGCGTTGGATGTATCTCGAAGAATCGGTGCTAAGGAAGGGGAGAAAAAATCACTCTATTTTTTGTCTAAAATTTATGAATTAAAAGGGATGTTCGAAACGTCACTAAAGTATCATAAAGATTATCACACAATGGACATGGAGATTAGTCATGATACTGAGATGGAGAGATTAAAAACCACTCAACTAAAAGTAGCATATGATAAAATTGAGGAGCATAAAAATGAACTAATTGGTAGTATCCGATATGCAAAAAAAATTCAAACAGCTGTATTAACGAGAGATCAGAATCAAGAACTTTTAGAGAAGTATTTTGTTTACTTCCAACCAAAGGATATCGTAAGTGGTGATTTTTACTGGTACTATGAAAAAAACAACTATTTCTATATATGTGTTGCGGATTGTACTGGACATGGTGTTCCGGGTGCGTTCTTAACTATGCTTGGAACAACGCTTCTTAATGAAATTGTTGCCTTGAACGAAAATGCATCTCCTGCCTTTATTTTGGAACGTTTAAGGTACCGTCTCATCCGAGCATTATCACAAAATAATACCAATGAGTCTGGTAAAGATGGAATGGACATAAGTCTGTTGAAATTTGATGTAAAATCAAAATCGGCAGAATGGGCTGGTGCATATAATCCTATTTGGATTGTGAGGAGCAATGAATCACCAGATTTGCAGACCTCAGGAAACTATAAATTAACCCAAGGTGATAATGCGCAACTTTTTGAAATAAAGGGAGATAAAATTCCAGTTGGTATCATGGATGAGTTGAGGCCGTTCACAGATCAACTGATTCAATTGAATTATGGAGACATCGTGTACTTATTATCAGATGGGTTTGCTGATCAATTCGGTGGAGATAAGGGAAAAAAATACCGTTCAGGACGATTAAAAGATACCATCTTAGGATTATGGACCAATCCAGTAGAGAAGCACGGTGACTTACTGAAAAAGGAATTGGAAGCTTGGAGAGGTGAAGCCGACCAGATAGATGATATATGTGTGCTAGGTATTGAGATTATCGAAGCCCGAGACGAAAATCTCAGCTAACATACATCTCGCACTTCCACCTCCGATACGCTCGATAGTCGGAATTTCAGCAGGCAAGAGATGATCGTTGTGTGCTTTTAGTTGAGTCAATTGTTCATTGGTTAGTGAATTATAGGCGCTACTCGACATCACCAAAATACTTTCCCCATGGTTGTTTTCTACCTGAAGCATATTGCCAGCAAAATGATTGTAAACCTGATCGTTGCTTAGTTCTATGATCTCTTTTCCGGATTCTTTCAAAGCGTCAATTACCTTGCTTTTATCACTGTCAGCAATGGTGTCGACTCCAACGCAAGCGTACGTGTCCCCAATACACAACATAACATTGGTGTGGTAAATTAACTCTCCAGATTTCCCGTATGAAGTGAATGGAACCACAGAATAACCAAGAGTATCGCCTAGTTTTTGCAGTAAGGAAAGATCTGTTCTTGGCGATATTGCACCGTATACAGTTTTTCCAATGTGATCAAAGAGCATACTTCCTGTTCCCTCTAGAAATTGAGGAGATGAAAGCGTTTCATAATCTGAAAAGTCGATACGCTTGTAATTGTGCTGAGCAATCAAATCGGTGATAATGTCGTTTCTTCTTTCACCTCTACGGTTTGGAACAGCCATTGGATATGTGATCAATTCGCCAGTTTGGTGTGTTGAGATCCAATTATTAGGAAAAATGGAATCAGGTGTTTGTGACTTCTCACGATCTGAGTAGACAAGAACATTTACTCCAGCCGCCCGTAATTGCTCTACGAAATCTAAAAATTCTTGAGCAACGATTTCTTGAACAGTACCGAGTTCATCAGAATCAGGGCGTACTTGAAAAGAATTGGTCAAAAAGGCTTCTTCGTTGAACCCAAAATTGGTCGGTTCAATCATCAATAAAGTATGCGTTGTTTGTTTCATCGGGTTGAAATTACACAATTCAATAAAATAAAGAGCTTTGGAGGAACTTCTTAAAACCTACAAAATTAATAGGGTAAACGATAATATTGACTACTTTTGCTACAATTAACAGGGTGAAATGAGCGAAGTAAGCACAAAGAAAATTGTTTTGACGGAAGAAGAAATTAAGAAACTAAATGATAAGTATCGACCATTGACACCGGCTGGTCGTGTCATTGAGTTGTACAATGATTTTGGAATTTCAGACATTATGTTAACCTCTTCATTTGCCGCGACATCAGCACTTTTACTTAAGCTATTCTCAGACTTTAAGAAAGAACAAATAATCTATTTCATTGATACTGGCTACCATTTCAAAGAAACATTGATTTATAAAGAATACCTTGCTCAATTGTACGATTTACGCGTGGTAAGCATTTCTGCAGATAAGTGGAAACATGAATTCACAACCAAGGATAAAACGTGGACAAAAGATCCAGATTTATGCTGCTCAATTAACAAAGTGGAGCCCTTGGCTGAACTTAAGAAAGAGCACAGCGTTTGGGTGTCTGGTTTGATGAATTGGCAAAGTGATCACCGTTCAAGCTTAGATATTTTTGAAGACCGTGGTGGAATTATCAAATTCTATCCTTTGTTGGACGTTTCCAGAGAAGAACGCGATGACTTTATTAGAGATCATCATTTGCCTTTCCATCCATTAATTTCAAAAGGATATTATTCAATAGGATGTGATCATTGTACCTCACCTGGAAAGGGTAGGGATGGACGCTGGAATAACAACCCTAAGACCGAGTGCGGATTACATCTATAAAAAAAGTCGCAAAGAAATAATGAATCTCCTTGCGACTCTTGAATGATCTTGATCAAGCTCCCCTCCTAAATTGCAAACTTAAGTGGAAGCTTCACTTCTGCCGTAATCGTTTTCCCATCCTTAACTGCAGGTTTCCAATCTGGCATGTTATTCACAACACGTAGAGCTTCAGCGTCCATTGCCTCATAAGAAGAACCACGGAGTACTTTGGCATTGATCACCTTACCTTTGTCAGAAATCTCGAAGCTGATGTATACAGTTCCTTCGGCGCTTTCGTCAACTAAGGATTTTGGATATTTTATCTCACTGTTGATGTAGGCAACTAGTCCATCCTGACCACCAGGAAACTGTGGGTCTGTGATGTTGTCATCAGTGGTAAGTTCAGTTTGTTGAGCCTGTTCTACAGGTTCAATTTCCATATTCATTGATGAAGAAATGAACGCCAATCCTGCAATTACAGGAACAATAATTAAATGTTTCATAGTGTATTTATTTGTGTGATTTAAATTATCAATGCGCTTGTGCAGCAATGATTTTGTGTTGAATGCATTTGTTAATTGAGGGGTTTCTATTTTTAAGGTGCAAGCAAGAAGCAGCCTTCCATAATCTACCGGAGCAATGGATCTACTCATCACATATTGGTCTGCCAAAAATTCATGATTCTCTTTCACTCTTTTTTCCCAGAAGTAGATAACCGGATTGAACCAAAAGACGGCTTTTAATAGAGCTGTATAGATCATATCCACCGAATGAAGCTCTTTGCAATGAGCGCGCTCATGAATCAATATGGTATCCTCGTCCTCCAATTGCAAAGGATTCAAGTAGATCGTATTGAAAAACGAGTGCGAGGCAAGATCTTCTTCTAGATGAAAGACTGGAGACCCTTCGAATGATTTCACATACTTTGACTTGGGTCTACTTAAGAGTCGAATAACTTGGTAGCTTATTAGAAGTAAGAATATCAATGCGACGGACGCATATCCTATTTGCTCCCATGTTACTGAGCCTTCTGAGAGCAGGTTTGAGGATTGTAGTGTGTTGACCAAAGGCAATTCTGTTGCCCATGAACCTTCTTGCCCAACTCCATGGAAAGACACAAAGGGCAATCCTATGGAGATAATGGGAGCAATTATTAAATACAATCGATTGAATTTCTTATGCCCTTTTCCAGCAAAAAAGAATGTGTAAAAGAGGTAGAAAACAAGTAGGTTGAGCTGAATAAATAGAAAGTCGAATAGATTCATAGCTTGTCAATTTTATTGATGATTTCCTCCAGTTCAGAAGCACTGATATTTTTTTCCTTCACGAAAAACGATACCATTTGTTCGAACGATCCTGCAAAATATTTGTTGACGAGGCTATTAGCTGAGTGCTTGGTATACTCTTCTTTAGTAATCAGCGGATAATACATGTGTGTTCTCCCGAATGCTTTGTAGCCAACAATTTTTTTCTTCTCAAGAATGCGTATGATAGTAGATACAGTATTGTAAGCTGGCTTCGGTTCAGGAAACTCTATTACTACATCCTTTACAAAGGCTTCTTTAAGTTCCCAAAGGATCTGCATCACTTGTTCTTCTGCTTTTGTTAAATCGTACATAACTTGCGTTGTTTTGACAAACATAAAACTAAATTATTAGTTACGCAACTAAAAATATAGTTAAAGAACTAAAAAGGTAGTTAAGTGTAGTATTTATTGAGTGAACGGAGACCAGAAAATTTTTATGTTAAAATTGAATCAGAAATTCAATTGCTTAGTACATTTGTACTACCTATTGAACGATTATGTCAGTTGAGCGCAAGTGTTTAAATTGTGGAACTTGGAACAAGGACAATGAGTATTGTACCAATTGTAAAGAAGCGGTTTCACCAGTAGTTATTGAAGAAATTCGAGAGCAAAAGCGTGAAGAGCGTAGAAATAGTATTCCTCCATCCAAAATTGATGTCTTTTTGGACAAATGGAAAAATTCGCGCTTCTTTTTATTGAAGGTTTTGTACCATATTTTGTATTCCATTGCTGTCATCTTTTTTTCTATTGCTGGTTTTTTCGCTTGGTTAGCGGCATCCCCAAATGGTTAAGTACAGACCACATATCTTTTTTGTGGGGATAATGTGCAGTTATTTCTTCGTTCGATTTCTAAGACTGAGCGTAGAGCAATTGCCAGAATTTATCCGTTTTTATTTAACAGATTTACTTTTCGTTCCAGCGATGTGTGCATTTGCACTGATAATTGTTCGTCTCCTTAAGGGTGATGCTACACTCAAGATCTCTGCTTTTCTAGTTTTTACTCAAGTAGCTCTAGTGTCCTTATTTTTCGAGTGGTATCTTCCGTATCACAGTGAGAAACAAGATTGGTACACCAGTGACATGTTGGATGTCGTCATGTATTGCATCGGGGGAATTCTATTTTTAATCTTGCAACGCAAATTCTAGAAGTCCAACCAATCCAGTTAAATACTGGGGAAATTGATAAAAATCTTGTAGATTTAGACATCTAAATATTTCAGATTATGAAGAAAATACTTTTTATCCTATTGATAGGATTCGTTTGGGCAGGCTGTGCGAAGGAAAACGAGGAGGCAATTCCTCAGTGTATTCAAGACCGATTGGTATCTTTTGAAGCAAACGATGCTTGTCCATCTGACGCAAGTGTAAAGAAGTATTTATTTCAGGGAAATAGAGTGTATGTTTTCAACCCAGGTGGATGCTACGCTGATCAAACAAGAGAAGTGCTTAGTGGAAACTGTGATGTACTTGGTTTTCTTGACGGAATAGCGGGGCTTACGGATATCAACGGTGTTGAGTTTGATTTGTTCGCCGAAGACGAAGGTTACGTTTGGACAAACTAAAATCTGAACTTTTCTGTCTATTATTTATTGAACACTTCTGCTTTAGAGCGGACTTAGCTGAATGTGCCGTTAATTGAACCATAAATGGATTCACCTGAAACTTTACCGATTCGTAAAATAATCCATGTTGATATGGATGCATTTTATGCTTCCGTAGAACAATTGGACGATCCTGAGCTGCGTGGAAAACCCATTGCTGTTGGTGGAAGTAAGGAGCGAGGAGTGGTAGCAGCAGCCAGTTATGAAGCGCGAAAATTTGGCGTGCGTTCGGCGATGGCAAGTGTTATCGCAGCACGGCGTTGTCCAGATTTGATTTTTGTGCATCCACGTTTTGAACGATACAAAGAAATCTCAACTCAAATCCGCGAAATATTTCTGGACTACACTGATTTAGTTGAGCCGCTTTCATTGGATGAGGCATTCTTGGATGTAACGGAAAACAAAATCAACCATCCATCCGCGACTTTATTGGCCCAAGAAATAAGATATAGAATTAAAGAAGAAGTTGGTCTGAATGCTTCTGCTGGAATTTCCATAAATAAGTTCACAGCTAAAATTGCTTCGGACATCAACAAGCCAAATGGGCAAAAAACCATTCCTCCAGAAGATGTGATTGAATTCCTAGAGCACTTGGCTATTGAAAAATTCTTCGGTGTTGGGAAGGTTACAGCGGCTAAGATGAAGGAACATGGAATTTTTACTGGTAAACAATTAAAGGAAAAATCCTTGGAGTATCTGACGCAATATTTCGGCAAATCCGGCGGGCATTTTTATAATATCGTTCGAGCTATACAGAATAGTGTAGTTCAGCCTGATCGGATTCGAAAATCAATTGCAGCAGAGCGGACATTTATTAAAGATTTAGGATCGGAACATTACATGTTGGAGCAGTTGGACAAAATTGCGGATGAATTGGAGAAGCGTTTATTGAAGAGTAAGGTTATGGGTAAAACGATAACGGTTAAGCTCAAATTCAGTGATTTCACTACGCAGACGAGGAGTAGAACGGTCAATGAATTTGTCAATAAGAAGGAAGAGTTTTTTCCTGTGGTTGAAGAATTGCTTTATCAAGAAAAGCCAAAAAACACAGTTCGCTTGTTGGGAATCTCAATTACGAAGCTTAACAATGAGGAAGAAACAAAAAGTGTTTCGGCGCAATTGCAAATGGAGTTTTAATTACTCATTTCCGTTCATTCTCCGCAACCAATAAACCGTCAAAGTCTTGTTTTCTTCAACTAACATTTCTTCGGGTGGTTCATTGTCAAAATAGTAGTTGAATTCATCTGCAATGTATACGTTATGGAAACTGCAAGGCAGCATAATTCGTGGTAGATTGCCAGTAAAATCGCCATCTCCATATTCTACGGTTTCAATCACAAGGCTATCACTGGAGTTATTGATTACTGCTGTTTTACCATCCCCCACTGTTCCTGTGGCAAATGTTCCATCAGTTAATTCATAATTAATTTCACCGAATGATTCGAAACGGTTGATTGTGTAGCCATCTTCAATAATTATAACCGTTGGCGCAGAACCTTTAATGTAAATAATCATTATTAAGCCTGCCAATGCCGCTGTAATCAAGACGCCGTTGGTTCCAAGTTTTTCACCAAGAATTCGTTTCACGATAAAATAGACGATCGCGAAAACGATAACGCCAGCAATCGTTGCGGCAATGGATAGATTTGTTGGACTGACAAGCATAGGGATTATTTTGAAGAGTAAAATACAAATATTCTTAGATTACTCAACGACGGTATGAGGCGTTGTATTTAAATCCCAGTCGATGACCATTCCTTCCGCAAGTTGATCAGCATACTTCTTTCCATAGAGCAATTCGCATAAGTAAAGAGATGCTTCGAAGCTTTTGGCACCACCGGCCGATGTAATGAATTTACCATCGTGTACGAACAAGGTACTATCTCGAATGTCTAAACTTGGGAACATTTCTCGCATCGCTTCAATATCACCCGGAAAAGTTGTAGAAACGATTCCGTCCAAAATTCCTGCCTTTGCCAAAACGAATGCTCCATCGCAATGGGAGGTAACGAAAAGTGCATTCCATGACGTCATGCGAATAAAACTGAGCATGTTCTCGTCTTCCAAATCGCTGTCCAAATGATGTTCAGCACTAGGCACTACCAGAATATCAATGCGCGGAAGCTTATCACTCATATAATTGAAATCAGGTAGGATGCGCATCCCTTCAAAAGTGGTAATGGCCTCTGAAGTATTCGCAACAGTAAAGACATTCATTGCTTTGATGCTGTCACGGAAGATAGTGTGCTGATAAATATCATACGGCGCAGTCAACTCAGTGTTGAACGTTCCATCCATTATGAGAAATGCCACATTGTAATTATCAGGATTTAATACGGCTTGTTCAGAATTTGCACTTTCGTGAGGCTCAGTTTCATTACATGCTGATAGAATAAGAATTGCTGAAAGGAAGAGGTAATATTTCATCTGAATCAATTGTTTGTCGAACTTAAAGAAGTCAAGATAGAAATAATTCGGTACAGCCGGTGTAACCAATGAAAGAAGGAACGTTTCTTGGATGTCTGCTAATTGAAACTAAAATTTTTTCTAAATGAAAATCGTAATTCTTGCATTCTTTCTCTTCTTTTGTGGCTGTATTTTTGGACAGGAACTACCTTCTAAAACGCAGCGTAAATTGCGCAAAACCTTGAAGGAAATGTTGGAAGATGATCAAGAATACAGAGGAGCATTGGCTGCGGATGCCACATTAAGTTTCGATTCAATGATGTATCTACAGACGCAAAATGATCTGATCAATCGTGAAAAATTCATGAACTTAATCCGTAATTATGGCTATCCTTCGTATGATAGAATAGGAAATGGTCTGAGTGGTGTACTGACCTTGCATTTTACAACTGAGAATGATTTTTTCGTGCTAATGCATCTATTCAATGATGAGTTGAAAAAAGGCAATATGCCTCCAGTGGAGTTTGCACGATGGTACGATCGCTGCCAAATCAATATGCACGGTGAAAATTCCTTCGGTGAATATGGTAAAAAGGAATTTTGTGCTGATGAGATTGACATCATTAATTTGAATCGGGCATCAGTAGGATTAGAGAATCTTACTCCGGTAGCATGTGATTGAGCTAGCGCAGATGCAATTGAGTGAGTTGCTCAATGATTTCTTCGTCTGTAATCAGATAAGTTGGATACGTGTATTTATGGCTTGACTTGACAAATTCAAAGGGATGGCTGTCATCTACTCCAGTAAAAACGTCTATATGGTTTTTCTTGATGGCACCGCCTGTGTCTCCCGCAAAAAAATATCCATCATGGGTGAAGGATGAGCCATCATTACGAGGAATCTCAACACCAATGGCAGCAGGGATAAAAATGACACTTCCGTAGGGAATGACCGAAGGATCAACAGCGATTGTTCGGTATGGAACCAATGCATAGTTTTTAACGCCTTCTCCAAATCCGGAGGACAATTTCCAACGCACTGTTCCCCAAGATTCAACTCTAAGAGTACTGTTTTTGTAGAGATCACACGTACGACAATTCACCAAAGCTTCCGAACTTCTGGAAGAATAATTGAGCACAACGCGAGCTAGAATAGAATCTTCAATGAAAACGGTTCCTTCTAAACAAGCCGTGCAAAAATCACAGGTGTCACTGAAATAACCCAATGTATCTCCTTCATCTGTTAAATAAGGGATAGTTCCTTGCGATGTGGTTCGGTGAACATAATATTCGGTCGCCCAGAGGTTTAATTCGTCCAAAGAATCTAATGATACAGGAGGGGTATAGTTAAAGAGAGAATCCTGAGCTTCGCAGATTTGTGAAGCGACCAGAGTCCAAGTTAACGCTATGAGGGAGAGTGATTTCACGAATTGTAAGATAAGGAAATTGTTCCTGAATGATGTGAAAGCTTGTTAAAAGCGCATGTACACGTTCTTCGGCTGTCCTGCGCCCATTGCTTGGTATATGAGAATGACTATTATCGCTACAATAATTGTCTGAACGGGCAATGGCATGGCAGTAAATGCTTTTTCATAAATGGCTTTGATCTTATTTGGCAACCAGTGAAAAATAAATCCACCGATCATAATCCAAAATACTGCGTGATAATTGTCCCAAAGAATCGTCAGCGATTCCCATGTAAAGTCAAAATGATTCCAAATGGTGTCCAGCATCTTACCAGGTAATTTATCAGCCTCTTCATTGGATATTCCCCCAGGATTCGAGACGCTTACTCGCACTTCATCCAACTTAAACCAGATTCTTGTGAACGTTATGAAATTGAAGGTGATGAAGATCTGCCAGAACCCTATGTACCTGTCCTTGGTGTATTCGTATAAATTCACGCGTTCTGACTTCCAGCGTAAATAGACGAACAATAGACTCAATGAAAGTACAGCACTGTTCCAATAGAAATACTCAATTGAGTAATATTCTGGTTTGAAATTGACGAGCAGAATGTATCCACCTAGGCTTGCCATTGAAACTATGGACAACCAAAACTGCCATTTGGCTTTAACGAGATAGAAAAGGGGTTTCCATGAAACTTTAGCAAGCAATGCGAGCATGCTGATTCCAATCCAGATGTAGAAAAAGTAAATAATTACAATGCGCCTCGCGTCAGGGAAGAATACAGTCGCAAGCATGTAAATCCCAAAGGCCAAACCTGGCTTCATTAACTGCCACAATGGAATTTTCCCAATAAAGAACTTGTTGATTTTACCCCAGTATTTAAAGATGACCAATGCAAGTCCATTCATCGCTCCCCAAATCACAAAATTTTCACTTGGTCCATGCCAAAGACCTCCAACAACCATCGTAATGAGGAGGTTCAGATCTCTGTGCACATAGCGCTTGAAATTCTTGAACAGCAACATTCCGAGGATGTAAATAGCACTCAGTCCGGCGTAGATGTACAGAAGATCGTACCATTGTGTAATAAAAATAAGGAAGGTAAAGATGAGGAAAATGGCAATGTACGAACCGACACTTCCCGTTCTATTTCCCCCCAATGGAATATAGAGGTAATCTTTTAGCCAGGAACCAAGGGACATGTGCCAGCGCCTCCAGAAATCTGCAACGTTTCTCGCTTTGTATGGAGAGTTGAAGTTGGGTTTTAACTTGAACCCCATCAGTCGTGATATTCCTATGGCAATATCCGTGTAGGCGGAGAAGTCGGCATAAATGTGCAGGGAATAGGCCCACATTGCAATAACACTCACATAGCCTGGAAATGAATCAGGCGTGAAAACAATCAAGTCGATGAAGTTCATCACCAAGAAATTGGCAATTACAATTTGCTTCACCAGTCCTTTCATGATCTGGATGACGGCCCAACTAAATTCTTTTTTTGTTAACGAATAGGGTTCAGTTATCTGAGGAATAAAATCACGTGCCCGGACAATGGGTCCCATTACCAACTGAGGGAAGAAGGTCACGAAGAAAGAGTAATGAAAGAAGTTCTTTACAGGTTCTACTTGTTTGCGATAGATGTCTACAACGTAGCTAATATTTTGGAAGGTGAAAAAGGAAACTCCAATAGGAAGCATGATCTTTTCTACGAATGTTCCATCCCCGAAGAAGCCATTTCCAAATTGCGCAAAGTGATTGACTAGCTCGTAACTAGTGCCGAACATTTCATTGAATGAATCGGTAAAAAAGTAAGCGTATTTAAAGTAACCTAGAATAAGTAAGTTGAATAATGCGGAAATTACAATGATTGCTTTCCTCGATCGCTCTTTTTCTACTTTAAAGATCTGCCTCCCTAGAAAGTAATTGGCGGTAATACTGACCACCAGCAGAATCATGTAGAGTCCTGAAGTCTTGTAGAAGAAGAACAGACTGATAAACGTCAGATAAACGCTACGCAGTGTCTTTTTCTTGTTCAAGAAACCGAACAAAATCATTACGAGAAGGAAGAATATCCAGAAGTCTAATTTGGAAAAACTAAGTGTATCTCCCTCGCCAATTTCAAATGAAAATATGTTATAGAGTCTTTCCATTATTAATTTTCCAACGCCATTGTTTTGAACTCCATCTGATCCATAAACTTCAAGAAAGCGTCAATGTATAAATCTCCTTTGAAATGATATCCAGCATGCGTGAAGTGAATTAAATCAGAACGCATCAGTTTGTTTACTTTCCACGTACGACTTGATCCCAACTCGCCCATTAGTCCGTACAAATCCCAAACAGCCATGTCATATTCTTCAGCCAATTCAATGATTACTTCTCGCTCTCGCGCGATATTTTTATTCAAGTATTTTCTGTGATAAAATGAATCATTTGGAACGGTGAGTAACAAGGCACAATCAGGATTTGCCCTCAAAGCCATTTGCATCATCTTTTCCAAATTGCGTTTGTATACTTCAGGCTTGAAATTCGCATAAGGCACATTACCATCATTCGTCCCAACTGAATACGCGAAGAAGTCTGGAGGGTAACTGGCCAATTGTGCTTCAAATCGAATATTGGCCAAATATGTATACAATCCAGCACCATTAATTCCAATGGAAGTATAGGAAATTCCTGGTTCATCATTCATCATCAGAAATCCATGAATCTCTAATTCTGGAGCATTGTCCCCTAATCGACAGAATTGAATATCTAAAGTGTCAACCGGATCGGTAAACTCAATTTCGGAATAGCCTAATTCTGGATTATGCGTGATGTTCGCAACTAATAACTCTTGCTCTCCAAAATGCATCCAATACGGGAATTCTCCAATGTTGTGGTAGATTCTTAATCGTTTAATGGAAGGTTGAACTGTCGTTCTATCGTGTTTGAAATAAATGGTAATTGCGGAATCTGAACAGGTAACGGCGCAACCTAAAAGTCCGTAATCAAAGTTGACCTTTCGAGGTTTGTTGACCACACTTCGATAAGGTGTCCATTTATTTGGCGATGAAAATTCATAATTCCCCGGATTATTCGTTTTTGCTAAATCAAAAGGAAATACCCAACCACGTTCACCCGTTACGCCTTCCCATCTGGTTTGAAGATACGTTCGGACATCGTGTGTGTAAATATCTGCTTGCAGGTGTGAACCTCCAATATGATACATGTTCAATTTCCCCTCATTTTGAGAAATCAGTTTCGTCATCTTGTTGTAAAATATTTCAAAATTTCGACTTTCTCTAGAGTAGAAGCGGTAGTTGTTTTTTGAATAATCAACGAAAGGATAAACAGATTTCATTGATGTATCCATGTCTCTGAAATCATGGAAATGGTAGGCGCTTAATGAGTCATTGTATACTACAGAATCAGCAACGGGAATAGTGTCCTGAGCAATGGTTAAAGAACTCCACATCAAAAGAAACGTTATGGAAATAAACTTACTCATTCTTGACCATTTTTCCATTTAGCATATTCTGCGATAAAGGCTTCGTAGAATAATTGAGCGGCAATTTGGGCACCTGAAGGACTAAAGTGGATGTGGTCTGATCCTGCCCAACCCTTATCTATCCATGCCGGCATAGAATTTTCTCCTCCCATGGCTGCGTACAAATTCCAAAAAGCACCACCCGCTGATTTTGTCACTTCACGCATTCGTTCAACGCAATAAGGTAATAAAGGATATGTACTGTAAATTTCCTCTTCTAACTTAGACATATCACTTGGCCCAATAACAATGACCATTGCATTTGGGTTTAGTGCTTTCACTTTGTTGATCTGACTCTTGAAGTAATCTGCGTAACCTTCAACTCCAGTACTGTCTTTGAATGAAGGAACGGAGTTCCCTCCGAACTGCATAATCACCAAACGTGTGTTTAATTCATTGTACATGGATTGCAGTCCAGTTTGCTGCATTTTTCTAAAAACAGTTCCACTTGACCCTCGCATACCAATATTGGATACTTGGACTCCATAATCACCTTCCAGCGAAAAGGCACAGATATTCGGGCTTATTTTTCCTATAAATTCATACTTCAGAGCCCCAGGAGTCTCCGGAAAACTCAAATTGAATGCATGTTGCGCGCCATCCACAATAAGTTCCTCTTCATGAATTAATAGACCATCTTGATACACGTTGAGTTTTGTTGCGGCAATGCATCCATTGTAGTGGAGGGCTACATTGTTGTATTTACGTCTACGATCGTAATAAGAAGAAACTGATGGCTGAATTTCAATCCATCCAGTTAGATCCACCAAGGTATCTAAAACAACTGTACTATCAAGGATGTATTCAGGTGTAAAACGAGAAGCGGAAGCCATTACTCCGTAGTTGTTGTCCGATAACTTTTGTCCGCCAAAACAGGTAAAACGTTCGAAATTTTCCGAAAACGTTTGTATGAACGCATTGGTATTGTACACATTGGTTGCAGGAATCAGTCCTGGGCCATTTCCTCCAAATTGATTCTGAATTTTTTGACGAAGGTACCCTGTCATTCGATCTCCTTCAATTTGTGAATCACCATAATGTAGAATGGAAATTTTTTCTTTTTTCGAAGCAACATTACTCAAGGTGCTAAAGAATTTATGCAAATTTGCCAATCCAGTTTCATCCATCAGCAATTCTGTGGAAGATTCCTCTGTAATTTCTCCGCCATTAGGAGCTCCCATGTCACCATTTGATCCATTTTGGTGGATAGTTGTAAAGTCCTCAATAATATCTTCGTCCATTGATATGTCAGTGTTCTCAATATCACTAACGTCCGCTTTATCCTGAACTAGAGGAACCAGAAAATTGTCCCAAGAAAGAAATTTGATTTCAAGTCCAGCTATTTTCCAACCCTCTTCAGGTTGAAATATAACCACGGGAGCGAGCAACAGCAGCACAACTGCGATGTAAATGGTGATTTTATATGCTTTAATTTGCTTCAATTAGACAGAAAAGGTTAAAATTAACTGATGTAGCAACGCAAAGCATGGTTCCCATCAAGTATTTATCAAGAATTAACAGTTGGAAAACTACCTTCTACAACATCGGTGATGTATTGCTGGTGATTATAACTGAGTAATAGACAATGAAGAACATAGCCGGTCGCGCAAAATAATTATGGACTTGATTCGTTAACTGGAGTATGAAAGCTGTGTTGTCCATACTATTACTTTTTAGTCTAAACTGCATGTCTCAGAGTGCGCTCTGGACAAATTTCGATAAACGACTAATTAAAAATATCGTTAAAATCGATAAGGAAAACCCAATAGAGTTTGAACAGTTTTTTATTAAAAAAAATTGCGTAATGGATACTGTGAACCTCGGTTTTGGATGGAAAACATGGTCGCCACAAATTGGAGGAGGATATATTTCGCTGAGAGGTCAATTCTATTATTATAACGACAGTATTGTCAGCTATAAAATTTCCCCTGAATTACCTTCTGAAAATGAACTTGTGAATAAATACAAACATTGGTATGGAGATTATTTCTCGTATTCCGAGAACGTAATTCTTCCACTTAAATCCGAATTGGAAATCCTTTCTCAACCATTAACAGAATATGATGGATTAATAATTACAGACAGCCTGAGACCAATTTTTCAAGAGTATATGCATCCAGGCTCAGGCTCCATCTATGGAGTACGTGGAGGGTATAAGAATGAGCTATTGTATAATAGAAAGTTATTCCTGAGTTTTTCTGACTCTCTCGAAAATGAAGAATTATTATTAATGATGTACTCCATTAACCCAGTCAGCAGGTTCACGGCGATCGAATATTATTGGCGTAACATAAAGCAATTTCCGCAATCAGACATCATAGATGCTTGGATCGAGTCATGCTTTCTAGAAGTACCTAAAATTAAATCAATGAAAGGTTCTGTAATTAGAAGCGAGGATTCAAAGAGTTTAGTGTTAGGGTACTCACAAACAAAAAATCTATAACATTGCTAGCTTAGGCTACCCAAGCATAATACAGGTTTATAGTTCGTTTGATAACTTATGTGTTAAGAATACTATACTCAAAAGCTTAATCGCTTTTTCTTATCTTCGAAAAGACAATTTCAAGTTTTGAAGCCGTACTATGCATAACGAGAAAATGTTAACACCAATTAGAGTCCAAGGTTTGACCGTATGAACTGACTGATTTTCTTTCTTGATTCAGAGAATAGTTTAATTTTGGTGGAGATAACAAATTTATCATCGAACTTTTTTGTTCATCATTTCTGATTCATCAACCCATGGAAACGTACACCAACGCTCTGATAAACGAAACTTCGCCGTATTTGCTTCAGCATGCGCACAATCCTGTGGATTGGGTCCCGTGGACAAATGATGTTTTTGAAAGAGCTAAGAAAGAGAATAAATTGGTTCTGATAAGCGTAGGTTATTCTGCTTGTCATTGGTGCCACGTTATGGAGCATGAGTGTTTTGAGGACGAAGAAGTAGCGGCATTGATGAACAAGTTTTTCATCAATGTTAAAGTTGATCGGGAAGAACGTCCTGATGTTGATCAGGTGTATATGACCGCAGTTCAATTAATGACGAATAAAGGTGGATGGCCTCTGAATTGTTTCACTTTGGCTGATGGAAGACCCGTTTATGGCGGAACATATTTTCCAAAGGAGCAATGGATGCACATCTTAAAATCTTTGCATCATGCACAAATGAACGAAGCGGACAAGCTCGAAAACTATGCACAGAATTTACATAAAGGAATTAAGTCATATGAGTTGATTTCTCAGCCTGAGGAAGTCGATTTATTGGAAGAAAGTAAGTTGAAGGAGCTTGTTCAACGTTGGTCGAAAAGTTTCGATTTACAGCACGGAGGAACCAGCCGAGCACCGAAATTTCCCCTTCCAAGTAATTTTGAGTTCCTTTTAGATTATGCAATCAACGCCAAAGATGAGAGTTTAACAAAATACGTGGAAATGTCTTTGGACCGAATGGCAATGGGCGGAATTTATGATCAAATTGGAGGAGGGTTCTCTCGGTACTCTGTTGATATGCTTTGGAAGGTTCCGCACTTTGAAAAGATGCTCTATGACAATGGACAACTCTTGAGTTTGTATTCAACAGCCTATGCGTATTTCAAAAAACCATTGTACAAACGAACGGTGTACCATACCATTGAGTGGCTTGAGCGAGAAATGATCTCCGATGATGGAGCTTTTTATTCTGCGCTTGATGCAGATAGTGAGGGCGTTGAGGGGAAATTCTATGTCTGGACTGATGAAGAATTGAAGAAGATTTTGGATACTGATTATCCTTGGGTGAAAGGGTTTTATGAGGTCAATCAACGTGGTTATTGGGAAGACGAAAACTATATTCTATTAAGATCGAAAGATGACGCCGAGATTTGCCAAGAGAAGGGGTGGTCGATAGAAGAGTTAGAACAAAATATTGAGCGCGTCAATGATCGATTACTATCAGAAAGAAGTGGTCGGGTTCGCCCAGGAACTGATGACAAATGCTTGACCTCTTGGAATGCACTTACCCTAAAAGCACTTTGTGATGCTTCCGCCGTATTTGATGAACCTGCTTTTCTGGCTCTAGCGTTAAAAAATGCACGTTGGTTAACGGAGAATCAACTTCGAGCGGATGGCGGTCTTTGGCGTAATTATAAAAATGGGACATCAAATATAGAGGCTTTCCTAGAAGATTATGCGCACACGATCAATGCTTTTGTGGCGTTGTATGAAGTGACCCTCGATGAATCATGGTTGCACAAAGCAAAAGACATGTTGAATTACACAATTGCTCATTTCTTCGATGAAAAATCGGGGATGTTCTTTTTTACTTCGGCAGATACGGAATTGATTGCACGCAAAATGGAAATCAATGATAATGTATTGCCCGCGAGTAATTCTGTCATGGCGCGAAATTTATTCTACATCGGAACATATTTTCACCACTCAGAATTTAAGGCAATGGCTAAGCAAATGCTATGCAATGTTTACAACGGAATGGAAATGTATGGTTCCGGTTATTCAAATTGGGGAATACTTCTCAATCATTTTGTGTACGGTCTCTACGAAATCACAGTAGTAGGAACAGAAGCTACCACAACTTTGAAGGCGTTCCGAAATGAACCAATCCCCAAAGTTGTATTTGCTGGAGCTAAACAGAATTCAACTTTGCCTATTCTAGCTGACAAGAAAATTCAGGAGAATACATTGATTTATATTTGTACGGAAGGAACTTGTTTCGAACCGACCACAGATGTTTCCAAGGCCCTTCAACCGGTTATTCAATAAGCACCTTTAATAACATTTTGAGGGGGGAGTAGAATCTCGGCCTCAATTTTGTTTCTTTCGCATTGTGAAAATATTAGTAGGTATAATTGTGTTGTTGGGGTCGAGTGCTTGGGGACAAGTATTGGACAATAGAAATGGAGAGGCTTTTACCGACAAACCTTTCTTTAATACTTCCTTCGTCAAGGAGAATAAGCTCAAGCGACTACAGGGTTTTTTCGTCTATAAGAAGAAAGGGGAGCTCATGCATCCAACGGAATACAAATATGTATATGATTTTGACCAAGAGGGGAATCTAATTTCAACCTTTGAAACCCGTGCGGATGACGGAACTGTTGATACCACTTGGAATTTGTACGAGTACGATGATCTCAATCAATTACTAGTTCATCGGAAAACAGACCAAGAAGGATTTACCTCCATTCATTTTGAATATGATTCATTGGGTCGTATCATTTGCGAAGAATACACCCGTGATTTAGATACAGGAAATCGTGTGATTGTTCAATCATTGTCGTTCAACAAAGAAACAATTGAATACTCTGATTACGGCGATCAGACCAAACGTACTCGCTTCAATAACTACAAGCTTCCATATTTGGATGAATTTTACACCTACAATGAACTTGGGTACCTAGTTGAGCGGAGAATACGGATTAAAATGACTTCAGCCGTTTATACGTATAAGTATGAGTATAACGAGCAAGGGAAGTTGTCGGCAATTCGTAAAGCAAGCAATAACGCGGAAGAATATATCGAAGAGTTCGAATTCAAATATGATGAACTTGGGAATTTAATTGAGAAGCATTTGTATAAAAACGGTGTCTTTACAACGGATATTCAAATCATTTACAACAGTAAAACCAAATTACTCGCAACGGTCATTACCAGACAGGTTAGCACAGGATTTATGATGATGTTGAGATTTAAAGATTACGAGTATTTCGATTAAGAGATTCTTCCTTTCACCGAATTCTCAATGGACTCGTCTAAGCTGCGAAATTTAAAATCAAGCGTGTCACATACTTTTTGACTGCTGTATGATCTCTTTCCGAACAAACTATTGATGGTTGCTCTTGTCATTGAAGAACGCTTCCCAGAAAAAAGGGATGCTAGTGAAAGCAATACACGAGCAAGTTCAACCTTCCATCGAGCAGCTAGTGAATTTGGTGCTTTGACCCCCAATTGTTTAGCGATAACTTCCATTAGCTCTTTGAACGATTGGTTACTTCCAATACATAAATACCGTTCAGCCGTAATGTTAGATAACATTAGTCGATGCATGATTTCCACAACGTCTCTAGCGTCAACAATTGCATTGGAACCTGGAGGGAAATATTTAACACCATTCTGTAGTGTACGGAATAAAGTCAAAGAACTATCGTTCCAATTTCCTGCTCCGACAATAACACAAGGATTTACCATCACAGCATCTAATCCTTCCTCAATTCCTCTCCAGACTTCTTTTTCTGCAGAGTATTTTGAAATGCTATAACCACTTGTCGTAGGTGAGTTTTTCCATTTAGAATTCTCAGTGATTAATTCATTGTCGTTACCACCGATAGCGGCAGTAGAGCTTACGTAACAGAGTTTTTTTATACCATGAGCTAGGCAAGCATTGACGATATTAAAAGTCCCCTCTCGATTGATTTTTAGCAGGTAATTGAAGTCTTTTCGATGAAATGAGACAAGCGCGGCACAGTGATACACATATTCGCATTCTTCCATGGCTTCATCAATGGAGGGTATATCTAAAATATTGCCTTTGCACCATGCAATAGATTCGAATCGTTTGACCCCGTTTTCAGGATCATAGTACTCAAATACTTTGCGAACCTGCTCGCGCTTTTTATCTGAACGATAAATTGCTTTGATGGGAGTTTTATCATTGCTCAATTTGAAGAGCAAATGAGAGCCCAAAAGTCCGGTACCGCCTGTTACTAAAATCACGTTGCTAAATTACGATCCTTTCTCGAATTTTATGCTGAACCAATGGATTCTTAACATAGAATGTGAGGATTCGTGCATTTAAGCCTGCTAGATTACCATTGACGGTTATACAATGAACATTTTTTTTGGTTGGTACTTTTAGCTTTCATTACTTTGTAGTATGAAACAATTGATCGTGCTACTGCTGTTAATTGTTGGAGGATTTAGTACTTCATGTACCTCTGAATATGAGGAGAGATTGGAAGAAGGCCTTCACCTAAAAGAGCGAATTTCCGTGATGGAAAGAAGTAATGCCATGTTGGCTGACGAATATCTTATGTCAGAAATTGAATCCATGCGGAATCAGATTGATTTGCTTGCGAGAGTGTCTGGAGATGAAGAGTTATTTTTGACTCAAGTCTATGAAGACTAAAGCGCAAGCTCTTCGTTAGGATCCCAGTAAATAGTTTTAAAATCTTGAATTTGGTCTTTTTCGACCTTGATTCCTTCCTTTTCCAATAATTCTTGCATCCGCTCTGGTGGATTGAAATGCATTTTCCCGGTGAGTAAGCCAATTCTATTTACAACGCGATGGGCAGGAACGTTTGGTAGAGTATGGGCAGCATTCATTGCCCAGCCAACCATCCTACTTGATCTCGGAGAACCTAGATAACGCGCGATTGAGCCGTAAGACGTTGCTCTACCTTTAGGAATCAGTTTTACAACATCATAGACATCTTTGAAAAAGTCTTTGTTCTTTTCGCTCAATTTCATACAACTAAAAGTAAACGAATTCGCGAAGATTTCGGTTTAACTCTTACGAAATAATCCCTTTAACCATTTACGCTTCCAGAACAAGACGCCCGTGAGAATCAATAGAAGAGGCCAGATAGCAACTAGTCCAAGGAAAAGTAGTTTAATTGCAGTCCATCCATTACCGAAAGATTCACCAACTTCTTCAGAATATGGTTTGTCATAGACCGATGGCTCATCTACATAATCTACTTTTTGATACACCTCAACAGAGATTGTACTTAATCCAACTTGGTCTTTTAAGTAACGAAGGCGTCCTTCTTTGGCTTCAATTTCCTCGGTTAGAGTTCGAATTGCTTCTTCTGCTTGTAGGACATCTTCAATTGTTCCTGTTTTATTTCGTAGGATATCAATATAGCGTTCACGAACTTCTCGTTTTGTCTTTAATCGGCTTTCTAAATCCACAAACTCTTCAGTTACATCGTTCGAATTTATATTGGCTTGATCAAGAAAAACAGATTCACCTTTTACATCAGAAATCAATGAATGAAATTCTTCATTTGGCACGCGCAAGGTGATAATGTTGGCGATGCGGTAATTGTTATTTGTCAATTGCATATCAGAAATGAATCCACCATATTTACTACAAAGCTGAGAGATGGAATTGGTGCTTGAATCCACATTTTTTACTTGAAATATGAGGTCGGCCGTCCAAATAAGTTTCCGATCTGTTATGACAAGCTCATCGTCGGTGTTGCCATCATTTTCAAAATTAGACATCGAATTTCCGTTGGCCTCCATAGGCATATCGGCATTCATGACGTACGAGAGATCATCACCTGCGCTTGACCCTCCACTGCAGGATGAAACCGTTAAAAGCAGTACTGCGATAAATAAATATGCGTATTTCATAGTAAGTGGTGTTGATTCATTAATAATTACACCCTGAGGTGTATTCCGTTCATTGGAATCAGTCTAATTTAGCAAAATTGATCGTGGAGAAATCATAATAAATTACAATTTTGAGTAAATTGTAAAAAAAAAGAGATGAGAAATTTATTGTTTATTTTGTTGTTAGCTCCGTCAATTGGTTTTGCCCAAAAAGGGGATGAAGGAGGATCATCAAGCACATCGACGAGTAGTTCATTTGATCTAATGTACACTACATGGGAAATTACAACCTTTTATGGGAATGAATACACGATCACTTTCCAAGGTGATAATTTTTCTTACATCGCAAGTACTGTTAGAAACGACGATGCCAATGAAGGGGAAAGTTATGATGACGAAGACGAGACATGGGTATTCGATGGCGAAGAGATCATAATTTCGTTCAATGATGATTTTCTTTTATTAGAAGGAACTATGAATGAGAGTGACAACTTTATGCAAGGAATGCTGAACAACGAAAATGGTCTTTCCGGTGCATGGTTTGGTAAAAGAATGGATTAGAAATTCTACTCAGGTTTATTCAACCGTCACTGATTTTGCCAAGTTTCTAGGTTGATCAACATTGCAGTCCCGCATTACCGCAATGTGGTACGAAAGTAACTGGAATGGAATAGTTGCCAATAAAGGAACTAGGTGTTCATCCGTTTCTGGAATCTCGATCACGTGATCAGCAATAGCTTTCACTTGTTCATCTCCTTCAGTAACAACAGCAATTATCTTTCCTTTACGTGCCTTTACTTCCTGTATATTGCTCACTACTTTCTCGTACGAAGTACCCTTTGTCGCAATGACAAAAACAGGCATTTCCTCATCGATCAGTGCAATAGGTCCGTGTTTCATTTCTGCCGCAGGGTATCCTTCAGCATGGATGTAAGATATTTCCTTCAATTTAAGAGCTCCTTCAAGGGCTACAGGGAAAGAACTTCCTCTACCTAGGTAAAGTGCATTGGTAGCGTCTTTGTATTGTTCAGAAATAAACTCAATCTTAGAGTTTTTGTCCAATACTTTTTGAACTTTCGATGGAATTGCTTCCAATTCAGAAAGCATTGTTCTGTATTTTGATTCGCTAAGCGTTCCTTTTTTCTTTGCCAGTGATAATGCCATCAAGGTCAGCACAGTTACTTGTGCCGTAAATGCCTTTGTTGAGGCAACACCAATCTCAGGTCCAGCATGCGTATATGATCCGGCATCCGTAATTCTAGAAATAGATGAACCAACAACATTACAAATTCCTAAAATAGTGGCACCTTTTGATTTTGCCAATTCTAGTGCAGCCATTGTATCAGCCGTTTCTCCAGATTGCGATACAGCGATTACTACATCGTTTTCCGTGATGATTGGGTTTCTGTAACGGAATTCACTCGCGTACTCAACTTCAACATTTATACGGGCAAGATCCTCGAATAAATACTCTCCAACCAAACAAGCATGCCAAGACGTTCCACAAGCAATCATAACGATGCGGTTGGCATTGGCCATTTTTTGCTCATATTCCTTAACCCCACCAAGAGAAACCCATCCTTCTTTGGCATTTAATCGGCCTCTGAAGCAATCTTCAATTGAGCGCGGTTGCTCGTGAATCTCCTTAAGCATGAAGTGGTCATATCCACCCTTCTCCAGTGCTTCGAGTTGTAACTCTAATTCTTGTACATATGGTGTCTTCTCAGCATCATCGATACCGTAAAGCTTTAAATCTTGACCAGTTTTAAGAACAGCAATTTCTTCATCGTTCATGTACACAACTTTCTTTGTGTACTCTACGATAGGTGTTGCATCAGATGCAAGGTAAAAATCACCTTCATGTCCAATTCCAACAACCAAAGGACTACTCTTACGAGCAGCTATCAATTTGTCTGGTTCACTTTTCGACATCACAACAATAGCATACGCTCCAATTACTTGTTGCAAAGCCAATCGAACTGATTCTCCTAATTTTGAAGTTGTGTTCTTGCGGATGTCGTCAATTAAGTAGCACAATACTTCTGTATCGGTCTCACTTTTGAAAGTATACCCTTTTTTAAGTAATTCGGTCTTAATTGAATCGTAATTCTCTATAATACCGTTATGTACAATTGCTAAATCACCGTCTTCAGAATAATGCGGGTGGGCGTTTATGTCATTTGGTTCACCATGTGTTGCCCAGCGTGTATGACCTATTCCAATACTTCCAGATCGATCTTTGTCACTGGTAAACTCTTCTAGATTCGCAACCTTCCCTTGTTTTTTATAAATGTTGAGTTCATTGTTCGAGATAAGGGCAACTCCAGAGCTATCATACCCGCGGTATTCAAGTCTCTTTAATCCTTTAACAATAATAGGATATGCTTCCTTTTGTCCGATATAGGCGACTATTCCACACATAAGCTAGATCAATTAGAATTCAGTATATAGAATATACAGCTTTGGTTTATCTTTGTTAGTTGTTAACGGTCCATTGAAAATAATTCTTTCTGCCGAAGTATTGTGTAGAAGTGGTGAAAAAATTAGTCGCGTATTTACGACTTCTTTGTTGATAAGGGCTTGAACATAAGAACGGATATCGATTTCAAAACTTTTTCTGTAATCATCATAATATCCAATTGTGTTCACACCATATAATTTTGTCCCACCAATTTCTAAATTTGTTGCTATTGACACCTCTGCTCCAGGAGAATAGGGTGTCCCCGTTTGGTAAGCGACTGGAAGCTCCAAAATTGCTTTGTGAATAATAGCGTTTTGAGGAATTGTACTCAATTCTGGAATTTCAACTACTGCTCTCATTCCAAATGCTTGAGCATAGAATTGTTCCATCCCTGCAGTTTGGTCGTTCAAAATATTGTTAGGGCCGCTCAGTGTATCTACGTCCACATGATTGAAGTCTGCGCAGCTTGAATTGATTTGAAAAGAGTAGGTTTTTTGCTGACCATTTTGAGTATAATAAATAGTCAATTCCGAATCCGGATCATTTAAATTGAAGTAAGAAACTCCACCTTGACCTGGTGAGAATGAATTTGTAGTTCGAACATGTAGGCCTTTGAAGTAATCCAAAAATGCTTCGTTATCGTCAAAATAGCCTGCCCCTGACACTGCATCAATAAAGATTGTTTTTGCCTTTGAAGTACTCAGTGGTATGCGTAATTGTTTTTGTGTCAGTGTATCTTCTCCTACAATAGTTTCTCCTTCCTCATCCATCAGAATGGCATTCGCCCCAGGGTAAACCCAATCCAATGGATCAGTATTAGCTACATCCGTTGAGAGGTACGTAGAATCCAAATAAAGATCATCGGTAATTTCAAAAACTTCAATGTTTTGAATTCCAGCATCTCCGTATTGGCCAATGTATTCAAGACTCAAGATAAATGAATCAACCGTTATAGTACTTAGATCTCCCAAATCAAGATTGAATGTCTCTAAGCGGAATTGTGTATAGAACTCTGCATTGTATGTTCCGAATACAGGATCGTTGTACGAACCGAGAACAGCAAATGGCGCGTTGTCCGAGATAATGGAGTCGTCGATGTACGAATAAGTTGTTAATTCAAAAGTATCGATACCGCTTGATAGCAATAACTCATTTTGGTCAATCGTATTTTGTCCAATAGAATTCTCTTTCTTTTTACAAGAGATGATGAGGAAAATACTGAATAAAAAAGTAGCGGAAAGAACAATGCCTTTCCGCCACGTAAATGGTTGAATATGATTCATTTTATATGAGAACTTCTGCGTCAATTACTTTATCCAAAAATTCCGAAACTTCCTTCACCATGTTTTCTTCTGGTACAAAATCCAATTTTTCGCATTTCGCTTCGTCGAAAATAGCTTTCAATTTCGGGTCTAGTTCATCAGTACCAACGCTCAATCCGTCAACATATTTCGCAGCCACTTTAGAAAGTGTTGCAAAATCTACATTTTCGAAATCACTTGTAACGTCGTCTTCGAACCCGTCAAATTTAAGTTTTTCGGCAAGGCGCTTATCCCAATTATTGTTAAAGCCATCGTTGTACATATTGTATACCACCTTCGTATTAGCGAAGTGAGGATCGTCTTTGTACAATTTCTTGATGTACAATGGCATCAATGCTGTCATCCATCCATTACAGTGAATCACATCTGGTTGCCATCCTAATTTCTTTACTGTTTCTAAAACTCCACGACAGAAGAAGATAGAACGCTCATCATTGTCTGCGAAATCAACTTCGTTATCGTCAGCGACAGTGTTTTTACGCTTGAAATACTCATCGTTGTCGATGAAATATACTTGCATGCGAGCAGCTGAAATTGAAGCAACCTTAATGATTAACGGGTGATCCGTATCATCAATGATTAAATTCATTCCTGACAAACGAATTACTTCATGAAGTTGATGTCTTCTTTCATTGATAACTCCAAAACGCGGCATAAAAACGCGAATCTCTTTTCCTCCTTCCTGAACCCCCTGCGCTAAGCTTCTAGCTGTTGTACAAACTTCCGATTTTGGTAGAAATGGTGATATCTCTTGCGAGATAAAAAGTACTTTCTTCTTCTCCATGAAAAATTTATTGATAAAAAATGAATACAAAAATATAGAAAAAAAAGCGGAACTTCAACAAAAACGGATAGTTTGTAGAATCAGCAGGTCTATTTCTTGCGATTGTTTCCACTTTTTTGTAACGCTAAGTAAATATACCTGATTTTGTTATACGCCGCGGGTTTTCATAGGTTTTTTACTACCTTGGTTTCGATATTTACGAATCGTGTCTTTCTTTATCACCGAAATCGCCAGTTTACGGATAAATAGAGGACAGTCGAACACGTCGTTCCAGAACGGCGTGGGGTTACTTTCATTCTATTTTGAGCGTCTGGCGATGCTTGGTGATAAGTGTGAGTTGTGCTCCACGCTTCTTTTTCCATTAACACACTCCGTACTGAGTAAGCGGTCAAAAACCAAACCTATGAAAAAGGTCTTATTACTAACGGTGTTAGGCGTCTCCTTAATACTGAACAGTTCATGTAAACAGGAAGGCTGTACTGATCCATTTGCTACTAATTATTCTTCGGAAGCCTCAAAAGATGACGGAAGTTGCTTTACTCCAAGTGTTATTTATGAAGAGTTTTGGGTAACATTTACTTCAACAAGTGCCTACGAAGTTCTATCCACTAACCATATTGGAAATTCTGATGATTTCATGATCATTGAAGTTAAAGACTTCCTTGATAATTGGTCGGCGGTGCCATTCTCTTGGGGTGAAGTAGATAAGTTTTTATATGGTTCTCACGGGGAGTACGGGGTTTTCTTTCTGACTACAAGAGATGAAGCCGGAAACAATTACTACCCTAGTTCACCTCTTAGTTTTAATGTCCGTGTTGCGATCATAACAAAATCTGCTATTGAATTGAATCCGGAATTAGAAAACATGACAATTTCAGAATTAAAAACGCTGGATTTATAGAGCGTGATTTTGATAATTATTATTGAGCCTCATCGAAATTCGATGGGGCTTTTTTATGGACGAATATTTTTATCAGTCCATCCCAGAACCAGTAACGAATAAATTAAATTTTTATCCGGTCGATAAAAATCATTTTTTTTGAATAATCGCAAAAGCATACTACTTTCTCGGTCGATTTGGTTGCAAAAAACAGTCAAAACTTATATACAAAATGATACTACGTATCACTTACTATAAGGGTATTTGATTGCATAATTGGCTCAATTTTAGCTGATTACGAATTGTAATCAAAAAGAAAAACCGTGAGAATGTCTACCAAACATTTTTCCCACGGTTTTAAAGTAATTGTGAAGTCAAATATACGACATAGCGACATTAAAACCAACGCTTTTGGTGGTTTAAACCTGATCTATCCTAAGATGATAAAGTCGGGGTTTCTTGATGTTGTAGATTCTGTACTTGGCAAGCGTGTCAAACAAGCCAAATTCTCATACAGTCAAATACTAAGCTCTCACATTTTAGGAATATTCTCTGGCAACAAAAGAATCTATCATGCCGGAAAACATAAAAGAAACTTGGACAATATTTCTGGTGTTGAGATTCCTTCTCCATACACCACCTCTCGAATATTTAGAGATCTTTCTGTTCCAAATGATCATGTTCCATTCGACGGCAAGTCTGGCGATCACCTTATCAATAATAATGATCGGATGAACAGTCTACTTGCTCTTAGTGGAATATCACTAGGCTTGATAGATCCTAAAGCGGATAACGTGCTGGACTACGACAACACAGTTGTAGGAAACAGAAAGTATGACTCCACAAGAACATACAAAAGAATGGAGAGAGACTTCGTCTATGGATACCAACCAGCACTTGCATCAGTAAGTGGAACTCCATTCTTTATTGAAGGAAGGAGTGGACACACTGGAGCGCAAAGCTTCATTGACAAGACGACTATCCGTTGTGTGGAGCAAGCAAAGGAGCATGGAGTGAAAATTTCAAAGTTTCGTGCGGATTCTGCTTCTTACAATGCTAAGCTTATGTCATACCTGAACAAGGAAGAGATTGAGTTCTTTATTAGCCAGAGGAAGCATAAGAATCTAGTAGACAGAATAAGGTGGGAAGTTGATGATTGGGTAGAAGGGTTCTGGAAAGGAGTACCATGCTCTTTTGGATCAACTGAGCACACCGTAACTGAAACTAAAGAAACCTATCGTGTTGTGATTAAGCGAATGGATAACAATGGCTACAACTATTCCTGTATCATCACCAATAACGATGACATGAGCAATGAAGAGGTGCTAAAGTTCTACGCGATGCGTGGAGCGGAAGAGAAGCGGTTTGCTGAGCTGAAAAACGAGTTCAACTTTGCGCTTTGTCCTTTTTCATTACTGGAAGAGAATACCGTATTTTGGATTATCAACTCCATTGCGTATAATGTCTACAAGTATCTGCTAGCGATTTTCCAAAAAGGCATTTCCAGCCTAAAGAAAAACTCATGGTTGCGAGTATTCAAAGAGATCGTAATCTTTCATGTTGTTATTATGTATTCTAACGGCACTGTTGACGTGTCCAATGCGGATGAACAAACACGAAAGCTATTCAGGAAGTTTTGGGAGGATTTTTGACACGCTATCAACCTTCAGGCTTGGATAGCTGCATTTAAAATATTGAAAGCATCTTTTTTAGTGGCTAATTATCCGAGTTATGTTCTTTGTATCCAGAAATTCCCCAAGATATAAATCCGATTAGCATTGATAACGCTCCAACCCAATAGAGCCACCAAAGATAATTTTCATATTCAAGGACATATTTATTTAGAACAACTATTTTTTCATCCTTAATTTTGATCTCCAGATTTTTGATTTTGATCTCTGAAAGCAATAGTGTTGCCTCGTCACTATGAGCATTGATTTGCTCCTTTATTCCTAAAATGGACATAGAGTCGCTCATAGTATCTAAGATCCCCTTGAGACTATCACGTTCGTGGCTTAGTGGTGTAAACTTCTTCTGGATATCAGCGCACTGGTCATTCAAAGATGCGACAATAGGATTTAGTCCGGCTATCTCTAATTCTAGTTCTTTTTTCTTTTCAAGAGGATACATTAGGCTGAATATAAACGCAAATAGCCCCGCTATAGCTAAAAATTTAGCCAAGTCATTCTTCCCAGTAAAAAAGCCTAAGTCCATATTGGTTATTTCTCTATTTCAAAATCTTCTAACAATTCGATTGTATTCTCAACAAGGGTGGAGTCTATTCCATTCTGTTGAATAAAAGTATCTGCCGCTGCCTTGTGCCCGTCATCAGAGTCACATGCACTTAGGACTACACTAGAAGAGATAATTAGGCTCCTTCCAATGTTTTTTAGATTAACGAATCCTGGCGACTGAAGATTAAGCTTAATCGTCGCTTGATCTAAATCTTCAGTGATTCCATTCGCCTTATTGTATTGCCTACCTATCTCAATCAAGTTGTCCAACAACATCTTTAGTTTGGCATAGTTGATCTCATCTCGTAATTTTATTTTCAGAGAAATATTGCCAAATCCATCCTTAATATACGAATCAAACATGAAATTATCAATTACATCGTGAAATTGCTCATCTATTTTAGATATCGCATGGAATGACTTTTTCACATATGCGAATTTTGCATCTAAATTTTTAGCGTTTTCGTATTTCAACCAATTAACTTTCCGTCGCTTATTGTAACTACAGTCAAGTCCTTGTCCATTATAAGGTTTATCATCAAGTATTACCCCAAAAGCAAGGAATTGCGACCCTACCGATGGCATAATGACAACGTCGCCTTTTTTAAGGTCATAGAAGGCTTTGTTTTTATTCAGTATCCCCGTTATTTTTCCTTCCTGAGAAGAAAGTTTTTCTATTTTATTAATAGCATTATCCGGATTGCCCCTGACTTTCGCGCGAATCGCGGATCCATACACGTTTATATTTGGAATATCATTTAAAGTTATTTCGTTCCATCCAATTGCTAAAAAACCATTGTCATAGTACGTTTCGAAATAATATCCTTGGTCGGTACGGACAAACCAATAGTCTCTTTCAGTGATGTTCTCAATATGTGAGAAATCATTCTGTAATATTTTTTGTATATCCATTCATAGGTTTTGACGATTGTAAAAATACTATTACCAATTTGGACACGCAATAGGTATAAATACCTGTTTTTTTATTGGAAATCACTCTGGTAACCAATTAAACTGCTGATTATTAGACCAAACCATTGTCTATTATGAACGGAAACCATTGATTTTACTAATTATTAGGAGACTTGCTGATTTTACAATAGTTTTGTCCCTTTCAATTCGTTGACTGCATGGTGGATTTGAGTGTTTTAACGTCGGTAGAATCTCTTAGAGATAGGCTGTATTCGGATAATGGAGATTCGACAGTAAGTTTTGTGGCAACCATGGGTGCATTGCATCATGGCCATATTGAACTGGTAAAGGAGGCTTCTGAACTCGCAGACACAGTGGTTCTTAGCATTTTCGTGAACCCAACTCAATTCAATAACAAAGAAGATTTAATCAACTATCCAAGAACCTTACACAAGGATATAGAACTGTTGGAAGGCTTTGAGAATGTGGTTGTTTTTGCTCCTCCGATAAGTGAAATATACCCTGATGGATACAATACATTTGAATTAGAATTGGGTATTTTAGAACGTGTAATGGAAGGAGAGTTTCGTCCGGGACACTTCAAGGGTGTTGTTAAGGTCGTTAAGCGTCTATTTGATATCATTGAGCCAGATTATGCATTATTTGGACAAAAAGATTTCCAACAACTAGCGGTTATCGAATATATGACGAAAGCATTCAAGATGCCAGTTAAAATAGTAGGATGCGAAACTGTTCGAGAACCATCAGGACTTGCAAGCAGTAGTCGCAATTACAGATTAAGTGAAAAGGAATTAATAGATGCTGAAATAATCTTCCAAACGATGGAGTACGTAAAAACTTTGGTTGATAAGCATTCCGTTCAGGAGGCGATTGATCTTGCAAATAAGTACTTTGAACAAGGTGAGTTACGCTTGGAATACTTGGAGATTGTGCATCCTGAAACCTTAGAGCAATTGGATGAATGGGTCAGCGGCGCACGTTTATGTATGGCTGCTTTTTGTGGTGAAGTACGATTAATTGACAATTGCGCAGTTTGTTAAGATTGAAAATTTTCTAAACTTCACAATGCTTACCAGATTCCATTTCTACAAAATATGCTAAATTCGTTTCCGTTATAGATCTACTCAAACTAGTACAACGCTTGAAAAGTCAACTCATTAAAATTCTTAAAATTGTTATTCCAATTGGAATTGGAGTATACCTTACATGGTATTTTTTCAGCGGATTGAACGAGGAACAAATCCAACAAACTAAGGATGCTTTCTTTGAAGCAAATTACTTTTGGGTCGGGCTTGGACTTCTTGTTGCCTTTTTAAGTCATCTTAGTCGTGCATACAGATGGCGTTTTCTTTTGGAACCTCTTGGGTATAAACCTAAATTATCGAATGCTTACCACGCCGTGATGGCAGGATACGTGATCAATTTTACAGTTCCGAGATCTGGCGAATTTGCCCGTGCCGGATTACTGACGAATTACGAAAAAGTGCCCTTTGAAAAAGGATTTGCAACAATTGTCATTGAACGGGTAATTGATGTGATAATGTTGGGAATCGTTGTGTTTATCACAGGCCTGTTACAAGTGAATTCGGATCAATTGAATCAAATCACGAATTCAGGGGAACCCTCTGATAAAACGTGGTTAATTTATGTGGCAATTGGAGTGGTGCTGATTGGAATAATTGGATTGTTCTTTTTCTTTACGAATGCAAAGTTCAAGGCATTTTGTATAGATAAGTTGAAGGGATTCTACGAAGGATTGAAATCTATTTGGACGATGAAGAAAAAGTGGGCATTCATTTTCCACACTGTCTTTATTTGGTCGTGCTACGTTGGTTCAATTTGGATTTTTGCTCAAGCATTCCCCGAGACATCAGCCATTGAAATAGGATGTATTTTTGGTGCTTTCGTTGTTGGTGCAGCAGCTATCGCAATCTTACCCGGTGGTATTGGAGCATATCCAACATGGGTTAATCAGGTGTTACTGATCTATGGAATTAGTTTCGCTGCTTTTGGAATTTTTATTTGGGTTGCGCAAACTGTTCTCATCGTAATTTTAGGATTGCTATCCTTGTTCCTAATTCAACGTCAACCTAAGTTGGTGGAAGTCGAAAAAGACTAACTTTAGACTATGAATAGTCGCCTAGAACACTTACAGAGTAAAATTGTTGATCATAAAGCCGCTTTACAACGTATGTATAAGTGGAAAATGCAAGGCCATAAAGTTGTTTTTACAAACGGTTGCTTTGACCTTCTCCATACTGGCCACGTAAGTTATTTGTCCGAAGCTGCTGATCGTGGTAATCGAATGGTTGTTGCGTTGAATACAGATGCTTCCGTGAAGCGACAAGGTAAAGGTGATGATCGTCCGGTAAACAATGAAGATGCGCGAGCAATAGTAATCGCTGGACTTAGCGCCGTAGAAATGGTTGTTTTCTTTGATGATGACACTCCTCTCGAATTGATAAAGCGTTTAAATCCTGATGTTTTGGCGAAAGGAGCAGATTATGATCCAGATGAAACGGATACAAGCTCAAAGACGTATATCGTTGGTTCTGATTTCGTGAAATCAAATGGAGGAGAGGTAGTAGCGATTCCTTTAGTCGAAGGGTTTTCTACAACGGCTGTTATCGAAAAATTAAGAGGATAATTTACGCTTCAATTTTTGTGATTCTTTGCATAACTTTGGTGCCACACTCTGGACATTTGATCATGGTTCTTGGGTTTCCTTTTGCTTTATAGCGCACGCCACCAATTTCCCAAATACTACTTCTTTTCTTGCAATTTTCACAAGTGAAACCCCACAACATGGATTCTTGTTTAATGGCTTCTTTCTTTGATTTTGAAGAGAAGAATCCTACGAGACGTTGTATTTTACTTTCTTTCATGTGCTATGATTATGAATTGCAAAATATTGAATTATAACGAGATAAGTGTTGTCTCTCAACCACAAAAAGTTTCAATTAATTCATTTTCTTCCGATGACTTCGTTTTTGCTCCGATAAAAAGAATGCCATTTCACACTAACACCCTTCCTGTCATTTCCGCAGGTTGATCAACACCCAATCGCGCTAAAATTGTAGGGGCGACATCTGCCAAAATTCCATCTTTGATAGTTGCGTTTGTATCATCAGTTATCAGAACAACGGGAACCGGATTCAGCGAGTGCGCGGTATTCGGTGTTCCATCTGCATTAATGGCATAATCTGCGTTACCGTGATCGGCAATAACGATGAATTCATAACCATGTTGCTTCCCTGTTTCTACAACATCTTTCAGACATCCGTCCACTGTTTCTACAGCTTTTTGAATTGCAGAATAGACACCGGTATGTCCAACCATGTCAGGATTGGCAAAATTTAGACAAATGAAATTCGGAGTATTTGTTTTGATGTCCTCAACGATTTTGTCGCGCACTTCAATTGCACTCATTTCAGGTTGAAGATCATATGTGGCGACCTTTGGAGAGTTGATCAATAAGCGACGCTCATTTTCAAATGCAACTTCACGACCACCGCTAAAAAAGAAAGTAACGTGAGGGTATTTTTCAGTTTCCGCAATGCGGACCTGTGTTTTACCTTCAGTAGACAATACTTCACCAAGGGTCTTCGCTAGGTTCTCCTTTTCGAAAATCACTTCAATGTTTTTGAAGGTCTTGTCATAATTGGTCATGGTGTAGTACGAAAGATCCAAAGCAGCCATATTGTATTCGTGCATGTCTTTTTGCGTTAGAGCAATAGAAATTTCACGAGGACGATCAGTTCTAAAATTGAAGCAGATGACTACGTCTCCATTTGCAATAGTTGCGATTGGCGTTCCATTATTGGCAATTACTGCGGGCTCGATAAATTCATCTGTTACGTTGGATGCATACGAAGCAGTAATCGCCTCGGTTGCGGAGTCAAAGCTTTGACCAGTTCCATGAACCATTAAATCATACGCTTTCTTAACACGCTCCCATCGGTTATCTCTATCCATGGCAAAATATCGACCTACAATAGATGCGATTTTCACATTTGTTCCGTCTAAGTTATCTTCCAATTCTTGAATAAAACCAAGCCCACTTTTAGGATCGCAATCACGCCCGTCCGTGAAAGCATGAACAAATGCATTTTCAATTCCGTAACTTTTCGACATCTGTCCAAGTGCATACAAATGTTCTTGCGAACTATGCACACCACCTTTGGAAACCAATCCAATGAAGTGAACGTTAACGCCTGTGTCTTTTGCCTTTTGAAAAGCAGACTTTAGAGTGCCATTCTCTGAAAACTCACCATCCCTGATAGATTTGTTGATTCGTGTTAATTCTTGGTAAACAATGCGACCCGCACCAATATTCAGGTGACCAACTTCGGAGTTTCCCATTTGTCCATCAGGCAGACCAACGTCTTCTCCTGAAGTCAATAATGTTGCATTTGGATATGACTTTAAAAGTCCATCCATGTATGGGGTGTTCGCATGGTAAATTGCATCGGATTCAGAGTGATCTCCGATTCCCCAGCCGTCTAAAATGATAAGTCCAAGATTCTTAGTCATCCTATAATCGTATTTGAAAGTTTGTTCCTTTTGGTTCGTTGTTCAAGCATTTCACAGTCCCTCCGTGCATTCTAACAAGTTCGGAAACGATAAACAACCCAAGTCCAGAGCCTTTCTGAGTACGTACTTCTTCATTTCCTATTCGGAAGAATTTTTTGAAGATTACTTGTTGAAATTCTTTGTCTATTCCCGGTCCTTCATCCTTCACACCTAAAACTAATTCTTGACCATCATTTGTAGCATAGATCATTACAGGTAGTTCTTTGCCGCTGTACTTGAGGGCATTTTCCACCAAATTGTTTAGAATCGTTTCTATCATGAATCTGTCACCCTGCATAATGACATTATCACTCGTTTCAAATTGTACGAGATCTTTACCAATAATTGCATTAAATCGAGTCGCAACCTGTTCGATAAGTTCCGATAAGTTAATTGATTCCTTTTCCGGCTTCAATACGTTGTTTTCCAATCTTGAAGCATTCAGGATATTGTCAATCATGCGCTCGAGACGCGTATTCTCTTCGATTGCCTTTTTAAGTAATTCTTCAGATTGCTCCTTGCTCAAATCTCGCTTTGCAATCGTTTGGAGATAGAGCTTGTTGGCTGCCAACGGAGTTTTTAATTCATGCGTAACCGAAAGCAAGAAATTGTTTTGTCGCTCTGATAATTTTAGTTCCTTTCGAATAGATCGTCGGATTTGCCAAATGCCCACTAGTAGAAGAAGCAGAAAAACGCCACCTTCTCCCATAATCATTATTACGCGTTTAGAAACATGCGATGATTGCGCTGAAACTTCCGATGTAAGCTCGATGAGGTGATAACCCCACCAAACGAATTGCACCACAACGTACACACTAAGAACATAAAATATAAGTGCTGTACGTTTATTCATGGCGATGTTTAATAGGCTCTTTCGTTTCGACCTTCTTTCCAAATAATGAAGGCCTTATTTACTACTTTGTTACCTCCTGGAGTTGGATAATTACCTGTAAAATACCAATCTCCTTTGTTGTCTGGGCATGCTTTATGAAGATTTTCTACCGTTTGGTAAATTATTTCCACTTCGCTCTTGATACTTTCAGGAGTAAGTAACTCACTAATTTTTTTCGAAATTTCGTCGTTAGTAAATGGAGCGTAGATCTGTTGTACATAATTCTTGATCTGCTCTTTAGGCAAGGATTCCTGTTCTTTACATTGACGGTAAACATCGTCAATTACAGATTCCATGTTGCGCTCTTTCAAAAGAGCAATAGTAGCGTCAAAGGCTATAAAGTCACCCATTTTCGCCATGTCTATTCCATAACAATCTGGGTAACGAATTTGAGGAGCGGAAGACACAACCACAATTTTTTTCGGATCTAAGCGGTCCAAAATGCGTAAAATCGATTGCTTCAATGTTGTTCCTCGGACAATACTATCATCAATAATGACCAAATTATCTGTTCCTGGGTTCACACTTCCGTATGTAATGTCGTAAATGTGCGCTACAAGGTCGTCACGAGAATCATCCTGCGTGATAAACGTTCTCAATTTTGCATCCTTGATGGCAATTTTCTCAATGCGCGCACGTCTCAAAAGAATCTCTCGAATCTTTAATGGATCAGGATTAGCTCCCAAAGCTGTGATGGCTTCAATCTTTTCTTCGTTCAAATGATCTTCCAATCCTTTGATCATTCCATAAAATGAAACTTCAGCAGTATTTGGAATAAAGGAGAAAACGGAATTGTCTAAATCATTGTCAATCGTTTCCATGATTTGTGGAACGATATTTCTTCCAAGTTGCTTGCGCTCATTGTAAATTTCCACATCACTACCTCTTGAAAAATAAATACGTTCAAATGAACATTTCAATTCTTCCTTGGGTTGATTAATGAGTTTCTCTGAAATATTACCATTCTTGCGAACGATCAATGCATGTCCAGGTTTCAACTCCTGTACTTGATCGGCCTTTAAGTTGAATGCTGTTTGAATAACTGGTCGCTCCGAAGTAACCACACAAACTTCGTCGTCTTCGTACCAATATGCTGGACGAATTCCTGAGGGATCTCTCAAAACAAATGCGTCTCCATGACCAAACAATCCAGCCATTGCGTATCCACCGTCCCAATCTTCTGAGGCGCGTTTCAAAATCCTCTCAATGTCTAAATTCTTGGAAATTTTATCGTAAACCTCAGTATTGGAGTATCCCTGTGGTTTAAACTGCTCGTACATTTCGTCATTCTCCATATCAAGGAAATGACCTATTTTTTCCAATACGGTTACCGTATCTGATTTTTCTTTTGGATGCTGACCGACGTGTAATAATACATCGAAAAGCTCATCAACATTTGTAAGGTTGAAGTTTCCTGCAACAACCAAGTTTCTGGTGATCCAGTTGTTTTGTCTTAAAAATGGGTGACAACTTTCAATTGAATTTCTACCAAATGTTCCATAACGTAAGTGTCCTAAAAATAATTCACCTGTAAAACCGGAGTTCTTTTTCAAATAGTCGACATCTTTCAACAACTCAGGGTTTTTCTCTTCGATTTTGGCAAATTTACCGTTGATGTAATCGAAAATTTCTTGAATTGGTTTGCTGTCGATAGAACGATACCTCGAAATGTAACGTTCGCCTGGAGACATGTCAAATTTGATGTTGGCTACTCCAGCTCCATCTTGTCCTCTGTTGTGTTGTTTTTCCATCAACAAATGCAGCTTATTCAGCCCGTAAAAGGCCGTTCCGTATTTGTCAAGATAAAATTGAAGAGGTTTTTTTAAACGTAAAAGTGCTATTCCACACTCATGTTTTATCGGATCACTCATGGTCTTGAATGGTGTAAATTCAGTGCAAATTTACAACTATAAGCCGAAATGATACTAAGATAAAAAGCTATTCTGCTTGAAAAATTCAAAGTGATTAATTCTAGGCTCTTTCAGCTTCAATAAAATTGAATAAACCGATTTATCGGAATCACAATCTTTGTATAATCCGAATCGAAAGATGTACTTTTTCACTCTTATTTTCGTTAAATATGCAGGTCTATTAAATTGCCTGTAGGGGCAACCTTTTAGTAAGGTCTAACGTATTATAACAGAGGGAAGGACTTCGGTTTTGCATTCGTGCTGAAACGGTCTGTCAAGTCCTTTAATTATTGTATTTTCGATACCCATGAAATATTCAAGTCTAATCCTATTCCTTTTGCTGTTCGCCTCGTACGCGCGTGCGCAAGCATGGATGCATCCAAATGAGGGGCAATGGGATGATAGAATTGAATACAAAGTTGAAATGCAAGTGGGGGAGATGTTGATTGAGAAAGATGGATTTACGTATTTCTTAAACGACGCGAGTCAAACCTTGCGCGGAGAACATGACCATCATGGAGATCATGAAGCTTTGGAAGACGAGGATAAGTTTAGAGCACATGTGATCCAAACTAAATTCCTAGGATCTTCTTGGACAGGCGAAGCAGTTCCACTAGAATCATCGAGCTTTTATAGAAATTACTTTCTGGGATCTGATCAGAGTACATGGAAATCTAAAATTTATAGCCATAGCTTGTTGGAATTAACAGATTACTATGACGGAATTGACTTGATTCTTGATGGCCGATTTGATCGGCTTAAATACTCGTTACGTGTAGAAGCAGGAATTGACCCACAACAAATACAATTGAACTACATTGGGGCTGATGGATTGACAATTGACGATGAAGGTAATTTGAGAATTGCGAATCGTTTTGGTGAAATCATTGAAGGAAGACCAATAGCTTGGACGTTGAATGAGGAAACAGGTAAAAAGACCGAACTGTACGTAGTCTTCGCTTTGGACGGGGATCAAGTTCACTTCGAATTTCCGGACGGCTACAATGAAACCGAGACTTTGATAATCGATCCAGATATTACCTTTTCTACATTTACAGGGTCTACAGCGGATAATTGGGGAATGACTGCAACTCCTGATTCAGACGGGAATCTTTTTGGAGGCGGTGTTGTTTTTGGATTGGGTTATCCAATTGTCGCTGGTTCATACGATGCTTCATTTAATGGGGGCAGTATTGATTTAGGGATTACCAAGTTTAGTTCAAATGGAACTGCTCTTCTGTATTCAACTTTCATTGGTGGGAATGGTTCTGAGACACCACATAGCATGATTTGTGCTCCAAATGGAGAATTATACATTTTTGGAATAACATCTTCGTCGAATTTTCCAATGGCAGGAACGCCATATGATAACACATTCGCGGGAGGCCCTAGTATGACAACGTTTTCTAATGGACTTGGATTTAGTCAAGGATCAGATATATACATCGCTCGATTAAGTGCCGATGGAGGATCAATGCTTTCATCAACCTATATTGGAGGATTGGATACGGATGGTTTAAATGCAGGTCCGCTTCAGCACAATTATGGCGACCAGTTTAGAGGAGAAATTATTTTGGACGATGCCGGAAATGTGTATGTTGCCTCTACAACACGATCTTCTGACTTTCCTACGGTACAAGGTTCTCAAGGATCAATTGGAGGGTCTCAGGATGCGGTAATTTTCAAAATGTCAGGGAATCTGAGTAATTTGATTTGGTCCACTTTCTTTGGAGGAGTTAGTGAAGAAACTGGCAATTCTCTCCAGGTAAATAGCCTTGGAGATGTATATTTTGTTGGGGGTACAAGGTCACAAGGCTTGCCTTTCAATGGGTTTTCACAGTCTCTTTCTGGTGGTACCGATGGGTACCTTGCAAAACTGAATGGAACAAATGGTACTTTGCAGGCAGGAACATATATCGGAAATCCTGAGTATGATCAGACCTACTTTGTTCAATTGGACTTGGATGATAGTGTATACATTTATGGCCAAACTGAGCAAGGATGGGCAATTACGCCTGGACATTATGGAAATGCAAATTCAGGACAATTTATTCAGAAATTTAATGGTGATTTGACAAGTATGCTTTGGACTACTTTGATTGGTGCCGGTACTGGACATGTTGAAATTTCTCCAACTGCCTTTTTGGTTTCTGATTGTTATGATATCTATCTTTCTGGATGGGGAGGTGAACTTAATGTGCAATATGCATCGGCCATTTATTCTACTACCACTGGTTTTCCCGTTACAAGTTCAGCATATCAACCTACTACTGGCGGAAGTAATTTTTACATAGCTGTTTTAAACCGAGACGCTGGCTATTTGAAATACGGAACATTTATGGGAGGGGCCGCGAATGTCAATCATGTTGATGGAGGAACTAGCCGATTTGATAAGTCTGGTAGAATCTATCATGCTGTTTGTGCGGCTTGTGGTGTGAATAATTTTTCGACAACCTCAGATGCATGGTCTACATCAAATGGAAGTTCGAATTGTAATATGGCTTGCTTTAAATTTGAGCTAAGTACTATTGATGCGATAATTTCCACACCTCAAACTGTCATTTGTATTCCTGACCCTGCTGTTTTCGATAATAATAGCTCCAATGGAAATGCGTTTTATTGGGACTTTGGAGACAATACTTCTTCAACGGATGAAAATCCAACGCACTTATATACAAGCCCAGGAACATATGATGTGACACTTATTGTAATAGACACAAACAATTGTTACACTTCGGATACAGTTTTGTTTTCTATATACATTGGCGATTTTCAAGGAAGTGTTATTCAGCCTCCAGGACCAGTATGTCCAGGGACGCCGTATCAAATGGAAGCACTTGGAGGTGTAAATTATCTTTGGTCTCCAGCAAATGTATTGGATGATCCAACAATTGCTAATCCAATTGCAACAGTAGACGTTACAACAGATTTTATGGTAATCATTTCTGATACATGTGGGGTGGATACAGTTTATGTGACCCTTCCTGTATATTCAGGTGTACATACTATTATTGAGGATCAGAGTATTTGTATTGGCAATAGTGTTGATTTGTTTGCAACTGGTGGATCACAATACCTTTGGAGTCCACCTGATTATTTGGATGACCCGACTAGTGCTACACCTCTTTGCACACCGGATATCACAACTGAATATTTTGTTGAAATCACCACCAGTGATGGATGCACGATGGAAGACACGGTTTTGGTGGAAGTCTATTATACGCCTCCGATTCCTGTAATGCCGGATTCAATTAGTATTTGTGTGGGAGAAAGTGTCCTTATTAATGTATCGGGAGGTGTAACCTATTTGTGGTCTCCGAATTCAAATATAACCTCAATTACAGATCCATCGGTTACAGTGTCTCCTACAGATGACATGTACTACTATTGTGATTTCACAAATCCTTGTGGTACAGTTCCGGACAGTGTCTATATTGATATAATAATTCCAGAAATAATTGCTGGAAATGATACAATTATCTGTCCTGGTGAGTCTGCTACCTTGTGGGCCTCAGGTGGGATAAGCTATTATTGGACGCCCGCTTCTGTGAACCCAAATAATGCTTCGCAGGTTACAGCGACACCTTCTCAGCCTACAGTGTACACGGTAGTAGGATTTGATCAATTTGGATGTTCTAATTCTGCAACTGTTTTTGTTGATTTGTATCCTATGGCATTTATACAGACTTCACCTGATGTGTATGCTTTCTATGGAGATGAAATTGAGTTGTCTGCAACGAGTACTACGTCAGGCACGTACATTTGGTACCCTTCGGAGTTCTTAAGCTGCGTAGCTTGTGAAAACCCTATTGCTACTCCAAATCAAAATTATTGGTATACGGTTTCATATACCGATGAAAATGGCTGTAGTTCAAGTGATACCGTTCATATTTATTATGATCCAATCTTATATGTTCCAAATACCTTTACACCAAACAGCGAGGATGATATTAATTGGATATTCAAAGCTGAAGGTGGTAACATGCGCACCTTCCATATGGATATTTACGATCGTTGGGGTGAACTAATCTTTACGGGCGAAAGTATTGATGAAGGTTGGGACGGAACTTATCTTGGAGCGGATTGCCAAGATGGGACTTACGTCTGGAAAATTTCTTTAACAGATTTCTATGACAAGGAGCACAAACATGTTGGACATGTTAATTTGCTGAGGTAATCGAAAAAAAATTACGGAAGAAGTGTCTAAATAAATCTTGGATCAGTCTCCATTGTGTGTCCACAACTATCACAAGTTCTTAAGTCTTCTGAAGCATAGAATGACCTGAAACGCGATAAAAAGTCGTGCTCAATATCTTCAAGCGGGAATCGGTATTCATGCAATTTGTGATTACACTCATCACAGAACCACATTAATCCATCAGATAAATCTGTTCCCTTTCTAACGCGTTCAACCACTAATCCTACAGTGTTTGCCCCGCGAACGGGGTTATGAGGAATGTTTGGTGGTAATAAGAAAATATCTCCTTCTCGTATGATTACCTTCTTTGGTTTTCCATCCAGTTGAACTGTAACAGTAATGTCTCCTTCAATTTGGTAGAACAACTCTTCACTTTCATTGAAATGATAGTCTTTACGTGCGTTAGGTCCTCCAACAATCATTACAATGAAATCGCCTGCTTCAACATAGAGATTTTTATTACTAACCGGTGGCTTTAATAAATCACGGTTATCGTCTATCCATTTTTGAAGATTGAAAGGAGCTAACATAATTCTGTTTTTTTAGTAAAGGTAGAAAATCTCAAGAGAATTAAAAGACCCTTAATTAGAACTATCTTGAGAGCTAGAATTTTGTTTGTTCAAGATTTCTCGCGCTGCTTTGAAGTACATCTTGGGTACCCATAGCATACCCCAAACAACGTCATTATCCTTATTGTAATCTGTTTTTTTGTCGTGTTGATGATGCGCCAAATGACCAATTTTACAACCGAGTAAGTAAACACTTTTCGGATTCTGGAAAACCTTGATTCTTCCATGAATTAGACCATCATGGAATAAAACGTAGAACAGCCCGTATACCGCGATTCCTATTCCAATGTACAGCTTAAAATCATTGCCATGCATAATTCCGAACATCATGAACAACCAACTTGGAATAGCAAACACAAAGGCGACAAGGTCATTTTTCTCCCATGCACCTACCCTAGGTCTGTGGTGATCTTCGTGTATATACCACAGAAGTCCATGCAAAATGTATTTGTGCAAACCCCAAGCTACGCCTTCCATAACAATGATGCTTGCGAGTATTATACACGAGTTTATTAGATACGCCATTGGCGAAGTTACGGAGTAAAGCATAAAAAAAGGGTGACCTAAGCCACCCTTTCCTATGATATTCTATCAGGATTACTCCTTGATAATTCTAAACGTTTTCTGAGCGTTGTCGTTGTAAACTCTGATCAGGTAGAAACCTGTAACAAGCTTATCAAGACTAACTTCAGTAGTTTCAGTACCGTTGATCGCTCCTGTAGCAGAAGTAATCACCTTACCTTTAATATCAGTTAACTCGTAATTGAATACTTCGTTAGAACCGCTATTCGTGATAAATACTGAACCGTTCGTTGGGTTTGGATACATAGTCATGTTCTCAAACACCTCTTCGTCGATTCCTAAGAAATCACAAGCACCATCAACAGTTACAACAACGTTCGCCGTATCTGCAGGACAAACTCCATTAGATGTAACGTAATCGTAGTTGAATTGACCTGGGATATTTCCAGCAGCAGTCAATGAAGGAACAATGTTGTTTGATGGATCGTACCAGTCACCACCTGTATCAACATTTCCTGAAAGAGCACCTAATAAATCAAACGGTTGGTTCAAACATACTGTAAGAGTACCATCATTTCCAGCAGAAGAAGGTCCGTAGATCTCAACTTGTTGGATGATTGTATCGTAAGCACATCCGTCGATAACTCTGTATTCGAAGTCGTACACCTGTGAAGCAAGTCCAGCAGATGGGAACAAAGGATCAGCAAAGTTAGCAGTTGGAAGCATTTCACTCCAAACACCACCCATGTCGTATCCAGCTACACCGTCGTATAAATCAACAGTATCACCAAGACAAACATCAATCAATCCATTTGTGTTACCAGCCTCAAGGTCGATAGCGCTCAAACGAATTGAGTAAGTACCAGTACCAGTTGTACTCCATGAATCATGCATCAAGTAATAAGTATTACCTGGAGTCAATCCACAAACAGACCAGTTAGGAGCTGCTGAACCACCACCGATGGCATCGTCATTTGCACCTACAAGAGTGTAAGTAGCGAAATCACCACAATCAGTTACTTCATAAACAGCAAGCTGTCCGTCGAAACCATAATCAGTTGCATCCAATCGCATATTTCCTGAAGCAGGAGCGTCGAATGTAAACCAAGTAGTGAAGTTCATGCTAGAGTTACACCAACCGTCAGTTGTAGAACAACCAGATGCAGGAGGAGCGATCGTAGTTTCAGTTCCACTGATAGTTGCACCAGCGTTATTGAATACATACAATGAACCGTCTACCATCAATTGCTCAGAGAAACAAGTTGAATCATTGTCCAAAGGCATGATTACTTGTATCGGACCAACCCAGTTAGAAGTATCTGTAGTACAAACTGATTGTACATAGATGTCATAAACACCACCAGCTAACAAAGTAACATCAGCAGTTGTATCAGTGAAATTGTTGTCAGCATTCACGATAGTTTCAGAACCATCATAAAGACCAAAACTATTGAATCCATATTGAATGTTAAATCCAGTCGAAGGATATGTTCCAACACCTGAAGATTCAACCCAACTCCATGAAGTAAAGAGGGAATCAACAGCAGACGTTCCTGCTAGACCTGTGACATCAGCACAGTTAGGTAACGTTGTGAAAGTACCAAACGCTCCACTACTTTGTAAAACACCTGGGTTACAATCAGCATAGATGTAAACATCGTATGTTGTGATATCATCTAAACCTGGGAAAATAGCCGCACTAGATGTAGTGTTGATTGTAATTCCACCTGTAGCAGGATCGAACCCAGCAGGACCGTAAATAATTGTCCAGTCAGTTTCACCAGCAAGACCAGCAGACCAAGTAATAGCCGCTTCATCATTTGTAGTGTATGTTACAGAATAGTTCAACGGGTTTGGACAGTTTGTATAGAAATAGTGTGCACATGAATTGTTTAACAAGTATGTGTCATCGTTACTTGAAGTCGCGATATCTTGGTTTGGACCGGCAACACCGATTCCTGCACTAAGACCGTTATCAAACATAGCTTGAGCCCCACCAAATTCTGTATCTGTATAAACGAAATAGATTTCTCCAGTCGCTTCTTCGATTTGTACTTGGAATGTAACGTTCTGACCAACTACTCCTGAGAAGTGAGGACGTTGCTCCCATTGAACGATAAATACCTGACTTGGAGTAGTACCGATTGTCTCGTAATATACATCACCTGTTTCAGAATCAAGATCATCCCAGAAAGGATAAAGACCGTCATCAGTTGTACCACTAACAATTCCACCTAAAGGAATTCCTCCAGGAGAGTTCAACTCAATAGCGCCATTATTACTAATGAATGCTGTTGTCATTATTGTACCCTGATACAACAATGAGAATGGTAAAGTAACGTTTACAGTTCCGTCATCCGTTAATCCGGTTGCAGTTCCTGTTGCTGAAATATCAACAAATCCTGAAGTAGGACAATCTGTATCTCCATCCATGTAGATGCCTTGATTATATGTGTTAAACAAGATAGGACCTGTCAATGCTGATGTATCACCAGGAGCACAAACAGACTGAACATAAATTTCATAGAAAGAGTTTGAAGTTAATCCACCAACTGTTTCAGGGTTGTTTGATGTCAACATAGTTGTTCCGGCACCAGGAGTAAATCCAGGAGTACCCCATTCAAGTTCCCACTCAGTAGCAGAACCATTTTCAGTCCAGTCAAAATCACCGGAAATCAAACCAGCAGTAATAATATTGAAAGGGTTTGGAGCTGGACATGTAATACATGTCTCAACCTGTACCAAATCAATTGC
>JASJHD010000003.1:0-97368 GCA_033791225.1 Crocinitomicaceae bacterium
CGTTTCCACATACATCAGTAATTGCTCCTGCATCTGCTGGCTGAACCATTGCATCTGCCGGACAGTTTACTGTTGATGCTCCAAGTGGAGTTGCTATTGCAAACGTTGGCATGTCTACTGTATAAGTATACAACCAGTCCAGTGTATTTCCTGCACAATCAGTATACGTAAATGTCCAAACCATGTCGCCCTCACACCCTACTGCTACTGGTGTAGCTACTGTTGGAATGATTGCGTTTCCACAAGCATCGTTAACTAGTCCTGCATCACCTGGTTGAACCATCGCGTCTGCTGGACAGTCTACTGTACTTGATCCTGGCAAGGTTGCAATAGCAAATGGTGCTAAAGTCACTGTATATGTGTATGTCCAATCTGCTGTGTTTAATGCACAATCTGTATACGTATATGTCCAAATAGCTCCTACTCCTGTACATCCTGTTGGGGATGGTGGAGTAATTACTGGAATCAGTACATTTCCACACATATCAACTACGACACCTGGATCACCTGGATCAACTTGGGCATCTGCTACACAGTTTACTATGCTTGCATCATCCAAATAAGGAATAGTAAAGGCTGGAATATCTATTGTATAAGTATGCGTCCATGCTACTACGTTTAATGCACAATCAGTGTAAGTAAACGTCCAAACCACATCGCCTTCACAAGCTTGTGGGCCATCGTTAGCGATTGCTGCTACTAGTACATTTCCACATAGATCTGTGATTACTCCAGGTCCTGCTGGCTGCGCATTGGCATCCGCTGGACAGTTAACTGTCGATGTTCCTAGTGCCGTTGCGATTGCAAACGTTGGCATATCTACTGTATAAGTATGTGTCCAGTTTACTGTGTTCAATGCACAATCTGTGTATGAGTATGTCCATACTACATCTCCTTCACATGCTGGTGCGGGAGATGATCCTACTAACACTGCACTTACTGTGTTGCCACAGCCATCTGTAATATCTGCTGGCGCTCCTGGGTCAATTGCATCTGCTGGACAGTTCACTGTACTTGTTCCCATTGCTGGGGCAGTAAGTGCTGTTGTCATATCTACTGTATAAGTATATGTCCAATCCAATGTGTTCAATGCACAATCAGTGTAGATAAACGTCCAAACTACATCACCTTCACAAGCTTGTGGTCCATCATTAACGATTGCCGGTGTAAGTGTGTTTCCACAAAGATCTGTAATTACTCCAGGGCCTGCTGGTTGAACATTCGCATCCGCTGGACACAATACTGTGCTAGCTCCATTTGCTGTAGCGATTGCAAAGATTGGTAAGTCTACTGTATAGGTATACGTCCAAACTGAAGCATTACCTGCACAATCGGTATAGGTAAACGTATATGCCATATCTCCTTCACAAACAATGTCTGCAGGAGTTGCCATTACTGGCAAAAGTGCATTTCCACACACATCCGATACCGGTGGTGCTGTTGGGATTACTTGTGCATCTGCCAAACAGTTCACTGTACTTAATCCATCCGCTATAACTACAGGATTTGTGGTTGGCTCAATAATGATTAACTGTGTTACAAAAATGTAATTTCCACAATCATCCGTTACTCGGTATCTTCTAATTATAGTATCTGGACATGATCCACCGCCTGGTGTATCATCCTCCCATGTTACTATTGGTGTTGCTCCATTGTCCCATTCGTCAATAACTACCAATGAGTTTTCTCCAGGTACCAATGCCAAGCATTCAACATTAATATCTGCTGGATCTGATGCTGTTGGGAAAATAGCATCTCCAATCGTGAAAATTTGTGTCACTTCAATGAAGTTCCCACAAGCATCCTCGATATGATACGTTCTTGTGATGATCTCTGGACAGTTTCCTCCATCTGATACATCTGGTAAACATGTCACTATTGGACTTGGATCACAGTTGTCTGAAACTCCTGTTACCAAGTTAGGATCACACGGTGGTGGTGACCCACCTGCTAATGAGACGTCCGCTGGCGCTGTTCCTACCGGTGGTACGTTATCATTAACTGATGTTGTATGAGTCCACACTACTACATTACCTGCACAATCTGTATAAGTAAACGTCCAAATCTTATCGCCGATACATATCGGATCAGCATTCTCTGTCATTACAGGTACTACTGCATTTCCACATAGATCTGTAGCTGCAGGTGGTGTTGGTACTACCAAGTTTGCTGCACAAACTATTGCATCTGCTCCGTTTGGAGTAGCGATAGCAAACGTTGGCATATCTATCGTATAGGTATGCGTCCAATCATATGTGTTACCACTACAATCTGTGTACTGGTATGTCCATACTACATCTCCTTCACACGCTGGAACAGCTGATGAACCAATTAGCACTGGTATTATTGTAGCTCCACATGGGTCTATAATATTTGCAGGAGCTCCTGGGTCAGTTGCATCCGTTGGACACAATACTGTACTTGTAGTATTTCCTGGAGGCACAATCGCCGCTGTATTATCTATTGTATACGTATATGTCCAGTTTACTGTGTTTCCTGCACAATCTGTATAGCTATAAGTCCATACTCTAGTTCCTGCACATACGATTGGGTTCGGTGCATCTACACTTCCTACGAGTACCGCACTTACTGTATTTCCACAACCATCAAGTATATCTGCTGGTGCTCCTGGGTCCGTTGCATCTGTTAAACATGTTACCGTACTTGATCCTAATGCTGCTGGAGCAAGTGGTGTTGTCATATCTATTGTATAGGTATGCGTCCAGTTTACTGTATTTCCAGCACAATCTGTATAACTGTACGTCCAAACCACTACTCCTTCACACGCTGGTGCGGGAGATGATCCTACTAGAACTGCACTAACAGAGTTTCCACAACCATCTGTAATGTCTGCTGGCGCTCCAGGGTCCGATGCATTCGCTGGACAGTTCACTGTACTCGTACCAAGTGCAGGTGGAGTAAGTGGAGTTGTCATATCTATTGTATAGGTATGTGTCCAGTTTACTGTGTTTCCTGCACAATCCGTATAAATGTAAGTCCATACTACATCTCCTTCACACGCTGGTAATGGATCTGAGCCTACTAAGACCGCACTTACTGTATTACCACAACCATCCAAGATATCCGCTGGAGCTCCTGGGTCTGATGCATTCGCAGGACAAAGAACCGTACTTGTTCCATTCGCTGGAGCAGTCAGTGCTGTTGTCATATCTATTGTATACGTATGGGTCCAATCATATGTGTTACCACTACAATCTGTGTACTGGTATGTCCATACTACATCTCCTTCACAGGCTGGAACAGCTGATGAACCAATTAGCACTGGTATTATTGTAGCTCCACATGGATCGATAATATTTGCAGGCGCTCCTGGGTCTGTTGCATTCGCTGGACACAAGACTGTACTAACCGTATTTCCAGGTGGTACTATCGCCGCTGTATTATCAATTGTATAGGTATATGTCCAGTTTACTGTATTCCCTGCACAGTCGGTATAACTGTACGTCCATACTCTAGTTCCTGCACATACTATTGGATTGGGTGCATCAACACTTCCTACCAAGACTGCACTTACTGTATTTCCACAACCATCAAGTATATCTGCAGGTGCTCCTGGGTCCGTTGCATCTGTTAAACATGTTACCGTACTTGATCCTAATGCTGGTGGAGCAAGTGGTGTTGTCATATCTATTGTATAGGTATGCGTCCAGTTTACTGTATTTCCAGCACAATCTGTATAACTGTACGTCCATACTACATCTCCTTCACAGGCTGGGATTGGATCTGACCCTACTAAGACTGCACTTACTGTATTACCACAACCATCAAGTATATCCGCTGGTGCTCCTGGGTCTGATGCATTCGCTGGACAGTTCACTGTACTCGTACCAAGTGCGGGTGCAGTTAATGCCGTTGTCATATCTATTGTATACGTATGTGTCCAATCATATGTGTTACCACTACAATCTGTGTACTGGTATGTCCATACGACATCACCTTCACACGCTGGAACAGCTGATGAACCAATTAGCACTGGTATAATCGTAGCTCCACATGGATCTATAACATTTGCAGGCGCTCCTGGGTCAGTTGCATTTGCTGGACAAAGAACTGTACTTACTGTATTTCCAGGTGGTACAATCGCTGCTGTATTATCTATTGTATAGGTATGTGTCCAGTTTACTGTATTTCCAGCACAGTCTGTATAACTGTACGTCCATACTCTTGTTCCTACACATACTATTGGGTTAGGTGCATCTACACTTCCTACGAGTACCGCACTTACTGTGTTTCCACAGCCATCTGTAATATCTGCTGGTGCTCCTGGGTCAGTTGCATCTGTTGGACATGTTACATTACTTGCTCCTAATGCTGGTGGTGCAAGTGGTGTTGTCATATCTATTGTATAGGTATGCGTCCAGTTTACTGTATTTAATGCACAATCTGTATAGCTGTATGTCCATACTACATCACCTTCACATGCTGGGATTGGATCTGAACTTACAAATACTGCACTTACTGTATTGCCACAACCATCCAAGATATCTGCTGGAGCTCCTGGGTCTGATGCATTCGCTGGACAAAGAACCGTACTCGTTCCATTTGCCGGAGGAGTAAGTGGGGTTGTCATATCTATTGTATAGGTATAAGTATATACTCCAACGTTTCCTCCACAATCTGTGTACGTATATGTATATACCTTATCTCCTTCACATGCTGGATCTCCATTTTCAGTAATAACAGGAGTAATATCATTACCACATTGATCATCTACAGCAGGAGCTGCAGGTTGAACAGCCAATGCTAAGCAGTTTACCGTTGAACTACCGTTTGGTGGCATAACAGGACCTGTGTTTAACATGATAGTTATCAACTGAGTGACATCCACAAAATTTCCACAAGCGTCAGTTACACGATAAACTCTAGTTATTACCTCAGGGCAAGAAGCGCCATTGGAATTCTCACTAAATAATGTTACTGCAGGTGGTATAGTAATATCGTCATTCTCATCAATTACTACAGCTGGATCTGCAGGCGGTACATCCGATGGGCATGCCACAACTATTGGTGCAGGGTCAGAAGCTGTTGGTGGAAGATCTATGGTAACAATCACATCTTCAGTAAGCACACAACCAGGCACACTCACTGTAAGTGTATAAGTTGTTGTAACCGCTGGAGAAACCGTAGCCTGTCCATGGTCTTGACCTCCGCCACTTAGATCAATTGTTCCGTTACCACCAGTTGGTGACCAAGAGTAATCGGCACCTTCAACAGTAGTTACTGGATCTGCTCCAATGGTAACTGCTGCTCCAAGAGGGCAATAAACTTGGTCTGGTCCAGCATCGATATCTAACGGCGTCACTGTTACAATAAAACTCTCCTCATCATCACAGAACGGTGCTACTAGCATTTCATCGAAAATGTATAGCGTTAAAGTAATAGGTCCAGTAATAACATCACCAGGATTGTATTGAGTTCCAGTTCCTAATGGTCCAGTAAAGAAAGCTTGATTTCCAGTTAAGTCAACTCCAGTAATATTTGGAAGTGTAACATCTGCACAAGAAGTAATATCTGCAATAGGGTCAATAACTGGAGAAGGATCAACAGTTATACAAACCGTAGTATCCCAGAAACAACCAAAATCATCTTCAACCTCAAAAATGTAACAGGCTACTCCAGCCGAAGTAGGTTCAACAACAATAGGGTTAGTACCAGATACAATTGTTGGATCAGCGAGCCAATACTCATTAACTATAACTGGGGTAAAGAAAGTAGATGTCGATATAATTGCTGGGTTAAAGTTTATACTCCAATCGAAAATAAAGCCATTATCCGAAGCGAGATTATCCGTTATAATAATAGTCCAATCACCATTCATGGGACAACCAACCAGCCCTGCCAAAGGATCTGTTGATTCATATGTTCCCGCAGGAAGAGTACCGCCAGTATTATCGGACCAAGCACCATTCGTAGCAGTTGGAGACCAGCAATATTGCCAACCTGTACCTTGAACAAGAGGGGTCGCATCAACATCTACTGGGACACCTAAAAAAGTAGTTCCACCACCATTCGGGTAATCCACCAATGTAACTTGAGTTCCGTCAGGACATTCGATCACAATATCTAAATCTCCCATATAGGAGTGCTCCATATTCACACAAATATCCAACAGGTCATTTACATCAGTCAAAGTCTGACCTGGTAAATAACAATCCAAATTCACATTGGTCTGATAAGAAACACCAGAACCATCAGGCAATGATAGTGGCGGAAATGTGGGTGGTGTACAAATTTGCTCGTAGGTGACAGGAGTTACTACCCCTGTCATAGTTGCTTGATCTCCTAAACAAATCGGATCAGGTGCTCCAATAGAGCCAGCAAAAATTGGCGTGGTTGACACGTACACTAATTGATCAATATCATTTGTATTTGAACATCCTTCAATATCTTCAATTTCGAGTTGAATTATGAAACCACCTTCAGTAGGATACGTTTGATTCGCAATTTGCCCAACCTGAGTTGTTCCATCACCCATATCCCAAGTGAAAGTTGAAGTTCCATCAGATTGGACATAACCAATGCCATTTTGAGGATAAGCACCCGCGCCATTAAATTGCACAGCATCTCCAGGGCAGATTCTTACAATTCCATCGGGATCTGGGACAGGAGTCATAATTGCACTTGCAATCACGTCTTGACATAATGTAGCGCAAGAGATTGCTGCCTCCCAGCCATCCAATTGAATCGAACCTGTAGATTGAAACCAGAACGTTACACATCCTGTTGGATTAGCCGCCTGGACTATTCCTGTCAAAGGTGAATCATTTGTATAACATCCAAATGTCGGAGCTAAAATATCCAGCCCATCATATACACAAAATACATCTCCAGCTGTTGTCCCTTCGACATCAAACATCGTAAAATCAAGAACTACAGCCTGACCAGGCACATCCGGACAGATCGTTATTGTTAGATCTTCGTTTGCTCCATAAACACCAGTTCCACCAGAGTCATAAAACACATCATCACATGTATTTATCGTCCCCTCTTGTGAAATATATACCCCTACACATGCTGGACATGGTCCACCACAATCAATATCAATTTCACCTTGATTCTGTATTCCGTCATTACATGTTGGAATAGGCGGAACAACGCAACTTATTGTCGCTATCCAACCCGCTTGCTGAACAGAACCATCTGAAGTAAACACGAATGTTAAACATCCAGAACTTGAGGTTATTGTACCAGGTGCATTTGCTCCCGTAAAAGGACTGCCTGCCACTAAGGGAGAACCAGTACTTGGTCCATCATAAATAAAAAGATCATCAAATCCATTTTCGACCGTGAAGGTTGTGAAATTAATTTCAACTACCTCTCCAGGTGTTGAAGAACAAATTGTCATTTCAACATTTTCACCTGCTGCATAATCACCGGTTCCTCCAGGATCATAAAATGTACCTGCACAAGCATTAATTGTTCCTGGAGCCATTATTATATCTGTACAAGCAGGACAAGGCCCTCCACAATCTATTCCTGCCTCTCCTTGATTTTGAATTCCATCAGAACATGTTGGGGCAGCTGGAGTGATACAACTAATTGCAGCTTCCCATCCAGAATAATTTAGTGAACCATCACTTGAAAAGGTCACTGTAACACAGCCCGTTGTAGAAGTAATTACTCCTGGGTTTGTTGCTCCTCCACTCGCTTGAGAATCCCATAATTGAGTTCCACCGGTTCCAACACCGTCATATATATTTAAGAAATCCCATCCTGTCTCGACCTGAAACGGTAACCCACTAAAATCTAGCACTATTTCATCTCCAGCTTGGTCCGAACAAAAGGTCATTGTTATCAATCCAAGACCATTTGCATAATTTGCATTTCCTCCTGGATCATAAAATGTACCTGAGCAACCGTTAATAGTTGTGTTACTCATGTTATAGTTCTGCCCAAATGCAGAAAAATTCGCAACAAAAAAGGTGCAAATAGCAATAAGAGAGTATAATTTAAAATGTTGAATAGTTTTTATCATGACTCTCTATATTCTAGCGTTCACTAATTTATTTATTTTCTCTACAGGGAAAATCATAATTACTTTTCCTGTATTACCTAAAACATGATAGGTGATTTTTGACCGATCAAAACTGAATTTGTATTCCAAGAAGTTAAATTCAGGAGACTCTACTGCTAACACAAATTCTTCAGGTGAAATTTTTGATTCAATTCTTTCCAGATACTCCTTACCTTCAGTAATTACAATTTCCAATGATGAATGATAGATAATTTCAATTACCGGAAATTCATTCATCTTCTCCTCTACATAATCCATCATCACATATCCGCTAGAACATCTAACATCAAGAAAATTAATATAACTAGGGTTGGATTGTGTGAACTCATTATATTTTTCCTGTCCCAAATACTCTATCAATTGAGCTTCGTTATTGAGCGAAGTTACTTGGCTATAAGCACTTTGACTTAGTCCGAAAAACAGGATTGTAACAAGTAAAAGGTATCGTAATTCTGAATGGTTATGCTTCTGTAGTAGTTTCATCATGTAATAGCGGTTTGCTCTAGGATATCAACGTTAGTATGTTGATATCACTTAGAAAACATAAATTTAGGCAAATAGTTGCCTTAATTGTTATTTTTTTATCAACTTTTTTTTGAGAATATGAACATTTACCTATCTGGATTGTTATAAATTTAACCATCTCCCATTTGCGCTAGAGTATAACACCAATTCCGTGCGTGTACGATTGGTAATCTTTAATAATACAAATTCATTGATTGTGATCCTTCAATGGGATACGATCAAGAATTTGTATTCAATTTTATAATCTAGATTAGAAACGTAAATTTCCCAATCCGATGGATGAATGACCTTACAATCTATAGTGGGAGGAGGAGTTTCATTTTGTGAAAATGAGATACTGGTAATTAGCAGTATCACAAGCGTAGTCAGCAATCGTATCATAGTATAAATAGGTTTATAACAACTAGTGGTTAGTTGAAGAAAACTAGGTTAGTATTTAGCAATCAATTGTAAGACACAAAGATAAACAATCGGTTGCCTTTTTATTGCAATAAATTTCCCGCATAAATGAAGCCCCCTATTGATTGAATATTTATAAGGGTTCAGTGAATATTTAATCCATTCTGTCGATAATAAGCATGATTCTATCGATGGAAAACTTAACTTGATCGATGTAAGCTGTTAAAAACTAGACAGCCTACTATCGTAGCACATTAACGTGCCCATTTACAATGATTCGTTCGTCCGATAGCTCGGTCTTGAACTCAATTTTCCAATGGTATGTACCAGCTGCTATGAGCTTTCCTCTATAGGTTCCATCCCATCCCATTTCTGGATCATGGCTTTCCCATATGATTTCTCCCCATCTATTAAAAATGAACATATTAAAATCATAGGTGTCATACCCAGCGGTAAAGATTGGTTGAAAGGTTTGGTTGAATTCATCTCCATCTGGTGTAAAGGAATTCGGTAAATAATATATAATCTCTTGATTCACATTGACAACTAGGGTAACTGAATCCGGACACCCTAAAGGTGAGTAAGCATATAACGTTACAACGTAACCGGCAGTTTGTGAATCAGGAAATTCATGGAATGGATTTACATTCGTACTTTGCTCAGTATCATCGCCAAAATCCCATATATAACTTGTTGCGCCTTCAGAATCATTGGAGAAAATCACCTCCGTATTTAAACTTAAAACTGTTGTTGCTGAAGCTGTAAACATTGCATTTGGATTGTTCTCTACATAAATAAAATCAGGATAGGTAATTGAGTTCACACATCCGTTAATTGTTGTTGTCTGCAAAGAAATATCATATAGTCCTCCGTATTCAAATTGATGCCCAATAGTATCACATCCTACTCCCGAATTATTGTCTCCAAAATCCCAAATACATTCTAATAGATCACTTGACGCAATGGTTGTATTGGTAAAAATTACTTCGAAGGGCTCACACCCCAACATGCTATCCGCTATGAACGACACTATCGGCAAGGGCTCTACTATAACCATTATATCATCTGTCCCAACGCATCCATTCACATCAGTACCAATGACAGTATACGTTATAGTTGAAGCAGGAACAAACGCAACATTGTTGGTTACTGAATTATCCCAATCATAGGATTGCGCACCTGATCCAGAAAGTGTAACCTGATCAAACTCACAGGAAATAAAGTCCATCCCTGCACCTACAATCGGCGCCGCATGAACTGTAATAACTTCCATTCCAGCTGCAGTGTTTGAACAAGCGGCATCTGTAACTCCTGTCACTATATATGTACCTGGAGCATTTCCTAAAGATGTTGTATCAGTCGAAGAAGTTATTGAGTTTGGTATTCCGTTCAGGGTATAGTCAATTGTCCACGGTGCTGTACCAACTACGGTCACTAACACTCCATCAACAAGATCATATTGACAATATGTATTACCACCAAAAACACTCGAAACGGTAGGGACATCTTGCTCTACAATTGACTGGATTCCTACTGCTGTGTTTGTACATCCTGCATCAGAAACATTCGTTACGATGTATTCTCCTTGAGCATTTCCTAAATTGATAGGGCTTGCAATACCTGTCATAGTTTGTGCCGTTCCGTCAAGAGTAAAGTCAATCGTCCAAGGTCCATTTCCTGTTACATCTACTGTAATATCTGTGATTGGATCGCCAAAACAATAAACGCCTCCTCCGAGCACGCTTAAGACTTCTGGCAACACAGGCGAAATATCGTTTAAGACACTAATGCATGTTTGTTCATCTGAAAAATAAATAGTTACAGTTATTGGAGAACCATCAGCAATAATACCACTCACTGAATAATTGAATAATGTTTGATCAACAAAAGGCCCTGGTATGGATTGTATATACGTTCCACTCGCATTGGTAACTTCAATTTCGATTGTCCCTGTAATTGGATTATCGATATACATGAATTCTCCTGAAACAGTGAACTCATTTCCATTCTCACAATCACTTACGTCTGTTGTTATAGCAGCGAACATACAATCACAAGTAACTTGAATAGTAATACTGTCTGAAGCTGTACACCCTGTTGTTGGGTCAGTAATGGTTCCAACATACGTTGTTACGTCCAAAGGACAGGCTTGAGGAGCTTGAACTGTTGCGTCACTTAATGTTGGAGCTGGAGTCCAAACAAAATCAAATGGTGGTGGTGTACATGAATAGTATACGTCGTCCAATGCCCATGTATCAGATCCTACTCCCGAAGTAAAGTTTGTCTGTACCCATCGAAACATTGTTGATGTTGTCTGCGCAAATGGTGGAATGAATATGGTAAAGCATTGCCAGCTATTATTAGCATCCCACGTTGATTCATAATACGTAGTAATTACCGACCAAGTTGTGCCTCCATTTGTTGAATACTGAAATACCACATCTTCACCTGCATCTGCGTTTTCGCATGGAAAAGCACTTCCTGTATTCCCGATAAACAGGCAGAAATTCATTGTTCCACATGACGTTGCATCAATAGCAACTGTTGTAGCCGATCGTTCGGCACCTGTCCCATCAAAAAACAAGGCATTTCCCGACATTGAATTACAAGAATTACTCGGTGTTCCCGATTGGATATCGCTCCACATTGTCATGTTAACCCCAGGGTCGAAATCATCGATAATTGAACCAGCGTTGTAATTCGTGAATTCAATATTTAGATCGGCGCAGTCAAGACATGAAATGGATGTTGAAGATGCAGTCACTTGGGCAACAACTTCTTCAACTGAAACAACTACGGTATCTAGGCAGCCTACAACTCCGTCCGTGTAATTCACGATATAAGTTGTGTTTATATTCGGATTTACGGTTTGATCATATCCATCATTCGCTGCAGGCAAATTATCCCAATCATACCAGAATCCACAATTCGTAGGGATGATAGATACATTATCTATTCCCCAATGATCATTCACGGTTGAACTGGCATTAGGCTGCGACCATTGAAACATTGTGTTCGCCGTCCAAGCAATTGCTGGCAACGTGTAACAATAATTTGCCCAGCTATAATAAGGACCAGAGATATTAGAAGTAGGCTCAAAATAAAATAAAGTTACCCATGTTGCTCCTCCATTGATTGAATATTGAAAATATACTCCTTCGTCAATCAAATCAGGATCTTCACAGTTACTAGTGGCATTGTCATCACCTCCAAAGTCTAAATCAAAACAAACTTGTCCTCCACATGACATATCAAATCCATTCGTTGTGAGAGTTCTTGGAAATGGTACATTTCCAAACCAAGCAGATGGCGTTCCATCTAATGAGGGCCCACATGGATTATTGTACAATAAAGTACCTGAAGATGACCATCCTGCTCCAATTTGATTTCCATCAAAATCAGTTGACAAGGCCGGAGTATCAGACAATCCTAATGCAGATATATAAGTAGACTGACCGCAACTAGCGAAAATTGTATCTGTTCCAATATCAACAGTACACTGCGCCATTGAGGCAGATGCCAATAGGATAAAAACTAGACTTGAAAAATAGACTTTTTTCAACATAATTTCTTACTGATTAACTTGAATTATGTTTAACTCTATGATCTCAAAATCTGTCAATTTCTTTCCTGACATTCCAGGAGCTAGATTGATGTAATTTGAAAAAATGTACATTCTCTTATCGCGCTTTGATGTGCCGTCTCCGGCCTTCACTTCATTAGGAAGTAATTGAAGATGGAATGCATATTCATCATTCTCTAACCGGTGACAATTGATACATTCATTATTCATGAAAATCTTTGTTTTCCATGAGAGTTCTATAGTAGCATCGGTTAGATTGGTATATCTGAAGAGAATCAACACCTGATTTTTCACATCCGCGTCGTCGCATCTTTGGTATTTGTACTCAATACGAACACCGTCCATTAATGCATATTCTGTCCATTCCGTAACAGGTTCAATATCCTTGAGCGGAATGGAATCAGAAGCGATAGCCCAAGGCGTTAAAAGCAATAAAAATAAGTGAATTACGAGAATTCGCTTTAGTTCAATAAACATACAAAGTCATTTATATCAAACCTTAGTCTTACAGTGAATAGTGCTAGAATAATGTAGAGGTCGGTACAAAGTTACAACATTGTGAAATCCCACAACACCCTCGTTAAAAAATAATCCGAATAAGGTGTTTTTTGTGAAGAAATGAAAACAGCGCAAATTATAAGTCTGCGCCGTTTTGTAATTATCTTAAGACATTCACGTGCCCTGTAACCAGTTTTCGCTCGTCGTTCTTGGATGTTTTAAAGTCAATTCTCCAAGTATAAGTTCCATCTTGAACTTGTTTACCTCCATAAGTTCCATCCCATCCTATGCTTGCATCAAATGATTCCCATATGATTTCTCCCCATCGGTTAAAGATCAATAAGTGGAAGTCGTACGGATCGTAACCAGATGTAAATACTGCCTTGAAGTACTCATTGTAATCATCATCATCCGGTGTAAACGTATTTGGTACATAAAAGATTAGCTCTTCATTTACAACAATTACTTGTGTCGCTGTATCAGGACATCCTAAAGAAGAATAAGCAATTAACTGAACAATGTAGTTCCCAGCTTCATCCGAAGGGAATATGTGAATAGGATTCACTTCATTTGTTCCAGCCGATTCATCTCCGAAGTCCCAAGCATACGTCTCAGCACCTACAGATGTATTGTTAAAGTATACTTGAGTATTTAGAATTGATACTTCCGATGAAGAAGCGCTAAATGATGCCAGTGGAGCATCTTCAACATAAATGTAATCGAAATACGTATCTGAACTACTACAGCCATTTGCAGTATAAACAGTCAAAGTAACATCATACAAACCACCATTTTCGAAGATCGTTGTAACAGATCCACATCCTGTGATTGATGTTCCATTGCTAAATGTCCAAACACAATTATCAAGAGCTCCTGCTGTAGTATTTGTAAATGTAACAGTAAGGGGTGCGCACCCTGAAGTAACATCTGCAGTAAATGTCACAATCGGAATTGGTTCTACAGTAATATCTACCTGATCTGTATTTACACATCCATTGGCATCGGTTCCTATTACTTCATACGTTCCACTTGTCGTTGGATTAAATGCAACTCCATTCGTTACATTGTTGTCCCACACATATGATACTCCTCCAGAAGCTGTTAAGATCGCCTGAGTTCCTTCACACACTACGAAATCACTACCAGCATCAATTGTTGGTAATGGATTTACAGTTATTGTAAATGATTCTGTTGCTCCGACACATCCACTTAATGTTGGTGTCACTGTAATTGTTGCTATTGAAGGCGTTGTGCCTGCATTGACTCCTGTAAATGATGCAATGTCAGCATTGCCAGATGCTCCTAATCCAATTGAAACATTTGAATTTGTCCAAGCAAACGTAGCTCCTGCATTCGGACTAGTGAAATTCACTGCCGCGGTTCCATCATTTGTACATAAAATATCATCTGCTATTGGATCAACTGTTGGTGCTGGGTTCACAGTGATCGTTGCTGTTCCAACTTGCGCTTGCGAGCAGTTTGTTGAACTTGCATCTTGCACACTCACTAAGTTATAGATAAATGTTCCTGCCGTTCCTGTTGAAGCAGAAACAGTCGCCGTATTTCCTATCGATGTTACAGTTTGAATTGCTCCACCATTAATGGTATAACTGAAAGTGTACGGTGCAGTTCCATTAGCCCCAGTAAAGGTTATATCCATCGCTGGATCGCCTAAACATGCAGATGCTGTTCCTGCTATGGTTGCTGTTGGCAAGGCATTAATAGTAATTGATGCTACTCCACCTTGTGCCTGTGAACAGCTTGTTGAACTCGCATCCTGAACACTAACTAAGTTATAGTTAAACGTTCCTGCTGTTCCTGTAGGCGCTGTTACAGTTGCTGTATTTCCCGCCGATGTCACCGTTAGATTCGCACCACCGTTAATGTTATAAGTGAATGTATATGGCGCAGTTCCATTAACCCCTGTAAATGTTACTATCAATCCAGGATCACCAACACACCCAGCTGCAGTACCCGCAATTGTTGCTGTAGGAAGTGGGTTGATTGTAATAATTGCCGAACCAACTTGTGATTGAGAACAAGCTGTTGAGCTCGCATCCTCTACGCTTACTAGGTTATAGTTGAATGTTCCAGCTGTAGCAGTAGATGCAGTCAAGGTTGCAGTGTTCCCCACCGATGTCACGGTTTGATTCGCTCCACCGTTAATGTTATAAGTGAATGTATATGGTGCTGTTCCATCAGCTCCTGTAAATGTTACTGTCAAGACAGGATCTCCAACACATGCTGAAGCTGTGCCTGCAATTGTCGCTGTTGGCAATGGGTTGATTGTAATTGCAGCCAAACCAGCCTGTACCTGAGAACACGTTGTTGAACTCGCATCCTGAACGCTTACCAAGTTATAATTAAACGTCCCAGCTGTTCCTGTAGGTGCTGTTACGATTGCTGTATTTCCAACTGAAGTGATGGTCTGGTTCGCACCTCCATTTAAATTATACGTAAATGTATATGGTGCTGTTCCGTTTGCTCCTGTAAATGTTATTGTCAATCCTGGTGCACCAACACAAGCAGATGCTGTTCCTGCAACAGTAGCAGTAGGTAGTGGATTGATAATCACTGTAGCCAGTCCAACTTGTGTCTGAGAACAAGTTGTTGAACTTGCATCTTGCACACTTAATAAATTATAGTTGTACGTTCCAGCTGTACCAGTAGGTGCTGTAACTGTTGCAATTGTTCCAACCGAAGTTACCGTTTGCGTTGCTCCTCCATTGATATTGTATGAGAAGGTATATGGAGAAGTTCCATTCGCTCCCGTGAACGTTATTGTCAACGCTGGATCTCCGACACACGCAGATGCTGTTCCTGAAATTGTTGCAGTCGGCATTGGGTTGATTGTGACATCGACCTGATCCGTATTCACACATCCATTGGCATCGGTTCCTGTAGCAGTATACGTTACCGTACCCACCGCTTGAGAGAATGACGGTCCATTTAATACCCCAGCTACATCCCAAACAATGTTAGCAGCTCCAGTTGCAAATAAAGAAATGTCTGTTCCTTCACACTCAGCCTGATCAACTCCAGCATCTATAACGGGAAGTGCATGTACGACAAGTGTTACGTTCGCTGTACTATCACAACCAGTAGGTAATGGAAACGTTTGTACATAAACACCTGACGTATTTTGAGAGACACCATGAATAATGATTGATTCTCCCTGACAAATATCAAGTGTACTGTTATAAACAATCACTGTATTCTCAAGAACATTGAACACAGCCGATGTTCCTGAACAACCAAATGCATTTGTCACGGTAACCGTAATTGGGTTATCAGCAACCGTCACATTCGTTGTAGGTGTTACATCACCCGTAGACCATACATACGATGTGTATGCAATTGTTGTTGAAAGTGTAGCTGAAGTTCCGGTACAATATTCCGTAGCACCATTAATAACTGGTGTAGGATTTGCGTTTATCGTAACAGTAGCTAATCCAGGTTGAGCCTGAGAACAAGCCGTAGAACTCGCGTCTTCTACACTTACTAAATTGTAGTTAAAGGTTCCCGCTGTTCCTGTCGGCGCAGTGACTGTTGCCGTTGTTCCTACGGAAGTTATTGTTTGGTTGGCCCCTCCATTCAAATTATACGTAAATGTATAAGGTGCCGTTCCGTTTGCTCCTGTGAATGTAATTGTCAATGCTGGATCTCCAACACATGCAGATGCCGTTCCTGCAATTGTTGCTGTTGGCATCGGATTTACAATTACCGTAGCAACTCCAACTTGAGGCTGAGAACAGTTTGTCGAACTCGCATCTTGAACGCTTACTAAATTGTAGTTAAACGTTCCCGCCGTTCCTGTTGGTGCAGTGACTGTTGCCATTGTTCCAACTGAAGTAACAGTTTGGTTGGCACCACCGTTGATATTATATGTAAACGTGTAAGGAGCTGTTCCGTTTGCTCCAGTAAATGTAATTGTCAAAGCAGGATCTCCCACACATGCAGATGCCGTTCCAGCAATTATAGCTGTTGGCAAAGGATTTACAATTATTGTTGCAATTCCAACTTGTGGTTGAGAACAGTTTGTTGAACTAGCATCTTCTACACTTACTAAGTTATAGTTAAATGTTCCTGCCGTTCCTGTACCTACAGTTACTGTTGCCGTATTACCTACCGAAGTTATTGTTTGGTTTGCTCCACCATTCAAATTATAAGTAAATGTATATGGTGCTGTTCCATTTGCTCCTGTGAACGTAACTGTTAATGCAGGATCTCCTACACATGCAGATGCCGTTCCTGCAATTGTTGCTGTTGGCAAAGGGTTCACAATTATCGTTGCAATTCCAACTTGTGGTTGAGAACAGTTTGTTGAACTAGCATCTTCTACACTTACTAAGTTATAGTTAAATGTTCCTGCTGTTCCTGTACCTACAGTTACTGTTGCCGTATTACCTACCGAAGTTATTGTTTGGTTTGCTCCACCATTCAAATTATAAGTAAATGTATATGGTGCTGTTCCATTTGCCCCAGTGAATGTCACTGTCATTGAAGGATCTCCAATACAAGCGGATGCCGTACCTACAATTGTTGCTGTTGGCAAAGGGTTCACAATTATCGTTGCAATTCCAACTTGTGGCTGAGAACAGTTTGTCGAACTCGCATCTTCTACACTTACTAAGTTATAGTTAAATGTTCCTGCTGTTCCTGTACCTACAGTTATGGTTGCAGTATTACCTACAGAGCTTATCGTTTGATTTGCACCTCCATTTAGGTTATACGTAAACGTGTACGGTGCTGTTCCATTTGCCCCAGTGAATGTCACAGTCATTGAAGGATCTCCAATACAAGCGGATGCCGTACCTGCAATAGTTGCGGTAGGCAATGGATTTACCGTAACGGTAACTTGATCAGTACCAGAACATCCTTGTGCATCAACACCATCTACCGTATAGACTGTTGTCGTTGCTGGACTCACAGTTTGAACTGCTCCAGCGGCACTGATTGGTGCTTGCCAATTATAAGTAACGCCTCCCGTTGCCGTAAGTGTTGTATTATCTCCTGCACAAATAGCAACATCAGCCCCTGCATTGATTGGTGCATTCGGTATGATGGTAACATTTGTCATATCAGTATTGACACATCCGTTAGCGTCTGTACCTGTCACTGTATATGCAATATCTACTGTTGGTGTACAATCAACACTTGCTCCAGTTGTTGCAGTTAAATATGTTCCTGGCGCCCACACATATGTGTTTGCTCCAGTTGCTGTTAGTGTAACTGTTCCACCAGTACAAATTGAGTAATCTGGAACATCAACTACTGGTAACGCATCCACTGTTACTGTTTGTGTCAATGTTGCTGGACAAGGTCCAGGCGTTGTGTATTCTAATGTATATGTTGTTCCTCCAACTCCATTCGAAATTGATCCGGTGGCAGCATTCACTGTTGCTCCATCTCCTGGTGCTGGATTGAACACGAATGTTCCCCCAGGTGTTCCAGTGATTGTTGCAGCAGGTGATGCTGTTCCTTCACAGAAATCTGTTGTAGTAAATGTTGCATTTTGAAGTGGATTCACTGTAACTGTTACAGTTCCTGTGCTTTGACATCCTGTTGCTGTGATTGTTCCTGTAACCGTATAGACAGTCGTCACTGCTGGACCTGCAAAAGCAGTATTATCTAGAACTGGCGCAGTCCAAGTATATGTATCAGCACCGGTTCCACTTAATGTAACCATATCACCAGCACAAATAGTTTCATCATTCCCATCTACAATTGGTAGCGGATTGATTGTAACATCAAATGTTGCTTGATCAAAACAAATTGCATCTGGAGTTGTGTACGTTATTGTGTACGGACCTCCTGCTGTTGATGCTCCCAAATTAATTACTCCTGTAAAGGCATTGATTGATACTCCTGCTGGTGCCGTAAACTGACCTCCTGTAACTCCCGTAATTGTTGGAGATGGATTTGGTTCATCTTGACAATAAGCAGCCGATGGATAAGTGAAACTCGGATCTTCTGTTCCTGTAAAGGTTCCAGATACTGTTATTGGACAGTTGTTCGCATCAACAATATCATACGACCAATTATCGCCATCTAAAAGTCCATCAATAACGATTGTTCCACCCTCTCCTGTTGTACTATTTACAAAGCCTGCATTACCAGGAACTAGATTGGATGCTGTGAAATTTGATCCGTCATGTGCTGGTAATCCTCCATTGATTGTAACTGAAGCAGTTCCTGCCTGACAATCTTGTGTTTGAGAAGTAAGTATCTCTTCCAAGAAAGTTACTTCGTATGCTGGTCCTAGGTCATAACACCATTCACCACCATTGATAGAAATTGCATAAATTCCTTCAACCATACTGTACATAGTAACAGGCTGGAACCACAATGTAGCTCCATCTCCGGCATTGTTTACTATTGTCCAAGCTTGATTTGCTGATGAAGCAACACCTAATAAACATGGATCAGTTAACAAATCCGCTGGAGGGACAGTTGTAGGAGGACAATCGAATACCAATAGCCACTCTCCTGGATCATATACAGGTGCAGGTGGTGGCGTCCAGCCAATTGTAAAATCTTGAGGCGGAGTATAATCTCCCAGTGCAGTGATATCTAGTTCATCTCCGAAACACAAATCCCATGGACCTGTAGTTTGAGTACTTCCTGTTGTTCCATCTGTAAAAGTTCCAGCATCTGCTGTACAAATACATCCTGAGGGATAGTCAAAAAGACCAAGGTTAAAAGTACATGCCGGATCAGCCGTAAAAACAGCTGTAACATCACAATTCGCTGTTCCGTCTGAATCAATCCCACTCAATGTATAGAACGTAGGCGATACAAATGGTGGGAAGAATACGTCTTGATTACCGTTACAATCTGTTACCGTTAAAGTACCAGTTGTTGGAGCGTTTGTAAATTGAACTTCTCCCGTAATTTCAAAAGTGTTGTCTGTTGGGTCACATGCGCCTATAGCATAGGAAAAGAAATTCATGAAACATGGTGAGGCACAATCAATAACTTCAATTGTCGTTTGACCTGCATCCTGACAAGGAACAGACCCAATCACATAATCAATAGTATGTATACCCACTCCTGCAGCTGCTGGATTGAACAACCCTGTTGGTGAAACACCAGTTCCAGTCCATAACCCGCCATTATCTACTGCATTCAACTGAAGTGCAGGATCCGTTGAACACATAGTCGCAACAGGAGTAATAGTTCCATCTGGAGGGCCTGTTTGTGCTGCTGGTGGTGCTGCCAAGTCCAAGGTGAATGTTGTTGAAGCATTTGACCAGTTTTCAACAACTATAAACACCACATCTCCAGCTACCACCGGAGGCGCAGGCACACTCGAAGCACAAGGGAATGCTGTGCCGAACTGGTTGCAGCCTGAAGAAGCTATAGCATAATTACATCCAATTTCATTCATAGCGTCCAATTGTGCTATACACGGATCTACTCCGGCTGGAACATCGAAGATCGCCACATCTAAAAATCCAGTTGCTGCATCACCGTCAATTAATATTTCCAGTGGTCCACTTTGCGTAATATATAGAACGATATATGCATATGATAAACCAATCCAATTTAAACAAGAACCAACAGGATCCCCTGGCGTAGAAAAGGCAAAAGGCCCTGCTTGTCCTGGTGTACAAATAGTCGTGTTCGTATTACATCCACTTCCTGATTGAACCGGTAAAGCGCAACTAATTGCTAAATCCGTACAGGCTCCTGTATTACTGCAATTAAATTCATCAACCAAAACATTAATTGAACCAGTAAAAGTTGCAACCCAAGTAACAGTGGATTGTAATCCACAGTCATCATCATTGTAACCTAAAACCGTTGTTCCAGGAGCATCGTAAACTGTAATTTGTGTATCAAATGCTGCATTACCGCAGGTAGTAAACGTATACGTATTACCAGCTACAACGTTCACAGTAACATACTGACCTCCATTAATACAGAGGGCCGTAAATGTTCCAGGACATCCTGGTGTTGCATCAAGTAGGTAGGTATTGTCAAAAGCACATTGTGCTTGAACGGATACTCCTATGAAAATTGAAGCAATTAGAGTTAGAAGAGTTTTCATGTTTTGGTTGGTTTGCTAGTATTATAATCCAATGACTTGGTAACGCTCTGGATGAGCTAAAATTTGTTGTTGATTGCTCTCAGGATATTTATCAAATTCTTCTTTTGTAATAACTATTATTTCGGGGGAAATTGGAGAATTCCCACTCAATTGCATATTCAATGAATAAGCCACTTTAATTAAATCCTGTTTTCTTCTATCAAAGTCTCCTAATATGGTATAGACAGATTGATCAACTTCATTTTCAGGAAGCCCTGCTATTCGCTGATTGATGGACGCTGTCTTACTATCAATTTGTTCAATTTCTAATTGAACAGCAGTAAGTCTTTCCTGCATCTCAGCATTATTGACTTTCTTCTCTTGTGAGAATGAAGAAAACGATAGCAATAACGCTACTAAAAGAATCGAGGTTCTCATGATGTTGGTTGGATTTAATTTGTGCGTAGAATTTCTGGCAGCCATGTTAGGCTTACTTTCAATTTTTCGCAGATTCAATGATGCAGTGATCATCATTTTAGTTTTAGTTTTATGTTTCTCCTATCTTAAAAACTATCATTTTCAATTTAGGTAATTGAACCTAAGTCAATGGTTAGTAATAGTTTTCATAAAGATGATGAGAAAAATTAAAAAAGGTTGCCTCATGTTAAGAAATAATCAGAATCAGATTGAACAGAACAATAAGGATCGGGATTATAGGTCTTCCTTAATTCCTTCTTCCATTGTTGTTGGCTTTGTGCTAACTGGAAGGACTTGAGATTTTGGCATCTCCAAAACACCACGCTTTAGATCGCTATAACGAACTATTTTCTTTGCGTCATCTTTGTCCTTTTCTACCGGCTTCTTTTTTTCGACAACAGTAGTGTTTTCAGAATTTACTGTGGATTGCTGAGCGACAGACGTCAAACAGACCACCATACTTAGAGAGAGCAATAAGGTTTTCATTTTAGTTTCAGTTTGGTTAACTAACGCAAATTTAACGAATCGGTTGCCAAAAGATGATTTTTTTTCATCTCAAAAAGACAAACTATTAACAATCGTAAATTCCTAGGTATTTTATTTCACAAATAATGAAGCACCTTTTGCTAATTTATCAAGAAATATTAATGGCTTTAGTGACCGTTTGCAGATCCAACTTTGATCAATTCAAACTCTTCCTGCTCAATGATAAATACATGAGAATTTTCATACCCATCCATCTCTGAAACTTGCTCCAAATTAATGTCATTCATTATTAACATTGGTCTCTCCCCGCTTAGGAAAAAGTCACTACATGAATGCAAGACTACGTCATACGCCTGAACAGCAATTTTTGACATATCAGTCTTATACTTCAGCCTAAAACCTTTATTCAAGGCAATCATTTCATCCGAATAATAGTCCAAATGTGTTTGCTCTGCGAAATGGAAATTATACTTGTTCATAAAGACATTGTTCAACTCAGAAAACTTCAACCATTCACGCGTTCCATACAATTGAACTCCGTCAGGTCTTGCTCTAAATGACGATCGATTGATGTTGTTGATGAATTTCGTAGCTGTTCTACGATCTATAGAAGGGACTACAAAACAGTTATTCGAAGAACGACTCATATGTGCACTGAATCCTTCCAAAGTAGTTTCAATTAAACTAGGTCTATTTCCAATAACTTCCGTTTCTAAAAATGCTGTTCTGAAAGCATCGTACAATGGTTGGCTTTCTTTATCCAGTGGTTTAATCAAAATAATACGTTCTCCTTTTTTATGTTCGAGCATGTACTTTGCTAGGCCTCTAATCAAGGTGATCCTAGAAGGAACTGTAGCGTACACCAATCTATTTTCCTCTAGCACATCACTGTCAACAGGGACAGGACAAACCATTCGTACTTTATTCGCTTTGCAATAACTAGCTACTTGAGCAGCATTACCATTCATGAGAGGGCCAATAATCACATCCATTGAAGTGAAATCAGGACTGTTCAATATTCCAGCAATGGTTGCCGAATCATTTTTCGTGTCAAAAATATGCACGTTTGCATTCAAGCCCATCTTCTCCAAACTATCAACAGCTAGCGTAGCGCCCATATAAAACTGTGTCGCCAGTTCAGACATTCTTTCAGAATACCCAGGACCAAACTCCAAATGCAAAGGAATAAGTATTGCCACATTGTAACTTGGCTTTTCTTCAAACTGTAATGAATCAGGACTGTCAGGGTTATAACCTTCCAAGACAGGACGAACATCAACACGGTCTACACGCTCGTTCTTAACAGGAATCGTTAAAATCTGCCCCTCTCGAACTGCAGTACTACGCAAATCATTCAATTTCATGATCTCCTCTATTGATACCATAAATCGCTTGGAAATCTTGTACATGGTTTCATTGGGCAAAACAGTATGTTGTATTGTGCTATCGCTAAAAGTCAAGACAACAGAACTTTGTGCATCACCGGATTCCAAGGTATCCACAACGAATGGGTTTGGAGTTAATGGATTTTCTTCCGGTAATTGTGTGATAGGCTCAACCTCTTCTGATACAGCTCCCGGAACTTTAATAATTTGATGCTTCTTCAGTCCTTCCGTTGCAAGAGAAGGATTTAATTCTATTAATTTATCTACTGTAGTGTTGAATTTTCGAGACAAACCATAAAGCGTTTCTCTATTCTTAACCTTGTACTCGGAAGTAACTTCAGGAGTCTCTACCTCCTTTATTGGCACCAAGACAATCTCTCCCTCCTTCAATCCATCAAACCCAGGGTTTGCTTCTACAATCTCTTGATAAGGTACGCCGTACATACTTTGCATTCCCCAAAGTGTATTTCCAGTCTCAACTTTATGTTCGTAGAATTTTTGACCTTCAATCTCAACAACGTTCGCAACACCTGGTTGTGCCATCGCAGAAAACGAAATAAAAAACAGGAAAAGTATTAGTAGTCTATACATATTTCAAATTTACGCATTTCGAATTACAATCGTCATGCCAACGAAGTTCACTACTCCCACTCTATCGTTGCGGGTGGCTTAGAACTAATGTCGTAGGTAACTCTATTAATCCCTTTCACTTGGTTTATAATCTTGTTCGATACCTTCGCTAAGAACTCGTATGGTAGGTGACACCAATCCGCTGTCATACCATCTGTAGATGTTACAGCTCTCAAGGCAACCGCATTTTCATACGTTCTTTCATCTCCCATAACTCCAACCGATTGGATAGGTAAAAAGATGGCTCCTGCCTGCCAAACATCGTCATACAATCCATCCTCTTTTAATGAAGAAATGAAAATGTGATCAACATCTTGTAATATTGCCACTTTCTCAGCAGTAACATCTCCTAGAATTCTAATTCCTAGTCCAGGACCTGGGAATGGGTGACGCCCCAATATTGCTTCATCGATTTTTAATGAACGCCCAATACGTCTTACCTCATCCTTGAATAATAATTTCAATGGCTCAACAACTTTCAATTTCATATAATCAGGCAATCCACCAACGTTGTGGTGCGACTTAATCGTTTGACTTGGCCCTCCAGACACTGAAATTGATTCAATAACGTCAGGATAAATAGTTCCTTGCCCCAGCCATTTTGCATCATCGATAAATTTCGATTCAGCATCAAAAACATCAATAAAGACTTTTCCTATTGCTTTTCTTTTTGCTTCAGGATCAGTCAGTCCACTCAAGGCAGAATAAAAATCTTGGCTCGCATTCACTCCTTTCACATTCAAGCCCATCCCCTTGTAGGATTCAAGTACTGAATTGAACTCATCCTTTCTCAATAGACCATTGTCTACAAAAATACAATGCAAGTTCTCACCAATTGCCTTATGTAATAGAACTGCAGCAACAGAAGAGTCAACTCCTCCAGAAAGACCAAGAATAACTTTGTCCGTTCCAATTTTTGCACGTAATTCATTTACTGTTTCATCAACAAAGGAATCCGGTGTCCAATCTTGCGAACAACCACACACATCAACGAGAAAATTTTTCAAAAGAATAGATCCCTCTAATGAATGATATACTTCCGGATGGAATTGAATCCCATATGTTTCTTCTCCTTCAATTTGATAACCAGCATATTCCACATCATGCGTACTAGCAATAACTTTAAATCCTTCCGGAATTACTTTAATTGTATCGGCATGTGACATCCAAACTTGTGATCCAGTGGACATATCTTTTGTCAAAATATTATTTTGATCAACGAAAGAAAGATTAGCTCTACCGTATTCACGAATGGTAGAAGCTTTCACCTCACCACCAAAATTATGCGCCAAGTATTGTGCTCCAAAGCACACTCCTAACAATGGCATTATTCCCTTAATTTTTGATAAATTCGGTTTTGGAGAAGCCTCATCTCTAACAGAGAATGGGCTTCCCGAAAGAATTACACCTTTAACATCTCCTGTTATTTCAGGACATTTATTCCAAGGATGGATTTCACAATAAATATTTAGTTCTCTTACTCTTCGTGCAATCAATTGCGTGTATTGAGAACCGAAATCAAGGATTAAGATTTTTTCATGCATGGCGCAAAGATAATGTGAATCATTTGATCTTGTGAAATTTGAGAATGGATATTTATCATCATTTTTCCACCAATTGGTTTTTAGACATAATGTCAGAGTATTGAAATTGGAATAATTTATGACTATCCGCCGCAGATTAGATCAATTAACCCTTTCGTAGCAGTGGGATTTTGTTAATTTTACGACTCGAATTTTTATTACGATATGGCACTAAATATATTAAAGAACTTATTTGGAGATAAGTCAGCAAAAGATCGCAAAGAATATCAACCTTCAATTGATGCGGCGAATCAATTCACCGATGCTCTCAAAGGCTTGAGTGATGATGAATTGCGTGCAAAAACAGCCTACTTCCAATCGCAAATTTCGGAAGGGATAAGTAGTCTAGAAAAAGAGCTTCAAGAATTAAAAGATAAGGCAAACGATGTAGCAACTCCTATTCAAGAAAAGGAAGATTTGTTTGAAAACATCGATAAGCATACTATCCTCATTGACGAAAAAATCGAGGAAGTTCTTGAGGAAATAAGACCTGAAGCATTTGCAGTTGTTAAAGAGACTGCAAGAAGATGGGCCGAAAATGGACAACTAGAAGTAACAGCTACAGAGTTCGATAAAGATTTATCTGCACAAAAAGATGGAATAACCATTGACGGCGAGAAAGCTATCTGGCACAACAAGTGGACAGCTGCTGGAGTTGACGTAGAGTGGAACATGGTTCACTATGACGTTCAATTAATGGGAGGTGGTGTTCTTCACAATGGAAATATCGCTGAGATGCAAACTGGGGAAGGAAAAACTTTGGTTGCGACACTTCCAGTATACCTAAATGCACTTTCAGGAAAGGGAGTTCACCTAGTAACGGTTAATAATTACTTGGCAAAACGTGATTCTGAGTGGATGGGACCTTTGTACCAATTCCATGGATTGAGCGTTGATTGTATCGACAAGCACAAGCCAAACTCTGACGAACGTAAAAAGGCTTATTTATCAGATATCGTATTTGGAACGAACAACGAGTTTGGATTTGACTACCTCCGTGACAATATGGCAGGAAGCCCGAATGACTTAGTTCAACAAAAACATCACTACGCAATTATTGATGAGGTCGATTCTGTTTTGATTGATGATGCTAGAACTCCATTGATTATTTCAGGGCCAACACCTAGAGGTGATGAGCATGAATACTATCAGTTGAAGCCACGTGTTGAAAACATCGTTGCTGCTCAAAAGAAATTTGTTACTCAATGTTTAGCAGACGCCAAGCAACTATTGGTTGTTATCAATGGTGATGCACCCGAAGGTGGAGATGCAAAGCAAATGTTGGAAGATGGTGGAATTGCACTTTTACGTGCCTTCAGAGGATATCCTAGAAGCAAACCATTGATTAAGTATTTGTCTGAACCAGGAATTAAAGCACATCTTCAAAAGACGGAGAACTTCTATATGCAGGAACAAGGAAAGCATATGAAGAAGATTGACAAAGAATTGTACTTTGTGATTGAAGAGAAAAACAATACAATTGAACTTACTGACATAGGAATTGACTTAATTTCTGGAAAAGAAGAACGTGATTTCTTCATTATGCCAGACATTGGATCTGAGATTGCAGAATTGGCAAAGCAAGATCTTGACAAGGCAGTATTTGTTGAGAAGAAAGATGCCATGATTCGCGATTACAGTATTAAGTCTGAGCGTATTCACTCTATCAACCAATTATTAAAAGCATACTCTTTGTTTGAAAAAGAAGTTGAGTATGTAATCCTTGAAGGAAAAGTTAAGATTGTTGATGAGCAAACTGGTCGTATTATGGAAGGACGTCGTTATTCTGACGGTCTACACCAAGCGATTGAAGCGAAGGAAGATGTAAAGGTAGAAGCAGCGACACAAACGTATGCTTCTATTACGCTTCAGAATTATTTCAGAATGTACCACAAGCTTTCGGGTATGACGGGTACAGCGGAAACCGAAGCAAAAGAATTCTGGGACATCTACGAATTGGACGTTATCGTTATTCCAACGAATAGACCAATGCAAAGAAAAGATCAACATGATTTAGTATTCAAAACTGCACGTGAGAAATTCAATGCAGTAATTGAGGAAGTAGAAAAATTCGTTGAAGCCGGACGTCCAGTTTTAGTAGGTACAACAACGGTAGAAATTTCCGAATATTTAAGCCAAATGCTTAAAGCCAAAGGAGTGAACCACGAGGTATTGAATGCGAAGCATCACCAACGTGAGGCAGAAATTGTAGCTGGAGCAGGTAAAGCTGGGGCCGTAACAATAGCAACAAACATGGCCGGTCGTGGTACCGATATTAAACTTGGTGAGGGCGTCAAAGAAGCAGGCGGTTTGGCTATTCTTGGTACAGAGCGCCATGATTCACGTCGAGTTGACCGTCAGTTAAGAGGTCGTTCTGGTCGTCAAGGGGATCCAGGATCTTCGATTTTCTTCGTTTCATTGGAAGATGATTTGATGCGTAAGTTTGGATCAGAACGAATCGCTAAGTTGATGGACCGTTTAGGTTTGAAGGAAGGTGAAGTCATTACACACAGTATGGTTTCCAAATCTATCGAACGAGCGCAGAAAAAAGTAGAGGAAAATAACTTCGGAGTACGTAAGCGTTTGCTTGAGTATGATGATGTTATGAATGCTCAGCGTAAAGCAGTTTACAGAAAGCGTCGTAATGCATTGTTTGGAGAACGTTTGGATATTGATATTGACAATATGTTCTACGACGTGAGTGAGAACATGTTATCGTCGCACAATAAGGATCAATTCCAAGATTTTGAAGAAGACTTATTGCGTACAGTTGGAACTCAATCACCGGTTAATGCGGAAGAATTTGCAAGTGAAGACGACAATGTTATCGTAGAAAAAGTTTACGCACAGTTGCGTGAGCAATATGATCGTAAGAACGAGAAAATTGCTGCAAAAGCAATGCCTCAGATTAAGCATGTACATGAAACCATGGCGGACAAATACAAGAACATTGTATTCCCGTTAACAGATGGTAGAAAAGAAATGCAATTGGTGATCAACCTTGAGGAAGCATATAATTCTGAAGGAGCTATAATTGCTAGATCATTCGAAAAGAACATCATTTTAGGAATGATCGACAACGAATGGAAGGAGCATTTACGAGAAATGGATGATCTTCGCTCAGCAGTTAGTCACGCACAATACGAGCAAAAAGATCCATTGTTGGTTTATAAGTTAGAATCATTTGAGCTATTCAAGACAATGCTTGCACGTTTGAACGGTGAAACAATGGAGCTCTTGATGAAGTTGGACATTCCAGCAGCACAAGAAATTCAAAGCACTAACAAATCGATTACACAGCAAAGTAATTACGACAAAGCAAAGGAGCATGGCGGTAGCAATAGTGAGTCAGAGCAAGTAAAAGGACGAGAAGGGTATGATGAAGCAGTTCGAAACTCAGGTAGAGAACGTGTGAAGCAACAACCAGTTGTAGTTGAAAAGACAGTTGGCAGAAACGATCCTTGTCCTTGTGGTAGTGGAAAGAAATTCAAGCAGTGTCACGGAAAATAAATTTTTCGGGCTGCTTAATTAATAAACCTCATCTTTGAATTGTGGACACAATTCGGAAAATTTCAATTATTGGAAGTGGGAACGTTGGTTCTCACCTTGCCCATGCGTTAGAAAGTTCTGGAATTGAAATCACCCATTTCAAGCACCGTACAGATGATTTAAAATCTCTTCCAAAGGACCAACTCGTTTTGTTGTGCGTTCCTGATGATGTTATCTCAGAACTTGTTTCAAAGATCGATGAAAGTTGTTCCATTGCATACACTTCGGGATCGGTAGAATTAAATTCTTTGCCGACACGGAATTTGCTTGGTGTCTTCTACCCTCTTCAGACGTTTTCAAAAGATCGCTCAGTTGATTTGGCGAGTGTTCCTTTCTTTATTGAATCAAGTACTGAAGAATTCGGCGAGCAGTTATTTGCCTTAGCGTCAACCATTTCTAAATCGGTTTCTTTTGCCAATTCAGAAGAACGCAAGAAAATGCATCTGGCAGCTGTATGGATCAACAATTTCACGAATCACATTGTTCATATCGCCCAAAGCTATTGCGAGCAGCAGAACGTCGATTTCAATCACCTAAAACCATTGCTCAAAGAAACTATTGAGAAGCTGGAGGACTTATCTCCTTTAGAAGCTCAAACAGGTCCTGCACGAAGAGGTGATACATCAATCATCGAACAGCACTTAAGTCAACTTAAAGGAACGGAAAAAGAACTATATCAGCTCTTGAGTGAGAGCATAACAAAGACATATTCAAGGGATGAAAAGTTATAAAGAGAAACTGGATAAGATTACCACATTTGTATTTGATGTAGATGGCGTACTTACCAATGGAGATGTCATTCTTCAAAACGATGACTTTGTTCGTGTTTTAAATTCGCGTGACGGTTATGCCCTTCAGTATGCATCAAAAATGGGATATCGAATATTGATTATCACCGGAGGGTCTGCGCAATCCGTTGAAGACAGACTAATGAGTTTAGGAGTAACCGAGGTATGTCTTCGCTCCAACAATAAGCTACATGTTTATGACACTTTAAAAGCGAAATACGAATTTACTGATGATCAAGTTCTGTATATGGGCGATGACATTCCCGATTATCATGTAATGAAATTGGTTGGTGTCTCCACTTGCCCTCAAGACGCGGCTGTCGAAATAAAAGCCATGTCTGATTACCAGTCGCCATACAATGGTGGAAGACACTGCGTGAGAGACGTAATAGAACAAACCTTACGCGTACAGGATAAATGGTTTAAGGAAGAAGCTTTTGAATGGTAGATCTCGACTTCGCTCGATCGACCTTGGACACTCCAATCGACCTTGGACACCCCATCCAACTAGAGCGAAGAATTATCTATTGATCACTACCTTCTTACGAGCCGTAGTTGCTTTGCCAACAACTTCAAGAATATACCATCCTGAAGGTAATTCAGACACATTCAATTGACCAATTAAACTGAATGGAATAGATTTCACTAACTCCCCTGTTGAGTTCAACAAACGAATTTCTTCGTAATCTGCATTTTCTGTTCTGATACTCAATACGTCGATCGCCGGATTTGGATAAACTGCAAAAGACGACACGAGCTCATTCTCATCTATTGTCACAATGTTGTCGAGAATCATATTCGTTTCAGGATCTGGCATGAGATCATTTGGACCGATTTTCGCAACAAATAATTCATTCCCCCCCGAAACAACTCCCGTCGTATAACCAGTAATTATCGCACCTCCATCACTTGTTGAAATTATCTGTCCACCAATATCCGGATCGACATGTGCAATTTTAAAATATAGATTAGCCCAACTAATATTGTTGAAGTATTTTGCAACGAGTAAATCTGGCCCACCCTCAAAGGTTGTTACTCCATAAGTATCATTTTCATAGGCAATATAAAAATCACCCAACGCTCCGTACGTCGTAATCAGCATATTTTCATTATCACCTCCATCTGGCAATTCAAAGCCACCGTAATCGGCTCCACCAATATCAGAAACATGCTGGTAAAAATCTACACCATTTTTACTATCTCCGGAGGTACCTCCAATTGCAATCCATCGATTGCTTTCAAGAACTATATCGTTGATCCAATAATCTCCAATAACACCCATCGTATCTTCCCATAGAATGGTTCCGTCATCTTTGATTCCTGCCAAATATCCTTTAACCATACTAGAGTCCTCTATGAACTTTCTTCCGCCGATAACGAAAACAGAATCGTTCTGTTGACGAATGCAAGAAAGATAATCATCGCCTAATCCACCAAAAGTTTTTGTCCAAAGCGTATCACCCGAACTATTTGTTCGAACTATGTACATGTCTTGATCATCAATAGGATTTGAACTTGTCTCACCAACCATTATCGTTCCAGTATCTCGTGTCAGGGCAGCGTCGTGCACCTTTTCCCATCCAGCTCCTCCGTAGGACTGCTCCCATTCAAAGGCGCCTGATTCATCAACTTTCACCAAGTAATAATCAAATCCACCATTGCCAATTGAATTCGTGTATCCACAGATAAAAAATCCAAATCCTTGCTTATAAAGCACTCGGCGTCCCGCATCAGATTCTGAACCTCCATAATCTTCAGACCATTGGTAATTCCCAAGACTATCTAGCTTGAGCAATATTGCCTGAGAAGATCCACCATCAAAACTACTTGACCAGCCAGTCACTACATAACTACTATCTGCCAATTGCACAATTCCTTGACCGGCATCCGCACCATTGTCCGAAAAGACCTTGTAGAACTCAATCTGTGCATTTCCTGATAAGGAAACCAATCCAACGATAAACAATGCTACTAAAAGGCGCATCTCAACTTGAATGATAAGGCTTGTCCACTAATTTTTTTAGAAAAGAAACCGAGTAAATTTTCAGAACCAATTGCGACCGAGTATTTATTGAAGGTGAAACTGGTGTAGATACCACCACGGAATCCTCCAAATCCTCCATACGATAGGTTAAGTCCTAGCCGTACCCATTTGGCAGGTTTATAATCAATCCCTGCATAAACGTAAGGGCTATAAATTAAAGTAGGGTACAAACGGATTCCGAAGAATGATTGCAACTTCCCTGCGTAATGCTCATCTACGATTTTACCTATTTGTAAAAACCCAGGAAGCATTACCGTTTTTGTTCTTTCATTATAGTTAATTCCAAGTGTATCTAAAAGGTTAAGTGAGTCACTAAACAATGAGTTCTCACCAATTATTTCATCAAAAGTAAATCCATCAAATACGATAGTCGTATCGAAAGAATAGATTTTTTGATCTTCATACATATATGCGAATCCAACATTCTTTGCTTCAAAACGTATGAATGCTTTTCTATCCTTTCCCCAAGCTACCGGAAGTTTGAAATCGAAATCAAATCCGAAACCAATTCCCTGATTGAACTTTTGGCTATTCTTTAATTCAACTTCACCATCCATGGTTAGGACAAGCGAATCACCATTAGCATCTTGGTACAATTCCAAATCTCTGAAGTCGGCACTCATTCGATCGCTAATGTTGTATACATTGAAGGAGATATTCGATTTAGTTCTTTCATGTATGAATCCAAATCCAATTTTTTGATAAATCATCAAATCGAAACTCGTTCCAGACATATCTATGGTTTCTCCGGTGTAGCGATCATTTCCATAAAACGCCAATCCAAATAGGTCCTTCGAATAAATCAATCCTCCAAACACATTGTAACCCGCCTTGATCACATATCCCCAATCGTGTTTTTTAAACAAGTGCTTCGAATAATTTCTGTATTCGATTTCTCCTCCAGCTATTGCCCCAAACCTATTCACTCCTTTATGACGATCGAAGGAATTATCTTTGATGTCAGTGGTGATCAAACCTCCTTTGATGAACTTAGAAAGCAAATCATTTTGAATGGCAGAACCATAGTAATCCAACCCTCCATCAATTAAAATCTCATGGGAGATTACTGTTGTATCGTAACTAATTGGCAGAATCTGAGCATTAACTTCTCCAGACCAAACAATTACCAATAAAAGAAGTATTCTTTGTATCACTTTCATAGATTAAAACTTGTTCTCAGAAGTGAGCTTTGTTTTTAATTTGATTGCTAAAAATGCACCTACAGGTATACTCATCGGTTCATTCATATTCGTTGCAGGATTTATCGTATTGAAGCTAGTCTCTACAATTATATCGGCGGTTAAATTAATATCTGCCACAACATCTTCAGGCAGTACAAATCGGAGTTCAGACCCTGCAACCATAAGATTATGCTCTGGGTCGAAAGAACCATAAAGTGCTGATCTAAGCTCTTGCGAACCTTGCACAGTATGAAGTATCACTCCATTCGCGTTTCTGAAGATTAGCTTAATAGTACCAGAAATAGGGAACGCGTTACTGGCCTGCAATATAAGTTCGCCTTTTGTGATTCTCGTTTTATTTGGGTCTTGCACTAATTCGATAGCGAAAGTATCTCTCAAGACAAGGTTGTCAACACCAATTAGCAATGGCATATTCGCTCTCATTCGAATATTCAAAGTGCTGTTTTCAAAGAGTTCATCCCAACCACCAGATACATTACCCCAAGGGTTCATTTGAAAGTTATAACCTAGCGTATGGTTCGCGCCAAGATTTTCAATGTATTCTTCAATATTACTATTACCACTATTAAAACTGATTGTCTTTACAGATGGTGTTAGGGTACTCCAACTTCCTGTTGCCGCATCAATATTAAAAGATGAACCAACTTGTCCTCCCGTCAGGGTTACAATATTACCGGATTGATTTTCATTGGATACCGTTGTCAATTCACCTTCAGCTGTCACCTTAATTCCATTCTCAATTTCAAAGGAAATATCCGTGCTGGGTAAATCTATTGTACCAGAGGCCACCTTGTTCATTATTTCTAAAAAGACATCAGTAGTATCAGAAATTGTAGGACTCCCAAAATAACCTCTTGCGTACTTAATAAGTACATCTCTAAATGTTGCTTCAACACGGACAATGTCAGCTGCAGTCATTGTTACCGTAGGTCCTAAAGGATCAGTCTTAACAACTACCTGAGACTTTAAGATATTATAATCGCCTCCAGAAATCCCTGTTAAATCAAGTTGATAATCGGATAGATCTATTGTTGCTTCCGTTATCCCTGGGCTTGTCGTAGTACCAGCATCCGCAATGAATTCTTGAGAATAGGGAACTGAATTAAGTGTTACTCCTGGCAAATTAACAGTGAAAAGCATTTTTGTTGGAAGAGGATTCTCTAAGTAAAGATCAATGTTTCCAGACTTGAGGATAACAGTTTTCAATTGTACTTCATCCAAGTCAAACGAATGCTCATCGATTGAATTATCAATTATACTGTTAGGAGCCAAATTAATAGAACCACTAAAAGATGTTGTCTCAACTATCGTTGTATCAGGGATACTAATGACATCAGCTACATTCAAACTGAACAATGTACGGTCTAAGTTAAGCTCATAAAAACCTGCATTTTCAGCCAATGTTGAGTCATTCACTAAATTCGCCAAGGATAAAGTATCATTGATGATCGGAGCACTCCAATCACTTTCCCAAACTGTTGGCTCTTTCTTACACGATGCGATCGCTAAGAGTAGAATTAATAAAGTGGCAGTTCTTTTCATGTATTCATGACGTTTAATTCGATGGGTAAGTTGGTTGTCTTAAGCTTTTTCCAGTATTGTTGCGTACCCTTGTCCTACACCAATACACATACTTACGAGTGCGTATCGCTTGTTCGATTTTTGCAACTCAAGAGCTGCTGAATGCAAAATTCTTGCTCCGGTAACACCGAGTGGGTGACCTAATGCAATCGCTCCACCATTTGGATTGATACGTTCATCATTGTCTTGAATCCCCATTTTACGTGTACAAGCCAAGACTTGCGCAGCAAAAGCTTCGTTCAGTTCCAAAATGTCCATTTGATCCAAAGTTAAACCCGTTCTTTCCAATACTTTTTGAGAAGCGTATACAGGTCCTATTCCCATGATCCGAGGCTCAACACCTGCGACTGCCGCTCCAACAATTCTAGCCAGTGGTTTCATGCCGTGTGTATTGATTGCATCTTCGGAAGCTATCAAAAGGGCCGCTGCACCATCATTCAAACCTGAAGCATTTCCAGCTGTTACGGATCCATCTTTTTTAAATGCTGGACGCAAACTTGAAAGTGTTTCAATTGTTGAATTTGGACGAATGAACTCATCTGTATCAAATATTATTGGGTCTTTTCTTCTTTGAGGAATTGAAACAGAAACAATCTCTTCTGCTAATCTACCTGATTGCATAGCTGCTGTTGCCTTCTGCTGAGACCACAATGAAAATTGATCTTGTGCTTCTCGTTCTATTCCGTATTTCTCACATAAATTTTCAGCAGTCATTCCCATGCCTTCCGTTCCGTACAACTCTTCCATCTTTGGATTGATAAACCTCCATCCGAATGAAGAATCGTGCATTTTAGCATCTCTTCCATAGGCCTTGGAAACCTTAGAGATCACCCATGGACCACGCGTCATGTGTTCTACTCCACCTGAGATATAAATATCTCCCGCTCCATCTTTTATTGCTCTTGCTGCATTAATTGTTGCGGCCATTCCAGATGCACACAATCGATTCACTGTCTCTCCACCAACCTGCCAAGGAAGCCCAGCTAACAAGCCCGACATTCTTGCAACATTTCGGTTATCCTCACCAGCTTGGTTCGCACACCCAAAAATAAAATCCTCAATCAACAATGGATCAAGACTAGCATTTCTTGCCAATAGTTCTTTTATCACTATAGCACCTAAATCATCCGTTCTAACGGGACTTAAAGTCCCTCCAAAATTTCCAATTGGAGTTCTAATTCCATCTACAATGAATACTTCTTTTGACATACTTTTTATTTGAAACGCTAAGATAACATTTTTGTATTTCTAAAAATCGCTTGTGACCGAATGATATCCCTTCAACTTTTCAACAAAAAAACATCACTGCAAGAAGTCGTTATAGGCACTGTAAATAAAGGATTCCGTGAAGAATAATTAAAAAGAAAGTAGGGATGGAAACCATATAAATTTATTGTTGAAAACTTATCCTGACCGTTTAGGTATCAAATTTGTATTTTGGGTTTCCAAATTTTAAAAAACCAAAACCGTGAATAAACCAAAAACACTATTGTTATTGCTTTGTCTGAGCATTAGCTCAATGCTGTTTGCTCAGGATGATTTAACTCCAGAAGAGCAAGCCTACAGAGACTCTATAACAGAACTGAATATAGAAAATGCGGCTATTGCAAATAGTCAAGAAGCGTACAACAAAGGAATTGAGCTCTTTGCCCAAAAGAAATTCGCTGCAGCAATTGAACAGTTTAGAAAGTCCATTCAATTTGACCCTAATTTCACTGCGGCCTTTTATAACAAAGGAGTTGCGGAGAATGAAATGGAACGATTTGAGGAAGGGGTAAAAACCTTAACCCGACTCATCGAATTGAAACCAGGATACTCTAAAGCTTATTTTCAGCGTGGACGTTCTTATCAAGGTTTAAACAATTATCTGGAAGCGGAAAAAGACTACGACAAGTCTATTCAATTGGACCCATCTAACCCGAAAGCCCATTATAACTATGGAACTTTACGTTTCTTGCAACAGGATTATGATGGAGCAATTAAGTATTTCACAACGGCACTAGAATTGGATGGAGATTTTGTAAATGCTTTGAATGACAGAGGATCTTCACATAGAATGAAAGGTGATTACTCTAAAGCTCTTGCTGACTACGAAGCCGCCATTCGTAAGAATCCTAACATGGCCTTTGTATTGAATAATATAGGAACTACGAAATCTAAAATGAAAGATTACACAGGTGCGCTTGCTGCTTTCAGCAGAGCCATCTCCGTAGACGCAAATTTTCATCTGGCGTACAACAACAGAGGCGTTGTTCAAATGGAACAAGGTAAATTGGATGAAGCGATTAAAGACTTTACTAAAGCTCTTCAAATGCAAGCAGATTATTCGCCAGCAGCGTCAAACATGAGCGCTGTTTATTTCAAAAAGAAGGAATACAAAAAAGCTTTGGAGTTTGGTAACAAGGCTGTAAAAATGGATCCTGAAAATGCCGCTGCCTATGTAAACCGAGGTATGGCAAGAGAAATGACAAGAGACATGAATGGAGCCTGTGAAGATTGGGCGAAAGCAAAGGAGCTTGGTGATGAAACTGGTAAAAACTATTACGCAGGAAATTGCGGAAACTAAAAATTAAAAATGATGACTAGATATATATTAACAGCAGTCGTTTTATGCTTTTTCTTTGGTTTGAACGCACAAAATGTAGAATTCAAAGCCGCTAACTTTAAAGACGATAAAGAGGGATTTAAGAAAGCACAAGAAGCCATAAAGAAAGGAGACGAGTACTTTGAAATTGCCAACGAAGCAGTATTCTTGGTGAAGAGTCCTGGAATAAACTACGAACTTGCATTAAAGCAATACCAAATTGCACAAGCATTTAACCCAAAGAGCGCTAAGATCAATTTTAAAATTGGAGTGTGTTACATGAACTCGGCGTATAGCTCAGAGGGAATTAAATACATTTACGATGCCTATAACCTAGATCCGGAATGTGATCATTTCATGAATTTCTATTATGGAAAAGCATTGCAATTGGACAACAAGTTTATGGAAGCCATCAAAGCATACGAAGCATTTGAAGCGGCATACAAGAAAGCGGATAACTTCAATAAATTTGTAAGTAAAGCGAAAAAGGAATGTAGAATTGCACACGGAGCGATTCAAAATCCAATTCGTGCGTGGGTAGACAATGTTGCTGAATTGAACACTGAATACAACGATTATGCACCTTCAATTTCTACAGATGGTGGAGAAATCATTTACACATCGGATCGTCCAAACGGGCATACACCAAATGAAGCAGGTTCTTTTGACACAGATATCTATTCTTCTTCTTTAAGTGAACGCAAATGGTCAGCGCCAGAACAATTAAGCGGTGGAGTGAATACGGATGCAGATGACATCTCAAACAACCTTAGCTATGACGGAACTCGCATGTTGATGCACCGTGAAGTTGATGGACAGTTTGACATATTTGAAAGCACGCTTTCAGGAGCTAACTGGACAGCACCAACAAAATTGCCTTTCCAAATTTCTTCTCCTAAAGCAAATGAAGTGTACGCTGCTTATAGTGAAGATGGATGGAGTATCTACTTCGGTAGAGACAACGCCGGTCGTTCAAATGGATTCGAAATCATGTACAGTAGTATGCAAAGTAAAATCAAAAAGAATTACATGGCAGCGCAGATGATCTCAACGATCAACAGTAAGTTCAATGAAGGGCCTGTTTATATTATGTTGAGCGGAGAAACAATGTACATCGCATCCGAAGGAGGAGACTCTTATGGAGGTTACGACATCTTTGTTTCGGAAAGAGCTCAAGGAACGTGGTCGAAGCCTGTAAACATGGGGTATCCAATTAACACACCTTACGATGACTTCTTCTTCTCTTCAACGGCGAATGGAAAGTATGCGTATATCGCTTCAAACCGCGCAGGTGGTCAAGGAGGTTATGATATCTACAAAGTAACTTTCTGGGGACCGGAAAAGAAACCAGTTACTGCTACCGAAGATTACTTGTTAGCATCTGTAGTAAACCCTATGAAGGACAACTCTATCGAAAGTACGGTAACAGTTAATAAGAAGTCGTTCACTGTCTTTAAAGGAATCACAATTGATCAAATGACAAAGAAACCTGTAGAAGCATTGATTGAAATCACTGACAACGCTACAGGAAAAATTATCCAGACGTTTACTTCGAACAGTGCAACTGGTAAATTCATTATCACTTTGGCATCTGGAAGAAACTATGGTATTGCTGTAAAAGCTGAAGGTTACCTCTTCCACTCTGAGAACTTTGATATACCAAAAGGTGCCGCCGACAATCTGGTCAATAAGATCATTGAGTTGAAAAACATCGCGGTTGGAAGTAAAATTGCATTGCGCAACATTTTCTTTGACACTGGAAAATCAATACTACGCTCGGAATCAAATACTGAGCTAGAGCGTTTGGTTAAATTGATGAAAGATGTGCCATCTCTTAAAATTGAAATTTCAGGTCACACAGATAATACTGGCTCTGCATCTTTGAACAATACACTTTCTCAAGACAGAGCACAGGCCGTTGTTAATTATTTAAAGAACAAAGGAATTGCTGCAAATAGAATGACTGCAGCGGGATATGGTTCAAGTAAACCAATTGCAAGTAACAATACTTCCGATGGTAGACAACAGAATAGAAGAACTGAATTTGAAATTAAAGCAAATTAAAAAAGAGGCAGGATGTTAATTCCTGCCTCTTTTTATTTCAAAATACATTTTCATGGATATTTCAACCTCTAACTTTCGAATTACTTTTCTGGGCGGGGCAGGAACAGTCACCGGCTCAAAAACGCTTATAGAGACTCAAAGTCAAAAAGTTTTAGTGGATTGCGGATTGTTCCAAGGTATTAAACAGTTGAGACATTTAAACAGAGCTTCACTCACAATTGATGCTTCTAGTATTGACGCTATTATTCTAACGCATGCACATTTAGATCATTGTGGGTACCTACCCGTGTTAGTAAAGAATGGATTTAAAGGAAGTGTCCACTGTACCGCTCCTACTGCTGAATTGACGGCAATCATACTTAAGGATAGTGCTAAAATTCAAGAGGAAGATGCTTTAAGAGCTAACAAATATCACTACTCTAGACACAAAGAAGCGAAACCACTGTATACCCAAGCCGACGTTAGAAAATCATTGGAATTAATTGTTGAGCATGATTACAATGAATGGATTATTTTAGATAACTCGATTAAATTTGAATTACTAAACAATGGGCATATAATAGGTTCTGCTTTTGTGAATATGAAAGTTCACGATAAATCGGTTGTTTTTTCAGGTGACATTGGAAGACTTAACCCTATGCTGCTCTATCCTCCTAAGAAAATTAAAAAGGCAGATTATTTGATCATGGAATCGACCTATGGAGACCGCAATCATTCACCCGAGAACGTTAAGCAGGAATTGCGCAAGGTCATCCACGATACTTATGAAAAAAGAGGAATCCTCATGATTCCTTCATTTGCTGTTGAGCGGACCCAAGAGCTTTTGTATCTAATTTACCAATTGAGGGCTGAGGATGATTTGCCTCCGATGCAGGTTTACCTTGATTCTCCCATGGGTATAAACACTACGCAAGTTTACGACCGCTATCATGAATTACAAAACATTTCAAACTTTGAGATCAATCGTATTTACGACGAAGTTCGTTTCATAAGTGACCCTGTAGAATCTAAAGAAATCTGTTTGGACACAAAACCCAAAATTGTTCTGGCTGGAAGCGGAATGATTGAAGGCGGCAGAATTCTTCATTATTTAAACAACCACATGAGCAGCAAGAAAAACACGCTTCTTTTTGTAGGTTACCAAGGTGAAGGAACAAGAGGAAGAGCAATTCTTAAGGGAAGTGATGAAATCAAATTCTTTGGTCAATACAAGCCCGTTAATTGCGAGATTCGTTCAATTTCTTCGTTATCAGCCCATGCTGATCAAAGTGAAATCATTACCTGGTTGAAAAACCTGAATGCCGAACCAAAAAAAATATTCTTGAACCATGGAGAACAACATCAATCAGATGCTCTGCGCGTTCGGGTTGATTACGAATTAGGTTGGAACTGCGAAATCCCTTCTATCAATCAAGAATATCTATTGGATTAAATAGTGGAGAATGTATACAAAAGTCACTGAAGAACATATTCATTTTTTTTCGTCCATTGTTGGAGACAACTGCCTACAGGATCAATCAAATTTGGAGAAATATAGTCACGACGAGACAGAAGACATTAGTATATTGCCTAGTGTTGTGCTTAAGCCCTCTTCCGTAGAAGAAGTTTCAGCCATTCTCTCATATTGTAATGAACATGGAATTTGCGTTACGCCTTCAGGTGCAAGAACGGGGCTGAGCGGTGGAGCAATTCCAGTACATGCAGGTGTAGCCTTATCCATGGAGAAATTCAACCGCATCCTCGACATTGATGAAAATAACCACCAAGTAACGACAGAACCTGGAGTAATTACACAAGTTCTACAAGAAGCAGTAAAGGAAAAGGGACTCTTCTACCCTCCTGATCCGGCTAGTAAAGGAAGCTGTTTTATTGGAGGAAATATCTCGGAAAACTCTGGTGGCCCGAAAGCAGTGAAATATGGAGTAACCAGCGATTACGTTCTAAATCTCGAAATTGTTCTTCCAACTGGGGAAATCATTTGGACTGGAGCCAATGTATTGAAAAATGCAACAGGTTATAATCTAACACAACTTGTAGTAGGATCGGAAGGGACTCTAGGAGTCATCACTAAGATCGTTCTTAAGCTTATTCCTCATCCTACGGCGGACTTGCTAATGCTTGTTCCTTTCTATGCTGCCGAAAAGGCGTGTGAAGCCGTTGCAGAAATTTTCAAAAAAGGAATTACGCCAAGTGGATTAGAATTCATGGAACGCGACGCCCTTCTTTGGACCCAAGACTTCATCAATGATGCAAGCTTACCTATCAAGGACAATCATGCTGCTCATTTACTCATTGAAGTCGATGGTTTTGATACAGAAATATTGATGGACGAATGTTCCAAAATCATGGAGGTGCTGGAGAACTTCGAAACAGATGAAATACTTTTTGCTGAATCACAGGCTCAAAAAGATGCTTTGTGGAAACTGCGTAGAAGTGTTGGAGAGGCTGTTAAAGCGAACTCTATTTACAAAGAGGAAGACACTGTAGTACCTAGGTATGAACTTCCTGTGTTATTAAGCCACGTAAAGCGCATTGGTGCCGAATACGGCTTTAAATCTGTGTGTTATGGACATGCAGGAGATGGAAATCTTCATGTAAACATCATCAAAGGAGAAATGACTGACCAACAATGGAACGAAGAGCTACCAAAAGCAATTCGCGAGTTGTTTACTGAAGTCGTACAATTGGGCGGCACTATTTCAGGTGAACATGGAATTGGACTCGTACAAAAGGATTATATGGATGTAGCATTTCCCGCGAAAAGTTTAAATCTGATGCGCTCTATCAAAGATGTTTTCGATCCAAATGGAATATTAAATCCTGGAAAAATATTCTAGTTCTGTAAGAAATCCAAGTCTCCAGCTTTCATTTTATGATATGCACGACTCAAATAAGCAAGCATCACTCGCATAGCATCAAAAGCCTCCTCCGTAGCAGGGCTAATTTCTTTTTTCTGCAATTTCAATAATAACTTCATGTACATCGCATGAAAAGCAATCTCAACTTGGTTTCTATCCTTCAAATCTGATTTCTCTTTGAATTCCTCGAGGTACTTGTTTGCTGTATCAAAGACCTGAACGTATTTACCGTCCTTGGTCATGTTGATCATTGTATTGTGCAAATAAGACAGTTCTACGAGAATTTCTTGCGTTGAAGCTAGATGCCCTGACTTTTCAATACGCTGACTTTTCATTTGTTGAATGAGGCCTTCGTACCATGATTTATACTGATTATAGAAGGAATTATCCGGTAATTGAGGACGAACGTATGCTTCCATGATCGTTTCGAGATCAAACTTGTATGCTCGAATCACATCTTCAATTTGGTACATATATAATACGTACTCAGCGATGTTCTCGTTCAGTTTTTGTTGTGCTACCTGCATGAAATTTCTTATTGGACGTCGTCCGAAAGCAGTTTCTCAGTTTCCTGATTTAAATACTCAGTAAATGGAATCGTAACATCCATCGCCGGAGTAATGTACCCGATTTGACCTCCAGTCGCATGGATCAACAATAAGTCAATTCCATTCTCCTCACTGTATTGCTGTGCAAATTTTTGAATCTTCGCTCCAATAGCATCCATTTCATTCATCGTCTCAGATTCAAGCTTAACACCTTCAGTCTGTTGGTAATTCATCAATTCCGCCTCGCGCTGTTGAATCGTTTGTTGAATTTGAATCATTTCATTTTCACTCAATAATCCACCTCTTGCGCGCTCTTCACTTCGCATGATATAACTCTGCAATTCAGCAGATTTACTTTGAAGTACATTCTGAAAAATCATACCTTTTTGAGTCATTATCGAATCTCTTTCACGGTAGTAGTCATAATAGATTCGTAAACTGTCTTGATTGTAAAATGCAATCTTCAATCCATCTGAATCGAGAACTTGAATATCTGCAGTTGTGTCCAATTCTTCTGTTCCTTCTCCACCTTCTTTTTCGCCACAAGCTGCCAACAATGACATTGCTCCAATTAAAACTAAAATTAAATGCTTCTTCATACTTACTTTTTTGCGGAATCTAAATTCCAAATGTTAAACGCTATTGCGCTATATTTTTATTACTAAATGCATTCCCCCAATCCGAGCGCATCTCAACAAATCGTTTTAATGAATTGCTCAATAATTCTGGAGTAATCATGTTTTCAACTTCATTCAACCCAGCTACATCCAATTCTCCAATTTTGTACGTTTGTTCAAACTGTCCCAATTCAATTTTCAAGATATACTTTCCATTGTATTGAAATAGTTGAATTTTATATCGTTCATGGGGAATTTCCTTAACGAGTCTCATTCACTTTTTAGACAAAAATAATAGAATTCTCATGCATAAAAACAAAAAGCACCTATCAATCGACACGTGCTTCAATATTCTATGTAAGATTTTATTTATGCGATTGCTAAATCTGGCTCACTAAAAGACTTGAATTTAAAAGGAACTTTGACCATGTACGCGTAATCTTGCCCTACTTCATACATGTCCTCATCTTCTTCACGGTAATACCATTCAACACTAACGGCCTTTCCTTTCTCTGCTATTTCATTTAGCTTGTATAGCAAAAACAAAATGCGCTTTGAAGAAGAAATATTAAAATATTCCAAATTGATTTTGAAAGTTGTAATAGAAGAAGGAGTCATTAAATAAGTCTCAAACCAATTCAAGACTGGCATCCAAAAATCATCTGGCTGATCTGGAATTGATCTTCCACTGATTTCCATTTTCCCCGTGATTGGATCAAAGGTCAAAGACGGCGTATGAGCTGTTGCTTCTATTCTTAAAACTTCCATTCAATGTTCGTGTTATACACTACAATTTCACAAAATTTTCCGAATCAACGGAATATATTCTACGAACAGCTATTTTTTCCAGATGAACATTGGAATAATGCTAACTAAATATTAGCTGGAGGTGAATTCTGTGTAAAATATTCTATAAACAGTACCTTTCAATCAGTGAGAACTACAATTTGCTCAACCAACAACTCAATTGGTCGTTGAACAAAGTTAGATACTGAGACATTTTTTTTCTTGAGGGATTTTTTGATTACCTCTTTATAAGCCTCACCATAGCTTCCCGCAATTGCAATGGAAGTACAGTTGATTTCTTGTAGATGAGATGCGTAAAATGCATCCATGTTTTTCACATGATATTCCTCGAATTCATTTAGATGCTTGAACAACTCATAGGCGACATTTGCGATAGCCTTTTTTCCTGAAGGTTCCGATATCAAGCTACTCAATGCATGAACGTCAAAAATCTCCTCCACTAATTCGCGTTGCATTTCGGACAAATCATTGTTTCCGTAGGCCTCAATTACAAGCTTTCCAAAATAAAATCCACTTCCCTCATCACCCAATAAATGTCCCTTCCCTCCTATTATCTGATCTACTTCTCCCCGCTGCCATTTGAATACAACGGAACCTGTGCCCATAATTGCGGCCCAGCCATCTCCTGTACCATAAAGAGCTAAGCCTGCAGCATGGAGGTCTGATTTAACCAAGGAGTTACCAAAGCCAATCTTTTGAAAGAATTTCGTGAGTTTATCAGCATTTTGATTCAATAAACATCCTGCTCCAAAAAAATGTACTCGTACATCTTTTGGTAAATGACGTTCGTTCCAATACATCTCTAGCCTACTCCAAAAGGATTCAGACCAATTGGATGGATGATAGCTCTCCGTTTCAAAAAAAGATTTCTCACCATGCTCATTGACGTAACACCAATCAGTTCGTGTTCCACCACTGTCCGCTATCAAGAATGATTTCATCGTATCTAAATTACCGAATCTTTTCGTGTCAGGCGCGAATTTAAATTCCTATATTTCGATATGTCCATCGCCGAACAATACCAAATCATTAAAAAGCTCGGAGAACAATCCAGAAGAAAATTTGGAGAGACATACTTGGTGAAATCAAAAGAATCAGGAGATCTTGCAGTACTCAAGGCTGTCCGAGTATCGCCAACAAGTAAGAATAACCAAGAACGACTTAAGCTCGAATCTGGTTTTACTTTTAAATTCAATGGACTACCTAAAATTCTAGATTTTTATGAGAGCGAAAGTGAAGTGATTCTAATAAAACCATTTATTGAAGGTATTACTATCGATCAATATTGGAATACTCTGAAACGGAAACAACGTCGTCCCTTCTTGATTCAATTCCTACAAAAAATAGCTCCGGTTTTCGACCATCTTGTCAATGAGAATATTGTCCATGCGGATATCAAACCATCCAACATCCTTATTCAAACAGGCGATGATGATATTTCTGTCCACCTCATCGACTTTGGACTTTCACTTCATCTAGATGACATTGATGAACGCACAACTCTTTTCCCTCTCGGTTATGCTGCACCTGAACTAATTTTGAACCATTTGGATTTAGTAGATCAGCGTAGTGACATATTTGCGCTGGGAGTACTTATTTGGCGATTGTATGCTGGAAAATTACCATTAACCCATCCTAACCCAAGTATCTTTACAAATTTGCAGTTAACTCATCCGTTGCCCGAGAATAGTGAGATTCCCAAGAAATTGTTCAAGGTGCTTTCCAAAATGTGCGCGAAGCATCAGTTTAAAATTCCGCCCAATAGAATGGACCAAGATGATGTGCGTATGGCTTTATTGAGCGCAATGAATGAGCGTTACAATTCACTTCAAGAAATAAATGCTGATTTAGTTGATTGGGGCAAAGGCTCCTTATTCTTTCGCTCTAAGGTCTTTTCTCCAACCTAAGCTGAAATCAAACAACAATGGGTTAAACATTCTTGCGCTAACATTGTTCTGACTTGCTTGATTAAAGATCATGTAAGAAACCCCAGCATCTAGATAAAATGTGCCAAATCTTCCTGTTGAATACTTCACCCCTCCACCTATGCCAAAGCCAAGGCTGAAGATTGTTCCATTCTCTTGTCCTTCCAATGATTCCAATCTTACACCATCCAGATCTTCATACCGGACCTTCGCGGAACTAAAAACAAGCTTCACGCTGCTTCCTCCATATGCGGCGAATCCGTAATCAAACCCATTACCTAAATAATATCGGGTCCCACCTTCCAAGACAGTAATGTTCATCCACGGAGTTTTGCGAACAGTTTGAAGATCAGGATACCCTTGTCCAGGAACTGTTATTTCAATAATATCTTCATACACAGGATCTCTTCGATTTACAAAGTGTGTCAATTTTCCAAATAGAGCTACTGCGTCACTTCTAGGGATTTCAAGCCCTAAGTGCACTCCTCCCCAAGGTCCTGGACTATTAAACCCAACAAGCATACTTGTTCCGGCATTGATACTCACCTGCGCGTTAGCACCAAATGCTAAGACTATTGCCAATAATGTGATCAATTTTTTCATACTTCCATCCATTTAGGGTTCAACTTGGCGATACTATCAAAAATCGGACAACTTTTATCATGCGCTCCAGGAAGATATCCTGTACTCATCAAAAACTCATTCACGATTTCACCGCCTACAAACTTAAACGTTCTTTTGAACAATTTCGTCCATTCATCTTTAGAAAGTGGGTGATTAACGTCAAGCCAATTCTTAAAGCTACCAAATTCTTGTTTGATTTCCAAAATTTGTTGGGCATTGTGAATAGCTGCATTGACCTTTAATTTATTGCGAATTATTCCTGCATTACTCAATAATATTTCACGATCATTCTCTGTGAAGGCTGCAACTTTCTCAATATTGAAATTGGCATAGGCCTCCACAAAATTCTGTTCTTTATTCAGAATTGTTTCCCACGATAGTCCAGCTTGGTTAATTTCCAAAATTAGTCGGCCAAATAATTGATCATCATCTGCAATCGGAAAGCCATAATGTTGATCATGGTACACCTTATGTACCTCTTTTGCTTTCTCAGATTCACAATAAACACAATAGCTCATATCCTTAGGACGAATTTAAATTAAGATTCGTTATTGTGAATGTAGTTTTTTATTGCAACAATTAAACCTTCCACATTGTTTAAGTCTGCCAGTTCATTTTTATTGAGGGCTTGATGAAGCCCATCCGATTTGATCTCCAGCACTACTGGATATGTATAATTCCCTCCGAACTTTTTTTCGAATCCCTTGATGTACATAAATTGCATCTCCGCACCAGATTCCTTTTTGAATTGAGTCCAAGCAGATCGTTGCCCAAGGTTATGATGCGTCAAAGCGCAGAGCTCACACTTGTAGGTTTTCGGACTGAACACTTTGTGCAGATAATCTACGGTTGCGCTCACCGGATCAGTATGTGCATTATAGACGAAAATTAATTCCATGGTTGTTTAACTTATCATTCTATAAGACGATTTCGATTCTACTTTATTACTTTTGCATCACATCAATTCTGTCAAATATGTCTGTTTATTCATTTAACGGGTTCATTCCAGTGGTTAAAGCTTCAAGTTTTATCCATCCAAAAGCGTCGGTTACTGGAAATGTGATTATTGGAGAGAATGTGTATGTCGGACCGGGAGCTGCTATCCGTGGAGACTGGGGACAGATTATTATCGAGGATGGATGTAATGTACAGGAAAATTGTACTATACATATGTTCCCAGGAACAACAGTCACATTGAAAGAAGGTGCTCACGTTGGACACGGAGCAATTATTCACGGCGGAACGATTGGCAAAAATTGCCTCATTGGCATGAATAGTGTAATCATGGATGATGTTGTAATGGAAGATGAATGTATCGTTGGTGCGCTGACCTTTGTTCCAGCAAAAATGGAAATACCAAGAAGAAGCCTTGTTGTTGGGAATCCAGCGAAAATTGTAAAGGAAGTTTCTGACGAAATGATTGCTTGGAAAACAAAAGGAACTGCATTGTATCAAGCGCTTCCAAAAGAATGTCAGAATGGACTTACTGAATGTGAACCTCTAAGAGAAATAGAAGATAATAGACCTGAGCAGGAAGCAATGTTTACCACTTGGGAATCAATTAAAAATAAATAATATGAAGAATTTAGGAGCACTAATAATTGGACTTATTGCCTTAGCATCATGTGCGAATGCACAAAGCAACAATGGAGAATTTACACGTGTCGTTGATGCAGCGTGTGGTGAATGTCAATTTGATATGACCGGCGAGAGTTGTGATCTAGCCGTAAAGATTGACGACAAGTTTTACTTTGTTGAAGGTTCGGCAATTCATGAGCATGGCGATGCGCATGCATCAAACGGATTGTGTAGCGCAGTTCGTCAGGCAAAAGTAACAGGACGGATTAAACGAGGTGTTTTTTATGCTAGTTCTTTTGAATTGATTGAGGAGTGATCTCGGCTGCGCTCGATCACCCTGCACGTTGAGGCTCTCGAAGCGTACATCCAACAAATAAAAAAGTATACTCAACAAAAAACCCGTCTCATTACTGAAACGGGTTTTTTACTTTATCTTAACTATTGATTATACTTCTCCTGAATCTTCCTCAGTTGAATCATTATCAGTTAAATCATTATCATTTACTTCGGTTGCATCTTCAACAGTCTCTTCTGGTTTGCGCATAACTGTTGTAGCACCATCTTTCCCTTTTAAATACTCAGGAAGGTTCATTCCTGCCATGTTAAACATTTCTTGAAGTGGTGGAACTGAGCTATACAATCCAGAAATGAAATCAGCCGTTGAACCTTTTCCAGATTCGCTCTTTCCGCTATCCCAAACTGTAACCTTATCAATCTTGATATTTTTAATTGCTTCAGATTGAAGTTTAACCAATTCTGGTAATTTATCAGCGATCATGATCTTCACAGCATCTTCAGAATTATCTCCTGCTGCTTTCACCAACATCTTAAATCCTTCCGCTTGCTTGCTCAAGATTTCAAATGTACCACGTGCTTCTGCATCCATCTTCATGAAAATTGCATCCGCTTCACCTTTTGCAATTCTACGCGTCTGCTCTGCTTCAGCTTCCGCATCAATTTCCACTTTTTGCTTATCGATATTTGCTGGGACAATAATGTTTGCCGTTTGAGAAGCTTCATCACGTTTTGCACGACCTATTTCTGCTTCTTTTTGTGCTGTATATGATTCCTCAAGCGCTTTCGCTTCCTTCACGCGTTCCGCTGCTATTGCAACACGGTTTGCTTCTGCTTCCGCTTCTCTACGTATTGCATCCGAATTAGCTACCTGGATCTTTGCTCCGTTCTCTCCTTCAACTGCAATTGCATTTGCTTCAGAGACTTTAATTCTTTCCAATTTCTTCGCTTCAGCCTCACCAACCATTGCAAGTGCAACAGCGTCTGCCGTTTGAATTCGCTCTTTTTGTGACGCTACTGCCTCACCAATTTTTGCTTGAGCTGTCGCAGAAGCTACTTGTGTACGTTCATCTTGGTTGGCATTTGCCTCACCAATCGAACCATCTCTGTTCTTCTCAGCCACACTTTGACGCGCATCGTTAATTGCCTTAGCCGCTGCTTCCTTACCAAGCGCCTCGATATATCCAGACTCATCCTTGATATCAGTAACGTTTACGTTGATTAGTTTCAAACCAATCTTGTTCAGCTCTGCCTCAACATTCGAAGAAACATTCATCAAGAACTTATCCCTGTTCGAGTTAATCTCCTCAATATCCATTGTAGCAACGACTAAACGCAACTGACCAAAGATGATATCCTTTGCCAAATCATGTGTTTGTATCTTAGTCAATCCTAACAAACGCTCTGCTGCGTTGCTCATTACACCAGATTCTGTAGAGATACCCACCGTAAAGCTCGAAGGAACATCCACACGGATATTTTGCTTTGATAATGCATTCGTCAATTTCACTTCAATGGAAATTGGTTTCAATTCCAAAAATGCGTAGTCCTGAATAACAGGCCAAACGAAGGCGGCACCACCATGGATACACTTAGCAGATCGGTAACCGTCGGCACCTTCTCCAACTTTACCATATACTACCAAAATTTGATCTGATGGACAGCGCTTGTAGCGCTTGAGCATCGTAAAGAATATAATGACCAATAAGAGAATCGCCGCGACTATTGCGACCAGACCAAACGGTACGCCTTCCATGTTTTCCATGTTAACTTAATTTGTTTGTTACTACTAAAATATGATTGTCTATTACTTCCACGACTTTCACAACGGTTCCCACAACGAGGTCTTCCCCATCGTTGGTTACCGAACGAATCTCGTGAATAGATCCTTGTATGTTGATTTGAACCTTTCCAAACCCACTATTGTTTGCTTTTATCGGCAAATAAACTTCGCCTGTTCTTCCAATGGCATTTTCTATCCTCATTGTCCCGTCTTCTACCAAACGTGTCATGAAATAAAACAAAGACGACATAGCCATCATCATCACAAGTCCTGAACCGATTGAAACCGTTAATACGACAGCGCTGGAATAACCAGAGTTAATACATGCTAATCCGGACCATGAAAAAATGGTAAAGAATCCAACAAGATTTTTAAATGTGAAGAATTGAAATCCTGCTCCGTCCATGTCGCCATCAGCGTCCATGTCTGCATCAGCACCGTCTGTATCTCCTCCAACAAATGTGGTCACAAGAACCACTAAGAAGATCAATGAAGCCGGTATGGCGATCATCCAGTAAATTTTTTCAAATAGCTCTAAGCCATTATACCATTCCATCATAATATTTCCAGAATTTTAATTAACCATTAAATATACAGAATTAAAGAATGTGAACTTCAATTATTCTTCACTTTCTGGAACAGTTAATTCAACGGGTGGCTTTTTCAGCGAAGTTAACAGGATGTAAATCCCTGCAATAACAAATGGAATACTTAATAGTTGCCCAGTATTCAATAGCCAATCAGCACGATCTCCCACTTGAGGAATCTTTGAAAATTCTATGAAGAATCGGGCTCCAAATAGAAGGATCAAAAAGGTTCCAAACATGACGCCTGGTTTCTTCCATGCATTTTTCTTCCAGTACATAAACATGAGTGTGAGGAAAAGGACCATGTAGGAAATAGATTCATACAATTGAGAAGGATGACGCGGAGTTGGATCATATTGATGTATCAGATCATTGTAATAATACTTGAAACTGAAAGCCCAAGGCACACTAGATACATCACCTACAATTTCATGATTTACTAAATTCCCTAGACGAATGAAACAAGCAGCTATGGCTATGGGTGCTACTATTCTGTCCAAAATCCACATCATTGGTCGTTTTGAAATCTTTTTCGAGAAAAAATAGAGTGTAATTAAAATTGCAAAAGCTCCGCCATGACTCGCCAACCCTCCTTCCCATACTTTTAATATACTCAAAGGGTGTGAGAAATAACCTTCTTCTATTGTGATGCCCATTGCATCAATTTCATCGAAATAAGGGCCATAAAACAATACATGCCCTAATCGTGCTCCAATGATTGTGGCGAGTACCATGTATAAAACCAGTTTATCCAAGATCTCTTCTTTGATTTGTTCTCTCCGGAACATCTTACGAACGACAAAATATCCGATTATCAAACCTGTCACGAACAGTAATCCATACAAATTCGGGGTTTTCCAACCGTCTATTAATTCCGAATCAACACTCCAATCAATCGCTAATATCACTTCTTTCAATTTTTCTGATGCGTTAAAGATAGTGGATTTTTGATTCTCATTTTCAAGAACAAACACTATATTCGTGAAAGTGAAGATGAATTCTCTCATACCGCTTATTGGAATCGCATTTATCCTTATTGGTTGCCGACAACCTACGTACGATTCACCTCAAAAACTGTTGGAAGATAATAAAATGGATTTTCCAGATCCTGAACGACAATTCTTTGATGGAATCAATTACATGCTTTGGGATATGTTCGAATATGATTACGATGATGACTATGTATTATCGAGCGAGAACGATACCTACGTTATTTATGATATTGATGTGAATTTTAGTGTGGAGTCCTTCACAGATCATGACGCCGAATTGATCCAATACACTTTTGAGGAAGAAATTGGGAAATTAGACGCAGTGCATGACAATTACATTATCAAACGTCAGGAATCATTGACAGAATTTACGCTTTCCATTAAAAAACCTCTGCCCGCATCTGTTGGATTTAATGGCTATGTGCAAGTAGTGAATGGAAATACTTACGAATATGATCCTTACTCATCCTATTTTACCGCTACCATTGAAGCCAATGAAAAGTTTTATGTCTTCCAATTAATTGGGAAACAAGACAACATGGGATATCTGTACGATGATTTTATCGACATCCTCTCTTCTGTAGAACTCTAATGAATTCTGCTCTATTTCGTGAACAGTTTGTTGCTGCAACAAGCTCAGGATTGCCAGGCGAAGAAGCGCATTCAACATTAATGCCTATCAATCGGCCATTTACAAGTAGTGCATTACAATCGAATCCTGAATATAGAAAATCTGCTGTAGGTATTCTACTCTACCCTACTGGTGAGACGATGAATTCTGTACTGATACAACGGCCAGACTACAAAGGGGTGCATGGCAATCAAGTTAGTTTTCCAGGCGGGAAGATGGACCCTGACGATAATAATTTGGAGTACACTGCCAGAAGAGAATGCTTTGAAGAAGTAAACCTCCCACTTGGAATTGGAACAGCTATTGGAACTTTAAGTGAAGTGTATATTCCTGTGAGCAAGTTTCTGGTACAACCTTACGTTCTAACTTTGGATGAAACACCAGATTTGTCACCAGATACATATGAAGTCGAATCCATTATCCATTTTAACATCTTCCAACTTTTGGATGATTCCATTCTTAAGACCACTGACATTAAATTACAGCAGGGATTTGTACGAAAGAATGTTCCATACTTCGACATTAATGGTCATGTAGTCTGGGGAGCAACCGCTATGATGCTCGCAGAATTCAAAGCTATTCTTAAGAAATTTTAGAAACGGAAACGCATCACTCCAAGTGCTGTAGAAACGCTATTAGATCCTTTCATGAAGAATGAGAGGGCATCTCTAGAAGCAATCCCGAACTCATAGGTTCCATTCGCAATAACGAAATTAATTCCAACAGGAATATTGTGCTTGTAAATTCCTCCACCGTAATAGCCCAAACTCAATTGTAACCATTTCAAAGGTCTAATTTCACCACCGATAGAGTACACTACATTATTAATTCCACCAGGTGAATCTCTATTAAATGGCGCTACAAAATCTACACCTATCTCCACTCTTTTACCAATTTTAAAGCTAGCACCCAATCGAATGTTTGCAGCGTTCTTTATTGTCACAGATTCTTGTCCCACAAGGTTCAATAGCCCTCCGTCTTCAAGAAATTGATCCAATGTATTGGTAATATTACTATTCTCCATTCCGTCTAATCTAATCTCAGTAATTAGGGTGTCACTGATACTGTATACGTTTCGTTTATAGGTAACAGAACCAATGTTGTTTACAGACAGTCCTATTTTCAATTTATTGAACAAACGTGCACTTACGGAAAAATCTAAACCGTATCCATTGCCAACCGATGCAGGGATAGAACTAGTACTTGTAAAATCAGAAGGATTTAAATTTGCAATAGCACCATAATCTATGTCGAAGCTTGGAGAAACTGATGAGTACATTCTAATTTCGTCACCATCAGAACTAAAGTTAAACATAGCAGTTGACTGAATAAAGCGACCCCCAATACCCGCAAATAAGGCAAAAGTTGAATCACCGAACAACTTTCGTCCGTATCCTAAATTATAGTACCGATTCCATGAAAATCGGATTTCGGTTCCTTCCGTTAACTTACTTAACTGCAAGGGCGCCGAGATTGTTCCTGATACTACATGAGACATAGAATCCTCGGATAATGAACCATCGTTTGCCACCATCGTTGTATCTGTTCCAAAAACAACCGTAAGCTGATCAAAATAATCCGAGAATTTCCCTCTAAAAATAACATCGGTCGTATTTTGCCCTAATTGTGAATACCAGTTGTAGTGCTCTTGAACGTTAAAAGCAATTCCTCCTAGTTTTTTCGATTGAAAAGAGACTCCAAACCAATTGTAATGAGCATCAAGCATTACACCTGACTCTAGAAACTCCGCAGCATATTGTGCTTGTTGGTCCCAAGTTGCTGGATCTTGTTCTTGCCCCGTTACATCATTTCGAATGGCCTTGTAAAGAGATTTAAGCTTTGTTGTATTCAATTGATCTGAATAAATTCCCAAGCTAAATTCTGTCATTCCGATTGTGAACTTCTTCTTTTCATATCCTGTGCCCCAACCGAGCATTGAAGTATTGATTCCTAAACAGTGATAATCCGTAACAAATGTTGTTGCTACTCCCTTACCTACGGCAGTGTACGCAATTCCCTGCGTTTGACTATTGGCATTAAATGTTAGAATAAAAAAGAGAGCAATGGTAGAAATTAAGGATCTCATAGAATTGTTTTAAAGTACCCTTAAATGTACGAGGAAATGTCTAAAATCAAAAAGAGGAACAAATTTTCGTAAAACTTGTTCCTCTTTTAGCTAAACCATGCTAAAACTATAAAACTCAAACAGTGGTAAACTACCCCCACTGTTAAGAGGTACAAATATATTAGGAATTAACACAATGGCAATGCATAAACTATTAAAAAATTGTTAAAAATTTACTTAATCGTTTAGTATAGAGGTTTCCGCCTATTCTATTGAACCGGTGATTCACCCAAGGCTACATCTAGAATCATCATTATTAAGAATCCACCGATAAATCCTAGAACAGCTACATCCGTATATTTATCACGCTGTGTTTCTGGAATCACTTCCTCTACAACAACATAAATCATCGCTCCAGCTGCAAACGCCAAAGCAAAAGGTAAGATTGGTTGCATATAAATTACCGCCATGGCACCAAGCACTCCGAAAATAGGCTCTACGATTGCTGAAAGCTGTCCATACATAAAACTCTTTCTACGGCTCACCCCTTGTCTTCTCAATGGCATTGCAACCGCGAAACCTTCAGGGAAATTCTGAATTCCGATTCCAATCGCCAAGGCGACTGCACCTCCGATGGTCGCGCCATCCATTCCTAAACTAGCTGCACCAAATAATACTCCGACTGCAAGACCTTCAGGAATATTGTGTAAGGTAATTGCTAAGACGAGAAGTGTCGTTCTATGCCATTGCGTCTTTACCCCTTCCTTTTCATCTTCTTTAAAGTTGATGTGGAGGTGAGGCATAATCTTATCCAGTCCAAATAGAAATAGTGCGCCGAATAAGAATCCAACAGCTGCCGGCATCCAAGGCATACTTGGATACATGCTTTCAGACATTTCAATAGAAGGATTTAGAAGTGACCAGAAGCTCGCTGCGACCATAACACCTCCTGTAAAACCAAGCATGGCGTCCAATACACCACGGTGCATTGTTTTAAAAAAGAACACGAGTCCAGCTCCTGCAGCTGTTAACAACCATGTGAAAATGGTCGCATATAAAGCTGCAAGGACAGGTGGAATGGAGCCTAAATAATTCACCATTTCATCGTACCATCCTAAAGTTTCAACCACTGAAGCTTCCATTTAACGTGTCATATTAAAAATGTTAGACAAATCTAACTATTTATTTAATAACAATTACTTCATGGTGAATTTGAACTAGATTGGATGAAAAGGCTAACTTTGCGGCAAAATTTAAGTCAAAAAATTAAAGAATGGCAACTAATAGAACTTTTACAATGTTGAAGCCTGACTCTGTAGAGAGCGGTAACATAGGAAACATCCTTCAAATGATTACAGATGCTGGATTCGCAATTAAAGCGATGAAGTACACACGTTTGTCTGAAGAACAAGCAAAGGAATTTTATGAAGTACACGCTGAACGTCCATTCTATGGAGAATTAGTTGAGTACATGACTTCGGGTCCTATCATTGCAGCTGTCTTGGAAAAAGATAATGCTGTTGCTGATTTTAGAGCAATGATTGGAGCCACTGATCCTGCCGAAGCAGAAGAAGGAACTATCCGTAAGAAATATGCGGAGTCAAAAGGACGTAACGCTGTTCACGGATCTGATTCAGATGAAAACGCTCAAATTGAAAGTGATTTTCACTTTTCAGCAGCTGAGGTTTTTTAAAAAATTAAGAGATAATAAAAAAGCCCTGTTCAAATTGAACAGGGCTTTTTTTATGCTTAAATATTCTATTATTCGATAATTAGCTTTTGTTTAGATACTCCTACAACAGTATTCACAGTCATGTAGTAAATCCCTGAATTCAAGTGAGAAACATCTACCGTCTGTGTTGATGATCCATTGAATTGAGTAACAGTAGCTCCGAGTGAATTATAAATCACTCCAGTAAAATCTCCCTCAGCATTTACGCTAATTTGATCCGTTGCTGGATTTGGAAAAAATGATACCGTATTGATTTCAGTTTCATTGATCGTCAATTGAGATCCATCCCAAGTGATATCCCATGACACAACATCACCTCTGTTATAATCGGCAGCATCGTATACATACAATTCGACTTTTCCAGATCCAATATACTGTGCAACAGTTAAATTCATTTTAAACCAACCTATCACTCCACTTTGAGCTTCGGCTAAAGTAATTGGTGTCATTGATCCACTTTGTGGAACTCCAACTGCACATGATCCATAATCACACAATGAATAGCTCCAATCAGCAAGAAATGTATTTGACACCATTTCCCATTCATAATGAATTGCTTCAAAAGAAGGTGTATTGATATCAATTTGATATCCTTCATAATTTAAGTTCTGTACATCGGCAACAATATTTTGTCCCACAGGGTAACTAAAATTCTGTGCAGACACGCCTAAAGTTAACGCTACAGCTAAAATTGATAAGTAGATTTTTTTCATAGTATAAATGTTTCAGCAGAATCAATAAGAAGGTTCAAAAGGCTTATTGATCTAAAAGTTCGTTTTAAAGATATCTAATTAATTGTAGACGACAAAAACCAATTCATTCAATATAGGAATCCTACTGATGCGCATATGCAAATTTCACACATAACATTGCGTGAAATTACAGCCCGAATTTCATAGAAAAGGGGCAGCATTTTTTTAATTGAAATGTGTACTTTTGAGTCCAAACAATATCGAATGAATAATTATACATCCACCGTAGAAAGTCGTTTTATCAAGTATGCGAAAATTGATACAACTGCTGACCCGAACTCAACTTCTTTTCCATCATCCATGATCCAAAAGGACTTGGGTAAGGTTCTTGTTCAGGAATTATTAGAACTGGGAATTCAGGACGCGGAAATGGACGAATGGGGCTATGTTTTTGGAACAATAGCAAATAACACAGGAAATGAATCCCTTCCTACAATTTGCTTTTGTGCACACATGGATACTGCTCCGGACGTTACAGGAAAAAATGTGAAGCCAATTGTGCATCGCAACTATGACGGCAATCCTATTACACTTCCAGACGATACAACGCAGATCATTACAACAGACAAGCATCCATATTTAACAGAAAAAATTGGCGATGATTTAATCACAGCAAGTGGACTAACTTTACTTGGTGCTGACGATAAAGCTGGAATTGCGATAATCATGGACTTGGCTCATCACTTGATGAACAATCCTGAAATTAAACATCCTTCTATCCGTATTTTATTTACACCAGACGAAGAAGTTGGTCGCGGAGTAGATCACTTAGATATGGATAAGCTCAACGCCGACTATGGCTACACCTTGGATGGTGGAGTTGTTGGGTCCCTTGAAGATGAAAGTTTCTCAGCTGACGGTGTTGCGATAACTGTAAATGGAATAAGTGCTCACCCAGGTTATGCAAAAGGTAAAATGGTCAATGCACTCCGTGTTGTTTCAGAATTTGTGGCAACATTACCGCATGACAATTGGTGTCCGGAGGCTACCTCTGGAAGAGAGGGCTTCGTTCATGCGCATACAATAGGCGGAGGTATGGAACAAGCGAATGTTTCTTTCATCATCCGTGACCACATCACAGCAAAATTGGAAGAATACGAAACACGACTCGAAGATCTTCTTAAGGCTACTTTAGCAAATTATCCAACCTTGGAATACACGTTCGAAGTGAAAGAGCAATACCGTAATATGAAGGAAATCATCAAAGATGTTCCTTTTGTAACGGACTACGCCATCGATGCAATGGAGAAGGCAGGAGTTAAAGCTAAGCCTACAATTATCCGTGGAGGAACTGACGGTTCACGACTTTCTTTCATGGGCTTACCTTGTCCAAACATCTTTACAGGTGAAATGGCAATCCACTCACGTCATGAATACGTTAGTGTGCAAGACATGGAAAACGGAACGGCAACTCTTGTTGAATTGGTGCAAATTTGGTCGGAACATAATTAATGGATCACAAACTCATCATACGAGATATTGAGGCGGGTAAATTCGAAAAAATTTATTTCCTACACGGTGAAGAAGCGTTCTTTATTGATGTTATTACGAATGCCATCGTGAAACATGCATTGGAAGATCATGAACGTGATTTCAATCAAACAATCTTGTATGGAAAGGATTCCGACGCCTTGAGTATAATCTCAGAAGCGAAAGGATATCCTATGATGTCAGAACGTCGATTAGTTGTCTTAAAAGAAGCACAAGACTTTAAAGGTTTGGACGATCTAGCTCCTTACTTTGAATCTCCTTCTGATCAGACAATTTTTGTTGTCAACTACAAGTACAAGAAATACGATACACGAAAGAAATCAATAAAATCAGCTGCCAAAAACGGAATCGTCTTTAAGTCAGACAAAGTTCCAGAATACAAATTAGCGGAGTGGATTAACACATACGTGGCATCATCAAACTACTCAATTACACCGAAAGCCTCAATGCTTCTTGCTGAGTTCTTGGGGAATGATTTGAGTAAGATTGTCAATGAGTTAGAAAAATTACAGATTCTGGTTGAAGCTGGAACAACGATCAATGAAATTCACATAGAAGAAAATATTGGCATTTCAAAGGACTACAATGTATTCGAATTGATCAATGCTATTAGTATTGGCGACATTACGAAAGCCAATAAAATAGTAGATTATTTCGACCACAATCCAAAAGCTACTTCAATAATTATGGTAGTTTCAAATCTTTTCAATCATTTCTCAAAGCTGATGAAAATTCACTTTCTTCAGAATAAATCAAGGGAAGCTGTTGCAGCTGCCGTTAAGGTTCCACCATTCGTTGCTGGTCAATTGATGGGTTCAACAAAACTGTATAGTCCAAAAAAAATAGCGGCAAATATTGCTATTCTGCACGAGTATGACTTGAAGTCTAAGGGAGTCAACAACTCTTCTTTCACGCATGGTCAATTAATGAAGGAACTTGTATATCGATTAATGCACTAATGCGTCTTTTCTACGATCCAAATATCGCTGCAAACGCTAACTCACATATTTTGAGTGAAGAGGAATCTAAACACATCGTTCGTGTTTTACGCATGAACGCTGGAGATAAGTTAGTTCTGCTTAACGGAAAAGGATATGAATTCATTTGTTCAATTACAGATGCTCACGCTAAAAGATGCACGATTGAAATAACTGAACAACGACAGTCACCTGCCCCATCAAGCTCAATTCACATTGCTGTAAGTCCAACAAAACAGATGGAACGCATTGAATGGTTTGTAGAAAAAGCGACGGAAATTGGCGTTACAGAGATTACTTTTTTGAAATGTGATAACTCTGAACGCGTCAAGTTGAAATTAGATCGATTAGAGCGCAAGGCTATTTCTGCAATGAAACAATCGCACAGAACTTACCTACCAAAACTCAACGACCTTACATCCACAGAAGAGTTTATTAAAAATCATCCAAACGGACTGATTGCGCACTGTTACGAAGGAGAGAAATTGAGTATTCCAAATTCATTTAGCAACAATGATTGTCCAATACTAATAGGTCCAGAAGGTGACTTTTCCGAGACCGAGGTTGAATTGGCTGCAAAAAATGGCTATAAAATAGTTACCTTAGGAGAGAATAGATTAAGAACTGAAACCGCAGCGTTGTATGCTTGCATGCAGGCCAAATTAATTACAGGATGAAATTATTTATAGCAATTGTCATATTCTTCCTAGCGCTAAGTTCCAATGCTCAAAGCAGTTATCAATTGGCTGTGCTTAAATACAACGGTGGCGGAGATTATTACGCCAACCCTACAGCAGTTCCAAACCTCATCGAATTCTGTAATCAAGAACTTAAAATGTCAATTGATAAAGAAGTTCCTTATGTGGAAGTTGGAAGCCCTGACTTGTTCAGATATCCTTTTATTCACATGACTGGACACGGAAACGTTGTGTTTTCTGCTACTGATGCTGACAACTTAAGAACGTATGTTGAAGGAGGAGGATTTCTTCACATCGATGATAATTACGGAATGGATGAGTTTATCCGTGTTGAGCTGAAAAAAGTATTTCCGAATAATGAATTGGTCGAATTGCCTTACGACCATCCTATCTTTCATCAAAAATATGATTTCAATGGTCTTCCCAAAATTCACGAACACGATGGTGGTCGACCTCAAGCTTACGGTATAATAATTGACGGTAGACTCGTATGCCTTTATACTTATGAAACTGATTTAAGTGATGGCTGGGAAAATAGAGAAGTACACAATGATTCAGAAATCAAGCGTGAGCAGGCATTAAAAATGGGAGCAAATATTCTCATGTATGCTTTTATGCAATGAAAAACTCCGTAGATTTGACGATTGATTTTAATATACCAATGACCGCAAAATATTCTATACGACATGTTCGAATCTTGAGTTGCATCTTTTTGATGCTCTTGGTGGGTAATTTTGCTATTGCACAGCCAGATGACCGCAAAGACCTTATAAAACTTCAGCAAGCCATTTTATCGGAAAGCGTCGAAATGGTAGAACAACTTATTTCTGAGGGTCTTAAAGTCAACGACGCTAACCGTTGGGGTTACACACCAGTTCATACGGCAATCGAAAGTGATCAACTCGATATGTTAAAGCTTTTAATAGATTACGGAGCAAACGATGATGAGGGCATGGCCATTGCCGCTAAAAACAGGAATGTTGAGATGGTCAAATATCTCATAGAAAATGAATTCAAATTTGAAGACGCTGTCATTTACGCTGCAGAAAATAACCATTTTAGAATGGTGCGACTTCTTGTTGAAGCTGGATCTGAAGTTGAAATGACTCAAAAACGTAAAAAAGGAATGTTCTCCAGTTACTACGTTACGCCAATTGAATTCGCTGTTAAGAATGGAAATAAGGAGATGGTTCACTTCTTTGTTGATTATGGCTTGCCACTGTCATCAGCTGCACACGAGTGCTTCGACTTGTCTCAAATCGACATCTTAAAATCGCTGATAGATCGAAGCAATGCTATAGAGACAATGCTGGAGCAAGCCTATATACATGAAAATCGACCAATCATTGACTACCTTATTACTAAGGGCGCCGATCTAAAAATACTAGGCGGAAACGATAATACAATGTTGCATATTTCTGCCGAACAATCGAACCTGAAGTTGGCGAGATTATGTATTGAGGAACATGGTTTAGATGTGAATGCAAGCAACGCAGATGGTGAGACCCCCCTCATGCTAGCTATTAAAGCAAATAACCTTGAATTAACGCGTTACCTTGTTGATCAAGGAGCTGAAATAAATACTGAGAATAACGCTGGCGAAACTGCCATCTTCTATACCTCTCGAAACAGCAGTGATATGTTCAACTACCTTGTTGCGAATGAGGCAAACCTGTCCCACATCACTAAGAATAGAACTACCTTATTAATTACAGCATCCAAGAATAAACACTTCGAAGCTGTTCGTTATTTAATAGAAAACGGAGCAGACATCACACCTCAAGATGCTGATGGATTTACCGCCTTTCACCATGTCATTTCACCTTACGATAGAGATCATGAAGTAATCGATATGTTCACTACACTCGGAGCAGACATCAACACTGTGAGTGCAAGAGACGGTAAATCACTCATGTATTTTGCCGTTGAACGCGAAGATCTTGACAGGGTAAAAGGACTCTTAGAGCGAGGCGCAAATATTAACTCCTATAATCCGGAAGGATTCCGCCCTCGATTGAATGATGTCCAATTACTAAAATTCTTGATTAATAATGGTGGTAACATTAACGCTGTTGATCGACGAAACGATTCTTATTTATGCATGGCCATTTATGAGAACAATCTAGAATTAATTCAATTTTTGATTGAAAAAGGAATCGACGTAAATCAGAATTGCTATTTCGAAGAACCACCATTGGTGAAAGCCATTGAAGATGATAACATCGAATACATCAAATATTTAGTTGAGCATGGAGCAGATGTGAACGCAATTGGGTATAACGAGCGCAACATTATGGAATATGCCGAAAGAGAAGAAAACCAAGAAGTCATTACGTATCTTGAAGAGCAAGGAGCAATGACGGTTGCGGATAAAAATGCGCTATACAAAAGATCAATCAAAATGGAGAGCGATATTAAAATTGCTCTCGCAACGAAAAACGAAGCCTATTTGGTGGGACTATTGAAAAAAGTAGACGGTTTAATTATTCAAGATCGCTTGGTCAAACAAGTAGCACTCTTCTCAGCGGAAGAAGGAAACCCAATTGTGATGGAACTTATCATACAAAAATTTGATTACGACCTAGAAAACACCTTACTTGGAAAAAATCAAACAGCCTTAACGATTGCCACGATCAACAATGAAACAAGTTTCGTGAGCTATCTAATTGGAAAAGGAGCGAATGTTCAACACATAGATTCGGACGGGAAATTTCCGGCTGATTATGTAACAAGTGATGCGATGAAGAAGATTTATGCTGACTTAGTAAAAGACAATTAGACTTTTCTTTAAACGCTTCACTAGGACTGCAGGGCTCGTCATTACATTATTCAGAACAATGTGTAAAATATTATTTCATCCATTGTATGTCGCATAATCAACTTCATTAAAATGGCCTAGCAAACAAATAGTTGCGATTTTCACAAGTGAAGATTTCCAAGTTGCGGAATTCAGTAATAACATCAAAAACGAATGATTATCTTCGAATTAAGAAAAGCGGCGCATGAAACACCTTACTACTACACTTGGTATAATAGTTCTTCTACTAACTGCTTGCTCTAAAGATTCCAAAGATCCTATTTACGTGAACATAAGTGCTGTGATGGCACACGATGGAGTACCCATTTCTGGAATCTGCTGGAACATTGTTGAAACTAAAAGTGAAGGACTTATAGGGGGCGACATAAACCCCACTGGTTGGGAGTTAGGTGGTACGACAGACAATGCAGGTATTTCTGTAATTGAATTTTACCCAAAGAAAGACTTTGACTATCAATACGAGATCTATTTTGATTATTCAAACATGAATGTACCTGTTGGAAATTACGATATCGTCAATGGTCCAACTTCTCTTGCGCATGTGAACCATAGCTCCACCAATAATTTTGAAATACGTGTTTTACCTATAATGCCTGTTCAAATAAATTTTGAAAATATAAACTGCCACGACTCGAACGATACGTTCAAGTATAAAAAATACAACCTAAGCGCAAACAATAACATAAGCCAGAATCAAATAGACAATTGGCCTTGGCTAGAAGGACCAAGCCTTAATGGATGTGTCAATTTTATTGGGACTGCACAAGACAGGGATGCTGGATACTATGTATTTCAATGGGAAGCCACTCGTAATGGCATTACAGAACAAGATACCGACACATTCTACGTTGCACCAAGCGTGAATAACCTAATTGAAATGCTCTGGTAAAAGTCAACTGCTGATATCAACGTACATAAAACCAATCCATGAAACACTCTATTACAATTGGAATAACGCTCTTACTGTTAATGGCTTGTTCTAAAGAGGCAAAAGATCCAATCTACGTGAACATTAATGCTATCATAGCGTATGATGGAACCCCAATTTCTGGAATCTGCTGGAACATTGTTGAAACTAAAAGTGAAGGACTTATAGGGGGTAACATAAACGCCACTGGTTGGGAGTTAGGTGGTACGACAGACGGCTCTGGAATATCTGTAGTGGAGTTTTACCCGAAGAAAGACTTGGATTATCAATACGACATCTATTTTGATTATTCAAATATGATTGTACCAGTTGGAGATTACGAAATCGTTAATGGCCCAACAACATTTGCCCATGTTAATCACAGTTCTGAGAATATTTATAACATACGCTTACTACCATATATGGATATAGATCTTCATTTTCTTAATCAAAACTGCTTTGATATAAATGACACCTTCAAATTTAAGTCATTCAATTTTGATGAGCATTTATACTTTTCTCAGAATCAAATAAATGGTCTTCCTTGGGTCGAGAGTAACATGTTCAACGGTTGCTTAGATCTGACTTGGAATACCAACTCGCTTGCTGGTCGACATGTCTATGTTTGGGAAGCTATACGTAACGGTATTACAGAGCAAGGCATCGACACGTTCTATGTTGCACCAGGCGCAAATAATTTAATTGAATTGTTCTGGTAATTCGGACTTGCTTTCCGAGTAGGCATCCCCTTTTTCTCAAACATCAGTGTAGCTACCAAGACTCAAATTTTAGTATTGCACTAAGCCAATTGACTTCACCCAATCAATTCGGAGCCTTGTACAAGAATATGTATTGGGTTTTCATTTTGAAAAATCAAGACAAAAAAAAGGGACTTCATAGCCCCTCAAATCACAATTCAAAAAATACGAATTACGATCCACACCCAACACAATCAATATGTGTGTCCATCGGCTTTACACCATGAATTTTCATTTCTAGATTGTGAATTTGATCTTTAAGATCCATGTCTTGAAACATGTTTCCTGTTAATTGCCCTTGCAGCGTCTCTAGCTCAGTGATAAGTTGTTCCTTCTCCATGTCAGTATAGTTTTTGATTTGCGAATAACAAAGATCAGAATATTTCAAAGCCTAAACTCAGGAAGTTGAATTTGATTTCCACAAAGTTTTCAACGAACTGTGAAAACTACTTCCCTTCTGCTTTATGCAATTTTTCATCTCTCGTTTACGTCTCTAATACATGTTAATTTTATATATTGCGTAGATTATCGTAAAGTTAAACTACTACAACATTTATGAAACAAATTTTACTAGGAATTATTCTGTGCTCTTCGGCAACTGTTTTTGGACAGTATTGTTTAACGGGAGGGCCTTCAAATATAAACGATTCAAACCTTGAATTATTATCTTTAACGGGGACTTCTGGCGGTATTAATTATACAGGATGTCCTGGCGTTCTAGGAGTTGAAGAATTTCTATCTCAAACAACGACATTGGATGCTGGTGCGGCATACGTAATGACTGTGCAATTTGGAACTTGTGGTGGGAATTATGGAAGTGTTGCTGAAGTTTGGATTGACTTTAATCAAAACAATATTTTCGAAGCTTCAGAATCCATATTGACATGGGCCGGTACACCACCAATGGTTGCTGGGAATTATGTGTTATCAGTTCCCGCTGGAGCCGTTTCAGGTCAAACTAGAATGCGAGTAGTTCAAGCTGAAGGACAAGCAGCTCCTTTAGATCCTTGCGTAGCTTTTACCTGGGGTTCTGTAACTGATTTTGTTGTTGAAATTATAAATGGAACAGGTTCTCCTACTGCATGCACTGCAGGGCCAACGCAACAAGGTGACTCAAACATTGAAGCTTTAAATATTTCAGGAACTAGTGGCTCTTCTATCTCATACACGGGATGTCCAGGAGTTATTGGACTTGAGACATACACAGCAGAAACAGTAACACTTGGACTAGGGAACAATTTTGTACTAGACGTGCAGTTCGGAACCTGTGGCGGGAATTATGCAGGAGCAGGTGAAGCTTGGATTGATTACAATCAAAATTTTGTATACGAAGCATCAGAATCAATTGGTACGTGGGCAGGAGTGCCTCCTACAACTCTGTCTTCCTTTAACTTTCAAGTTCCTATGGGTGCAACATTAGGAGCAACAACAATGCGTGTAATACAACAAGAAGGTGGAGTTCTTCCGCTTGACCCTTGTGCAACATTCACTTGGGGAGCTGCGATAGATTTCAATGTAACTATTGAGCAAGGAGTTGATTGCAGTGCTTATCAAGGTGATGTCATGTCAGACGCGATCGTTGTTGCAAGTTTACCTTACGTTGATAATAGCTCCACTTCAGTTTGCTATACAAATCAAAATCAAGTATACTCATCTCCGGATGTTTATTATCAAGTTACGACAGATCCATTAAACCCGTTAATGACCATTTCACTTTGTGGATCTAGTTTCGACACTTTTCTTTCAATTGCAGAACCAAACGGAACGGTAATATCAGGTAATGATGATGGAGCGACTTGTGCGCCTCAGTCAGAAGTTACATTTTCAACAGCGAATTACCCAGTTGTATATGTTATTGTAGAAGGTTGGGGATTGGCCAGTGGTGATTATACAATTAGCATCAACGAGCAACCTTTAGGATTGAATGATGTAACTTTAGAGGGAATCAATATCTATCCAAATCCTACGGCGAGTATTTTTCAACTGGACAATGAGACCAGCGGATCAGTGATTATCACAGATATGAAGGGAGCAGTTGTATTGACAACTGAAGTTGAACCAAATGAAACTATTTCGGTAGAGAACCTCAATACAGGAATCTATCTCGTGCGCTTTACAACTGGAGAGCACCAAGTGATTAAAAAACTAATTAAAGAATAATGAAAGTATCAGCTATAGTATTGTTTTTAACCATCAGCATTTCCTCTTTTGGAAATGGCTGGATTCAAAAGTCAGATTTTGGAGGTGAAGCAAGGCATAGAACCACGGCATTAGCAATAGGGAACAGTATTTACTTTGGTCTAGGGCACTACAATGGTGGAGGTCCAAATATATTATTTGATGACTGGTGGGAATACAATCCTGCGACAAATGCTTGGACACAAAAGGCGAATTACATGGGTGGACCAACCTATCATGCTGCAGGTTTTACTATAGGAGGCATCGGGTACGTAGGTACAGGTCGAATTCCTAGTGCAGCGTTAGTGCAAACATTTTATGGTTACGACCCAGCAACAAACTCGTGGGCACAAAAAGCCAATTTTCCAGGTTCTGGAAGAAGAGGAGGAGTTGGATTTGCTATTGATGGAATGGGATATTTAGGAACAGGAAGTTATACTTCAGATTTCTACCAATACAATCCAGGATTAGACAGTTGGACACCTGTAGCTCCAATACCAACAGGAGGAAGAATTTCCGGTGTTGGGTTTGAACTTGGAGGGTACGGTTATGTCGGAACAGGAAGTGTTTCTGGAGCTACAAATGATTTTTGGAGATTTGATCCAGGGACAAATTCTTGGGCAATGATGGCCGCGGTTGGTCCTACACCTCGACAAGAGGCTTCTGGATTCGCACTTTCTGGAAAAGGATACATTTTAACCGGAGATGATTTCTCAAGCGGAAACAATTTTGGTGATATGTGGGAATACGATCCCGCGCTTGACACTTGGGTACAATTAGAAGATTTCCCTGGGACTGCCCGAAGATATCTTACATGCGTAACTCTTGGTAATTATGCATATGCTGGACTTGGAACAAATGGCACCAACTTTAAAGATTTTTGGTTGTACGATCCTTTCCTTTCTTTACTAGAACAGAATTTGGACAATCTTTCAATTAATGCTTTTCCTAATCCAACTACCGATGTAGTGACTTTTAAATTCGAAGGCTTAGAAAATGTACAATTGCACGACCTTAAATTGTCTATAACCACTCTTAGCGGACAGGTTGTTATATCTGAGGAATTGAACAATTCTGAACTGCAACTATCTACCGTCGACATGAGAAAAGGGGCTTATCTCTATAGCGTGTCATACCAAGACAAACCTTTGAAATCAGGAAGACTAATTGTTAACTAATGATTAAGACGATAGCCCTATATACTTTTATTCTGATCGGAACAACATCGTTTGCTTCCCAATGGGAGCAACGTGCAAACTTCGGAGCCAATGGTAGGCACCGTGCTACAGCAATTTCTATTGGTACAAAAGGTTATTTAGGGTTAGGCCATTACAATGGTGCTGGTCCAAACGTTATATTGAATGATTGGTGGGAATATGATCCAGGAACCAATTCTTGGACCCAAAAATCTGACTATCCTTCAGGCGGAGGAGTCGGTGATTATGGAGTCATTTCTTTCGGAATGGAAACTGCTGGTTTCGTTGGGTCTGGACAAATTTTCGGAAACGAGTTTTATAAATACGACCCGATGCTTAACCAATGGATACAAATGTCAAGTCCTTCTATTTCACATTCCAATACACAGGCTTTTGTTATCGACAACAAAGCATATTGCATGAATGCTGGTGGAGACGTAATGTATTCGTACGACGCCGATTTGGACATCTGGAGCGTTGAAGCTTTCAGACCCTTCACACTGGGATACTGGAATAGCTGTTTTTCAATTGACGGACTTGGATATGTTAAAACAGGAAATACATTGTGGCAATACAAAGCCTCAACACAACAATGGTTACAAAGAGCACCCTTTCCTGGCTTAGCAACAGGTGGATCCGTAAGTTTCGTGCAAAATGGAAAAGGATATATCGTTAGTGGATACGGAGGTTCTCTATCTTTAGTACAATCAGAAGTTTGGGAGTATGATCCTTTTGCAAACACTTGGACACAATTACCTGATTTTGAAGGCACAAGCAGGCGTTTTGCATCTGGTTTTTCAATAGGTAACAAATGTTTCTTAGGGACAGGAACAAATGGTACAAACTTCAACGATTTCTGGCAATTTGATGCATTAGCATCTTCAGTAAACGAATTAAACGACATAGGAACTGTGAATGTTTTCCCTAACCCTGCATCAACTTACACTCGTATAGTCGTAGAAAAATTGACTCAATTTGAAGTTGAAATCTATGATCTTACAGGTAAATTGATACGCAAAGAAATGACTTCCACTAACGAAATCATGCTAGACAGAGGAACATTGAACACAGGAGTTTACTTTTATTCGATCCTGCAAAACGGAACAGTTCTTTACAGCAACAAATTAATATTCAACTAGTTTATGAAAAACATATTTACACTTATTATTGCTCTTTTGATGTGTACTTCCATCGAAGCGCAAACAGAAAATTTTTGGGTCAAAAAAGCAGATTTTGGCGGACTAAAGAGATCCCGTGCAATTGGGTTCTCGGTTGGGAATTTTGGTTATGTTGGAACTGGCATTGATACACTTGAAAACGTGCACAACGATTTATGGAAATACGATCCATCACTAAATGTGTGGAGTCAGGTTGCCAGTATTCCAGGTTCAGCACGAAGAAATGCAATTGCATTCACTATTGGTAGTAAAGGCTATGTCGGAACAGGAATGAGTGCAGCAGAATCTTCGATGGGCTTTGCGCTGGCTGATTTCTGGGAGTACGACCCTTCAACAAATGCATGGACAGTTATTGCTGCTTCTCCAACTGGTGGCGTTTATTATGGAACTGGATTCAGTGTGGATGGTAAAGGTTATATGTGCGGCGGGAAACATGGTCCCAATTGGTACTCTAACCAACTATGGGAGTACGACCCAATTGCCGATAACTGGACCCCTAAATCTTCATTTCCAGGAGGATTGCGTTATCAACTCAGTAGTTTTGTAGTAAACAATTCTGCGTATGTGGGATTGGGAACAGATCAAGACATGCATCGGTCAGATATCTGGGAATACAAACCTTTGGTTGATCAATGGACGCAAAAATCAGATTTACCAGCCAGTGAAAGAGGTGCTTCACATGCTTTCTCAATTGGAAATAGAGGCTTCATTTGCATGGGTGGAAACGGTGGACTTTTGGACGACTTATGGGAGTACAATCCTCTGGATGATTCGTGGTCAGTGAAAGCAGATTTTGATGGTAGCAAGCGAAAAGGTGGTATTGCATTTAGCATCAATGAATTTGCATACGTTGGAACCGGAAAAGGATCTTCTGGAAAGAAAAGTAGCTTTTGGCAATATGTGCCAAGTGCATATGTAAGCGTGGACGAGCAATCTCTGGCAGATATAATCATTTATCCAAACCCAGCCCAAGACATTTTAAACGTTCAAACTTCAGGTGATCAAATAAACCTCATCGAAATCCAATCCTTAGATGGGAAAACAGTCCTTGCTACGGAGATGGCTGCTGCAATTTCTACTTTGGACATTCCTTCAGGAATTTACTTCCTTGTTGGGAAAAACGAGAATGGTCAGATAATCGGAAAAGAAAAACTCATTATACTTTAATATGAAATCATTATTAACTAGCATATTCTTATTAGTCATTGGCTCCGTATTCGGACAAGACCAGTGGCTGCCAGTTGACTCCATAAATGGCGCACCACGATCCGTTGCAACTAGTTTCGTGCTAGGCGGTGAAGGTTATGCCATAGGCGGATTAGACATAGGTGGATTCCGGCGTAAAATGTATTCGTACAATTATTTAGAAAATGATTGGGACGATGAAGAATCTATCGGAGGAGCAAACGGAAACGGATTAAATAGAGGCTCGGCAAGTGCATTTTCAATTGACGAAAAAGGATATGTATGTTTAGGACAAGGACTTTCCAATGGGTTCTTTAAAGATCTTTGGGAATTTGATCCAGTAACTGATGCTTGGTCGCAGAAAGCAAATTTTATGGGAACAGCTAGACGACAAGCTGTAGCTTTCGCAATTGATGGGTTCGCATATGTGGGTACTGGAATTGATCAAAACGGATTTACAAAAGACTTTTACAAGTACGATCCAACAATAAACACATGGACCCAATTGAATGACTTTGGAGGAACCGCTCGAAAAGAAGCTGTAGGATTCTCAATGGGTGGACAAGCCTACGTAGGAACAGGTGATGACGGAATACTATTAAATGATTTTTGGGAATATACAGCTGCAACGGATCAATGGATTCAACTTGCTGATTTCCCTGGAACGCCTCGTAAAGGAGCGGTTGGATTTGGTATGTTCCCTCAAGCATTTATAGCGACTGGAGAAGACAATACTTTCCAATTCACAAATGACGTCTGGGAGTACAACTATTTCAGCAACGCCTGGGTGCAACGTTCTGATTTCTCAGGCCCTGGAAGATCAAATGCAATTTCCTTTGTTTTGGGAGATGTAGCCTTTGTTGGTTCTGGGTACAACGGTGACTTCATGGATGACATGTATGCATATCGAGCTTTACTTTCAACCGATGAATTGGAAAAGTATGCAGATGCAAATGTATACCCTAATCCAGCAAATGAAGGAGTAACAATCAATGTTGAGACTGCTGAGCTATCTGTTCATCTCTATTCCATTGATGGAAAGGAATTAACGGATGCTATTCAGATTCAACAGACCAACAACAGCTTTTTTATAGATCGTGGAGTATTGCCCACAGGTAGTTACATGATTCGTTTAGAACATGAAATGCACGGTGGTGTATACCAAGGAAAAGTACTCTTTTTATAGATGAATAAATACCTGATAATCGGAGCGCTATTTTTGTCCGCTTGTGGAAGTGAACCAGAAGAATTACCTGAAGTTCAATCATCGATCGTAGATGAAGTTGTGGATGTTTCTACTGAAAATGTAATTGAGAACGATTCAGCTGTTATTTATAATGTTTTCGAAAATCATGCGCCTGAGCTATACTCATCTCCCTATCGATTTGAAACAATTGAAGGAGCCAACGGATGGGGATATCAAATCTTCGAAGGAAATACAATGCTCATTAACCAAGAACACATTCCTTCAGTACCAGGGATAAATGGATTCAGTTCAGAAGAAAAAGCAACAAAAGCTGTCGAGTACATTGTCACTCAAATGGATCAAGGTCTCTTCCCTCCTACTGTTTCTCCTCAAATATTAGACAGTTTAGGAGTATTGTGATTAAGTTCTCATCTTTGTATTTCAATTGATTTTTATGCACCCAATAATTGACGACCTAAATTGGCGTTATGCCACAAAAAAATTCGATCCAAACAAAAAAATCTCTTCTGAGACTTGGGCTATAATTCAAGAGTCATTAAGATTGGTGCCTACATCGTACGGAATACAAGCGATGAAGTTTATTCTTGTGGAGTCTGCTGAAATTAGAGAACAATTAAAAGAAGCAGCCTATGGACAAACACCTATTACGGATGCTTCTCATTTATTGGTGTTGTGTGCATTCAAAGAACTTTCGGAGCAACATCTTGATGAATACATTCAATTGACATCAAACACGCGCTCCATTGACTTAGCGTCTATGGACGGTTTTGCTGGTTTCTTAAAAAGTACCGTCGGTAAAATGTCTACCGAAGAACAGACAGCTTGGAATAGTAAACAAGTATACATTGCGCTCGGACAATTGCTACATACCTGTGCAACTCTAAAAGTGGACTCTCTTCCAATGGAAGGATTCAATTCAGAAAGGTTCAATGAAATTTTAAAGCTAGAAGAACAGAATTTAACATCGGTGTTGGTCTGCCCTATTGGATATCGACATGCTGATGACGCCACTCAAGCCTCACCTAAAGTCCGTAAGTCTTTGGATGAGTTGTTTCGCAAGGTGTGAGTTAATGGACCACAAAGACTCAAAGGCACAAAAGAACTCTATTAAATAATCAACGAAAAAAAATGGCACAAACGAATCGTTGATTCGCTTGTGTCAAATAATTTGCTTTTCAATTGTGACAGCCTGAAAGGCGGTTTGTGCCTTTGTGGTAAAAAATTATTCTTGAAGTTCTTCAGTCTTAAGATCCGTCTTCATTCCTTTCAATTCGAACCAATCTACTCTTCGAGAGAAGTACATCGTTACAGCAAGAATTAAGAACACGCCTAAACTTCCGAAGAGCAATGCCCAATCTTGCATTTGAATAATGATGAAAATAAATCCGTACAAAATCAATAGTATCGAGGCAGTCATCATCGCTAATCCCCACGATTTCAATATTGATCTACAGTAGAATAATATGAGTGAAATAGTCATTCCAGCGGAGATCATATAGGCCAGATCAAAATAAATTTGCTCACTGAATGCTAACAATAAAACGTAAAACAATACAAGCGCGATACCAACCAAAATATATTGAATTGGGTGAATTAATATCTGATTCAGAATTTCTACAAAGAAGAAGACCAGATATGTTAGTACGATGAATAGAATGGCATATTTCGCAACCCTCATCGACTTTTGATAAACATCCACTGGCAACCTCAAGTTCACTCCAAAATTAGAATCATCTACATAATGCTGATCACCAACCCAGCCTTGCGGATAATTTCTATTCAAATGGAGCACTTTCCAGCTAGCCGTAAAGCCATCGTCATTGACCACCCGCGATTCTGGTAAGAAGTTGCCATCAAAGCTCGGCTCAGACCAATTCGATACTAAATTCACCTGTGTCACCTTTCCGATCGGCGTAAACATAATGTTCTCGCTACCATTGAGAGACAGATCAAAATTGAAATCCATTTGCTCTGGAACCGTATCCATTGGATAACGAATATGCAATCCTGAATTAACAACATCTGTTGACAACAATCCTGGATTGCACATAAAACTCTCACCATCTACATTGATCTTGACTTGATCCGTTACTCCCTTCAAATCAGAAATCCCCACTGTGATAAAGGCTTTATCCAAATCTAAACTCTCATAAGGAATTCCTTGCTCCAAGAATTCAGCCATGGCGAAATGTCCTTCTATTTTTAAATCCGATCCGTAAACCACTACTTCAAACAGTCCGCGCTTTCTTTTTTCAGGAGTAATTTCTCCGTTGATCTCAAGGTTCTCTGGTAATATGTGGTAGTACTTTGTTTCGTCCTTTACTTCATAAGTTGTTCCATCTGTTCGCTCAAGTTGGCGCAGTGTTGTGTATGGAACAGTTAAAACAGGCCCCGTGACCGATTGACTTGTTGCATGTTTAGAACTGACCTCGAAGACGGCTTCGTCTTGTCGAACCATTCGCTCCCTGATCAGGTCTTGAACCATAATCGCAGGAATTAATAAAATAATTATGAGGACCATGATCATCCCCATTTTGAAAAAGACATTTTGGAATAAAGCTTTCATAGAATTGGTTTTTGATTTCTACGAAAACGCTTTACTTCTTTAAAGATTATCTCAGTGTCAGTTATTTAACTTCAATTAACAATTAGTCATTCAAATATGGAATCTTCACAATTCCAGAATGACCTGCTGCATTGTACTGCACAATATAAACGCCGTATTGGTATGCTGATAGATCCAATTGAACTGCAGCTTCGTTCGTTTCTATCGATTGCAACTCTTGACCATTCATTGATATTAATTTTATTTCCGCAGCATCTTCAAATCCTGAAAGGTCATACATCCCGTTTCCAAGATATTTCAGTTTCAAATTATATAAGTCTTCAGTAGGAATTCCTGCAGTATTGATAGTGATCTGCATTTCAATAGAATCAATATCACATGGACTCGTTGCAATTAAAATAACTGTATACACTCCATCTGTAACATAGGTATGCGATGGTGACTCATCCGTAGAATTGTCAAGATCTCCAAAATCCCAAGAATAACTTGTGGCTTTGTAGCTTTCATTTGTAAAATCAACCATTGCACCATTTACGATATAAGAGAAATCTGCTTGTGTCAATTCTGATTTTGGGTGTAAATTGAATAACTCCAAACTATCTATTGGAAGAACAGTCAGAGCTGCAGCACCTTGTAAATTAGCTGCTACTGTTGGGTCCAAACTTCCAATAAACGTAGCTCCTACAGGTGACTTTCTATAAATAGATGCATAGAATGTACATGCTGCCAAATATGATCCTTCATAACTTGGGTGAGATCCATCACCGGCGTATAAATTGATAGTGGGATACGTTTCACGTACATATCTCCATGCACTTCCCACGGCGGAAACAGAACCTTGCACTGAATCAGCCATGCGTAAATAAGCACTTCTCAATCTGTCATTCATCCCTTCAAAAGTTGAAATTGGTCCCCATTGAGGATCGCCATTTTCTCTACCCCATGTCATATAAAACAGAACCTCCGAACAGAAATAATTTGCATAAACACTATCAGCCAATTGCATTGCTGGTGGAATTGTCTCCGAATTCACTTGTGAATCTGGAAATGATGGCTCTTGACTTTGCGCTTGTAGAATTACATAATCCCAATCTTGGCTATTGATTTTTGTATAATTAATTGGATTTGCAGCATGATTTGCGAAAGTAGTTCCTCCTGGTGTATTAAAATCATATAAAAGGAAGTCCCCCAAAGACGCTGTTAAGTCCTTTACTATCAAAGGCAAATTATTTACAGAGGTATAACTATTTCCTATAAAAAGTACGGAAGCACTGTCTTGTGCTTGGCAGGTTCCCATTATAAAAATGGCTAGTGAAGTAAGGATCGTTTTCATTCGTTTTATTTGTTGTTTAATATTAGCTTTGATACGAAGACGCAAACCCAACGATAAGTTGCTTCGTCTTTAATGTACAGAATCGACACCCTTGTAATGCTAAGACTTGCTAAATCAATGATGAAAAAAATACATATTTGGATCTCCTTACTGTTTATCAGTACTATGACACCGGTTGTTGCGCAGTTTGGATTTGAATTTAATGATCAAATTGTTATCAAAGTTGGAATCGATACGCTCCACAATGCTTGGGGAGGAGGCTTAAATTATCCTCAAATTTCCGATTTCGATTTTGATTTTGATGGAGACATGGATTTGTTTGCCTTCGATGTGAGTTACAATAATATCCGCGTGTTCTCTCAAGAAAATAATGGGAGTAATTATTACAGAAGTGTCTACGATGCCAAATCAATGTTTCCAAATGACATTGCCTACAAGGGAATAATGGTTGATTACGACATGGACGGAAGAAACGACCTCTTCACTCAAGGGCTCTCCGGACTTAAGGTGTATCGAAATGTTGGAGATGTAAGCAATGGTGTACAATGGGAATTGGTTAGTAGCTTGTTGCAATCACAGTATCCCAACAACATGAGTAACTTGTACGTAAGTGCATCTGATGTTCCAGCAATAATCGATGTCGATGGAGACGGCGATATTGACATTTTGACCTTTCAACAAGGTGGTCGACATATTGAGTATCATCAAAACCAAAGTATGGAACTGTATGGCATTCCTGATTCGTTGGTCTTTGAATTACGCAATCAATGCTGGGGGAAATTTAGCGAGGATGTTAATACAAATGCTATTACGCTCAATGATCCAAACTACCCATGTACCAATGGTGATATTGCTAATCCAGAAGTCAATACACCAGAAACAAAATCCTCGCTTCATGCTGGATCAACACTGCTTGCCTTTGATTATAATAATTCAGGTGTTCTAGATTTAGTTATTGGAGATGTTTCCTTTACAAATATGAACTTATTGATCAATGGAGGAGCAGCTGTAAATACAGATTCACCCATGATCAGCAGTGATCCAGCATTTCCTTCAAACACCACTCCAATTGATATGCATTTATTTCCAGCAGCGTATTATGTCGATGTTGATTTCGACGGAATAAAAGATCTTATTGTAACTCCTAATGCACGTAATGTCTCAGAGAATGAAAACAGCGTACTCTTTTATAAAAACTTAGGAGTAGACAACAATCCTACGTTCTTTTTCAGTTCAAACAATTATCTCCAGAATCAAATGATCGATCATGGAACAGGGACAGTGCCTGTGTTTTTTGATTTCGATGAAGATGGATTGGAAGACATGATTGTTGCCAATTTCTTCAGGTATAAGCCAATTCTTGATAAAGGAAGCACAATTGCATGGTACAAGAATACTGGAACCGCAGTTGATCCAGAATATACGTTTATCGACAATGATTTTCTAGGATTGGCTTCAGAAGCTTACGGGTTAAGATCCATTCCTGCCTTTGGAGATTTGGACAATGATGGAGACGATGATTTACTCTTGGGTGTAGAGAATGGAACACTCGTCTATTACGAAAATACATCAACGGGAAGTGGGGCTGTTTTCTCGACTGCTTCAATCAATTATCAAGACAATACGGGTACAACAATTTCAGCAGGAGGATTTTGTCATCCACAACTATTCGACTTAAATAATGATGGACTCTTGGATTTAATCTTGGGACGCAGAGATGGTGAAATTATGTACTATGAAAATATAGGAACGCTAAGTATTCCATCCTTTCAATTGGCCAATGCAAATGTTGGCGGCGTTGATGTTTCCACTGTCGCACCTGACGGATATGCAGCACCTCATTTCTTACGCGTAAATGATACTACTCATTTATTCATAGGCTCAGTAGAAGGCAAGTTGATCTATTATTCGGAGATAGATGGAAACCTTGGGGTTGGAGATAACTTTACCTTTAATTCAGACAATTACTTAGGAATCGATGTTGAACATTACAGTTCATTCTGGGTAAATGATGTCGACAATGACAACAATCTAGACATGTTTGTTGGACAAGATTTAGGAGGGCTTTATCATTTTGAAGCAAATCCAAATAGTACGGCATCCTTGAACGAATCTTCCATTGAGCGAATGATTGCAGTTTATCCAAACCCTGTAGAAACTTCTATAACAATCGCTATTAGTTCTGGAGAAGGTAAATCCTATGCAATCTATGATCTAAGTGGACAAATCATGCTTGAAGATGAAATAATGAGCACATCTACACAAGTAGACATAGCTTCGTTCCCACAAGGGTTTTATGTTATTCACATTGAATTGGAGGATGGGAGAAGCATAGCGAAAAAAGTAATCAAGAAATGATCAAGGAGCTTCTACTCTATTCTGGTTTCGCTGGAATAACCGTTTTTATTGGCGGACTACTTGCCAATTGGTTTAATCATCATGTGCCAGATTCCCCTATCAAACCAATAATTACCCACACAGTAATTGCTTTTGGAGGTGGGATTATTTTATCAGCCGTTGCCCTTGTATTGATACCTAAAGGTATGGAGCAACTTTCAATTATCCCGTTGTGTATCTCCTTTAGTCTGGGGGCTATACTATTTGCTATTGCAGATTATCTTTTAGCGAAGAAAGGTGGTAAAATGGGAACATTACTTGCCATGCTAATGGACTTTATCCCCGAATCCATTGCTTTAGGTGCAGTATTCGCTGTTGATCCATCCACCGCAGCACTTTTAGCAATCTTTATTGGATTACAGAATTTACCTGAGGCATTTAATTCCTATCGTGATCTTGTCATGAGTGGCTATAAAGCAAAAACGACTTTGATCATTTTCTTTTTTATGAGTTTTTTAGGAATGGCTGGAGCTCTGATTGGACACTTTTTCCTGAGGTCGTCACCAGATATCACAGCTCATTTAATGGTCTTTTCTGGAGGGGGAATCTTGTACCTCGTATTTCAAGACATTATTCCTGAAGTTAAATTCAAGAATTCATACTCTATTTCTCTAGCAGGAACATTGGGTTTTTTAATTGGTATAATTGGAGAGAAACTACTGTAATTATAATTTAACCACCTTTTCAAACATATCTGGAAATGAAGTTTTTGGTTCTTCACTGTAAATCCCAAACATGGACGAACCACTCCCAGTCATTGAAGCGTATACAGCACCTTCGGCATAGAGTTTTTCCTTTATTTCACCTAAGCTTGGATGTAAAGTAAAAGCAGATGCTTCAAAATCATTCACTACTCTATTCTTCCATGTGGTCATTGGCTCTACAAGAGTATCTTCTAGAAAATACTCAGGTGTTCCTATTGCCACTCCAGCGTATGCTTCAGTAGTTCCGATATGAATCCTAGGGTTGACAACTTTTAGATAATATCCTCCAAGATCCAAAGATATTGGTGTCAAGAAATCACCTTTTAATTGAGCTATTTGTGGAATATTCTCAACGAAAAATGGACAATCACTACCGAGTTTAATAGCGAGTCCTCTTAACTCATGAGGATTTAACCCAAGACGAAACAGTTCATTTAATCCGAGTAAGGTATAAGTTGCATCTGCCGATCCGCCACCTAAACCTGCACCCATAGGAATGTTTTTCCGTAGGTGAATATAAACATCTCCTATTCCATATGCATCTTTTAAGAGTCGATACGCCTTTACTACAAGATTGTCGTTTGAGCTTCCATCAACGGGCAATCCAGTTTGAACAAACTTAAAGTCATTGGCAGGTAATATTTCCAAAACATCGGTCAGTGGAATTGGAACCATGCATGTATCAATGTCATGATAACCATCTTCCCTTTTTTTCAAGACGTGCAATCCTAAATTGATCTTCGCTGGTGGAAATAATATCATGAATCAAAGTTAGAACAACTAAACAATTTTTGTAACTTTCGCCCCTCAAATTAGAAGATAAAATGGCTAATTATTTAGATTTTGAAGAGCCTTTAAAGGAGCTTGAGGAGCAAATCATTCAAACCAAGGAAATTGGCGAGAATACGGAAGTCGATATGACTGACAAAATTGCTGAGTTAGAAAAAAAGCTGAAAGCCAAAACCAAAGAAATATTTAGTGGATTAACCCCATGGCAACGTGTGCAATTATCACGTCATCCAGACCGTCCATACACGATGGCTTACATTGAAGCGTTGACAAATGGTGAATTCCAAGAGTTACATGGCGATCGTAATGTAAAGGATGACAAAGCCATGGTTGGTGGTTTCGGATTGTTGGATGGTGAAACGGTTATGTTCATCGGACAGCAAAAAGGAGTCAATACTAAAATGCGTCAATTCAGAAACTTTGGAATGCCTAATCCAGAAGGATATCGTAAAGCATTGCGCTTAATGAAAATGGCTGAGAAATTTAACAAACCTATTGTAACCTTCATCGACACGCCTGGAGCATTTCCAGGATTGGAAGCTGAAGAACGTGGACAAGGAGAGGCAATTGCTCGTAACATTTATGAAATGATGCGCTTAAAAGTTCCGGTAATCTGTGTGATTATTGGAGAAGGAGCCTCAGGTGGAGCACTTGGGATTGGTGTTGGAGATAAGGTTGTAATGATGGAAAACACTTGGTATTCTGTTATTTCACCAGAGTCATGTTCATCTATTCTATGGAGATCATGGGAATACAAAGAAACGGCGGCCGAAGCATTGAAGTTGACATCAACAGACATGAAAAAACTTGGTATCGTTGATGATGTGATTAAAGAACCAGCAAATGGTGCTCATCGCGATCATAACGAAGCGTTTAAAGCTGTAAAAAAAGGAATCCTTAAGCATTTAACAGAGTTGAAAAAAATTGATCCTGACAAACGTATTAACAATAGAATTGATGCATTCTCGAAAAGAGGAGTTTGGAAATAGTACATTCCTGTAACAATATTGAAAGCCACTGTTATAACAGTGGCTTTTTTTATGCCCTACTTATGCAAAGATTTCTGATCATCTGCAGTATCCTTATCTCTTCCTGTGCAATTGCGCAAAACGAACCAAAACCAGTGGAAGACTACGACCCAATTTGTAAGTTCTGGCAACTTAACGATCCTGATTCTACGCAAGGAATTCCTATAGCAGGGTTTAATCAACGGTACATTTTTCTAACGGGAGAACCTTTTCTCGCAAATTTGATGACACCCAGTAACATTGAAGGAACCAATACGAAATGTGAAACTTTTTTCAATTTAATGAAAGACACCGAATTCCTCTATTTTGAAATTATTGGCCGCCCTTGCCTTAGTGAATTAACTGAAGAAGAACGCGAATTCAAAGTTCGTTACAAATTAACAATGAAAAATTCAGAGCTTGATCTTACACTCGATGGTACAACATATACATATCGGCAGTATCGAAATCCTTCAAGACCTTTCTGAATTACTCTTCTTGTAAGACCTCTTAAGACTTCTCGTCAAAAGAGCTATCTTGGTATAATTCTAAGTGCATGATAGTAATTATTGGTAACGGTATTTCTGGAGTAACTGCAGCACGACACATTCGTAAGAGAAGTGAAAAAGAGATCACCATTATTTCTGCCGAATCCAATTACTTTTTTTCTAGAACGGCATTGATGTATGTGTACATGGGACACATGAAATTTGAGCATACGCAACCGTACGAACCTCATTTTTGGAAAAAGAACAATATCAACTTAGTTTCTGACTATGTTGAATCGATTGACACAAAGAATAAGTCCTTGCAATTGCGCAACGGAACAATGAACTATGATGAATTAGTTATTGCTTCAGGTTCTAAACCAAATAAGTTTGGTTGGCCAGGGCAAGATGCAGAAGGAGTTCGAGGATTGTATTCGAAACAAGATTTGGAATACATTGAATCAAGATCATCTGGTATTAAAAAAGCCGTTATTGTAGGTGGTGGATTGATTGGCATCGAAATGGCAGAAATGTTCCTTTCAAGAAATATTGAAGTGCATTTCTTGGTTCGAGAAAGTCGTTTTTGGAACAATGTTCTGCCCGAACAAGATTCAGAATTTATCATGCAACACATTGCTAAACACCATGGTTTGCATATGCACTATGGAACTGAAATGGAAGAAATTTTAACCAATAACCAAAATGAAGCGATTGGTGTTAGAACAAAATCTGGCCAAGAAATAAGCTGCGATTTCGTGGGATTAACTGCTGGGGTTTCACCAAACATCGAATTCGTTAAATCGAGCGGTATAAAAATCAATCGAGGAGTTGTAGTTAATTCCTGTTTTGAAACTTCGGCTCCGAGCGTATATGCCATAGGTGATTGCGCTGAATTCGAAACGCCAGTAGCAGGAAGAAGGTCCATCGAACAAGTATGGTATACCGGTAAAATCATGGGAGAAACCTTGGCGAAAACTTTAACCGGAGATCGATCAGAATACAATCCAGGTCATTGGTTCAATTCTGCCAAGTTCTTTGATTTGGAATACCAAACCTATGGTGTGGTTTCGAGTGTTTTAGCTGATGACCATGAAGAATACGTATATCAACATTCCAAAAATGAAGTGCTATTGCATTTCGTATTCGAGAAGAAAAGTCACAAATTTATTGGAATCAACAATTTTGGGATTCGCCTACGTCATCCAGTTTTTAACGATTGGCTCTTAAGAGAATCAACGATTGAAGATGTGCTTAAAGATTTAAAGTCAGCCAATTTCGATCCTGAATTCTACACCAAATATGAGAATGATGTGGTCACTCAATTCAACTCCAAATTTGGAGCGAATGTACAATTAGAGAAGACCAAATGGTGGCAAAATTTAATTAACTCATAATGGAAGAGAACAATTCTTTAGTGGGCAAAGAGGCTCAAGGGCTTTCCATTTTGAACAAGATTGGAATTGGTGTTTTCGTAAGCGGAATCTTGGGATTGATTGAATTGATCTCCATTGCTGCCTTGGATAATAAAATCTACGGCATTAAATATGTACCCAATTACGAAGCATTCATTTTTATCTCTTTTGGGTTGATGTTGATCGGAACTTTCTTGTTCACATACAAACGTATCAATCGTGTTTTTCTTACCAACTTTTTTAAGACTACCAATATACCGCAACGACTTGGGCTGCTGCTTGGGCTGCTTGGTGCAGGTATACTAATTGCAGCTTGGGTGGGAATATTGTTTGAACCGGCCACACTTTTCCTTTGGATTTCCATGGTGTTAATGGCTGTCGGAATATTAACCTATAGTTACGGAACATATGCGGGACATACAGCCGGAATTAAAAACAACCATGTTTGGAGTAATGGATTAACCAATCGCGGTGTTCTAGGCTGGATAGCTGGAGTAGCCTTTACATTATTCTATATCCAACTGTATTGGTTCTCTGATACACTCCAAGGATTAGTCCAGTTATTTGATCCACTATCCTTTTTACTAAGAGGAAAAGCCTCAGACCAATGGTTCGTATACGGAACTATGTACAGCTTCTTAATTCTCTTCTTGGGAATTAAGTTCATGATTAAATACAGAAACAATCGCTATCAATTGATACGTACAATATCAATCATCTTTTTCCAATTGGTTTTTGCTTATTTTCTTCCGGATATTTTAGAGTCTTTCAACGATAATGGCGCCGGATACTTCAGTAAAGACATGAAGTATGTTTGGCCCTTGAATTATGAAATGGCAAACGGTAAACGTCTGGATGGAATGGCCGAAGCAGGATTGTCAGGAACATTCTTCTTTTTCTGGGGGCTTATTCTATTCTTAGTCATCACACCGGTCATTACCTATTTCGTTGGTAAACGATGGTATTGTTCATGGGTTTGTGGTTGTGGAGGTCTAGCCGAAACAGTTGGTGATGGATTCAGACATTTATCCTCAAAAAAAGAATCAGCATGGAAAATAGAACGGTGGGTGATGCATCTTGTGATGTTTTTCATTCTTATTATGACGATTGGAGCCCTTTGGCCTTACTTCTCAGGAGAAGAATACGTCATCAGCTTTCTAACTATTAGCGGAACTGGATTCTATGTATTCTCAGCAATCCTTCTAGCTATTTGTACAATTGTCCTCTTTTTTGGTTATCGGAAATTCGACAAGAAATGGTTATTGGTTGGTTCTATAATTACACTTGTCATTTTACTAGCATTCACAAGTGCGTGGATCTTTGATTACAATAACGTGTTTTATGTAAAAAGCTCGAACCTTAAGTCAGTTTATGGATTTGGAGTAGGTTCGGCATTTGCTGGAGTTATCGGAGTAGGTTTCTACCCTATTCTTGGAAACCGCGTATGGTGTAGGTTTGGTTGTCCAATGGCTGGATATATAGGATTGTTTCAACGATTTAAATCACGCTTCAGAATTACCACGAATGGTTCACAATGCATCTCATGCGGTAACTGTTCTACCTATTGTGAACAAGGAATTGATGTTCGTGCTTACGCTCAGAAAGGAGAGAATATTATCCGTTCAAGTTGTGTAGGATGTGGAATTTGTTCAGCAGTTTGTCCACGTGGAGTTCTTAAGTTGGAGAATGGTCCGGAAGAAGGACGATTTGAGCCGAATCCATTGGTGATTACAAAAGACGGAGTTAAATTGAATAAGTAATTTCGCAGCATGAGTAAACCAGTTATTTCAGTGGTAATTCCAGCCCTTAACGAAGAACAATCCATTGGTAAAGTTATTCAAGACATTCCCCGCGACATTGTTGATCATGTAATCGTAGTGAACAATGGTTCTACCGATAATACGGTTCAAGTTGCATCAAACGCTGGCGCTATTGTTTTGGATGAACCACGAAAAGGATATGGCTGGGCCTGTCTCAAAGGAATCGCTGAGTGCAAAGAAAGAAATACAGAGATAGTTGTGTTTTTGGACGGTGACTACTCTGACTATCCTGAAGAAATACCAGACGTACTTGCACCAATTCTTGAACAAAACATGGACATGGTAATTGGTTCACGTGTTTTAGGAAAGCGAGAAAAAGGATCACTTACGCCTCAACAAGTTTTTGGAAATTGGTTAGCAACAAAGTTGATTCGACTTTTTTACCGTGCTAAATTCAGTGACTTAGGACCTTTTCGAGCCATAAAAATGGATGGATTGGAACAACTCGAAATGGCAGATAAAACCTACGGTTGGACTATTGAAATGCAGATAAAAGCAGTGAAGCGCAAACTTCAATATTGCGAGGTTCCTGTTAATTACAAAAAACGAATTGGTGTTTCGAAAGTAAGTGGAACAGTAAAAGGGACAATATTTGCGGGAATAAAGATTATATTTGCGGTTTTTAAATACCTTTTTTGGTAGATAAACAATAGAATGATCAGTAGAGCCAACTCAAAGATAGCGCAAGCGTTAAGAAGTATCTCTCTTCTTCTGGCAGTAATAATGATTACTTCGGTAGCATTTGGGCAGGTCTCTAAATTTGTTCAAGGAAGTTTAACGGATATTAAAACTGAAAATCCAGTAAATAATGTTAAACTAATCATCTATAATACAGACTCAACCCAAGTTTATAAGGCATCAACGAATCGTGAAGGAAAATACTCATTCGCCAATATTCCGATTGGAAATTACAATTTGGCCGTTGACGACAAAACATACAATCAACAAATTATCCCATTTGAATTAACAGCCGTTCACTCTAATGGATTCACTTTTGATCCATTCACAATCTCAAGAAAAGTATCTTGGATGTTTGACTGGGGCGATTCTGGTAACACGGAGCATTATTGGTCACACTGGATGGCAAAAATAATGATGTCCATTTACTTTTTATGTTTGTTACTTGTAATGTTCTATGCGATTTTACAATTGTCATTAGCCATCGCCTATGTTCGTAACAGAAAGAAGAAAGCCGAAATTGTAGACCCAGTATTGGATTCGAACAATGCGCCAATGGTAACAATTCAATTACCAATGTACAATGAGTTGTATGTTGCTGATAGAATCATTGAAAAAGTAGCTGAATTTGATTACCCAATAGATAAACTGCAAATCCAAGTATTGGATGACTCTACGGATGAAACAAAAGACTTAATTGCAAGGAAAGTGGCTGAAGTAGCTGCAACTGGAATTAACATTCAACACATTCACCGTGTGGACAGGACAGGTTACAAGGCTGGTGCTTTGGACGATGCCATGGATCAAGTACAAGGAGAATTCATCGCTATATTTGATGCTGATTTCGTTCCTGAGAGAGATTTCTTATTGAAAACAATTCCACATTTCCAAGATGAAAAAATAGGCGTTGTACAAACACGTTGGGGACACATCAATAAAGATTACTCATTGCTTACCGAATTACAAGCATTTGGATTGAATGGTCACTTTGCCATTGAGCAAGGCGGAAGAACGGCATCTGGGCATTTCATTAACTTTAATGGAACTGGTGGTGTTTGGAGAAGGACCTGTATTGAAGAAGCTGGTGGATGGGAACATGATACTTTAACAGAAGATCTTGATTTAAGCTACAGGGCACAATTGAAGGGTTGGAGATTCCAATATTTGGAACACGTTGTATCTCCAGCGGAACTTCCAATTACGATGTCAGCGCTAAAGAGTCAACAACACAGATGGATGAAGGGGGGAGCTGAATGTTTCATCAAGATGTGGAAACGAATTCTTACTTCGAAAGGAGTTCGCTTTAGTGATCGAGTGCATGCCATGTCACATTTATTTAACTCATCGGTATTCGTGTTTATTCTGGTTATTTCACTGATTAGTTTACCAATCCTTCATGTCAAGGATAGTTTCTCTGACTTGAATTATCTACTCCGATACGCTGCAATATTCTTAATAAGTACGGTCTTTTTAGGCTTCTACTATTGGCACTCATACAGAGACAAAACTCCTAATGGATTCGCATCGTTCTTTCGATTTCTCGGTCGTTTCTTTATGTTCTTGATTGTTTCTATGGGATTAGCATTAAACAACACTGTAGCAGTTCTTGAAGGTTATATGGGAATCAAAAGCTCATTCGTTCGAACACCAAAGTTCAACGTGAATGTGAAAAGTGAATTCAAAGGCAACAAGTACGATAAAAAGAGATTGTCTTTGCTCAATATCGGGGAAGGATTATTAATGCTCCTTTTCACATATACAGTAATCAATAGAGCAATTTATGGTGACCTTGGTATGATTCCATTCCATCTCATGCTTGCAGTAGGATACGGATTGGTATTTTTCTATTCTGTTGCAGAATTAAAATCTTCGAACTCAAAATAGACTAAATCATGGCTGCTAAACAATGGGTAGTAGCTTGTAGCGCGGTTCTTCTAGTCTCAACCATTTTTTTTATCAACTGGGAACCCGATCGGACAGAATTCTGGTTCATTGCAACGTGTTATATCGTGGCATTTGGGAGTTACTTGACATTGATATCAAACCGTAAACTTCTTACGTTTAAACAATTCGTATTCATTGCTATCGGAACTCAGCTAGCCTCTCTCCTATTCGAACCAAATTTGTCCATTGACTACTATCGATTTTTGTGGGACGGTGAAATTACTTGGTCAGGATATAACCCTTTCGATTACACACCTCAAGAACTTTTCGAACAAGGGTATACAGAAGGCAGCGGTTATTTGAATGAAATCTACACGGGAATCGGATCACTTTCTCAAAGTAACTACTCATGCTATCCACCAATCAATCAGCTTTATTTTACCGTAGCAACAGCATTCTCTGATTCAATTGTCGTCAATACCATCATACTTAAACTTCTAATTATCTCCACTGAATTAGTAGGCGCCATATATCTTCGTAAACTACTCATGCACGTTGGTCAAAATGTCGATCGCATGTGGATACTGTTCTTAAATCCGTTATGGATTATTGAGTGCACGGGAAATGTTCATTTCGAAGGAGTGATGATTTCCCTGCTGTTTGTCGCGCTGTATTTTTTAATGAAGAAGAATGTTCTTACTGGTGGAACTATATACGCGCTTGCCGTTCAAATTAAACTTGTCCCACTAATGCTCCTACCCTTCTTCCTTCGATTTTTAGGTTGGTGGAAGGCAATCCTATTATACACAATTACTATTACGCTAGTGGTTGGATTAGGATTTATTCAGCTCGACGTGGACAACATTACTAATTTTGGAAACAGCCTTCGATTATATTTCCAAGTGTTTGAATTCAACTCTTTTATTTTGCACCATTATGTTCAAATAGGAATAGCTGAAACGGGTTGGAATATGATCAGAACATACGGGCCTTATTTATCTAAAATTGCCGTTGGCCTCATCATGATGATTGCGTTGTATGGGCAGATACCCAATTGGAAAGTTTTATTCAAACGAATGACATTGGCCTATTTCGCTTATTTAATGTTGAGCAGCACCTTGCATCCTTGGTATATGCTTCCAATGTTAGCGCTGTCATTGTTTACCAATTACGGCTATCCCTTGGTGTGGTCATTCTTAATCTTCTTCTCGTACATTTTCTACACCTACGAAAGCAGCATGGCACCAGCCGTTAGAAACATGGTTAACATTGAGTACGTTCTATTGATTGGAGTATTCGTTTATGAAATAATTAAAGGAAAATCATTCTTCAAGTTTCTGCACTTAGAAGAACCGGAAGCATAATTATTTTTTTTCTTTTTTCGGTACTGGGTCATGTCCCTGTCCACCCCATGGATGACAAGAACCAATTCGCTTGATCCCCAAGTAGACACCTTTAAAAGGTCCCCAAATATTAATTGCTTCAATCATGTAATGTGAACAAGTAGGAGTATACCGGCAAGCCTGAGGGAAAATTGGGCTAATAATCCATTGGTAAATCCTCACCAAAGCGATAAAAGGGAAGCTTATTATTTTCTTGATAATGAACATCAGTACCAAAAGTATCCATTTTTAACGACGCCTTGTGAATTGATTAACATAAGTTGTAACGAACCACCTACATTAAGCGTTAATTTAGTAGGACTCATTAAATAACTGTTATGCTAAAATCTCTTATCTCTTTTTTTCTGTTAACCACAGCCTTTGTTTCATTTGCTCAACCAGACGTGTCTTGGGATGAAGAAAAAATTGAGGTAAAAAAAGGGATGGAACAGAATACAATCCTAAGTGCATCAGCAATCATAGCAGAAGGATGGGGAGATTTGGCACAACCATTATTTTGGAAACAGATCATGGAATTATCGCCTGATTCGTGCTTAATTAACATTGCCGCCTCACGTGTAATTGTAGGCAAAATGAGCAAAGCTGATTGGAACAAACAATCGGATTTGGAAAAGGGTCAATACAGAGATAGTATTCGCACTGCTTACTCTTTAGATTCTGAGGCGCGCATTTTTGTGACTACTGGTAAAAGTGATTTCTACAAATTTGAAGTTGTTTACCCAAGTATTTCAAGAGGAATTGAGGAGTTTGAACTGCATGGAGTAGACCCTTGGTATGCTCAAGCAATATTGTTGATTGAGAGCCCAGGTCAAATGAGGAAATCCCGTGTGGGAGCATATGGAGCATTTCAACTAATGCCACGTGTTGCTAGAGCACAAGGGTTGATTGTTAGTAAATATAACGATGAGCGGGAAGATTTTGTGCGAAGCGCATATGGAGCTGCTCGTTTGATAAGACGCGTTTGCATTCCAGAAGCAAAAAAAATTCTTAAAGCACATGGGCTAAGCTATGATGAAAATGATGTTTGGTTCCGACTCTTTGTCTTACATGTATATCATGCTGGAGCTGGCAACGTTTCTGCGGTAGTAAACAAGATTAACCCAAGTGAAGGAGGGCAAGAATTAATAAAAGCTATGTGGCAAAATACTGCTGCACAATTTGGAAACAATTCACAGAATTATTCTCAGATTGCCTTAGCTTCTCAATTGATCTTACATGAAATGGTGTACGAGCAATGTGACTACATTTTAGATTGTATAGGTGCGGAATCTATAGACTATTAAAATTCAGGGAGATTGAATTTACGCAATGGCGTACATTTTTATCCGTGAGATATTCTCCTTCGAATACATGCCCTAAATGCCCTTCACAGTTCGCACAAACTATTTCTGTTCGCCTTCCATCAGAATCTAGTATTCGCTTCACTGCACCTTCTATTTCATCGTCAAACGAAGGCCAGCCACAACTTGATTCAAATTTATCTGTAGAATTGTACAAAGGAGCATCACAGCGCTTGCATGTATACATGCCTCCTTTAGAATGATCTGTATATTTTCCTGTAAAAGGATACTCCGTTCCTTTCTCTACGATAACGCGAGTTTCCTCATCGTTTAACTTATTCCAAGCCATTTGTGTAATAACGATTAGAAACCACCCATTCCAGAAGCCAATTCTTCAACGGCCACCGTCATTATTTGCTTAAGTACATTTTCTTGTCCTTTCTTCGCTTTGATGTAGATTCTACCACCTTCATTTCCGTATTCGAAGGTTACGTAATCAACAATGCGTAAGAAATTTGCTTCATCATCAAGATCCAAATCATCAATGTCAATACCATCAAAACTAAAGAATCCACTGATTCCAGTTTTTCCAAAATTTTCACATCCGGCAGGTAGATCCATTCTTCCTGAAGATGCATAAGAAGCATTTGTACTAGCAGACAATCCATCACTATCCAATGTCATCAATGCCATCTCACCGCCTAAAAATTCTTTCGCCATTTTTCCAAGAGAAGCCCCACTTGAAGTCAAACCAACAAAGAAATTGAAATCTGGCTGAGCGCCTCCATATGAGTCAAGATCACCAAACATAACCAATCCGAACTTTCCAGTAAAAATCCCTGACAAGCCATCTGCACCCGCTGTCATCATTGCCATTGAAGCTGCAGGACCCATTGCATTTGTCAGTTCGTCTAAAGCATTTGGTGAAAATTCGTCAACAAAACTTTGCATTTTTTTCAAGTCAATATTTACAGATATACCTAAGCGTGGTTCACCGTGCCCTAAGGTTGCAATCATTGTTGCTCCAGGATCTTCGTTAATGAACATGCGCTCCATTAAAGCATCAGAAAATAAGTTCTTCGTCTCAATGATTGCAGCTCCGTTCTCAAATTTAAAGGATGTTTGAACATAAGAACCTGCCACCATTTCTTTAAGCTCGTCTTGTTTGTCTTTACTCAAGTCCGCAAGATCTGTGTCTGAAGTAGCATATATATTCTCAATGTTCATTGCAAAAACAATGTCTCCTTCAGTATCCAATATTTCACTTACTGTGCCTTCGCTCACTTCACCCTCCGAAGCAGAAAAAGCATCTTTGATCAATTTAACGTGGTCAACATCTCCACCTTGAGCAAGAAGAATAGCCATATGACCTTTAAAGCCTACGGCAACATCTTCATCTTGAAAAATGTTGATTTCACCATGCTTTTCAATTTCATATCCTCGGTGAACCAATTCAGATTCCAGCGAATCTGGACTTTTCACTTTTACGAATGCATATATCGCAGTTGGAGCTCCATCTCTATCAAGAGGTCCTTCAAGCGCATAATACACAGGAGCATCTAAATCCAATAAGCTATTCCATGAGCTCAACTCACCTTCGATAATTTCACCAAAGTTTGGAATGCTCTTATAATCTGATTTCTCCAAAACATCTTTGAGTTTCGTTGCACCAAATGCAATTACCTCTTCATTTCCGTTTAAGAAGGCTGACATCGCTAATTTGTTGTCTCCGTCTTCAGCAGTTTGACCAGAACAAGCTACCAATAGGATAGATAGAAATGCAACTGCGTTTATTTTTAATAGTAAAGTAATCTTCTTCATATCAGTATATTAATTAGTCTCTCAAATTTAAACAATATTTGTCAGCATTTTTTGTACCATTTTCGAATTATAGATTTTTAACTTTGTTGTATGCATATGGTCGAACCATATTATGGATGGCGTACGCTTTATGAAGCCGAAAATGATGAATCTTCTCCATTTTATGGAAGAACATACAGTGAATTCGAATTTCATAACCGCGTCTATAACTTTTACATTCACCCACAATGGGATGAAATGGGCTCGTCTACCTTGTTTTTAAAAATCATTTATATCGATTACTCAGAGCGCTATGCTATCATAGAGTTGATGGGAGAATGGAATGATGCGATTGAAAATGATATCATGACCTTAAAACGTGATATCATTGATGAATTGATTGGAATGGATATACAGCAGTTCTTACTAATCGGTGAAAACGTATTGAATTTTCATTCATCTGATGATTGCTATTACGAAGAATGGGTAGACGACATTGACGATGGCTGGGTGGCAATGATTAATTTTCATCAGCATGTGACCTCTGAAATGGAACAGGTAGGCATTGATCAATATTTTGTGATGGGGGGCGAGATGGAAATGCTTGAATGGCGTACTTATCTCCCACATCAATTGCATAAGAAAGTCAAAGAAATAGTTGAAAGTAGATTTCAATAAAAGAGCCCCTATCCGAAGATAGAGGCCCATTTCTATTTTGTTGATTCGATTATTTCTGAATCATAATCTTAGAAGACATTGCGTGGTTTCCAATAAAGAAGTTTACAACGTAGATTCCATTTTCAACTTCTGAAGGCAAGGTTACATTCGCCTCATTACTTCCGATTTTCGCATCTCCAAGGTTTGATGTATAAACAGAACGACCGTTCATATCAACTAAGTTAAAGTTCATAGCTCCAATCTCACGAGAATTAAACTTAACTATTACTTGATTTGAATTTGATGCATATCCAGCAGAAAAATCTGTAAACACTGCCAATTCATCTAATCCAATTCCTGGATCACTTCCGAATAAATGCTCACTCAAGTAAATGACGTCACCACTTGTTGCACCGTTTCCATTTGCAACATTTGAAGCAACATAGAATTTAACAGGGCCAATATCAGTAGTAGGAGCAGCCCATTCCCATATCCAAGCAAAGTTTCCTTCTAAGTTACTCGTCATTGTATGATTCGCATACTCACGACCAGCTGCACTTGTAATTGCTGTTCCAAGCCCTCCAGTTCCTGGGAATGCTCCTGCCATAGAGTTTGTGGCTACATCCAATACTGTTGCCTGAAATCCTTCCATTATATCTCCTAAATTCAATTGTAAAGAAACGTTGTAAGTATGACCGGGAATATAATTTGTTACAGAGGTTGCCCCTTCCAAAACTAAAAGGTTATTTACTGCCGATCCATCTTGTATAGTTCCTGATGAATGACAGTCAATACAAGTACTCTCGCCAGGAGCTCCAGTTTTTCCAGTAGGTGCACCATCTGCAAAAACTGTGTGTCCATTACTTGCTAAATATTTCTCTACTGTCCCCTCTCCTGTTCTTTGCATTGCAAAGAAACCAACGGAGCTCAATAAAACAATTCCTAAAATGTAATTTTTCTTCATATTGATGATTTATTTAATTGTGTAATATATTGTTTTCTATTCTAGTTGTTCAGTTTTCCTTGTTTAATCCAGCAATTAAAGTTCTGAATTAGTGAATCTGCAAATTTAGCTCCACCTAAAGGCATCGCTGTAAATTCAGATTCATGACTTATGACGCTCAAAATCACTTCAGCGTTGGCACTAACACTTGAATGTGAAACCAAATTATATCCTCCCGCTGTTGCAGCATCATGGCAACTTGTTGTTGTACAATTCATATCCAACATCGGTTTAACGTGAGTTGCGTATGAAATCTCCTCAACACATTCTGGATCTGGAGCCATATCCTTCTTACAGGAAGACATCACAATTAGTGATCCTATCATAAAGCTTTGAATAATTAATTTCATTTGGCTCCAGTACTATTAATTCAACAAATTTAGAGGAAGTTCAAGACTATACACATGTACATTCGATTCTAAATGGTGTATATTTTGTCATTCATTCTCTAAAATGAGAATTTTCTCCCCATTGTAAACCCAAGTCTAAACTGACCTTTCAACCAATCTTCATAGGTGTGAGGTATATACTGCATATCTCCAAATCCTTTAGAGTTGGTAAAGTTAATCGTGAAATTATGTCCAAATGTTTCAAATTCGACAGCAATTCCAAGACTATTCTTGTTCTGTGTACGAAGTGATGGATCATGAAATGCATGGAAATACTCAACGATAATTCCCACCTTTTTAGTGATCGAAAATCTCGCTGCTCCACCCAATGCAAATAAAGTGTTCACGTCATCAGCGGCCACGTAATTTCTATGTACCATTGTTGGCGATATTTGCAAGCTTAACCATGACCAAAATTTTCTAGAAATATTCAATTGAGCAGAATACCCAAAACGGTGCTGCCAATTTGGGAAAGATGAAACTTGCGTCAAATCCTCAGATGCTTTCATATAAGTAAATCCCACTGTACCAAGTAATGCCATTGAAACTGGCATTCCATGCTCCTTTTGGCGCAAAAATCTGTATTTAACTAATCCGTCAATTAATGAACGATAAGGAGCTCCAGTCCCTTTACTTCTTCCTATCCCGATCATAATATTATCAGTGATTCCGAACTCAAAACCCAAACGAATATCAGCAACGTTATCAAAACCAAACATGGTTTGTGCTCCTCCATTTGGTCCAGCGACATCACCAAACCTATGTTCTACTCTAAATTCGAGAACATTTTTCTCCAACGTTTCTGTAGAATGCCCATTGATAACTCTTGTGGAGCTAAAAACAGATTCAATAAATTCTTCAGTTTCCTCTTCTGGTTCTTCGAACTCATCCTGACCAAATGAATATCCAAGAGATAGACTTAATACGATGCTCAGTAGTAAAGTTGTTTTCATATATCAAAGATAGGAAAAGATTATAAATTTATTTACCCTGAAAAATAATGACCATTTCATGTTTGAAATTAGTATCTTTAAGTCCCTAATAAATCTATGGTATATGTTTAACAAAGAGATGCTGGACAAGCTGCAAGGATTGAAGAATCAAGCTGACGAAAGTAAATCAAGATTAGAAAATATGCGCATTGAAGAAGACGCAGGTGGAGGACTTATTCGTATTGCTATGAATGGCAATCGTAAGTTAGAATCCATTGAGGTCAATGCCGATTTAAACACGATAGATAAAGAGGATTTAGAAGATCTTCTTACCGTTGCCTTTTCTAGAGCTTTGGACAAAGTAAATGAGATTAATGAGAAAGAAGTTATGTCTTCTGCTCAATCATTATTCCCAGGAGTGTAATTATGACGAAAGAAGAATTACGTAAGTTGTATCAGGAAAAGCGATTGGCTCTCTCTCCTAAGCAATTGGAGGAAATCTCTGAAAGTATTTGTCATACAGCATTCAGCAACTATCAATTGGAAAAGAAAAAGATTAGCTTGTTCCTACCTATTGAACGCAAAAAAGAAATCAATACGTATAGGATTTGGGAGAAAGCTCTTTCCTTTGATGCAGAAGTAGCGGTTCCAAAGGTCAACTTTAAAACCAATGAGTTGAAACAAATATTATTTGAATCTACTGATCAACTCGAAGTTTCATCCTATGGCATTCCCGAACCTAAAAAGGGACGAGTAATAGCGGCTGAACATTTCGATTTGGTATTTGTTCCTTTGTTAGCCATTGATACGAAAGGAAATCGTGTTGGATATGGAAAAGGATACTATGATCGATTTTTGAAAAAATGCTCTCCGCGTTGCAAATTCGTAGGGCTTAACCACTTTGATGATTTTCAAGATCATATTGAGGGAATCAACTTCAATGATATTCGTTTAGACGCTTGTATTACTCCTGGGAAGATTCATCGATTTGGATAATAATCCTACGCTAACAATCATTTTATAAAATCTAGCAACCTTATTGAGGTAAAGTCGTATATTCTAGAACCATGCGATTAATTTGGTTCATCGGAATTTGGCTCATCTCGTGTTCAGTGATACACGTGAATACTTCTCGCCCAGTTTTTGGCGTAAATGTCGCTATTGGACCAAACTCCCAACTCACAAGCTATGTCTGCTTCCTAGAGAGCAATGGCGTTTTAACCAAACGTAGGAATTATGACAGAGATAGCTTTGTGAAAATTGTTTCCGGACATTGGCCAAGTATCTACAATCCGCAGCGTATCAACTATTTTGAATTGAACAATATTGATTGCGCTATGTATTTGGACTCTATCACACTGAAACAAGAAGTGGGTTGTATTCCTTTGGATTCACTCTGGAAAATTCGGTTTGCAACTTTCCCTTTTCGGAATAATTCAGAAATGGGGTGGAGTAATTTATATCATAAGCCCTCACTAGGTCAACAGGTCTACCTACACGACCGCTACAACATTCATCACATCGATGGTGACTATTTTCTTGACACCAACTTCTGGAGGATCTTACAAGATGTTAACGATACCAACTGGATTGCAAATTATAAAGCAATTAACTAGTCGGTAAGTATTTCTTTCTCTTTACGTCCCACTTGGTATGAAAACAACTATTTTATTAGGAGTGCTAGTTTTGTTCGTTGCTTGCTCCGAAGCGAAAGATGACAATACTGCGTCTTCTGATGTAGATATTATCAATACATCCGAAATGTCAATAGATTCTGTTCTTCCGAATAACTTAGAGGTAGAAATAAATGACTCATTGTCGTCGGTATTAAGCTCTGATACAACCATAGATGAAATTGAATCCAATGTTCTTTCAGAATCAGAATTACAAAACATTCCAGTCGTTGACTTTCATCAATACCAAGCTTTCAGTAAATTCTTGAGCGCTCATGTTTCTCTTAATGGAAATGTGAATTACAAAAAAATTAAAAGTGATATTGGCGAGTTAAATACAATAATTGAAGAGTTCAAATCCAATACTCCTCAGGATAATTGGAGTAGAAATGAGAAATTGAGTTATTGGATCAATGCGTATAATCTCTTCACATTAAAATTAGTTACGGATAATTATCCCATTAACTCTATAACAAGTATAACCGCTAAACCTTGGGATAAGAAGTTCATTCAGCTCCAAGGAAAAACATTGAGCCTCAATGATATTGAGCATTCTATTATTCGAGCTACCTACAACGAGCCTAGAATCCACTTCGCCTTAAATTGTACAAGTGAATCTTGTCCTCAATTATTAAATGTGGCATTCACCCCGAATCAGCTGAGCGCACAACTTACTAGACAAACAAAACTATTTTTGGATGATCCCTCTCGGAATGATTTTTCAAACCCCAACTCAATTAAAATATCACAATTGTTCGATTGGTACAGGTCAGACTTTGAGCGAGGAGGTTCGCTTATTGACTTCATTAATAAATATAGAACAGAGAAGCTAGGTGCGCCTAACATTGATTATTTAGAGTACTCTTGGGATCTAAATGATTAGCTCGTTGGATTAATCAAGAATCTCTTGAAGTAATCAGATATAAGATCCATTGATATCTTACAAAAGAGATGTTTCCCCGATAATGATCCCCACTCTTTATTGAATTCATTAACTATTTGATTCAAGACGTGTCTTTGTGGTATTCTTTCTCTGTTCATTGGAGACAGACAGACAGACAGACAGACAGACAGACAGACAGACAGACAGACAGACAGACAGACAGACAGACAGACAGACAGACAGACAGACAGACAGACAGACAGCACAACCATAAGTTCAAGTGCTTCGTATACTTTAAGGCATAAAAAAACCCTGATTCCAAGAGGAATCAGGGTTCTAAAAGCGGCGTCGACTTACTCTCCCACCCTCAAAAGGGCAGTACCATCAGCGCAAGTAGGCTTAACTTCTCTGTTCGGAATGGGAAGAGGTGGACCATACT
>JASJHD010000004.1:0-209099 GCA_033791225.1 Crocinitomicaceae bacterium
CTGAGCCAGGATCAAACTCTCCGTTGTATAAAACGTTTAAGTTTTCTTCTGTTTCTTGGACGTATTCGTTAAATTCTAAAATTTTACGCTGTTTCCTTATTTCTCAATCTGTCAAAGAACTTCTTCTGTTCTATAATGTAATCTCAATTACATCACAAATAACCTCTCAATTTCCCGTAAACAAAACCGCTGTTTCATCCGTTTAGGGAGCGCAAAGATAGACACTCTTTTTATTCACACAAGTCTTTTCATAAAAAAAATCAAAAATACTTTTTTGACTCCCATACTCTAACTCCTTTCAATCCAAATCCCACATAGCGTTCTAAGCGGGGTGCAAAGATAGACACTTCATTTTTATCAACAATGACTTTTTTGTGTTTATTTTCGGGTAAATTAGACTAATGACCATAACCGCCTGATAAAAACCCTATTATATACCGATAAAAAAAGCGATGAAATTTTAGTATCACCGCTTTTTAAATAAAATCGATCAGATTTAACTCTTCTTTTTCCTATCCTTTTGCTTATTCACCCACTTATCACTCTTCATTTCACCTAAAACGGTTACTTGTTTCATGCGTGAATAATCTTCCGCAGCCATTTCCATTTGCTCTTTCGTATCTCTACGGATCAAAATCCCTCCGCTTCCTTGGTTTTTAACTTCTATATAAAAACCATCCTTCAATCTAGCTGGCTTCGTCGCTGGTCTTCCCATTCCCTATTGTTATTATTATTTATACTAAAGCTCCCAATATAATAAAGAAACTTTCATTTAAAAATATTTTATGACTTTTTATGAATCCAAAAGGTCACTTCCTTCTTTGTTAACGATACCCTTCTGTTGGTTTGTAGATCCATTTGCAAATTTAACACTCTGTACCAATCCTACAATTGAGAATGCAAGCATAATTAGGCAATAAATGAACCATGCTGGAGCAATCTCATCATAAGAAATCCCTCCTTCTGAAGACATCACAACTAGATTAAACATAAAGCAGATCCCTGTAATACTGATTCCAATAATGGACAAAACTTTGGTCGTCATTGTTTTAATCTTTATCAAGCCCATTATGTCAATAGCCAAAAAGGACAAGAAGAACAACATGGACCACAAGCATGCTACTAATGATAAACTTCGGTATCTATCCGGTGAAGTATATTCATCATATCCCCCCATCCAATCATAATCACCATAAATATAATCCCAACGGGCATCCCACACAACGTTCATATAATATGCTGCGACGCTAATGAAAAGAACAGAAAATACTATTCCAATAATATAGAGTGCTTTATTCATAATGATGTAGGTCGTTTTTTGATTAGCGTACAATTATACGATAAAAATTTTACTCCACAGGAATCGAGTAATAGGTCTCTTTGTCAGACATGGTCATATCAACTATACTCCAATAAACGAGTTGCGCAATTGTACGATCAACAAACTTTAAAGGAAGTCCTATCTTGTACAACTTGGAAATACTGAGTGGTTGATTCTCTTGTATGAACCTTAATAATATCAGGGTATCCTCATTGAATTCACTTGGTTTACTCTGCCCATGTTTCTGTAAGGTCCAAATCTTCTGTACAATTTTATTAGCCTTCAATGTAATCTCTTCCACTCGCACAAAATACTTCATTGAGCCATCTTCATCAATTGCTTTGTGTTTGACTTCTGATTGTGGAACATCTATTTCTAACACTAGATGATGACCTTCCTCCCAAATCTTTGAATTGAACTTTACTTCAGGTTCACAATAAGAACTCGAAGCTCCTTCGATCATGTACAGCTCCTCTTCAGGGTTCACACCTTTAATCTTTCCATTGTCCTTCACTCCTATCAGTACTCGTCCGCCCGAAGTATTCGCAAAAGCAACCAAAGTCCTAGAAATTTTCTGCTTATCGTCAATGCAATATTTGAAATCCAATTGAACTCCCTCACCTTTTGCTATGACCCTTTGCAGCTCAGACATTTTTATTCCAGATTTTCCACGCTTTTAAAGCTTGCTGTTTCAACATAGACTCCCCATTTAAGATAGTAGCGCCATTCTGTTGTGCCATTTGAAGAAATTTTGTCATTGCTGGATTGTAAATCAAATCTACCACTAAGTGCTCATCAGACAAATACTCGAATGGAATATGAATACACTCGTCAATATTGGGAAATGTCCCCACTGGAGTTGTATTTACCAATAATTTACATGCTCTGAGCATATGTTCATTGACTTCATCGTAGGAAAAGTGGTTCTCACCAACTGGATTACGCGAAACAAAAATGACATCAACACCAATACTTCTCAATGCGAATGCAACTGCCTTTGATGCTCCACCTGTGCCAAATACAATAGCACGTTCATGTCTATTTGTCAAAAAGGGCTTTATCGACTGGTGAAATCCATAAGCATCTGTATTGAAACCAATATGTCTACCTCTTTCAAAAGTCACAACATTGACAGCACCAATTTCGCGTGCTTCATCACTCAATTCATCTAAAAACGGAATAATACTTTCTTTATAAGGTATTGTGACGTTTAAGCCCAAATAATTCCCCGAAAGTACCTTGTCTACTTCATCAATTGATGAAAGTTCAATGTTCGAATAGCTGGCATCAATATTTTCCTGAGCAAAAAAGTCAGTAAAAAAAGTTCTTGAGAACGAATGACCCAAGGTTTTTCCTATTAATCCAAACTTCTTCATGTTGTACCTCTTTTAATCCAGCATTACATAGCCACATGGCTTGTATTCAGCCTTCATTCGCTATGCTTGTTCCTTCTTAGGTGCGAATCGTTCTAATATGACTATTAAAAGGAAGCCAACAAGCATGCAACCTATGGCTATCACCATATGTGGTTCTCCTTCAATTTTGCCAGGTAAAATATTTTCTTGAATGAATGGCACTAATTCACCCGCGTGATTTTCTCTGTATGAGATTGTATTTTTCCATGGCCAAACCTTATTCAAAGATCCGATCATGAAACCTATCAGGAGGGCGATGGTAATATTTTTAAATTTTGAAAATAGGAGTTTTAACACGCGTGCAAATGACAACAGGCCTATAACACAGCCTGCTGCGAACAAACCAATTATTGGTAAATCTACTTCTGTGATAGCGTGCAATACTCTATCGTAACTTCCTAACAACAGTAAAATAAAAGCTCCAGAAATTCCAGGAAGAATCATTGCGCAAATTGCCAATGCTCCACTTAGTAATATATACCAGCTAGCATCTACTGTGGCCGTTGCTTGAATGGTTGTAATATAAAAGGCGATGACCAATCCACTTAGTATAGCCGAAACAACACTTATTGACCATTTGGTAATTGACTTAGAGATAAGCCAAACACTTGCGATAATTAATCCAAAGAAAAAACTCCAAACAAGTACTGGATGAGATTCAAGCAAACCTGTCACAACTTTCGCTAGGGACACAATACTAACTCCTATTCCGGCAAAAAGAAATACGAAAAAAGTTCCATTAATATGATTCCAGAATGCCTTAAAACCTTCGTTCTTCCATAGCTTAAGTGCGCCAATATTTATGTTGTTGATGGATGTAATCAATTCTTCATAAATTCCAGAAATGAATGCAATAGTTCCGCCCGAAACGCCAGGGACGACATCGGCTGCTCCCATTGCCATTCCTTTGAAAGAAAGCATGGCTAATTGTATTGGGGTTCTTTTTGTCATTTAGTATGCTTCCAATTGGCTGTCCACTTCCTCAATCCATGCGAGAATTCCTCCCTCCAATATTGCTACGTCTGTATGTCCAAACTCCGTGGATAACAGATTAGCAACTGGAATCGCCCTCTTACCTGATCTACATAAAATAACAGCAGGAACCTCTTTAGATATCTCATTCACTCGCTCTGAAACTTCTCCCATAGGGATATGAATTGCATCAATTTTACAAATATCTAATTCATATGATTCGCGAATATCAATAACTGATACTGACTCACCTGCATCAATCTTCTTCTTTAATTCAGTTGAAGTAATGTATTTCATTCCAAATAATTTTGAAGGCAAAGTTAAAAAAAGGATTGCTATTTTCTAAGGACGATTAGAATTGAGAATATTCAGTTGGATTACACCTTTACACGCAAGGATAGTTCCATTTCAAAGATGGCTACCACTTCATTGTTTTTATCTGTTGCGGTAACCTCTATTGGTACATTTACGCGTGATTTATTCTTTTTCGATTCAGCCAAAGCAGAAAGAATAATGCTACCTTGATTACTTTTGAACGTAACATCGCTCTCCGCTCGCTTGATGAACTCTCCTTTCATTCCTTTGAATGCCAACGAGACCTTTTTTCCCATTTGCTCTGTGAAATAAAAGGCTTGAATACCAGCAGCGATATCTGCTCCAACTGCAAGCGTTCCAAAGTACATTGAATTCAAATGATTTTTGGTTCTACGCCTAAAGCGAATAAGTACCTCCACAGAAGTGTCGTCAATATGCAATAGTTTTGGTCGAACAAACCCAATAATTGGTATTTTAAAAACACCCAAAAGGAAGAGCTTCCACCGCATATTTCCGATGGTGATCTTTTTAATTGGCTTGCTCATATTCTTCTCTTAATTGTGCGACGATCTGACTCATAGGTCGGATTGATTTGACATGTTCAATAGATGGACCAGCACACCAAACAGTTTTATATGTTGTATTAAATGCTGATTTCTGCAAACGCTTCATACCTCTGAAAAATGTAAATGCCTTGAACCACTTTTTTAATCGCTTGTTCTTATTTAAAAAACGCTCTAGCCAATTCTGCTTTGTTCCTACTTTCTGTACATAAGGTGTATTAATAACTGTACAAGGTGTTCCAGATAATTTGGTAGTAAAAACGATGTCTTCCTTGCCGTTATCAATGCATGCCTGCTTGTACTCTTGTGAAACGTCAGACTCTTCAGAGGCAATAAATACACTTCCCATTGAACAGCCATCTGCACCATATTTGACCATGTCACGGATTTCAAATCCATTACCAACACCTCCGGCAGATATTACGGGAATCTTGCACGCTTCCTTTAATAAAGGAATCAACTCTTTGTATGACATCGGTCCCGCATGTCCTCCTGCTTCTTTATTCACAGCAATAATTGCATCGGCTCCTAGTTCTTCTACTTTTTTCGCGTATTTCACATCAACCACATCGCAAAACACTTTAACGCCATGCTGGTGCGCCATCTTGATTGTCTCTTTTGGCGATCCCAATGACGTAATGATGTAATCAACTTTTTCTTCGCAACACACTTTCAATTGCTCTTTGAATAAGAAATTTGACTTATTTACGATCAAATTAATTCCAAACGGACCACTGATCTCAGATTTAATTTCGCGAATCGCATTTTTCAATTCTTCAACGGTGCGATAATTTAACGCCGGAATTGCACCAGTTACACCAGATCGAATTGCTTCTACCACCATTGCTTTATTCGAAACAAGAAACATTGGAGCGACAATTACGGGGAATTCAATACCCAGCATTTTACTCAGTGCAGCTTCTTTTGGATCGTAATTCATGGAATGAAGGTAAGTATTTTTTACTATGTACGCACAATTTTACCTGTCGAATCAATGCAGTTTAATTACATTTGTCTTATGTCGAAATCAAAAGCATGGATAAGCGCAATGCGCCTGAGAACCTTACCACTTTCCTTATCTGGGATCGTTGCAGGTTCTGGGGTGGCTCATTATCATGGTTTTTGGGACAGTACGATTTTTTCTCTTGCTCTATTAACGACAATTCTTTTTCAAATCCTTTCAAATTTCGCGAACGATCTAGGAGACGGCACTAAAGGGACTGATAATCAAGAAAGAATTGGCCCAGAAAGAGCTGTTCAGTCGGGAGTGATTTCTCAGAAAGAGATGAAAGGTGCAGTTATATTTACGGCAATTTTGAGTTTTATTAGTGCTGGATCATTGATCTATTTTGGAGCTCAAAATATGCCGACAAAAGTAATCTGGATGTACATTGGACTTGCCATTGCATGTGTAATTGCAGCCATCACCTATACGGTCGGTAAGAAAGCATATGGTTATCATGGAATGGGTGATTTAATGGTATTGTTATTTTTTGGCGGAGTAAGTGTTTTAGGCGTATACTCTTTATATGCAAAAGAATTTTCAGCGTCCAATATTAACCTTGCACTCTTTGTTGGACTTTTAAGCACAGCCGTATTGAACTTAAATAATATGCGTGATTATCAAAATGATGCTAAGTCTGGTAAGAATACGATAGTAGTTAAGATGGGACCGAACAACGCTAAGTTTTATCATATAATATTGATCATCGGAGCGATTGTATCGCTTGCGTTATTTATCGATGGGATGGACAACAACTTACTGTACATTGGTGGGATTCCTGCGTTATTCTTATTTGTGCATTTGTATACGATCATGAAAATTCAGCAACCCAAAGATTTTGATCCAGAATTAAAAAAAGTAGCATTGACAACTTTCGGAACTTGTTTGGCTCTGTTTGGAATGTTTGTTTGGCTCTAATCGAACTATTATGGGATTGTCTGCTTCCTTTTTTAAAAAAATTTTTCACTTCAAACGACCGAGTGGAACTAGTCGTGGCGTATTAACAGAAAAGCACGCATGGTTCATAGAAATTTGGGATCCACAAAATCCTTCCATCAAAGGGTTGGGCGAATGCAGTATCATTCCAGGACTCTCTCCAGATTTCACCGATTTCGAATCGTACGAAAAAAAACTTACTACCGTTTGCCAGAATCTAAATGATGACACCGGTGATTGGCCATCTATTAAATTCGGCATGGAAACCGCTCTACTTGATTTAATGAATGGTGGAACCGGAGTCATTTTTGACAATGATTTCACCAATGGTAAGATTCGACTTCCTATCAACGGATTGATTTGGATGGGAGAAGAAAGTTTCATGCGCGAACAAATAGAGGAAAAACTAGCGCAAGGATTCACAACAATAAAAATGAAAATTGGAGCAATCAATTTTGAAACTGAATTCGCTCTTTTAACGTCCATTCGTAAAAAATATACTGAGGAACAAATCACATTACGTGTCGATGCAAATGGCGCATTTTCACCAGAAGATGCCGCGGATAAATTACAGCGCTTAACTTCTCTCAATATTCATTCTATCGAACAACCTATTAAAGCAGGACAATGGAAGGAGATGAAATCATTGTGTTCAACTACGCAACTTCCAATTGCATTGGATGAAGAACTTATAGGAATTAATGATTTGGATGATAAAATTGACCTTCTAGATACTATTCAGCCTCAATACATCATATTGAAACCAAGTCTTCATGGCGGAATCTCTGGATCTAAAGAATGGATTCAATTAGCGGAAGAACGAAATATTCCTTGGTGGATTACTTCTGCCCTAGAGTCGAATATTGGATTGAATGCGATATGCCAATTTACCGCTGAATATGCAATTAACTTGCCTCAAGGTTTGGGAACAGGATCACTGTACACCGATAATATCCCCAGTGATTTAGTGGTTGAAGCGGGCGAGATCTATTTACGCAATTATTAATTTTGAATTCGGAATGATGAATTGAAGATTGTACTACGTAATTCATCATTCAGAAAGTTGCTCTCGACTACACTCGATCAACTTTCAATTAATCCATCTTTTTGAGGCCAATCCTCTTTCGTGGAACATCTACCTCCATCACTCGGACTTCCACATGTTCATGAAGAGAAATAAATTCTGAAGGATCTTCGACGTATTGATCTGCGAGATTTGATTTATGGATTAATCCATTTTCTTTGATTCCGATATTTACGAAAGCTCCGAAATTTGTCACATTTGTCACGATTCCAGTCAATAACATTCCAGGTTCCAAATCTACAATTGTCTTAATCCGGCTATCAAATTCCAACATTTTTGCTTTCCGACGTGGATCATGTCCTGGTTTTTTTAATTCCGAAATAATGTCTTCAAAAGTATATGCATCAATCTCTTCGAAATCCTCTTTACGCAATTCGTCCAACACTTCCCTGTTACCCATCAAGTCTTTAACAGGTACTTTTGTTTTTTTCGCCAGACGTTCAACGAAAGCATAACTTTCTGGATGTACGGAAGAATTGTCCAACGGGTTTTTTGCATCACGAATTCGAATAAATCCAGCAGCTTGTTCAAATGCTTTATCACCCAATCGAGCAACTTTTTTCAATTCCTTACGAGAATTTATCCTCCCGTTCTCATTTCTATATTTCACGATGTTTTCTGCCAATGTAGGTCCAAGTCCAGAGATATAACTCAACAAATATGAAGATGCAGTATTCACGTCGACACCAACAGTATTCACACAAGAAACAACCACATCATCCAAAGATTCTTTCAAAGAAGACTGATTTACTTCATGTTGATATTGTCCTACTCCAACTGATTTCGGATCAATTTTCACCAATTCTGCCAACGGATCCATTAATCTTCTGCCAATAGAAACCGCTCCCCTAACAGTAACGTCGTAATCCGGAAACTCCTTTCTTGCGATAGAGCTTGCTGAGTAGATACTGGCTCCATCTTCCCGAACAACATATACTTCAACATCTGAATTAAACCGTAGATGTTTAATCATGCGTTCTGTTTCTCTTCCTGCAGTTCCGTCACCTATGGCTATCGCATCTATTTTATATGCTTCAACCAACTGACCTATTTTTGCTTTTGCCTTGGATTCTTCCTTTTGAGGAGGATGAGGGAAAATCGTAGTATTCGTTAGCAAGCTTCCTTTTTCATCTATACATACAACCTTGCACCCTGTTCTAAATCCAGGATCTATTGCAAGAATTCGCTTACTGCCAAGTGGCGGAGAGAGCAACAATTGTCGCAAGTTTTTTGCAAAAACATTTATCGCCTCTTTATCTGCCTTCTCTTTTGCCTTATTGATTGTTTCATTTTCCAATGACGGCCGAAGTAATCGCTTGTAGGCATCCTTGCAAGCATCGGCAACAACATCAGAACCAGCATCATTTCCTTTTACAAAAAATCGCTCGACTTGCTGAAGGGCACTCTCTTCCTCTGGGCGAACTTTAAAATTTAAGTACCCCTCTCGACTAGCTCTATACAAAGCCAAAAAACGGTGTGAAGCACAGCGGTTTAAGGATTCAGAATGCTCAAAATAATCTTTGTACTTTTCCGCTTCCTCTTCTTTCCCTTTTACCAATTTTGAAGTTATTACAGAATTCCTTTCAAATTGTTGCCGCAATCTAGACCGAAGGGTTCCATTTTCATTTACCCATTCTGCTATAATATCTTTAGCTCCTTCGATTGCCATGTCCTCATCATGCACATCACCTTTCACAAAGCGTGCAGCCATCTGTTCTGGATCGCCACCTCCTTGAGACATGATCATTTTTGCCAAAGGCTCCAATCCCAACTTTCGTGCTTTCTCTCCACGGGTTTGGCGTTTCTGTTTATAGGGTAAATACAAATCTTCCAATTGGATTGGATCGAAACATGATCGTACCTTTTCCTCCAGCTCGTCTGTTAACTTGGCCTGTTCTTCTATAGCAGAAACAATCGTCCCTTGTCTATGTTTAATGTCGTCGTATTTTTTTGCCTCATCTCGAATATTGGCAACTTGAACCTCGTCCATTCCACCAGTCATTTCCTTTCGATACCTTGAAATAAAAGGGACCGTAGAACCTTCGCGAAATAGACTCAGCACATTCTTTATTGAACGTTCTCCAATGGATAAATTTCTTTGAACGAATTCGAATTGTTGCATAAACTTAAATTTATATGACAAAAATAAAAGATGTTATCAATTCATCTCCAAACAAATCAAAAGTCTATGCTTTTTGTATCTTCGAAGCATAAATTATTTAAAATGAAAAAATCAATCTTCGTCATAAGTACGCTTATATTATTTGCAGCGTGTTCGGAAAAAACTACAACAGCAGTTGTTGATACTGAAACAAAACCTGACCAATCACTTGCTATGGCTCCTACAGCTGAAATAGGGCAAGGTAAAACTATTTTTGAAAGTAAATGTACTACTTGCCATGAGGCAAAGGTAATTGACGATTACAAAGTAGAGAAATGGCCAAAACTATTGACTAACATGGCAAAAAGAGCTGAATTATCAGAAGCAGATGAGTCTTTAGTTGAATCTTATATCAATTGGGAATTAAGTAACTAAAATGCATCGTGATCTCACAGTCATAGATGCCAGCTCCGTTCTTGCTGGGCCTTCTGTTGCTACCTATTTCGCAGAACTAGGAGCCCAAGTGATAAAAATTGAACATCCTAAACACGCTGATGTAACGCGGAGTTGGAAACTTCCATCCGAAGATGCTGACAGCAACGTTTCTGCGTATTTTTCTAGTATCAATTACAAGAAAAAATATGTGACACTCGATTTAAAGGCTTCCAATGATCACGCAGAATTCATGGATTTAGTTAGCAAAGCAGACATTCTGATTACGAATTTTAAGAAAGGTGATGACATTAAACTGAATATCACGGATGAAGTTATTCATGCATTGAATCCAAGATTAATAATTGGAAAGATAAATGGATATGGAACCGAAAGTGACCGTGTTGCATATGATTTAATATTGCAGGCTGAATCAGGATTTATGTCGATGAATGGCACTCCCGAAAGTGGCCCTGTAAAAATGCCAGTGGCTCTAATTGATGTCCTGTCTGCACATCATCTTAAAGAGGCTATTTTGTTGGCGTTGTATGAAAGAGAGCGCACAAAAAAGGGGAAATCCGTAAGTGTATCTTTGTACGATGCAGCCATAAGTAGTTTGTCAAATCAGGCTTCCAATTATTTAATGTCGGGACATGTTCCACAACGCATTGGAAGTTTGCATCCAAACATTGCTCCTTATGGAGAAATCTTCACAACAATTGATGGTGTTCAAATCACTTTTGCGATTGGTTCAGATACCCATTTTGAAAAACTTTGCAAAGTACTCCATTTAGAAAAACTTTCAGTTGACGAACGATTTTCGAGTAATCAGAAAAGGGTTACAAACCGCCTTGATTTAGCAAAAATTATCCAAGATGTTATCACCGGAATTACTTCTGATGAAATACTGAATGAGATGAATGCGCTAAACGTTCCGGCTGGAAAAATTAAAAATCTTAAGGAAGTTTTTCAAGAAGAAGCTGCTCAAGCATTGGTTCGCACTGAGAAAATTGACGGAATAGAAACGAAACGAATTACTTCAATTGTTCAAAAATGAATATTGAAACCCGTACGCCCAAATCTCAGGATGAATGGGATCTCTATTATAATTTACGTTTCCGCATATTACGTGAGCCTCTGAATCAGCCGCTAGGAAGTGAGCGCAATGAAGATGATATAACAGGAGAACATTTTGCATTGTATGATGATGGTGTCTTAATGGCTATTGCTCGTTTGGATCAGACGGAAGTAGGAATATCACAAGTTCGCTTTGTTGCGGTTGAAAGTGGTTGTCAAGGCAAAGGATATGGTCGAATGATCATGGAAGCTACTGAAGAAAAATCAAAAGCAGACGGAAACACAAAAATGATTCTTCATGCGCGTGATTACGCAGTCGATTTCTATTTACGATTGGATTATGTGATTATTGAAAAGAGCTACAAACTGTTTGATGTATTGCAGCACTTTTTGATGGAAAAGAACTACTAGTTCTTAAGTTTTCGCACTCTCGCCTCTACTTTCTTGATTATGAACTTAAAAAGTTGTTCGGCATCTTTCTGTTTCAATTTTCTCCCCAGACGAATAACTTTGTTCTGATAATCGAATTCAATGCGTTCTCCTCCTTTGATCCAAGGTGATTTCTCCCAGACCGATTGAACCGATTTCTCCTTTGGTTGAGATACTCCAATCTTCGAGATGTTCTCCAGAAAAAATTGCTGTGACTTCCCGTATTTCTTGATTGACTTTTTGTAATACACTGCAACTTCGTCGATCTTGATAAGTTCTTTTCCCCATAACAGCCACAAGAAAGATCGTGTTACGCGAACAGCATAATACAGCCAAAAGGCCAAGAATACAAAAATGATAATGTTTTCTTGGTTCGTTAGAGGCAAGGTATAATAAGACCAGATGACAGTTCCACCAATGGCGTACCACATTCCAACCCATGCTCCCATTACTCCTTTTACCCAAGTAACATCTTCTGGATAAATGACAATTGTAGCCTTATCCTTGTCATCCATAAAACTGATACGCTTTCCGATCCATTTCATGTCACAAAAATATTCAATTTTCTGAGTTTATCACTAAAAGAAAAGGGCGGTTCTTAAACAGAACCGCCCTTTTCTATGGATCAATTAAATTCTTACTCAACAACTAAACGCTTAGTCATTGTGTGGTTATTAACTGTTAACTGTACTAAGTAGATTCCTGAATCCAAACCAACAGTGTTGATTGGAAGCTCAGAATTCACACCTAAAGTACCGTAATCCTTTGAAGCAACTTTCTTACCTGACATATCAGTGATTGTCATAAGTACATCTGAATCGTTCTCCATTTCAAGAGTAACAACCGCGTAAGAAGAAGTTGGGTTAGGATGGATATTGAATGACTGAATTGGATTTTCCAACCCTTCAACTCCACCAACTAGTACTTCAGCAAATGATTCTTGCCCTGCATTGTCAATTGTCCCGTTTGGTGCTATTAACATACCAATAACATGGATGTTGTCTTCGTTCCAAGACTGATCAAGCGTAAATGTAAATGTTCCTGAGTGCTGCTCACCGATATTCACCGTTCCAGGGAATACAGTTGCATCTCCATCAAATGAAGGCATAATTCCTCTTGCTACGTGATCGTAAACCATTTGTGCAAATGGAACTGGATCAGGAAGAGCTTCGTATCCGCCCATAACTCCATTACCTCCACCTGCGTAATAATTACTTTGATTGTAACCAGCATCTGAACCAGTAACATCATCTTCAGTAATAACACAAGCTAATTTCCAAGTGCTTCCAGCTGCAGCTGAAAAATCAGCAGTAACTGTTACAGTCAATTCTCTAGTAGTTGGATTCCATGTACCAGAATTGTCAATTGTAGCTGTAGGAGCTAATTGCAAACGAGCGTAGAAATCAGTTGACATTGCTGAAGGATCAATATCTCCACCTCTATCAACTAGTGCAGAAGGGTATCCACCGATAAGCAATCCTACTCCTGCATCATAAACAGCATCTGTCATTGGATCACCATTGTGAACTGCAATTCCAGCCCAGTAAGGTCCAAAATCAGTTGCGAATTGATCCATGAATACAGCACCTCTAGGACACCATCCACACCATGTACCAGTTGCTTCCTCACCAACAACAACTTTTCCTGCTGCAGGAGTAACTGGGTTAGAGATTAAACATCCATCATCATCAGTTGCATCGTCATCAGCTCCACCGTTAACATTACTAACTGTAGCTGTAGCTGGATTAGATCCAGCAACTAAAGGAATTGTAGTCGTGTATACTACGTTATAGTTTTGACCTGCAGTTACCATTTGTGTTACGTTCTCTACGTACTGGTTACCGTTGTAATCAATTGTTACATCAAATGAATTAATGTCAGTTGAACCTGCGTTCACAATATTCACTGTTGGAGTAACATCCAATCCTGCAATGTTTCCACCGATATCAAATGCAGCAACTGAAGCATTCAATGCTGATGCTGAATAAGCAGACCAGTCGTACATAACGTCATCAACATAGAATCCATCACCATCTAATGGGAATAAATCCACTGAAGCCAATTGGTTAATTGAATTTGCCCAAACACCGATACAAACCCCATCCATGAATGCTTGCCATCTTCCCGTAGATAGGTTCGCTTCGATTCTTAATGTGAACCATGTAGCATCTGTATAAGATCCTAAGGCCAAATCACCAGTAACACCATCGTCAATTGATAGCATTTCACTGCTCATTGTACAGTTCATTGCCCAAGTAGTTCCAATTACTGGAGTTGCTTGGAAATTGAAATAACCACCTTTTCCAGCTTCAATGTATAGATCCGTCTCAAAAGTGAACATTCCGTCAACAAATTGCTGACCAAAATCAAGAACAACATCTTGAGGTCCTCCTCCGGTAGCTCCGGCGAAATAAATTGAGTTTGAACCGCTACTTGCCTGTGCAGTACCAACTTGAACGTCTTCAGCGCCCCCAGTAGTACCACTCCAAGTAGTCCAATCAGGTGAGCCAACGACTCCTAGGTAGTCACCAGCGGTGTAAGTGTCAAAATTTTCGGTAAATAACTGTGCGTTCACCCCTGCGGCTAAACACACTGCTGATACCATTAAAGTAATTTTTTTCATAAGTGTTTCGTTTTTAGATATAGTACACGCAAGTTACTGATTCTGTAGTTACTCACTAGTGCCTAAAGTGCTGTTATTTGATGTACTCTTGTATTCTTAATGAAGGATGAATGGTACTTACCGTATGACGAATGGTCTTTTACCGAATGATCAGCTTCTGTCTTGACGTAGACCCAGTAGTGGATATAGAGATATAATAGGCGCCTTTAATTAAATTAAACGCTAAAGGAATATTACTGTGATCACTGAAAAAAGTAGCTTGGCTTTCGACAAGGTTTCCTTTTATGTCATGTATGTCAATTTTCTTGACTCCCATTTCATATCCCAAATAAACTATTTCAAAATTTCCATCAGAGGGATTTGGAAAAACAGTGAATGCCACATCGTTACTTAAGTTTTGAATTCCAAGACCTGTGGTTTCTACCAGCAATAGATCATCAACATAGTACTCACAATCAGCAACAGGGTCACCAGAAGTAGAAAATAAATTAATTCCGCCGAGCGCATTGTTCGATCCATTGCCGAAGCCATTCGATTCTACAGACCATTTAAACCCAGTTCCGACCAAGTTATTATCAATCCAAACAAAAGCTGTATCCAAATCCAAGTCGCATTCTAATTTGAACTCAAACCAATTTCCATTAGGGTAATTGAAAGGCATATTCTGTCCACCTCCATATAGTTTCCCTGTACTATCTGCAGCAAAAAACACCTGAACCATCCAAGCATTACCAACATTTGCTGAGCTCGGTTGGAAATTAAAATAACCACCTTTCGCAGCAGCCACTTTAAATCTCATGGTATACTCAAATCTTCCTGAGGTGTAATCCGAAGGGAAGTTTATCATTGCGTCAATTTGCCCTCCAGCATTCGGACCATAAATAGCAATTGAATTGGGCGCACTGAATGATTCGAGATCGGTTATTTGGCAATCGTCGGTTCCAAACCCTGTGTTTCCAGACCAAGTTCCCATGTATGGAGACACAACTCCTGCAAAACTTTGATCAAGGTAGAAGTCAAAGCTTTCTTCGAAAAGCAATACTTGCGCCATTAGTTGAATGGGCAATAGCAGTAAAAAGAGAAATGACAGTGTCTTCACCTATTTAATGTATCGGAAATCTTCTCCGCTCTTTATTGTAAGTAAGCTTTGATATATCAGACGGATTGTATTTTCAACATCTTCTTTTCGACACATTTCTACAGTTGTATGCATGTAACGCAAAGGCAAGGATATCAATGCACTCGGCACCCCTTCATTTGAGTAGGCAAAAGCATCCGTATCAGTTCCCGTAGCTCTTGACGCAGCAGCACGTTGAAATTCAATTTTGTTCTTTTCCGCTACTTTAATGATCTTTTTAAGAAGATTATTTTGAACTGCCGGACCATAAGTTAAAACAGGACCATCGCCTGAAATCAAGTCACCGTTTTGGATTTTGTCGACCATTGGCGTTTGAGTATCGTGGCACACATCTGTCACTATTGCAACGTCTGGTTTAATTTTTTGCGCGATCATTTGAGCTCCTCGGAGTCCAACTTCTTCTTGAACCGCATTCACAATGTAAAGGGCAAAAGGCAGCTTCTTCTTTTCCTTATGAAGCATTTTAGCCACCTCAGCGATCATGAAACCGCCTATTCGATTATCCAATGCACGACCGACATATCGGTTCTCATTCAAAACAATGAATTCATCTTCAAAAGTGACGACACAGCCAACGTGAACTCCTTTCTTTTCGACTTCTTCTTTAGTCGAACATCCACAATCCAAGAAAATATTTTTGAGACTTGGTGTTTCCTCCTTTGCATGACGTGTATGAATCGCCGGCCATCCAAAAACAGCTTTAACCGTTCCTTTATCCGTATGAATATTCACGCGTTTTGAAGGAGCAATCATGTGATCAGAACCTCCATTTCGTCGAAGGTAAATGAATCCTTCTTTTGTTATGTAGTGCACAAACCATGAGATTTCATCAGCATGTGCCTCAATAACTACCTTGTATTTCGCTTTCGGATTGATTACCCCAACAACAGATCCATAATTATCTGTGAAATACTCATCAATGTACGGTCGAATGTAATCCAACCACATTTGCTGTCCTTCAGATTCAAATCCTGTAGGAGATGCATTGTTCAAGTATTTCTCTAAAAATTCTTGTGATCCTTTCGTGATAATCTTTTTCATGTCTAATTGTTGTTCGACATAAAAGTAATGAAAGATCGCTATTTGAGCAGGGTGATGTTTCCTTTTATTATTGAAGTCAAATCATCAATACATGTTACTTCTAAATAGTAATCATAAACATCCGGATCCAACTGCTTTCCTCTAAATGTGCCGTCCCAACCAATAGATCGATCAGTCGATTCAAAGACCATTTCGCCCCAACGGTCAAAAACTCGGAATAGCATTTTTTCGAATACATGACCTCTCACGAACAAAATGTCATTTTCATTATCACCATTTGGTGAGAATGCATTGGGGATATAGATATATGGTTCACCACAAATAAATGTGAAGGTTTTGACAAGAACCGTGTCCGACTTTGTACAAATCCCATCAGTAACAACCAAGGTAAACAAGGTTGTATTGTCAACTGTTGCCTGTGTTTGTTGTGATGTAGGACTATCAACACCTCCAGCAGGGAGCCATTGATACGCATATCCCGAAGGTTCACCAAATAAAGTTACTTCTGATCCTTCTGGAACATTATACTCTGAGGCGGTCGCTTGCACAATTCCATCGGGGATGTTACCAACGTTGATCAGTATTGAATCACTTACAACACATCCATTCGATGATGAAGCCGTTACAACAACATACTGAGTTGTCACAGGATCAACTGTAACAGTATTGCCGACAGATGGAGTAACAATAATTGAATCCGGTTCCCATTCGTATGTGAACGTAATTAATGGGTTTGAATTGGTGGCTGTAATTGTAGTTATTTCTCCTGCACAAATAGAGTCATTTCCCGAAAGTACCAGCGCGGAGCCAATAAAATCAACGACGACACTATCAATACCTGAACACCCAGAATTACTAGCATTTACATAATAGGTCATAGGTCCAGTGGGGGTCGTTGTGAATATTGAATCGGCCAAATTTGTATTTAATGTATCAGTAAAATTAATATTACTAGACCATACGTATTGGCTAGGAATGCCATTCGCATATGCGATAAAATCAATAGGCGTTGGAATACAGAGTTCTTGATCAGGAATCGTACTCAAGTCAATTGAATTATTCACTGTTATGGTAATCGTTGCGGTATCCGTTATCAAACAAATACTGTCTGTCACATACAAGGAAATTGTGTACACGCCAGCGGTGTCAAAGGTTATCACAGGCTCAAATATGACCGAAGTTGTATCTCCATTTCCAAAATCCCACAAGTAAGAATCTGAATCTGTAGAAATATTGTCAAACGTCACAGTAAAAGGTGCGCAGCCCATATTGTCATCTACGGTAAATTCAGCATTGGGAATCAGTTCGAAATCAAACTTAAAGATCAAGTTGTTACAATTCGTGCTATAATTCGAGTCTGACCATACTCCAGGAGTTGTAGGGAAGTCGCTGTTTCCTCCGCAACCACCGCATACAGATTGATAAACTACTCCGTTCTTATCGAAACGTGAGGTACCTCCATCTACGTGCTCATTTGCATCACTCCCACCCAAATAAGAACCATAAAGTGTGTCTGCCATGTCTCTTTCAATTACTAATAAATAGAAATCGAAACCATTTGGCGCAGTACTTTGGAAGGCATCAGCAGTAATAGGCATATTAGCCAATTGGTCCACGCCTTGTAATAAGTGTGCTCCCCATCCAGAAATGTAAATGTTCCCACAGATATCTACTAAAAATGCAGAAGGAGAAATATCGAATTGAGGATTTCCATCCCCGAAAACTGTTGAATTAACAACCGTTGAAAGTGTAGAGTCCAACTTGACAACATATTGTCCACTTCCAGGATTCACAAACCCAGCATTAATCACTGGAAAAGCTCCACCCGTGGATTGTCCAACAAGATACACATTATTTCCTCTATCTATTTCTACAAAAAATGATTGATCGTAATTAACCGTTCCAATATAACTTCCTTCTGTAATTGAGCTTCCTGAAGGATCAAGGCGTATCACAAAACCATCTGAAGTTCCGCCGTTGTATACTGGCTGCCAACCAGAAGCCATATCCGTCAGGTCATCGGAACAAGTACCTCCTGCCACAACAATACTTCCTGAAGAGTCCACTTTCACAGAATAACAAGCGTCATTATTTGTACCTCCATAGTAACTTGACATCTGTAAGTTTGCCAAATCATTGCTCAAACGGAAGATTACCCCATCCTGCATTCCAGCGTTTGTACCTTGAAATGCATTTTGTGTTGGAAAATCGCCTGACCAAGTACACGACGCAACAATGCAATTTCCTGCCGTGTCAAGCATGATTTCACCTCTAAACTGGTCTCCATAATTGGTCGTTAAAGAATCATATTCAGAAAACTGAGCATACGTGCCAAATGTGTAGTATGTCATATTCCGCTTATAATTTACACCGTCATTATCAGACCCTCCAAAATAAGTGGATCCCAATAAATTCTGCCCATTGGAACTTATTTTTACAACATAAATATCTGTCCCTTGGTCTTTAAAATGCACCCCGTTCTGGTAAAAATCTAAACTATCTTGGCCTCCAGCGTGCGTTGATTGATATCCACCTTGAATTGGGAAATCTGTACTGGAAGTAGCTCCATACAAATACAAGTTGTTGAATTCATCACAGATCATACTCTGAGCTGTTTCTGTTCCTTGAAAATCATCACCACCTCCAATAAAGGTTGTCCAAATCATGTTTGTTCCATCTGCAGAATATCTAGATACAAATGCATCTGTAATTCCGTAAGTTGGTCCAGTTGGTAAAGAAAAGTTGGAGTTAATATCATAGGCCGTTCCCAAAGGTGTTGGATATGCATTACCGTAGATCATCCCTCCCGAAAAAGCCGTTCCATCATATCCATATGTTGCTGTCATTCCGAAATTATCCGTAACTGAACCACAATAGGTAGCAAATATTAAAACTGGATCAATTATCAATGTAACTCCTTGATTGTATTCACCAAGATCAAATATTACTATGTCGTCTTCAATTGCAAATTCGCATTCGACCTCTCTGACATTCCCATTTACAATTTGATAAGCATAAGGCTTTTGTTCGATGATCTTTCCAAGTGATGTCTCGATTACAAGATTCCCTTTCTTATCGATATATATTTCATCTTGTCCAGCATATTGTAATTGTATAATTGATGGGTCCATTGTTGGAGCGACATGAAATTCATATTTCATTTCCTCTCGCTGTTCAATCAATTTCAAGTCTATTCCAGTATACAAATCTTTCAAGATAGCCTCGCCGTAACCATGAACATTAGATGCCCATTTACTTTCGTCATTGCCCAAAAAGTAATTGTAATACTCTTCAGATTCTATCGTCTTGATAACTTCAGTGACTTCGTTTGCCTCTAAAAAATTAAGGTGCAACACAGTTTGTCTTAGGGGACGTTCATTCTTTAATCGTGATTGATTAATATGCGCTTCTTCCATTGAGGAATAGTCCTGCAGATGAAACACCATCTTTTTCTGTTGAATCCAGAGGTTTCCTCCGTTGAATTTATTCTTGAATAATATCTGATCGTCCCATTGTCCCTTATTTTCCAAAAATAAATGGTGTAACGAATGTGCATGTTCGATTTCTTGCGAAAATCCAACAGTAGCAATACACCAGAATAAGACAGTTAAAAAACCAGTTTTCATAGGACTAGGATTACTCTAAATTAGTGATTTTCATGGAAGACGCAAAAAACACCTCTTTAGTTTCACAAAACAGTTAAATTTGATACAATCAAAATAGTTATGGAAAACCGTATTACTTCCCTTTTCAAAATAGATTATCCATTAATTCAAGCAGGAATGATTTGGTGCTCTGGATGGCGTTTAGCTTCTGCTGTTTCAAATGCGGGCGGATTGGGAATAATTGGATCTGGATCGATGTACCCTGAGATCTTGGAAGAACATATTATTAAATGCAAAGCAGCAACTGATAAGCCATTTGCTGTGAATCTACCAATGTTATATCCAGACATTGATAAACACGTGGCGACAATCATTAAGCACCAAGTTCCTATTGTATTTACTTCAGCTGGAAATCCAAAAACATGGACAAAACACTTGAAAGATCATGGAATTAAGGTTGTGCATGTGGTATCGAGCGTAAAATTCGCGAAGAAATCAGAAGAAGCAGGTGTTGATGCCGTTGTTGCAGAAGGTTTTGAAGCTGGAGGCCACAATGGTAGAGATGAGACTACCACGATGTGTCTTATTCCCATGGTTGCGGCAGAATTGTCTATTCCAGTGATTGCAGCAGGAGGAATAGGAACGGGAAAAGGAATGTTAGCTTCTATGAATTTAGGCGCAGAAGCCGTTCAAATTGGAAGTCGATTTGTAGCTTCACCAGAATCTAGCGCCCATGCTAATTTTAAGAATGTGGTAGTAGATGCGAAAGAAGGAGACACATTACTTACCTTGAAAGAAGTCACACCGGTACGTTTGATCAAAAACGATTTTTTTCAACGATTACAAACTGCCTACGAAAAAGGAGCTTCCGTTGAAGAAATTAAAGAACTTTTGGGTAGAGGTCGCGCTAAAAAAGGAATGTTTGAAGGCGATTTAGTTGAAGGTGAATTAGAAATTGGTCAAATCTCAGGATTGATCAATGAAATAAAGCCAGCAGCACAAATTGTAGAAGAAATTATTACAGAATTCAAGGAAGCATTGGCAAATCAATCCAGTGCGAAATACAACTTTTAAATGATAAAATTCGATCGATTTATTCTGGACAACGGACTTACCGTATTGTTCCACAAGGATGTTACGACCCCAATGGCAGTTGTAAATGTACTGTACGATGTTGGAGCCAGAGATGAATCTGAAGACAAGACAGGTTTCGCTCATTTGTTTGAACACTTAATGTTCGGTGGATCAGTGAACATTCCTGACTTTGACTCTCCACTTCAATTGGCCGGAGGTGAAAACAATGCTTTTACATCCAATGACATTACTAATTATTATGATGTACTCCCAGCGCACAATTTAGAAACAGCACTCTGGCTAGAAAGCGATAGAATGTTGTCTTTGGCGTTTACCGACAAGAGTTTGGAAGTACAACGTAGCGTCGTCATTGAAGAGTTTAAGCAACGCTATTTAAATCAACCGTATGGTGATGTTTGGTTGGAGTTACGTCCGATGGCCTACAAAGAACATCCATATAAATGGGCAACGATTGGTAAGGAGATAGCGCACATTGAAGATGCAACGATGGAAGATGTAAAAGCCTTTTTCAAGAAGCACTACAGCCCATCAAATGCCATTTTATGTATTGCCGGAAATTTTGAGTTGGACGAAGTAAAACGTGTTGCAAATAAATGGTTCGGCGAAATTCCAGCTGGAACTAAAAATCAACGAAATTTACCTGTAGAGTCACCCCAGACTGAATTCAGAGAGAAAACTATCGAACGTAAAGTTCCTGCCAATGCGTTTTATTACGCCTTTAAAATGGTGGATAGAAATCATCCGGATTATTTCACAACTGATGCTTTGTCTGATTCTTTGGGCCGCGATAAAAGTTCGAGATTGTATGTTGCGTTAAAGAAAGAACAAAACCTTGTAAGTAATATCAGTGCATACGTTACAGGCTCATTGGACGCTGGATTGATCGTTGTTTCAGGGAAGTTGAACGACGGTGTTACGTTTGAAGAACTAGATGCCGCACTGTGGATCGAACTTGCGGAAATTCAATCGGAGGCGATGCCAGAAAGTGAACTAACACGGATCATGAATAAGATTCGAACTGCAAAGGAGTTTCAAGATCAAGGAATCCTCAATCGTGCTATGAATTTGTGCTCTTACGAATTATTGGGAGATGCAGATTGGATCAATAAAGAAAGTGAATTGTACCATAATATTACAAGCGAAGATATTCGAAGAGTTGCTGAAACTGCACTCGCTAAAACGAATTGCTCTTTGTTAAAAGTTAAAGCCATTGACAATGCTGAATAGAACAGAACAACCAATTTTGCAACCAATTGAAAAAGTAGATTTCGTCGCACCTCAAAAGCATTCGATCAATGCACAAGTGGACTTATTCCACATGAAAAAAGTGGCAGACGAAACAACAAGAATAGATCTTTATTTCGACGCTGGAAAATGCAAAGGATTGAACGGTATTCCAGCCTTTACGAATGGACTTCTTCTTTCTGGAACTAAGGATAAATCTTCTCTTGAAATCAATGAGGCAATTAATAGTCTTGGAGGTTTTTACGAATCAGGTCTTTCCATAGAGAATTCTGTCGTGACTATTTACTGTCTACGTGAGCATGCACAGTCGATTTTCGATACAGTTCTTGATGCCATTAAAAACGTTAATTTTCATGAAAAAGAAGTGACTGAACTACTTTCAGACCGAAAGCAAAAGTTCAGCATCAGCATGGAAAAAGTTAGTTATGGAGCACAGAGAGAATTTCAAAAACATCTCTTTGCGTCGAATGAAATCTATTCATCTGTATCAGAACTTGAAGATTTTGACAATGCCACCATTGAGCAATTGAAAAAATTCCACACTGATTTTTACAAAAAAGGGCTAAAGAAAGTTGTAGTTGTTGGAGATTTAAATGATGAGATCATTTCAAGCTTCATTGATACGTGTCGTCCAATCGCCAAAGAAACGGTAGGCACCTACGACAGCTCTATTGTTAGTAATCCCGGAAATTTTATCATTGAAAAAGAAGGTGCTATTCAAACTGCAATTCGGGTTGGAAGAACTTTGTTCAACAAAAATCACAGTGATTATCTTGAATTTCTTGTTTTACACACGATTTTGGGTGATTACTTCGGAAGCCGTTTGATGTCTAATATCAGAGAAGATAAAGGCTACACTTATGGAATTGGAACGATGGTTTCTGAGTTGAATCAAACTGGTTATTTTCTTACATCAACGGAAGTTCGTAAAGATGTTCGCGATGCAACATTGAAAGAGATTCAATACGAATTCGAACGCTTGCAAAACGAGCTAGTACAAGAGGATGAGCTTGAATTAATAAAAAATTACATGCTCGGTCAGTTGCTGAAAAGTGCCGATGGTCCCTATGCAATGACAGACTTATTTTTAAGCGTTCAAACCCATGGAAAGAGTCTCGATTTCTATAACGAAGCAATTGATGTGATCAAAGCCATTGATGCCAACAGAATTCAAGAATTAGCAAAAACTTATTTGCGCTGGGAAGATCTTACAGTTGTAGCCTGCGGTTAGAGCAACTTAAGAGATAACTTTTCGTCTCCATACTACGTATGCTATTTTTACGTTAATGTTTTATATGGCTCGGTCCTTACTAATTTTACTCCTACTTGTGTTTACCTCATTCTTGGGGCGTGCTTCGCATTCGTTAGGAGGAGATATCACTTGGACATGCCAAGGAGGTCAATATGTCTTTCAGCTTGTTTTTTATCGCGATTGCAACGGAGCAGTGATTAATAACGCTTTTGTAACAATTGACGTTGCTGGTCACCCCACAATAACTTCAATCAATTTAGATTTTATTTCAAGTTCAGACGTGTCGCCTTTTTGCACCCAAGTACCAGGAGGTCCAGCGCCGCTTGATTGTGGAGTTGGCCAAGGAGGAGGAAATGGCGTTGGTGCTATCGAAAAGGCAATTTACAGAAGTCAACCAATGGATTTACCAGGAACTCCACCAGCAGAAGGGTGGTTATTTGGTTTTGAGAGTTTTTCAAGAAGCAACGCCTTAACCAATATTCAAGATCCATCAACCTCAGGAATGACGATCACCGCCAAAATGTTTGCGATTCCAAATTCCCCTGGAGGTTGTGTGGATAATTCCCCTCAATTTTTACAAGAACCTTATTTCGTGAGTTGTGTAGGTGATCAGTATGAATACAATCCAAATGCTATTGACCCTGATCTTGACTCTATCCATGTTAGTTTTGGTGATCCTTTGGATGGTTATTCACATTTAGCACAGATATTCGACCCACCTAATTCTCCGTTACCGGTTGTCTTTGTAGCTGGCTTTTCTGCCAATTCACCAACTCCTGGTCCAGCAATGAACCCTGGGAACGTTTCCGCTCAGGTTGACCCAAGCTCAGGGAACATAACCTTTTTATCAAACAATTCTGGAAATTTTGCTGTGAAAATCGTTGCGCAATCATTTAGAGATGGGGTGTTAATTGCAGAAGTCGAACGTGAAATTCAACTGATTGTGGTGAACTGCAACGGAAACAACAATGCTCCTGTAATTACCGGACCGTTTGGAGGATTATTTGAAACTACCATTAATGCTGGTGATCTTGTAAATTTCAATTTAGCATCAACTGATGTGGAATTGCTTCAAGATGGAACACCTCAAGACAATATTCTATCTGCAACAGGACCGATGTTCGGAACGAATTACACGAGTGCTCTCGGATGTGCAATTGCTCCATGTGCTACTTTAGACGCAACGCCATTGATTACTATGTCGCAAGGTGTGAATACAACATTTAATTGGCAAACGAGCTGTGATCACTTGGTAACCCCCTATGGAGGTGTAGCAGAAGTTATCCCTTATCATTTCGTATTTAAAGTTCAAGACAATTACTGTGACGTTCCCAAGGTAAGTTACGCTACGATTACTATTAACGTGGAAAACCCAGGTGTGGTTCCCGCTCCAGAAATAGAATGTATCACGACTAACGCAGCGGGTGATGTCACAATTAACTGGACACCAGTTGTAGATCCACTAGGAACCTTCGCTGAGTATAGGGTGTATTCCTTACAAAGTGGACTTCTTGGTACGATCGCCAATATCAACACAGGAACATTTACTGACATAGGTGTTGCTGGGCAAGTTGATTACTACATTACTACAGCCTCTGGTTGTAATGGAAACACTCTTAGAGAATCGGATACGATTTCAAATATTTTCTTGACGCTAAATAACCCTCTGAATGGAACAGCTGTACTGCAATGGAACGATCCAATAAATCCAGCTTTACCCGACATGGGGGCCTATTATCATATCTACAGAGAGTATCCGGCAGGAACTTGGACATTGCACGATAGTGTCCCGTATGGAACGCACTTTTACAAAGATACTATTACGATTTGTGACGTTTTCTTGAGTTATCAAATTGTTCTACCAAACCAACCGTGTGATTATACATCCAACATTGAGGGAGATCAATTTGAAGACATGATTTCACCTGATATTCCTATTCTCAATTTTGTGACGATTGACAGCCTTACCAATGAGGTCACGATCAATTGGAATCAGAATGCTCAACCTGACACGTACGGATATATTATCTACGTTATGAATGCAGTAGGAGCAATCGTTGAGCTTGATCAAGTTTTCGGAATAAGTGATACGTCATACACGTACAGCCCAAATATTACGCAAGGACCTCTCACCTATACGGTAGCAGCTTTCGATTCTTGTTGGACAGCTACAGTTCCACCAACTTATCAAACATCTGCTAAGGGTGAAATTCATACTACCTCCTTTGCCTCTTCTCAACTGAACATTTGCGACCGTACAGTGAGCTTATCATGGACTGAATACATTGGTTGGACAGGAGTTGACCACTACGAAGTATTTGGCAAGACAGATAATTTAGCTTGGAGCAGTTACGGAACAACAAACAATTTGAACTTTCTCGTTGATGTTATCGAAGGAGAAAATTACACCTTCGTGATTCAGGCTGTATCTGATAGCGGTGTAGTTTCTTTCTCAAACGTTTCAACCATATACATTTCGTCACCTGGAGAGCCAGCGTATAATTATTTGCAAGTTGGAACCGTTATCGATGATTTGGTTCAATTGCGCCACATTGTAGACAACTCAGTAAATATAGCTGATGTGTCCATTCAACGTGAAGAGGACGGAGTTTTTATTGAAATCGCTCGATTGCCAATCACAAGCGGTCAAATAATTTACGACGATGAAGATGTTCAAGTTCAAGAGCGCTCATACAATTATAGAATTCAAGTTATTGACAGCTGTGGACGAGAGGGAAGTATTTCAAACGAGGCCAGAACAATTCTATTAACTGTGGACAATGATGACGTTCGTAAAATCAACTACCTCTTCTGGAGTTCGTATGAAGAATTTGATGGTGGAGTTTTGGCCTACAATGTTTATAGAGGCATCGACGATATATTTAATGGTGGTCCAATTGTGACCCTTCCTCCAGGGGAATTCTCTTATGAAGACGATGTAAATGCTGTTTATTCGAAAGGGAAAGTGTGTTATTATGTTGAAGCCATTGAAGCTGACAACTTGTACAATTTCTCTGAGTTGAGTCATTCAAACAGACGATGTATCACTCTTCCTCCGATTATCTACATTCCAAATGCGTTTATGCCTGATGGTATAAATAAAATCTTTTTGCCGATTCTTTCTGACTTCGATCCTTTGGATTATGATTTGAGCATTTTTGACAATTGGGGGCGTGTGATATTCAAAACGAACTTGCCTGATGAGGGGTGGAATGGAAATATTGCATTATCTGGTAAAATGGCAGAACCTGGTGTATATACTTACATGGTTACTTTACATGACGGAGATGGAATTGAGATCATTAAGCGAGGGCATGTCACCTTGCTGAAATAAGTGTATTTTTATCCTGTGAAGCGTATACTGATAATCCAAACAGCGTTCTTGGGAGATGTTATTCTCGCTACTCCTGTAGTATCAGAGCTCAAACGTCTTTTCCCTGATTCATCCATTGACTTTCTTTTAAAAAAGGGCAACGAATCATTGCTCAGTAATCACGCTGATATCGGCAAGGTATTTATCTTAGATAAGTCCAATGGAAAGTGGAAATCTATTCGAGGGCTGATCAAAGCATTTAGAAAGGAGCAATATGATTTGGTGATTAATCTTCACCGCTTTGGAAGTTCAGGAATAATTGCTGGACGATCGGGAGGCAAAAAGCGTTACGGATTTAAGCGCAACCCATTCTCCTTCCTTTTCACGAAATCATTTAAACATGTAATTGGAGATGGCACACATGAGGTTGAACGAAATCTTTCCATGATTCAAGAATTTGGTGCAGCTTCTAAAGTTCGTCCAAGTTTATATCCGTCGGAAGAAGACCAGTCGTTTGTGTCAGAATATGTGAAGGAAAAGTACTACTGCATGGCTCCGTCATCCGTTTGGTTTACGAAGCAATTGCCAAAACACAAGTGGGTTGAATTGATTCAATCAATTGAGAACGATACAATTTACTTATTGGGAGCACCAAGCGATGCTGAACTTTGTGATGAAATAAAATCACTCGCTGACTCGAACGAGGTTGTTAATCTTGCCGGTAAGCTGTCCTTGCTTCAATCAGCGGCATTAATGAAAGGTGCAACGCGCAATTATGTGAATGATTCTGGCCCTCTTCACTTAGCTTCAGCTATGAATGCAGATGTCACGGCATTTTTCTGTTCGACCGTTCCTGATTTTGGATTTGGTCCTTTGTCGGATGATTCTGAAATCAAACAAGTAAATGGTTTGGAATGTAGACCTTGTGGTTTACACGGACACAAAGAATGTCCAAAAGGTCACTTTAAGTGCGGGTCAGTTTCAATTCCATAATGTAATCCTCCATCAAGAATCCTTTTCCAATATCGATGTCTTCTTCTCCAATCGTATTGAAACCAACGTGATTATAGAATTCTACTGCTTTATTGAATCGATTCACATTCAAATGCAACGAAGTTTGATCCAAATCAAAAGCAATGTCAATTGCCTGATTTAAGAGCGCTCGCCCCAAGCCTTTTCCCTGATTGTCAGGCAACACATATAATTTGTGAATTCTAAGAGATCCAGCATCTGGATAATTTGGTTCCAATCCCAAGAATCCCTTTGCAATGCCATCCTCCTTGAGGAGATAGTACAAGTGGCCTATTTGAATTTGTTCTTGAAGGGTATTCAGGTCGTACATCCAATCCAACATATACCCAATTTGCTGCTTTGTTAGAATGTCCTTAAATGCATCGGGCCAAATATCGTGCGCCAAATGATTCACGATAAAAACTTGCTCCGTATTTAACTGATTAATTTCAATCATGCATCAAAAGTACAAACATGCCGTCTTCGTTTTATTCGCATCAAAAGAATCTTTGAACCAAGGCGTATGGAAAAGAGTGGATTTCCTTAATCTCTCACTATTTGAACAAATCCATGAGCGCTGTACAATGTCTTTTCCTGATCATCATACTCATACTTGATACTTTCTGGAGTAAGTGTATAGAAATATGTACCGTCGACTAACTCATGTCCAGCCATATCTTTCCCATCCCAATCGTTCTGGTAATTTTCAGTCTCAAACACAACGTTGCCCCATCGATTAAATATCTGAAGTTGTACCCGATCGTAATCGTACAAATTTTTAATGATAAAGAAATCATTGATATTGTCTCCGTTTGCTGTTATAATGTTCGGCGGATGTAAAGGACATTGATTATAAACGAATATTGCTTCGGAATCCACAATTTTTCCACACTGATCAACAACCGAAACGCTGAAAATATTTAAATTATCATTCAAATCAGTAGCCGGAAAAGTCAATGTATCATTATCAGCGTACGGTAAGGGAGCCCAATAGTATCCATAGGGTCCAACTCCATTCGCTACCGAACACCAAAGTTCGCCTATCTCGCCAAAATCATCACAGACATTAATACTGTCTTCTGTAAGTAAAATCATATCGAAATAATCCTGAATAGTAATATATGCGGTTGTGGTATCAAATGTTCCTTCACATATGTTTTCTACCACAATATTAAAAATGATCGTTTCGTCTCCTTCAACTAAACCATCTAAATACGGCGTGATTGTAATTGTATCGGTTAATACACCAATTGGCATTGTTAATATGTTTCCTATTGAATTGTAGTCTACACCATTGGTTGCTGTCCCAGAAACAAACACTTGTAAATCGACAGACTCCGTAGAATCATCTCGTACAACAATAAATCCAGCAGATCCACAATCTTCTATTAATGTCGTCGCACCAATGACATCCACTTGCATTGGTGTCTCAACCTCACAATTAACAATTCGGTAACCAAAAGTTCTCATTTTTGAATTGATCAATACACCATTACGCCATTCTTCAACGCATACAGCAGCTACGAACATCCCAGTGGTAAGTGGCGTTAAATTCAAAAATCCTGTCTGACTGTCAATACTAATATTTGATCCTGGTCCAAAGGGTTGAGCTCCGGTTATACCGACCTCCCAGCCTAAGGTTTGATATGGCTCAGGCATTTCAGGATCGTATGTAGGAACTCCAACAGCTTGATCATCCAAATGAATTGTAGGTGGTGTACACATGTTGTAAACAAGAGAGTCGCCATCAGGATCGGTTGCGGCATGATCAAAGTCAAGTGTTTGTCCTGAACATAAAACTATAGGAGGAAAATTATCAAACCTTGCCGCATTATTTTCTACAGCAATTAAGTTTGTTCCTGGCACATCAACAGCAATGGTTAATCCCCAATCACCTGGGTTTACAATATTTTGAATACTTGCTGTCCAGCAGCATCTTTGATAGACAATGTAATATCCTTCGGGTGTTGCGGGCAAAGTGATTGTATCAACATAAATTCCACGTTGAACGCAAATATCACTCGGTGGAGTGACACATGGGTCATCGTATACAACAGGAAGAGTGTCAGAGGACAATAAAAGCACGGCATATTGAGAGACCAGTGTTCCATTATCATTAAAGACGGTATAATTAAGAGGATTATCAAATGCTGCTCCTGGCCCTTGACAATCACGGTAAATCTCAAACGTTACCTTGTACTGATCATTGCCTAAATAATCGTAATAGACTTCCCCACCAATAATGTGAGCGCCCATTGAGCTAAAGCTAAGAGAAAGCAGAATTACGATTGATAATGCGATTTTCTTCATATGTAGAGTCTTAATATTCTTATCTGTTATGATAAGACCTTACAACATATGAATTAGTTGCACTCAAACCAAATAAAAAAGCCGACAGTTTAGTCGGCTTTTTAAAATTTTATTGATTTTATATCTTCTATCTTCCCCCACCTCTTCCTCCTCGACTTGGAGTTGGTGTGCTAGACGGACGCGTATTCGTTGGTCTAGGTGTCGTAGGTCGAGTAATTGTTGGCTGTCTATTATTCGTTGGACGCGGCGTACTTGGACGAGTTATGGTTGGCGGACGTGTAGTTGTCTGCGGTGGCCGTGTCGTTGTCGTAGTTGTTGGCCAAGTCGTTGTCTGCGGACGCGTTGTTGTTGTTGTTGTTTGAGCAGGACGTGTCGTTGTTGTAGGGCGATGCTCATTTGAATTTGATGGTTCAGATGAGGTTGGACGACTCGGAGCAGTTCCAGGATCACCATTTGTGGCCGTATTTCCAGGAGTTGAGATCGGTGTGTCAGGTCTTGCATTCGGCGCTGGTGACGTTGGATTCACATTATCAACACGTCCTGTTGTTGGACGTAATACCGTTCCCTCTGTTGGATCAGCGGCTACTGGTGGTCGACTTGGCGCAATTCCCAAATTCATATTGTCATAAATACATCCCTCCATGTCTCTTTGATCAACACCGTTATCCTGACAATCTCTTCTAGAGCGGCTATATCGTCTATCATTAAAATCCGCTGGTTTTGGGAAAACTCGAGGAAATGTTCTATCCGTGAATGATTCTGAATTCATTCCCATCGGGTAATCGAACAAAGATTCACCTTGCGTTATTCTGTGTACATCCGCAAACTGCTTTGCCATGAATGCCAGACGTTCTCTTTTCCAATAATCATTGTCTCTGGAATCTCCTCCCATTGCAAATGGTGGAGCTACTCCACCTGCATTAAAATCATCATTGCGTATATCATTATTGTTTCCGAACAATCCAGAATATTGATTTTCTGAACACTCCGATACGCTTACCGCAACATTCATGAAATCAAAGTTTCGTGTGTTTCGCATTTGTACGGTTACAGTTTCACCTGTTGGGTAATACACTGTATAGTCATTGTTTGATTTTTTAATAGTTCCTCCGTGCTCTAAAAAGTACGTGCTTCCATTCATGTGAATCGGTTTTCCGTCCAAGCGTAAAGGAGTGGAATAATTCCCATCCGGATAATTCCGTGCATAAATCGCCAATCGATCACCTGAAATATCCATAGCAACAGCAGTATTTAAAGAAAATTCATCGCCCATTGGTTGTTGACGTGTTTGAACCTCCATGTTACCGTCTCTTGACTTTGAAAGGACGAACTCACCCACAGTTTGAAAAGAATATCTAGCACCGTCATACGAAACCATATGAGGATCTCCATAAGTTCTACCACTGTTTCTTGGACAACCAGCAGAATTTACATAACGATCAATACTTGACCAGAATTGCTGATTATCTGTTCTACCTTGTTCGCGTGCATATTCTGAGATGTTTCCACGAGTGTCCTCCGGAACCATTTTAAGCATTTGATACGGTGTAAACTTCTCTGGGAAATTACGATCTGGAATTGGCTGATCATTCGCCATGGCTTCAAGACTTGAGGCGAGCCAAGGACCACGAACGTCGTCCCAATAACTTAGTTCTGTACTTACCGACTCGTAACCAGCTACAGATCGAACAGCATCTTGTCCAATGCTATTGAATGCAAATGTGAAACTTATTAGTGTGATGATTGCGTAATGTGTTTTCATGCTTTGTAGTTTAAATCCGTTTGTGATTTGCAAAATGCGTGCCAATTAGTACTAAACAGATTTAGTAAAGGGTTTGAGAGGTGTTTTGAAGTTTGGATATTGGATAATAGAAATCTTATGGGCACAAAAAATCCCGATCATGACTGATCGGGATAATAAATATAATTTGCGATAGATTAACCACCGAAGTCGTCGAAACGAACATTTTCATCAGGAACTCCCCACTCATCGCACATTTTGATAACGGCTTGGTTCATCATTGGAGGACCACAGAAATAGAATTCAATATCTTCAGGAGCGTCATGATTCGACAAATACTCATCGATAACTACTTGGTGCACAAAACCTGTGAAACCATCTCCTGTTTCATCCTGAACATCTTTCTTGTTTACCCAATTATCAGATTCTAAAGCATCTGATAAGACCAAGAAGAATTTGAAATTAGGGAAATCCTTTTCCAAATCACGGAAGTAGTGAATATAGAATAGCTCAGCTTTAGAACGACCACCGTACCAGTATGATACTTTACGTCCTGTCTTCAATGTTCTGAACAATTCGTACAGGTGAGAACGCATTGGTGCCATTCCAGCTCCACCACCGATGTACAACATTTCTGCATCTGACTCATTAATAAAGAACTCACCATAAGGTCCTGAAATAATTGCTTTATCTCCTTTCTTAAGGTTAAAAATATAGGAAGATGCTATTCCTGGATTAACGTTCATCCAAGCACCTCTATCGCGATCCCACGGTGGAGCCGCAACCCTAACGTTCAACATTACTTTTCTTCCTTCAGCTGGGTAAGATGCCATTGAATATGCACGGACTACCTCTTCGTTATTTTTCATTACCAAGTCACGAATGGCAAACTGCCCTTCAGCCCAATCTTTTTCAAATTTATCTGGTTCTCCAGGATGATCTTGCGGGTGAGCAGTAACATCCATGTCAGTGAATTTCACTTCACACTTAGGGATCTTAATCTGGATATATCCGCCAGCCTTGTAATCCATATCTTCTGGAATCTCAACAATAAACTCCTTAATATAGGTGGCAACATTATAGTTAGAAACTACTTCTGCTTCCCATTCTTTAATTCCGAGAATTTCCTCTTCCACATGAATCTTCATGTTTTCTTTCACTTTCACTTGACATCCAAGACGCATGTGAGCAGCGATTTCTTTACGAGAGAAGTGTGGTTCCTCTGTAGGAAGAATTCCACCACCACCTTCAAGTACGTGACATGTACATTGAACACAAGTTCCACCTCCACCACAAGCAGACGGTAAGAAAATACCGTTATTACTCAAGGTGCTTAAAAGTGTACTACCACCGTCAACTTCAAGTACTTTTTCACCGTCATTGATATCAATTGTGATTTTACCTGATGGAGAAAGTTTTGCCTTTACAAACAAAAGCATTCCTACCAATACTAAAACGACTGATAAAAATGCCGCTATTGTTACTCCTATTGTCAATCCCATTATAGTTCGATTTTAATAGTTTTCTTAATGATTATCTGGTTCATCTGCAGACACAACAATCGTTGTATCGTCAGTTTTTGGCTCCTCACCGTACTTGATTCCCATGAAGCTCATGAATGCGATCCCCATCAATCCAGTAATGATAAACGTAATACCCAATCCTCTTAAAGGAGCTGGTACATTCGAGTATCTCACTTTCTCGCGGATAGCTGCGATGGCTACGATGGCTATAAACCAACCGACACCAGAACCAAAGGCAAATGATGTTGCATCTAAAATTGTTGAGTACTGACGTTCTTGCATGAACAATGCGCCTCCAAGGATAGAACAGTTTACAGCGATCAATGGCAAGAAGATTCCCAAAGCACCATACAATGCCGGAGCGAATTTTTCTACCAACATCTCCACCAACTGAACAATTGAGGCTACTACGGCAATAAACATAATGAATGAGAGGAAACTAAGATCAAGCGTATTAGCACCGTCTACTCCCCAATCAGGATTTAACCATACCAAGGCTCCTTCCTTTAATAAGTGGTTTTCTAACAAGTAGTTTACAGGAACCGTTACCAGCAATACAAAGATTACTGCTGCTCCAAGACCTACTGCCGTCTTCACTGTTTTTGATACAGCGAGATACGAACACATTCCCAAGAAATATGCAAAAATCATATTTTCGGAGAAAATCGCTTTTACGAATATATCTAAAGTACTTTCCATTTTCTTTCTTTTAATTCGTTCGATTAATGAGTTTCAACCAATGCTTTGTTTCTTGAACGCTGCACCCAAATAATGATTCCTACAATGATCAATGCCATTGGAGGTAAAATCATCATATTGTTGTTCATGTATCCCATTGTGTACAATCCTGACTCTTCTCCAGGAAGTGAATTCCCAAATACTTTCAATCCGTAAATTGATCCAGAACCAAGTAACTCTCTAAAGAGTGCCACAACAATAAGGATCCAAGCATAACCTAACGAGTTCCCTAATGCATCCATTGCTGAAGGTCCAGGCTTGTTACCCATTGCAAAGGCTTCGAAACGTCCCATTATAATACAGTTCGTAATAATCAATCCGACAAAGACAGATAGCTTCTCTGAAACGTCTGGTAGGAATGCAGCCAATACTTCATTTACAATAATTACCAATGCCGCAACTACTACCAATTGAACGATAATACGAATACGTGATGGAATCAAATTTCTCAACATTGAGATTATGACGTTTCCAAACAGAAGCACAAACAATACTGATGTTGACATTACGACTGCCTGTTCAACCTGTACTGTAATCGCCAAAGCTGAACAGATTCCCAATACTTGAATTGTAATCGGGTTGTTGTCCGTCAATGGATCAGTAACTAGCTTTTTATTCTTCTTTGAGAATAGAGGCTCTTTTGGAGTTTTTACTTTTTCTTCACTCATATCTCTAGCTTTTTAATTTCTTAAAATACAACACGTAAGGCTTAAGACAACGGTTCACCATTTCCTCAACTCCTTTCGAAGTAATCGTTCCTCCAGTGATTCCGTCTACTTTAGCTTCGTTTGTCGATCCAGACTTATCCTTTACGATTTCGAACTTTCTAAAGTCTCCGTTTTCATCAGTAATTTGCTCACCAACCCATCCATTGATAAAGAAGGCTTGCTTGATCTCAGCACCCAATCCAGGAGTTTCTCCTTTGTGATCGAATGTTGCACCAATGATTGTTGTCATATCTTCATCTAGACAAATATTTCCCCAGATAGGTCCCCAAAGACCTTTTCCTACTACAGGAATTATATAGGCTGTTTTACCATCAATGTTCGCAATGTACATTGGATAATTCTTCATTGCTTCAGTGAGATTCTTATCTCTGTTCTCCTTACGTATATCAACATTGAATGCTTCAACGCCTTCTCTAACGTCTCCATTCATGTCAATTACGATTGCATTCGCTAAATCTACGTACTGCGCAAATTTCTCTTCTGCATTCGTACGATTAACTTCTGCTTTTTGTTCTTCAGGAAGAAGCGCCTTCACAATGTTCATTTGCTTCTTAATCTCATCATTCTTATCCTTGAATGGCTTTGTCGCTATCGCAACTGCTGCTAATATCGCTCCTACAACCACTACCATTGTGATCGCAAAACCGAACGTATAACCATTACTATCTTTATTGATCGCCATAATTATGCAGTTTTAACTCGTTTTAGTCTTCGTTTAATATTCGATTGAATCACGTAGTGATCAATGATAGGAGCCATTACATTCATGAATAGAATTGCCAACATCACCCCTTCAGGATATGCTGGATTCAATACACGAATAAGGATGGCTACAAGTCCACCAAGGAAACCATAAATAATTTTCCCAGTTGCGGTTTGTGCAGCAGTTACCGGATCAGTTGCCATAAAGACAGCTCCGAATGCAAATCCTCCCAATAGTAAATGGTAGTATGGCGGTAAATCCAAATAAACATTTCCTCCAATGGCATTCATTAAGAATCCACCTACAAGTCCACCTATTGCGAATGACAACATGATTCTCAAAGATCCAATTCCTGTTATTAAAAGAATTGCAGCTCCGAATAAACATGCTAAGACTGATGTTTCACCAATTGATCCTGGAATCATTCCGAAGAAGGAATCCATTACGGAATAACTATTGGAGAAGGTCGACATACCATCGGCGGCGGCATTTGTTACAACTTCACCGGCTACTGTAGCCTTATCTCCCATGAATGTTGCTAAATCTCCAAGAGCAGTCGCTCCTGTGCTTCCATCGGTAAATTTTTCAGCACCCGACATCCAAACATTGTCTCCAGACATTGATGTTGGATATGCAAAGAATAAGAATGCTCTTGCGGTTAATGCAACGTTTACGATGTTCATACCCGTTCCACCAAACACTTCTTTACCAATGATGACAGCAAATGCTGTTGCCACACCAACCATCCATAATGGAACGTCAGCTGGCATAATCAATGGAATCAACATTCCTGATACCAAGAACCCTTCATGCAAAGAGTGCCCACGCATCATTCCGAAAATGAACTCGATTGTTAAACCTACACCGTAGGAAACTACAATGAGCGGTAGCATAACGAACAAACCAGCGATGAATTTCTCACCTCCATTTGCCCAAAACTCCATACTTCTATCTCCTGTTGCTGCAACCAATTCCCAGTGTCCGGTATTGTAAATACCAAACAATAGACATGGAACCATGGCTAGGATAACTGTCATCATTGTACGCTTCAAATCAACACCATCTCTAATATGAGCTCCACGTTTTGTAACGTGCGCTGGTGTAAATGCTAGCGTAGAGAATGATTCAAATATTGGATTCCATTTTTCTAGCTTTCCGCCTTTGGAAAACTTTGGCTCCATTTTATGAACTATTTTTTCTAAGAATTTCACTGTAACTAATTTTAAATATTACATGCACTCTTCTCCAATCAGGTCTAAACCTTGACGGATTTTATCTTGAATGTCAATTTTCGTTGTACATACGTACTCACACAATGCAAAGTCTTCTGGAGCTACTTCGTAGATCCCCAAGGCTTCCATTCCGTCAATATCATCTGTAATTGCAGCTTTGACCAATTGCATTGGAAGAATATCGAAAGGGAATACCTTTTCTAACTCTCCAGTCATTACGAATGCTCTTTCTTCACCATTTGTATTCGTGTCTTGACGGAACTTCTTACGAGGCGCCAACCATGCAGACATCATCAAACGGTTATTAGAGAATTTATCCATTCCTGGACCCATCCATCCTTTTGTAAGAACAAACTTCAATTGATCACCTTCTGGAATCACTGTAATTTGATTACTATAGAATCCAAGGTATCCATCTTGTGCGATTTTATCTCCGGTAAGAACATTACCACTGATCACACGCACATTGTCTGATGTAATTTGCCCTTCCAAAATGTTTGCAACATTTGCTCCAGAGATTACTTCAAAATAATGAGGATCCTTGATTTCAGAACCTGTTAATGCTATCGTTTTGCGTGCGTCGTATTTGCCACTTAAGAAATAGCGACCAATGATGGCTACATCTTGTGCATTTACGGACCATACAAATTCTCCTTTATTAACCGGATCAATATGATGCATTTGCGTACCAACATTTCCAGCTGGATGCTTTCCTGAAATTTTGTTCGATTGAACACCAGTTGCTCCCGTGAAGGTTGCATCTGCAGGTGCCTTTCCATTCAATGTTAAGTGAACTGTACCAGAAGTTAATTTCGCCAGTGCATTAAGCCCTGCTTGAAATTCTTCATTCTTTCCGTGCAACACGTAATCAAAATCAGGTGCCAATGGTGAGCTATCAAATGCCGAAACAAAAATTGCTTTTGCTTCATTATCTGGATTCGCTACAATATCCAAAGGACGTTGTTTGATATACATCCACAATCCCGATGCTAACATTGCTGCTTTCACTTCATCATTCGACATTGAAGAAGCATCTTTCGGTGCTACTTCGTCGTATTGAATCTCTGGATCTGCAGAAATAATAACTTCCATGATGCGTCGCTTTTCACCACGTACAATTGCCTCGACTTTACCACTTACAGGTGAAGCACATTTAACTGGCTCATTGTATTTATCATGAAATACGATGCTACCAGCTTTTACTGAATCTCCCTCGCGAACCACCATCTTAGGTGTCATTCCGTGAAAATCAGCCGGTTTGATCGAAACTGTTTTTGGCGCACTCAATTCGGTTTTCACCTTGTTTGCTGCTCCTACAAGCCTGATATCCAGACCCTTTCTAAGCTTTACTGTTTTTGACATGCATTAAAGCGTTTTAAAATATAGTCGCAAAAATAAAAAATTCGTTAGCATGTGTGTGGGTTAGGGATTGTGAACCTGGCACAATCAATCAATTTAGAATGATTCTAAATTATGATTAGTATTAGTCATTCTCTCAATGTTCTACGTCTTAGGTATGAATACCAACCGAATCCTAGTATGTTTTTTATATATTTAGGATCGACAAACAAGAGTAATGCACACACTAATTACATCAGGAATACAGATTTCAGTTAATACACAATACAGACCCGACCTGTCTGATATTGTAGCATCGAATTACTTCTTTAATTATCGTATTGATATAGAAAATACGAATAGTTTTGAAGTTCAATTAATGACGCGTGATTGGTACATTTTTGATTCATTGAACGAATCTAGATATGTAAATGGACAAGGTGTTATTGGTGAACAACCAATATTGAAACCGGGAGAACGTTACTCTTACTCGAGTGGTTGTGATCTTTTATCTGACGTTGGATTAATGAAGGGGTTTTACACCTTCAAGAATTTGGTCGATGGTGAACTGTTTCAGGTATTTGTTCCGACATTTAAATTGGAGCAACCAGGAAAAATGAACTAATCCTATTTTCTTCTTTTTAGAACTACTGCCAATAAAATTAGTGCCACACCGCCTAATAGAATCCAAATGAAGGAATTTGATTCTTCCTCCTCACTTTCGATTTGCTTATCCTCTACCGCTACGCTTTCAATAATTCCTTCTGCATAGGCTACGATATCTTTGTCCGCTGTGTTTTTTTTCTCAATATGCTTGCTCAATACTAAGGCACGCGCCTCATAATTTTCTTGCTCTTCCTTATAACCAAGCTCTTCACAAATTGCGATTAGTTCATTCAAGGCATCCAATTCATCTCCAATAAAGTTGTTGTCATGCGCAATTTCCGCTGATCTATTATAATTAATGTATCCATTGTGAAAATCGCTCGTAGCGGCATAGAAAAACCCAAGGTTATAGTAGCTTTCGACAATTCCCTTATAATTACTCAGCTGCTCTCTGAGTCGCAAAGATTCTTCAAAATAATACAGACTAGAATCCATATCACCTAAATTAAACTGAAGGATGGCCTGATTGTTCAAAGCATGTGAAAGGTGTACTTTTGAATCTGATCTCCTACTAAACAACACACTCTTTCCGTAATATTCTTTTGCAAGTAAGATATTTCCTCGCTCCATTTCAATTTGCCCCAAATAGGCATAAGCATCTGCAGCAGCCTCAAATTTACTGGCCTTAATTGACTCATTCTTGTATTCAGCCATTGTGTAAACCCCAACGGCTGTATCACCAAGCGCACAATATGATTTTCCTAAACCATTCTTTCCATTGAAAGCGTCCGTTTTGTCTGGAGACGTTTTCCCATATTCTAAGGATTTTAAATATGCTTTGATGGCATCATTGTACTCTCCCAACAAATAATGTGCATTTCCAATTTCATTGTAAATCTCTGAAAGCAATTGAGGATCTTGTTTGCGCTCAAAATATTCTTTCGCATCTAAGAAATGTTCTAATCCAGTTTCGATTTCACCTGTTCTAATTTGATAGCTAGCCAAACATTTGTATCCAATCGCTTTTCCAAAAGCACTTTTTGCTTCTGCTGCACTTATTAATAATTCAACTGAGATGATTTTTAATGAATCTAGATCGCCACGGAGGTATTCATTTGTCAGATAAATGCACATTTCTGACTTCTTGTCAATATCTTGTTCATTGGAAAATTCTTGAAAACTACATTGAGAAAACGCCACAGATCTAGCTGTAATCAGTAGAAGAAGCACGAAATAAATTCGCAAATAGTGATTTTCTTTTCGCATGATGTGATAGTGACATTGCAAGGATAGACAACATTGCTTACTTTTGCAAAAAATCAATTGAATATGTCAAACGCACTTTTTAAAGTACCAGAAGCAGTCAATGAGCCTGTGAAGAGTTACGCTCCAGGTTCATCAGAGCATACTAGCCTGATTGCTAAATATAAAGAAATGTATAACCAAGCTCCTATCGATATGCCTATGTACATTGGTGGTAAGGAGGTTCGTACGGAAGATAAACGTCCAATGACGCCTCCGCACGATCACCAAAAGGTTTTGGGTCATTTTAACTACGGAGATGCTTCTCACGTAAACGATGCTATTGATGCGGCTTTGGCTGCAAAAGAGGATTGGGCGAATTTACCATGGGAGCACCGTGCAGCAATCTTTTTAAAGGCGGCTGATTTATTGGCAGGCCCATTCAGAGATAAAATGAACGCTTCAACAATGCTTGCGCAATCAAAGAATGTATTCCAAGCAGAAATTGATGCAGCGTGTGAATTGATTGACTTCTTTAAGTTCAATGTCCAGTACGTAACTCAGATTTACAAGGAGCAACCAGATTCTCTTCCAGGAATGTGGAACAGATTGGAATACCGTCCGCTTGAAGGATTTGTATTCGCGATCACTCCATTCAACTTTACATCAATCTGTGCAAACTTATGTGCTGCACCGGCAATGATGGGGAATGTTGTTGTATGGAAGCCAGCTGAAACGCAAATGTACTCTGCAAAGGTAATCATGGAGTTATTCAAGGAGGCTGGATTGCCAGATGGAGTAATTAACTTGATCTCTGTTGACGGTCCAACTGCAGGTGACGTAGTGTTTAACCACAGAGATTTCGCAGGATTGCATTTTACAGGTTCTACAGGTGTATTCCAACATCTTTGGAAAGAAATCGGAACGAACATCGCAAGCTACAGAAGCTATCCGCGCATCGTTGGAGAAACAGGTGGTAAAGATTTTATCATGGTTCATAAGTCATCTGACCCTGCACAAGTTGCAACGGCATGTACTAGAGGATCATTTGAATTCCAAGGACAAAAATGTTCTGCATCATCTAGAGCGTATATCCCTTCAAACATTTGGGAAGAAACAAAGAACATCATCATAGAGCAGGTGAACTCATTTAAAATGGGGTCACCAGAAGACACTTCGAACTATATCAATGCAGTAATTGACGAGCGTTCTTTTGATAAGATTGCTGGATACATTGATTTCGTGAAAGGACAAGCGGACGCTGAAATCATCGTTGGAGGCGGTTACGATAAATCGAAAGGATACTTTGTTGAACCAACTGTTGTTGTAACGACAAACAAGAAATTTAGAACATTGTGCGAAGAGATATTCGGCCCAGTTTTGACAATTTACGTATACGACGAAAACGACTTTGAAGCTACTTTGGATTTAGTTGATAGTACTTCAGATTACGCCTTAACTGGTTCTATCATTTCGAATGATCGTTATGCGATAAACTTGGCAATGAAGAAATTGGAATATGCAGCAGGTAACTTCTACATCAATGATAAGCCAACAGGAGCAGTTGTAGGACAACAACCATTTGGAGGAGCTAGAGGTTCAGGAACAAATGATAAAGCTGGATCACCGATGAATTTATTGCGTTGGGTTTCTGGAAGAACAATCAAGGAAACATTTATTCCGGCAAGTGATTATAGATATCCGTTTTTAGGATAAAGAGATATATTAATTGAGAAAGGGAGGCCAAAAGCTTCCCTTTTTTTTTGGATAAAACATGTGGCGCCAAGACCGATAAACAGATAATTACAGTCATCCCAATTCGAAGTAATTAAAAATGCTGGCCATTTATGCACGTATGAGTCGCCCCAAATCGTCAACGATACAATCGAGAAGTATATTGGGAAATAGCGTATTAGTCAGTTAAAAAATCGCAAATCCCTTCCTCATCTCTAATTTCTGTCACTGTAACATTACTTATTTGAAACTCATTTCTATCTTCAGAATCGATGAAATATTTTCGAACCAATTCACAATTTCTAAAATCTACAGACCATGATATCCGATCATAATCTTTCCAAAAGCTCTCTTCCAAATAGTCAACGTGAAAATAATATGGGAGTTGTCTAGACTCTCCCATGAGTTGTTTTTGCCAACTAAAAGCTCCATCACATAAACTAAACATTTCATATCTCCATTGTTGATTATCAAAGCACCAGTTTTCTGTGTTCATCCTTGTTCCCACATTTTCTTGCCTTGTAATGCTTATCGTATCTTGGCTTGATAAATCTATAGTGTATTCATTTACAAATAAGTCACTTGCGTACCTAACTTCAGAGTAGTGACATTTTGTATAACTTGTGATGCCTATGTCTTTTCTGTAAATTATCTGTCCATCCTCATATTTAAGTATCAATGTAGTATCAACCGAATAATAACCTGATTTTCGAAAAACCCAAATACCAGAGGGCACACCATTGTCATAGTGTCTTTCTTCACAAAGTTTCCCATCAGGATACCAAAACTTCCATGTCCCGTTTGGTTTATCTTTAATCATCTCACCTTCTGATAAGATTTGTCCATTTTTATAATAAGTCTTGACCGCACCCGTAGATATGTCTATCGTCGATTTATCGATGTCAACGAGCTTATCAAGATAGAAATGCCAATTCCCTACAGAAGTGTCCTTATTCTCAATTGAAAAAAGTAATGCTAAGTTTAGAAGTTCAGGGAAATAGACGTTTTCTGATTCAAAATAGTCTAGTTGCCTCATATTCTTATAATCAATTGGCAGAAACGAAATGCCGTCCAAGTATATGTTTTTTAATTTCCGAGATGAAAACAAATTTTCACCTAAGCCTCCAATTAAAAACAAATCGCGTGGATAATGGTAGTCACGATATCCTTTGGAGCAGTCAATTCGCAGATGGGTAAGGTTTTTCAGTTTAGTTATTTCTGACATGAGAAATGGATCTCCTGAATTATAGAGTGTGAAGTGGTGTTTAAATGCAGTACTGTCTGGGAATAAAGAAAACCTAGCATGGCCTTGATTAAAATCTTGAATTGTTAAGGAGTTTAGATTCTTAAAAGAAGTTAGGTCAGGTCTTCCTAATCCGAGAATCAAATACAGGTCTTGAACCTTTAATTTTTTTCGGGAACTTAACTCGATATCACCAAGAGCAAATACAGAGCCCGATGATATTCCAGAACTCAACAAATTAGTATCCAATCGTAAAGGAGCATCTGCGTGTATATGACCACCTTCAGTAAACTCAACGGAATAAAACCTAGTCTCCACATCTCCATGTCCTGACTGTTCCCAATAACGGCATGGGTTTGCTATTTTAAACACAGGCTCATTTCTATCTAAAAAAAATGCATTTGTCTCGTTCGTTCGCATGTTGAGAACAGAATTGAAGATGTTATCATTTGGCAAGCCAGTTCCCATTCTGAAGTTAGACAAATGACTAAATCTACTAACCTCGATTGAGTCAATCAGATTTTGAGATGAGCACGTATTAGAATTCGAAAGAATCAGCCCAAACAAAAAAATTGAAATGATTTTCATAGCTAAGCCTTAAATTTTTGAGATACAGCTTTCGTCACAACTTTAGGACAAGAATAATCCGAAGACAACTGCATTTTTGGTGATAATAAAGTTAAACTATTTTTTTATTAAAATTCAATTAACATCTGATTTTCAATCTCTTTACGTATCTTTAAGTAAGCCAAAAAACCTTCTTCTTAAAATGAAATTAATACTAATCTGTTTCACTATTATATCGGTAAACGTTTGTTTTGCCCAAATCGATTACAACGAAATCCGAGATAATCTGATTCGCACCATTGATCAGAGTAAAGACACTCTAGACAAAAATGTTTCATTTATCGATTCTGTAGCGAAACTAGACATCGGATTAGGCAAGGAACTGTTTTTATTTGATTATGGCTGGGTGTATAGACAAAAATATTTGCATTCTCGAAAACAAACGGATTTATTAGTAAGTACTTGTTGTTATAGCCAATGTTGGGAAGAATTTAGCAATAGTGAAGCATTATATAGGATGGCTAGCAACTATGGTTACCATAATTGCGCATTATCTAAAAAGTACTATCAATTGTTTCTTGATATCAAGAAACAAAGAGGTGAATCACTCACTGAACCCCAAATTTTTGAAATTCCAAGGCTTCACTTATTCCTCTGTTCTGAATAGTGACACAGACACAGCAGAAGTCAAGTAAGCTATAATGGTTCGAATTACGAAAATGAAAAGAGCACTGTAAATATTAGTATTCATGAGACATGAGACACAAGTAAAGTTCGATCACATTGTCAACCATAGGTTTTATCAATTCTTATCCTTGTGCTTAATCTTATTCTCCATTATCTCATGTACAGAGAACAGTGAGGTAGAAGAATCAACTGATGATATTGATATAACCGATAGTTTTAACTGTCCTAAAGACTCAATACAAACCTATTTCATTAAGACCTATCCTATTAATGCTTACTGGATCAATGAGTCGACTGAAATTCAAATCAACAAGTCATATATTAGCCTGCCTGAATATTGTGGAGACAGTTATATTTGGCTTCTTGAAGATAAAGTGATCCTAATTGGAAGAGAAAATTTTGTCGACACGGGTAGCTATCAATTTATTGGAAACGAACTTGAATTAAACTGTGGGCTTTTTGACATGCCTGCTATGGGAATGCATGTAGCTCGGAATCCTGAAAGTTTTAATCATTATTCCCTCACTTTTGGGGTGAAAAACGCGGACACTTTATTCAATATTAATTTTGAATGGACTCTCGATAAATTTCCAGATTATTCACTAGCAAACAAAATGTACTCATTCAATGCTAGTAATCTCACATTAGGAACTAATCAACTATTTGAGTATACAGAAAGGGGACCTACAAATAATTCTATATACACAGGTATTTGGAGAATGTTTGACGATCATTTAATGTTGGTTTTTTTCAGACCAACTACAAAAGATGATCAAGTTTTATATCCGTCCCCTATAGTCAAGCATTTTGACATAGGATCTCCTGATACGTTATACAATAATGAAAATTGTTGGACAGCAAATTAAATATCGCTTTCTTATAATAAGGTTGATAAGCGGTGGGAGTTGGGGGATTCTTACGTCGTACTCTAATCCATTCGCAGTACTGAACGGATCATAGTATTGGCTGTAGCTTCAAACTGACGCTTACGGTTGAAATATGCCCACGTCTTTAAGGTGTAGAATCTGTTGTCAACTTCCACATAACTCAACCAATAAGGGCGTGTGGTAATGTTATTGCTGCCAAAAGCCGAAGCCGTCGAACTGTATTCACCATTGACTATATCTAACAACCTGTTTAATAGATAGAATACCCATTAACATCTTAATTAAGCAAATATTCTGTAGATTAACAAAATGGCCCCGCATTACTCTATGAAAATTCTCATTTTTCTACTGATTTCAAGTTTTAGTTATGGTGCCCAATGGCAACAGGTCTCTGATTTTAGTGGAGCCGGAAGACATAGGGCAACAGGTATGTCTATTGGAAACAAGGGGTATATCGGCTTGGGGCATATTAATGGAACTGGTATAGAAACTTATTATTCAGATTGGTGGGAATACGATCCATCCTCTAATTCTTGGACACAAAGGGCCGATTACATTGGCAATAATGGGTTAGGAGATCTTGACGTTGTCGGCATCGAAATAAATGAAATCGGTTACCTTACTGGTGGCCTGTTGGATCCTTTCAGTTTTTACTCATATAATCCTACAACAAATTCTTGGACACAAGAAGCGATTATGCCCAGTCCTTTTATGGGAGGGCAGCCTGTGGCATACGGAGATAATGGTTTGTTTTTCGAAGGTAATTACGATTCTTTGTATCTGTTTAATAGTCAAACCAACACATGGTCAACTCCGCCAGCACTGCAAGTTCCAACTAATGGAAATTGGTATCCAGCCTTTGACATCAACGAAAAATTGTACTTTTTTAATTTTCAACCGGGCTTTATTACAGAATTATGGGAGTTGGATCCAGTGTTAGAAACCTGGCAATACTTAAACAACGATTTCCCAGATACTGTTTGGTTCTATTCTTCATGTCAGCACCATAACAATGGACTTCTCATTAATAGCGATGGAGTGAATGATAATAAGGTTTTTTCGTACGATCCTATAACGAACAGTTGGAGCCAGCTGGAGGATTTCCCTGGCTCCAAAAGATATTTGGAAGTTTCATTTGATATCGATGGACACTCCTATTTTGGAACAGGCACTAATGGTATTAATTACAGCGATTTTTGGAGATTAAAAGAGTACTCTACTTTGGACGAAGACAATTCTCCATCTCTGAAAGTTTACCCTAATCCAAGCGTCAATAATGTTGTGTTTGATTTCGGCAGAAATATGAATTCAGAAATAAAGATCTTTTCTCCTTCAGGACAGTTAATTCGGTCAGAAAAAATAGCTGGTAGTGAGTATCATTTCATTAGAGAGAGCCTTAGTAACGGGCAGTACTTTTATGAAGTAACGACTGAGGATACTTCTTTTACTGGAAAATTTATCCTTAATTGAAGAAGTACATTTAAAAGAGTAATTATAAATGTTATTTCTTGCGTAATGACCGTATCATTTCATTGACTTGCCCTTCAAACTGCCGCTTGCGGTTGAAATATGTCCACGTCTTTAATGTGTAGAATACATCGTCAATTTCCACATAACTTAACCAATAGGAGAGTGTTTGGCTGTCTCCAGACTCTTTGATATCAACAGCTTTTGCCAATACATTTATGCTATCGACAGTGAATTCGAACCATTCAGATTCTTCAATAATCTCACGTTTCTCCTCGAATGAAGCGTACGAGTACTGAGCAAAATTTAGAAAGTCCGAATTTTCTTGGTTGAAGGCTTTTTCAAATTTAATTCTATCGATGGACGTTGAAGCTTCATCTGATAAAACGATCAAGTATTCTCCGTGAAACAAGCTACTATATTGTACTAAAGCTCCTGATTCTAATGAACCTGTTGGTTTAAAATATTCAGGTATTTCTATAGAAAGTGTACTGTCCAAATCTATTCTCTTTCCTTCAAAAGGAATAAGCACTTCTTCAGAATTCGGCTCATTTTCTGAATTAGAAGTTGAGATTCCTGAACTACAAGCAAAGAATAAACTGCTTAAAGAAAGAAGCCAGACTATCTTAAACATTTAAAATAATCGTATGGTTCTAGACACTCGTTGCACTGATAATGCGCTTTACAAGCTGTGCTTCCAAATTGACTAATCAAGCGTGTGTTCTTCGATTTACATCTCGGACAAGGAACAACAATTGGATCAGCAAATAAGACGCTCTTATCTGGTTCGTCTTGAGGCGGTGCAATGCCGTATTCTCTTAATTTGTTCTTGCCCTCTTCTGTAATCCAATCAGTAGTCCAAGCCGGAGCAAGCACCAAATCTACCTCCGTATTTGTAACGCCCTTCTCCTCCATCTTTTCAATGATGTCGTCTTCAATACGCTTCATAGCAGGACAACCGCTGTAAGTTGGAGTAATCGTGATTTTACAACTCTCGTCGCTTAACTCAACGCTTCGAACAACACCCAGGTCAACAACAGTTAATACAGGGACTTCAGGATCGAAAACGTCCTCAAGATATGCCCATATTTGCTTTTCCGTTACCATTCAAGTCCAGGATATGATCTTTGCATGTATTGAAGTTCTGTAAGAATGTACCCCAAATGTTCAGAGTGCATTCCTTTACGACCTCCTTCATGCTTCCAATTATTTGTCGGAATTGACAAAGTTGCTTCTTGAAGAACTGCGTCAACATTCTGCTTCCACTCTTCCTCCAAGCCATCCATAGATGGGATTGTCCCATTAGCGATTAACTCTGCATCCACTTCATCGTTGTACAACAATTCTGCAGCATACCTCCAAAGCGTATCCAATGATTCCTGAATCCGTTGATGTGATTCCTCTGTACCATCTCCCAAACGGATCACCCATTCTGAAGAATGTTTGTAATGGTACTTCGTTTCTTTCAGGGATTTCGCCGCAATTGCTGCCAACTGCGCATCACCGGAGTTCACCAAGCGCTTAAACAATGGCAATCTGTATGCATCAAGAATAAATTGACGCATCATTGTCATTCCAAAATCACCGTTCGGTTGTTCAACCAACAATGCATTCTTATAATCTTTGTCGAAACGTAAAAACGCTATATCATCTTCCGTTCTTCCTTTTCCTTCAACTACTCCGGCATACTTGAACAGCTCTGTTGCTTGTCCTATGAAATCCAAAGATAGATTCGTCATGGCGATGTCTTCTTCCAAAATTGGACCGTGACCACACCATTCAGAAAGGCGATGACCGATAATTAAACTATCGTCACCAAGTCGTAATAAATATTCAACTAATGAATTCATTCAGTACTGATTTACATGTGTTCAATTCCGTCAGGAACTTCGTAAAAAGTTGGGTGACGGTATACTTTAGAATCCGATGGCTCATACAAAGAGTCTGCATCGTAAGGGTTAGAGGCAGATACATTATTTGATTCAACCACCCAAATACTCACTCCTTCAGATCTGCGTGTGTACACATCTCTTGCATTCTCTATTGCCATCTCATTGTCAGCAGCGCGTAAACTTCCTACGTGCTTATGACTTAATCCTTGCTTACTTCTAATAAACACCTCCCAAAGAGGCCATTCTTTATTTGCCATAATCTTTTAACTTGCTTGTTTTGCTTTACGCTTTGTGGCATATGCATTTGCTGCTTCTCTCACCCACATTCCATTCTCCTTTGCCTTTCGACGCGTATCTATTCGGTCCTTATTACAAGGTCCATTTCCTTTAACTACTTCCCAGAATTCATCCCAATTGATTTCACCCGACTCATAGTGCCCAGTTTCCTCGTTGAATTTCAAATCTTTGTCTGGAATTGTCAAACCAATTAACTCCGCCTGCGGTACTGTTGCATCCACAAACATTTGTCTTAACTCATCATTCGTGTGACGTTTAATTTTCCATGCCACGGATTGTGCAGTGTGTTTCGATTCGGCATCATTAGGACCAAACATCATCAATGAAGGCCACCAAAAACGATTCAATGCGTCTTGCGCCATTGCTTTTTGTTCTGGAGATCCTTTGGCTAGAGTCGTCATGATTTCAAACCCTTGACGTTGGTGGAATGATTCCTCTTTACACACACGTACCATGGCTCTCGCATACGGTCCATATGAACATCGACACAATGGAACTTGATTCATGATCGCTGCTCCATCAACCAACCAACCAACAGCACCCATATCGGCCCAAGTTAGGGTTGGATAATTAAAAATTGATGAATATTTGGCCGCGCCTGAATGTAAATCGTCTATAGTTTGTTCTCTGTCTGCTCCCAATGTTTCGGTCGCGCTGTATAAATATAAACCGTGACCAGCTTCGTCTTGAACTTTCGCTAACAAGACTGCCTTTCTTCTCAAATTAGGAGCTCGCGTGATCCAATTTCCTTCAGGTAACATCCCTACTACTTCAGAATGCGCATGCTGAGAAATCTGACGAATCAAGGTTTTGCGGTAATTATCCGGCATCCAATCGCGTGGTTCGATCTTGATATCTTGATCTATTTTCTCTTGAAAACGCTGCTCAAGGACAGATATATCTTGTTCTTTCATTGCTTTTAAAATCAATCACACAAATCTACAAGAAAAAGCGATAGCTTTTGATAAAACAAGCGTTAACGAAGTTAGCCATAAGATGTAAACACCTAGTACATCTAGCGTTATGACTTGCTTGGAAGGCTCAATTAATTTATGAGAGAGGAATTGAACCACAATGGCACAATTTGAAAAGTTGAAAAACTAGAATGGGCACAAGTAGACCAAATGGTCTGCAACGTTCGTGTCTTAAACCACCTTATTCAGTAGTGTCTGGCGAATTGTGCCTTTGTGCCTTTGTGGTTAAACAGTCTTTCTTGGTCATGCTGTCATCTACCCTCCTATTAAAAGCAGAAAAATGAGTACTTTTGCCTGCAAATAATTAGATCGTATGACACCCAAATTTCATTCACTTAAAATCAATGATGTAAGGAGAGAAACAGAAGATACGGTATCCATTTCTTTTGATGTTCCAGCGACACTTTCCAGTGATTATTCATTTGTTTCAGGTCAATATTTAACGTTGAAAACCACTATAGATGGTGAAGACGTTCGTAGATCCTACTCGCTATGTTCTGCACCTCATGAGAATGAGTGGAGAGTAGCGGTTAAGCAAGTTACAGAAGGGAAATTCTCGACATATGCCAACCATTCGTTGGAAGCAGGAATGGAAATGGAAGTGATGACGCCAACCGGAAATTTCGTGTTAAATACGGACGCATCAAATTCTAAGTCCTACGTTTTATTTGCTGCAGGAAGTGGAGTTACTCCAGTACTTTCAATTGCAAAATCGGCACTGAACAACGAAGCCAATAGCGATGTAACTTTATTCTACGGAAACAAAGGTTTTGCATCTATTATATTCAGAGAAGAATTAGAAGCGTTGAAAAATCAATACATGGATCGCTTGAGAGTTGTTCACGTGTTGTCTAGAGAAAGCTTAGGTAACGATATTCAAAAAGGGAGAATCGATGCAGCGAAAGCAAGCGAATTATACGATGCCTTTTTAAACGAAACAAATGTTGATGCTGTGTACGTATGTGGACCAGAAGATATGATTCATGGAGTTAAAGACAGCATGATGGCTAAAGGTGTTGATGAAGCTAAAATTCACTTCGAGTTGTTTACCGCACCTTCTACAGATAAAGAAAACACGGTGACAGCTGAAGAATCAAGTGCTGTAGCAATCGCATCAAACGTTACCATTATCATTGACGGTGACCAATTCGATTTAAACCTTGATTCTACGGGGCAAAACATTTTGGATGCTGCACAAGAAGCTGGAGCGGATGTACCATTTGCTTGTAAAGGTGGTGTGTGTTGTACGTGTAAAGCAAAAATCATAGAGGGAACGGTAAAAATGGATGTGAACTACTCATTGGAGCCAGACGAAGTAGAAGCAGGATTTATTCTAACTTGTCAATCTCACCCAACCAGCGACAAATTGGTCGTTTCATTTGACGAATAAATTATGGCACTTTTTAAAAAAATTTTTGGCGGAAAACAAGACAAAAGTAAAACACCGAAAGGTTTTGTTACTATTGCCATTGCTGCCGTTGAAAGACAAACAGAAGACACTGTAAAAGTTGTTTTATCCATTCCGGAAGATCAAAAAAGCAATTTCAAGTTCATTGCTGGGCAGTACATTACTTTTGCTATTACGGTAAACGGAGAGGAATGCAGAAGATCGTATTCAATCTGTTCTGGAGTAAATGAACCTTTGGCTGTTGCAGTGAAACAAGTTAAGAACGGAAAAGTTTCTACTTGGTTCAATACGGTAGCAGAAGCAGGAACAGAAGTTCTTGTTGGTAAGCCAGAAGGGAGTTTCATTCTTCCAAGTGATGCGAAAAATGTTGTTGCCATTGCTGCAGGAAGTGGCATTACCCCTATTCTATCCATTGCGAAATCAATTGAAGCTCAAGGGGCAAAAATGAATTTGTATTACGGAAGTAGAACAGAAAACTCCATTCTATTCAAATCAGATTTTGACGGATTGAATACTGTTTCAACGCATTATTACTTGAGTGCAGAGTCGAAAGATGGATACACCAATGGAAGAATTGATAAAGATGCTTGTTCAACAATCATTAAAGCAGACTTGGATTTTTTAAAGGCGGATTGCTTTTTACTTTGTGGACCTGAGCAGCTAATTGTGGATGTGGTGGAGACACTCAAAATGTTTGGTGTTGATAAATCAAAGATTATCTATGAATTATTCACGACGCCTGTTCTCTTGAAAAAAGAGGCGAAGCCGGCTACATCCAATTTTAAAGGTAAAGCCAAAGTGACTATTCACTTGGACGGAGATGTAGAGTCATTTGAACTATCAGCGAAAGGAAAATCAATCGTTGACGAAGCGAGTGGCGAAGGATTAGATGTTCCTTACTCATGTAAAGGTGGAGTTTGTAGCGCTTGCAAAGCAAAAATAATCAAAGGTGAAGTAACAATGGATATGAATTACTCACTGACAGATCAAGAAGTTGAGGAAGGATACATTTTGACTTGTCAGGCTCATCCAGCAAGCGAAGAACTTGAAATTACTTACGATGTATAAAACAATTGTTGTAGTTGGAGCAAGTCGTGGTATTGGTAAAGCCATCGTGGATGTTTTTGCCAAGAACCCTGAAAATAAAATAGTCGCGTTGGCAAGAAACGTAGGTAAAATGAATTCGGCCTTTTCAGAATTTGATAATGTTTCCTGTCATGCTCTTGATTTGGGAACACCGAACGTTCGAGAAGTTTGCGAAAGCATATTTACTGATCTTGATTCAATTGATATTTTAATCAATAACGCCGGTAAATTGGTAAACAAACCTTTTACGGAACTTAGTCGAGAAGATCTTGAAGGGAGCTATAACGTTAACGTATTGGGGGCAATGCAAACAACTCAAGCGGCTGTAGCAAAAATGGACAAAGCACACATCGTTAATATCAGTTCAATTGGCGGATTTCAGGGAAGTGTCAAGTTTTCAGGATTAAGTGCTTACTCGACGTCCAAAGCGGCAATCTGTAGTTTTACAGAATTGTTCGCCGAAGAATACAAAGAGACAGACATTAAAATGAATTGTTTATGTCTTGGAGCCGTTCAAACTGAAATGTTGGAAGAAGCATTTCCTGGATATCGAGCACCACTCACGGCAGAACAAATGGCTGAGTATATCACTCATTTTGCCGAAACTGCTCATCAATGGATGAATGGGAAAATTATTCCTGTTTCGTTGAGTACACCTTGATGAGATAATTTTTGTCCATCCCGACAAACACCTAATGCCCTATAAATCCTTTACTTACCACCAACACTCAACTTCGCTAACGCTTGTATTATCAAAAGCTATCGCTTTTCTTGTTACTTTGTGGAACGCGCTGCATTACACGTGTATAAAACTCCTTCTTTGAAGAAACGCAGAAATATAAAAGATCTTTCAGAAGCGCAAATTGTAGAATTGGCGAAAAAAGAAAGTCATTACTTCGGAGCTCTGTACGATAAGTACTTTGAGCAAATTTTCCGTTTTGTATTTAAGCGTTTGGGAGGAAAAGAAGATGAAGCGGGTGACATTACCCAACAAACCTTCATTAAGGCAATGGGGAACTTAAACAAATACGAAGATCGCGGACTACCTTTTAGCAGTTGGCTTTATCGTATTGCTCAGAATGAAGTTTCTATGTTTTTCAGAAATAAAAAGAAGAACTATTCAGTTCCAATTGACGAAAATAGAATTCAAGACGTAGCAGCTGAAGCCAATTTAACTTCATATATGTCTATTGACGAGCAAGAACAGCTAATTGAAATGCTCAACGAAATGGAAGAAGAGCATTTGAATTTAATCGAATTACGATTCTTCCAAGGCCTGAGTTTTAAAGAGATAGCAGCAATATATAGTATTACTGAAGCCAATGCTAAAATGAGAACTTATCGTATATTAGAGCGCATAGGGAAAAAGTGGAATAACAACAAATGAGAAAGTTTGTATTAAATACCGACAAAAAGAAGACAACACCAACTGACGAACAAATCAAGCGCCAGAAGGACTTCTCACGTTTGCACCATGAGTACGAAACGCTAACTAAACGTGGGAAAAAACCACTTTATCGTGATCCCAAATTGTTTATGCTGCTATTCATCCTTGGGTTGATTGCTTTATTGGTGTTCTTGGAGTACTAGACGAAAGCCGTCCATTTACCGCAAATCCTTATTGTTTAATTTCATCCGTTCACCAGCAGAATGCTTAACTCCCCTTGTCTTGCCTTTCATTTTTTTGTACTTTCATCTGATAAATCTAACCATTGGATAAATTACTACTTCCCTTTATATGTGTAATGCTAGCGATGAATACGTTTGCGCAAGACATCCATTGGTCGCAATTCAATGATAATCCGATCTTCCAAAACCCTGGAAATGCTGGACATTTCAATGGAGATGTTCGTTTTGTAGGGAACTTTCGTGATCAGTGGAGAGCGGTATCAGTGCCTTACAACACTTTATCCATTTCTGCGGATGCTAGTTTGATGAAACACAAGAAACTGGGTTACGGAATTCTATTTTTTCATGATGTTGCCGGTGACGGACAATTCAGAACAATTGAGGTCCAAGCAAATGTTTCATACTTAATCAAGCTGACAAAAGATTCCACGCACAATATTCGTCCAGGAATTAACATTGGATTCAACCATCGTCAATTCAATTTTGATCAATTTTATTTTGATAATCAATTCGACGGATATGCATATAACCCAGCATTGGCAACTGGTGAAAGCGTTCAGTCGGACCGTAAAAGCAACTTTTCTGTTGGGGTTGGCGCAGTTTACCAATACTATAAGAACGATCGTTTTAAATTTAAAGTTGGAGTTGGAGCTTTCAATTTAAATCAGCCGAATCAAGGATTTTACACTGAAGTTGTCGCAAGAGATATACGTGTGAATATGTTCGGACAAGGGCTTTTTAAATTAAATTATGATTGGGATTTGGTTCCCTCTATCAACTTCTCTATCCAAGGAAAATACAGAGAATTCAATATTGGATCATCTGTTAAATACACTCTTGTGAATCGACTTGGTAAATATCGAGCCATCTATGCCGGAATATGGTACCGAAATAAAGATGCTGCGTTTATATCAGTAGGTGCCGACTACCAAAGCTGGTTTGTTGGGTTGAGTTATGATATCAACTTTTCAAAATTAGTTCCTGCCAGTCGTGCACGAGGCGGATTTGAAGTAGCAGTGCGCTACATTATTCACCGTTTTAAACCCAAAAAAGTAGTTCATAGAATATGTCCAGATTATATTTAATTCTCATACTTCTATGCTGTAGCTCGCCAGCTTTCAGTCAAAATTACTTGAAAAAGTACCTTGACTTTGCGGAGGAACAATACAATAAGGGAGACTATTTCTACGCCGTTGAGTATTACAAGAAGGCAATGGAGCTTGATTCGAACACTATCGATATTCTTTGGAATTATGCTGAAACGCTGCGTGCGTACAAAGATTATCGCATGGCAGAATATTACTACGCGAAAGTATACGACAGAGAGTCCGCCGATATTTATCCGTACAGTCTTTTGTACCTAGGGTTAATGCAAAAACAAAATGGACATTATGCCGAAGCCTTGGAAACCTTCAAGAAGGCCAAAAAGAAATACTACAAGGACAAAAAAGGCTACTTATACATGAAGTCTAAGAAAGAACTCGCCGCTCTGGTATGGGTTCAGTCTGCATTGATTGACACAGCAGATGTATCCTTTGAACAACTTCCGGAAACAGTGAACACACGTAACTCAGAATTCGGTCATGGTATCCACAATGGTGCTCTCTTATTCTCTAGTTTGCGTGCAGATTCGATCAGTGAAATGGAAGAAGTGTACGGAACAGAATATCACACTTCCCTCTACAGTAGTGCACAGGTGAATGGTGACTTTGAACAATCGGAGCGAGTTGAACAATTGTATTATGAAAATTTGAACAGCGGCAATGGAAGCTACTCGTTAGATGGGAAACGCTTTTACTTTAGTCAATGTGTTGACGATGGGTACAATTACCGATGTAAAATAATGGTAGCCGAATTCTCCAATGGACAATGGGTCAATATCGACTCTTTGGGAAGTATTATCAATGAAGCTGGCACAAATACAAGTATGCCTTGCATTGCCGATTTTGACGGACAAGAAGTCTTGATCTTTTCATCGAACCGTGAAGATTCAAAAGGAGGAATGGATATCTACTATTCTAAAATCACCAATAGCAATCAATACGGACGAGTTCGATCGATAAAAGCCATTAACTCTTTAGACAACGAAGTTACTCCTTGGTGGGATCAAGAAAATCAACGACTTTATTTTGCATCGTCATGGCACAACGGCTTTGGGGGTTATGATATATTTTATTCTGAATACAAAGGGAAATTTGGGTCTCCAATCAATGCTGGTTTACCAGTAAACAGTAGTGCCAACGATCTCTATTACTTTAGCATGAATGACACTTCCTATGTCACCTCAAACAGAATTGGCGTATTGTACAGCAAAAACCCAACGTGTTGTAGTGACATCTTTGCGATGATTCCACCAGCCGTGTATGTTCCTCCGACTCCTGAAGAGACTTTGGCAGATTTGAACAAACGCTTGCCGGTAACATTGTATTTCCACAACGACGTTCCCAACCCACGATCTTGGGACACTACAACGACTGTGAATTATATTAATTCGTACGATGATTACACCGCGATGATCGATAAGTACAAAAAGGAATACGCCGCGGGTTTGAGTGTAATTAAAGCGCAGGAAGCTGAAGAGGACATTGAAAGTTTCTTTATCGAATATGTAGACAAGGGCGTTGCTGATTTACAATTGTTCAGAGACCTACTTCTGAAAGAATTGGACAATGGTGCCAAAATCAATATTACTGTGAAAGGATTCGCAAGTCCATTGGCAAAAACAGATTACAACGTCAATTTGACAAAACGTAGAATCAACTCGTTGATCAATTACCTCAGAGAGTACAACGGGGGTGTTTTTGCCAAATACCTTGATGCGACAGCTCTTAATGGTGGAAAAGTGATATTCTCGCAAGTTCCATTTGGAGAATATACGGCCAATCAGTTGACGAGTGACAACCCAAATGACACGCAAAATTCTGTGTACTCAAGAGGTGCAGCAATTGAAAGAAAGATCGAAATTCAAAGTGTTAGCTACATGGAGGATGATCGAGAAGCGTCTTTAACAACGACTACTCCAATGGTTGATTTGGGCCCTTCCAAACATGGAGACCAATTAAAGCAAACGTTTGTCGTGAAGAACAAGTCTGATGAAACTATAGAATTGGATGGATTTAGAATTCCATGTGAATGCACAACTGCAGAGATTAGCTCTACGACTCTAGCTCCGGGAGAAGAAGCTATTGTGACTCTTAATTTAAATACGGATCATTTAACTGGATTCACAGTCAAATCAGTTTATTTAAAGGTCAAGGATTCTGAAGAAGAACTACGACTTTACGTCTCCACGGAAATCGATTAGCATTTATAAGGATTATCGTACTTTTACGCTCGCAATTTAATTGAATGAGTGATGTACCAGTACATAAGGAAGAACGGAAGCCTAGGCTGAAGTTTATTGATATGGCTAGATCATTGGCAATTCTAATGATGTTAGAAGGGCATTTCACTGGAGCGGCTCTAGATTGGTCGTACCGAGATCCAGAACTACCACTATTCCATATTTGGCATATTATACACGGATTAACCTCTCCCTTATTTTTTACAGTTACTGGATTGATCTTCGCGTATCTATTGACAGCAGACAATAAGATTAGTTTTTGGAAGAACCCAAGAATCAAGAAAGGACGTAAACGAGTATTTCAACTACTCTTTTGGGGATATATCATTCAACTGAACCTTTATGTATTCTTTAAATCGGTCTATTATGGCGGTGCTTTTTATTTCGATTGGTTCTATGCTTTTCACGTACTTCAAGCAATTGCCTTTGGATTGGCAATCCTAATCATCGTATATGGTATTTATAAGTGGTTGAATTGGGGCGCCTTACATTGGTATTACCTCATTACAGGAATAGCCATGTTCACGGTATATGCATATCTTAAAACATATATTCGTGCTGATGAGGAACTCCTGAAAGCCTCAGTAGATGCCGTTCCCCATTATTTCCCGTCAGGAGCGCCAAAGTTCATTCAAAACATGTTCTATGGTCAGTATTCAAGTTTTAGCTTCGTACGTTGGTCAGGGTATACAATATTTGGAGGCGCAATCGGATGTTTTGTTCGAGCGTATGAACATCGTGTAAAAGAGTTTCGGTTTGGATTAACCTTTATTATTGTCGGATTACTGGTGAGTTTATTCGCTAAAGATGGAACAATGCTCTGGGATGATTTCACCGAGTGGTTAGGGCTCTTTGACAAAGGTTATGCACATATGATGGCTACTTCTTTGTCTCGCTTTGGCCAAGTAATCGTGTTACTGGGAATTCTTATCCTCATTGACAAATTTGTAAATGTGAAGGCAAAGTTGTTTCTTAAAATTGGACAACGAACATTTCCAATTTATGTCGTGCATGTAATGATCTTGTATGGAGGATTGTTTGGTTTTGGTTTAAAACCAGATGTGTTTGACCGAAATTTAGATCCATGGTCGGCAGTTGCTATCTCTACTTTTGCAATGTTCTGCTTTATAATGATGGTGAAATATATAGAACCATTGGAAAGAGCTTACAATCGAGTTCTTAGAGCTCTACGTCTTAAGAAAAAAGACTCTTAATCCTTCTTGCACCTCTTGCGCTGCTTTTTGTACTTCTTGTATTCTATGCGTTGCTCAAAGGTTCTTTCACCACACCCATCAACAATTCTTAGTTTAACTGTATAAGTTCCATGCTTTCTGTACTTGTGAACTCCATCAGGAATGATTGAACTTTCACCATCACCAAAATCCCATTCAATTACGTTGGCCATTGGAAACATACTTGTGTATTCAAGTAAATACTTCCCTTTTTCCGTAGTATAATCAATGGTCTTAAATTGATTGCCGTCTAAGTGATATTTTGCCCTTAGTTCTTCAATAACCTGAGATGTGTATTGCTTGATCTCTGCGGCCGTTTCCGGTTCAATCACCTTGATGTCTTCATCTAGTGCAACAGAATGAAATATAGCATTGAAAAAAGTATTTGCAATTAAAAAGGAACCACTCATACTAGGGTGAGCTCGATCTTTGGCATACAAATCTATCTCAGTGTTCTCCTTGACCTGCTTCCAAACCATTCCAACCGGAACCACAGGGATTCTGAACAATTCAGATGCATAGCTATAACCGCGTTCGATACTGTCCGCCATTTCTTCGTATGTATCTATCTCCTCTCTTTCTGGAAAACCATCTTCATAACCCCACGTCATGTAGAGTAATACATTCGTACATGGATTGTTTGTATAAATAGAATCTGTGATTTGCCTTAAGTAAGGTACCGTTGCCGAATCGATATACTCTGGTGTATGACTAAACTCTCTACTATAGCCCTGTAAGACGACGTAATCCCACTTCTGACTATTAATGTCCTCATACATGTCTTCACGTTCAGCGTGCTCTCTAAAACAATATCCTGAATGCGTACTTTTCTGTACAAGAACATTTCTGCCCTCAGCTTGAGCAAACTTATCAAACATGGAAGGCATGTTGTTCATGTGCGTATAGCTGTTTCCAATAAATAAAATCTTGGTCGCCTCAGTCTGTGCATGAATACCCGTTCCCACAAATAGGAAAAGAAGTACTGCTACAATTATTTTGACAAGAGATTTAATCATGACATTCATTCGATTTGACGAATTGGATTTATGAAACTATCAAATTCCAAACCAATCCACAATGCACTCTTCCTATAACGTTGATTATGCCTCTGCTATTGCCGTAGCGATTTCGGTAAGGCGTTCCGAAGAAATTGTCATTTTCTCTTTGGTGAAATCCATATCGGTTAGGCGATCAATAGGAATCAAATGGATATGAGCATGTGGAACTTCCAAACCAATTACAGTAACACCTATTCTATTGCATGGAAAAACACGTTCAATTTTCTTTGCTACACCTTTGGCAAAAATCATCATCTCACCTAGGAGGTTGTCTTCAACATCAAAGATATAATCTACTTCCTCCTTAGGAATGACCAACACATGGCCTTCACGGAGTGGCATGATATCAAGAAAGGCAAGAAACTTATCTGATTCGTGTACTTTATGACAAGGAATCTCTCCTGCTACGATTTTAGAAAATAATGTAGCCATTATCGTGAGATCTCAACGATTTCGAATTTCATTACTCCATTTGGAGTTACTACATCTGCAATGTCACCAACAGATTTACCAAGTAAACCTTGTCCGATAGGAGAATCAATACTGATCTTTTTTTCCTTCAAGTTGGCTTCGTTCTCAGCTACCAAAGTATACTGCATTTCCATTCCGTTTCCAACGTTTTTCATTTTAACAATGGAAAGGATAAATACGCGCGATGGATCAATTTCAGAATCATCAATTATTCTAGCGTACGCAACAACTTCTTTTAATTTGGCAATTTTCGTCTCCAAAATACCCTGTGCTTCTTTGGCCGCATCGTACTCAGCATTTTCTGATAAATCTCCTTTATCAATCGCCTCTCCGATCTGTGCTGAAATAGATGGACGTTGTACAGTCTCCATTTCGTACAATTCGTCTTTCAACTTCTTTAATCCCCCTTCTGTATAATAGCTTACTTGTGACATAGCAATGACATTTAATAAAAACAAGAGAGCCCATAAGGACTCTCTTGTTAATCAAATATAGTAAAATTATTTTTTCTTACTTAATATCTATGGTTGCTCCAATTGTATGAATTAAACCAAAGTTACCAGCAAATCTGATAGCGTATTCAACACCTATCGCATGCTTCTTGTCTCCAACCAATGCATCTACAGAGAATCCTGCAGTTGGTCCGATCAATGCATTTGATCTGTTTTCCGCTGACCATATGTTCTTTTCGTATACGTACCCAGCTCTGATGTTGAATGCTACTTTTTCCTTAGTCATTCCGTAATCCAAACCTATACCGAATTGATCAGACGAAAACGAGTTAGCCGTAAATCCTAAAGCTAAGTTGATTCTGTGTGCTTCATTAATGATGAAATCATAAGATCCACCGATTGACAACAATGAAGGCATTTCATAAGTAGCTGATCTTTGCTCCAACGTAGCGATTTCTCCAGTTGAAACGTAATCTACTTGATTTGCCAAACCATCTCCTTTGTACTTCATTACTGGACCAACATTTTTCAATGCGATTCCAAACTTGATTTGGTCTTGCTCACCAGTTACATAACGAATCCCCGCATCGATTGCAAAACCAGTCGCTTTCAAGTTAGAAATACTCTCAGAGATCACTTTGATGTTAATTCCACCAGAAATTGAACTAGAGAATGTACGTGCATATCCGATGTTGAAGATATTCGCTCTTGGCGTAAAGAAACCAATGTTTCCTTCTGGGTTCTGAACAGTTGTGATTGGAATATCACCGTAGTTCATAGATTGAATACTTACTGCAACGACATCTGATTCAGTAATGGCATGTGCAATACCCACACTGTTCAATGAGATTCCTGCAGAACCCATCCAATTTGTATAATTGAATTTAATCTGCGTTCCATCCGTGAATGCAAGACCTGCAACATTTGAGAACGTTCCTTCTAAACCGTTCATGCAAGAGATTCCCGCATTTCCGATTGCTGTTCCACGCGCCCAAGGATTAATCAACAAGTGCGATGCACCAGCTGACCCTACACGGTCTTCATTTCCAGCGTTTGCTGCGAAGCTACTAATTACAGCTGCTCCGATAATAAACGCATTTCTTAATTTAAACATTGAATTATTCATTTCAAATTGTTTTAGTCCTATTATATACCTTGTAAGTCAACTTGTCTCATACCTCCGAAGAACTTAAGAATAACTTCTCCGATGTCAGGAACATCAATATGTATTAAATACACACCTCCTGCGACAGGAATATTTTTGTGATTATTCAAGTCCCAATCCAATGAAGTAATTGGACTATCCTTTTTAAAGGTTCTTACAAGTTTACCATTCACGGTGAAGATTTTAATCGTACATCTTTCTGGTAAGTTTGTAATCTTCACTCTTGTATCCAGCCTGTTGTTCTCATACTCTGAGTACGCGTAGTATGGGTTTGGAACAATATTAATCAAATCCAAGACACTTGTCAATTCATCTGAACTTCCAAGTTCTGTTCGAATATCCTGCATATCCCATCCGTACATTGGCATTCCACCGTTAGGACCTCCTGCAATATCACTGCCTGTAGAGAAGTTTTTGTACTCCTTATTTACACGAACACTGATAGTCGCAGTTGTTGGAATATCTGTAGGATTCGTAAATGTATAACCAGGAGCTATCATTGGGTAAGCTACCCAACTAATACTACTATATACAACTTTCTTTCTTGCAACGTCTCCACCTTCAATTGCAACAAAATCATTGTACAATTGATTTCCAGCATTATTTTGAGCTGCCGAAGGATCATAATAAGGGTAATTCACACCCTGGATATAATTGTTCTTGTCCTTATGGTGGTAGTTGAATACATATACAGGATGCATTCCTCCCATAACTGGGTTTCCGCTATCGTCTGTAAGTCTCTCCGTTGGATTCCACATCATATCAGAACCATTATCTGTTACTAAGAATGAGTTCTCTCCAAAGGCCATGTATAAACGTGCTCCTGACTCGACATCAATTGCGTATCCTGGGAACCAGCTCATTCCTTCACCAGTACCGTCAGGAAGACCATTAGTACCAAGACTTGGACTCTTTCTCATCTCTCCAGGCTCAGCACCTCCTACATTAAAGTCTGAATCTCTACCCAATTCAATAACAGGACATCTTGTCCATAGTGCCTGATCTGATGTTAACACGATATCAATAGATGGTGTGAAACTAACCGATGATGCACTTCTGTATGCCGTAGGGGCACCCGAACCAGTAGCATTATTGTAACCATAGTAGGCCATCGGAGCATAACTCCCTTGATATCCAACCAATCTGTGAGGAGCAATAGTTCCTCCAAGAATCTTCGCCCAGTTCTTATCAGTATCCACATTCAACTCATCTGGGTAGTTACATGGGTCCGTATAGTCTCTATAGAAAGGCTGCGTATCATCTGTACAATCATCATCATCTTCAGCAGCTGTTCCATGCGTTGGGTCATACTCACCAGCTCTAATCCAGTTCGTCGGATAGAAAGCATCATTGTCAGGAACTCCCATCAACCATTGCTTAGAACTATCAACAAAATCAATTGATGATTCTAACACATCAGTAGTTTTATAGTCAATAGAACCAGGGCTATCTGGGAAGTAATACGACCTTTGAGTAATCTGAACTGAAATACCCCATTGTGGAATTATCTGCTCATTGTCAGTCTCAATCAAAGGATCAGTAGAAACAGTAGGATCATCAACTCCAATTGTTTGATCTGAATCCACTGAATCCACAATTATATCATCGACGTATCTATAGATCACCCAGCTTGCAGTATCTGCTGCATTCTCAAGCGTTTTGTCATAATCTCTAAATTTCAAAATAAATTCACCGTCAGCTACATTCAATGGATCAACAACCTTAATGTTTATTGGTCCTCTTCCGTAATCATACGTCGGTGTTTCATCAATTCCATTAGTCAATATGGTATTTATTGAACTAGCATTTAAATCAATTGCATAACCACCATTTCCGTAACCATCATATCTCGTGATTTGTGGCCCATTACCATAAGCAACATAATGAAGTGTTCCATCTGCTTCTGGAGCAGGATTGTGAGGGATTGCGGAAACCGCTTTAATTTCTCCACCGTCAAATCCTAGACGAGATGAAATGTAAGGGATTTTTTGTCCATTGATGAATCCGGCATCATTTGGATCGTACTTCAGGAATTCGTTGTGAGCATAAGCAATCGCAACGTAGTAGTACGTCTTGTGATTTATCAACTTCTTATCACCTTGTGCAAACTGATCTTCAGCAATTAAGAAAGAGTGTTGAATTCCGTCGTTATCAGCATCAACTTTCAACGTAGGAACTGAATAACCTAATCCTTCATCAAACTCAAAGTTGATAATATCCTCAATTCCATTGCTAATATCACATTGTGCAACGATTCTAGCTTTTGATCCAGCATCTTCAGCGAAGATATCAGAAACAGATGCTTCGTCATTTACCAACTGGTAAATTTGGTATCCTTCGAAAGTATAGTATCTATCTACAGATGGATCAACGATATTGATTTCATCCTCTACATGATACGTTTCATTGTAGTTGTTTGATCCTAGTGGATTCGTCAACATCAATACAACTGAATTCTCCAATTCTTGAATAGTCAATTTAGGTGCATTTGGTGGCTCAAGAATTCTAAAACATGCATCAAACAATGCTTGTGCTTTAGTATCCGCGTTCTTCATTGCATCAACTGATGCCCAAAGTCCACCATCTGTTCCTCTTCCATATACGATACCAACAGTAATGTTGTTAACCGCACCAGGAGTCAATGTAAATGGCCCAGCAGACTGAACGAAACGTCTATCACCAACTTGGTTACTAGTTCCAGCTCCGTCTCTGTCAACTTCACTCCAGTCAAATCCTAAATCAATTCCTTCAGTTGCCCAATTCAATGGATCAGAATCACCAGGGAACATGTAATTACTTCTCGTTGTAGTAGTAGAAGAGTTACTTGGGTGCCCTGTTCCACCATAGAACATTGGTTGACCATCAGCCCAGAATCCACTCATGTAGTTGTAAAATTGAACTGCATTGTTTGGATCCGATTGAGATGGTGGTCCACCATTCGTATAGTATGTGAATAGACGCATCCCGTAGCGCTCATTATCAATAAGTCCATCTGAGTATCCAACTCCAATACCAGAATACACGATACCGCCTTCAGCGATCGCTTCATTCACTGTTGGTGTAATCCATGCATCTGTAGCTTCGTCGAAATAAGGTCCTGGATTATCTACTCCATCAGCATCTTGGTATGGTCCTTCAAAGAAATCACAACCAACTGCTGGAGGATTTTCTCCATATCCAATGTTTCCTGATTCGCTTTCATCAAAATTATCACCGTTAAACATGTATCCTAATCCTCTTGATACATCACACCCGGTGAAATCATCTTGCGCGTTACCAACATCAGCATCAATGTATTGAGCAAAGTATGTGTCTTCTAACGTTTGCGTACCTCTATTAATCATTTCATAGTTATAGAAAGTCATACGGTTTACTTCATCATTCGTTGCGAATGCGAAAGCTTGTGCACGTACCTCCATACCAATCGGATCACCATTTGATTCACCGTGAATGTTTCCGTTGTCATTGAATACCCACCAGTGAGTCTCATCACCAAAAAGTGAAATTCTTCTATCGACACCACATTCGATATCATCTTTGTTCAAGATATCGTCATACCATGGGTAATCTCCATCATCAGGGTTGTAAATACCATCCAATCCATTATTCCCATCAGGATTGTCATAGAAAGGTGCCAACCAATAATCTTGTGCAGCAGCAGCATTACCGTGGGCAGGCCAAGCGTAAATTCTGTTTAAAACATCTGTAGGAGTGTCTTCCAATTCAGCACAAACAGTTGGATCCGCATTTGGTCCGTCACAAGCTGTCCAATGCGTTGCAAACTGAATTACTTCTGATTTTTTTATTGTATAGAACTTGTCATAGAACAAACATTGATCAGGATCAATAGTTGCTGCTCCAAAATCTCTGATCGCATCAGGTCCTAATGGCTGAGCCATTCCTACAGGTACAACAAGATTTCCAGATCCAGGAGTGATCGACAATGGTCCAGGCCAAAAATCGTTACCAGTACGGAAAGTAAGACCTGCCAATTTCAATTGACCTGCTTGATCCTTTCCACCCATCCAAAGGGCTCCGGCGTAAATCACTTTCAATCCACTTCCTTTAGGAATTTCGTAGGCAGCTGTTGTTGTTGCACGGTTCGTCCACATACTACCTCCTTGCTCGATCAATGCACTAACGTCATTAAATTGCATTGTAAGTTTGGCAGTTGCTGGCGAACAGTTGGCTCCTTTATTGGTAACCACTACCGTTCCTCCGGAAGGCTTATCTCCTTCGCTTTGCTCTTTCTTCAAAGAAAGTGCATCGTTTGACCACAACAATGTTGTTGCGCCAATTACTACTGTTATTATTTGCTTCATCATAATACTTTTCTAATAATGAATTAAAAATCGAATTTAACACCTAAACGAATTGTTCTCGGTGAACTTATGTTATTAGGATTATTCACTTTAAGTGCATAAAACTCTCTAAATGCTTGCTCATCTTGTTGGTTTGCAATAGATGTTTGATATTGAGCTGCTTCTAGGTACCCATCATCGTCAGGGTTACCAGTTGCTCTGTAAACGCTCAATACATTAAACTGATTAAACAAGTTCGTTACACGTAAGTAAACATTTAAGAAAGTTGCTTTCTTCTTATCATCTTTCTTACCTACCATAATGTTGAATGTTCTATCCAATTGAAGATCCAAACGATAAGACCAAGGAAGTCTAGAACCGTTTGTAGTTCCAGTCAAACCAGACCCGTTAGATGGGCTAATGAACCCTTCATCCGAAATATCTTGTTGTGCAGAGTATGGAGACCCTGAGTAAATGTTTGACACAATGTTCAATCCCATGTTCTCAAACAAGTTAACTCCTTTAATAGAAGGCCCATTGTAATCAGCTCCTTCACCATATCTGTAATCGAATGTGATTGCAAATGCGTGACGTTGGTCAAACGAATAAGGGAAGATCGCTCTTAAGTTCGGCAATCCAGCGTTAATCAAACCAGCTGCAGAGGTTGCATCAGATCCAGTTCCATCGGCAAACTGTAATGTGTAGTTAGCAGTCATTCTGATGTTTCCTGTTCTACGCATATCGTAAGAAACAGTCACACCCTTAACTGTACCAAAGTCACGGTTCCCAAATGTTCTGTATTGTCTTGGATATGCTCCAGTAACGTTGATCAACTGAACATTGTCTCTTTGCTCTCTATAGAATGCTGAGATTTTCAATGAAGATGTCTTAGACAATACTTGTTGGAATCCAAGTTCGTAATCAATTGTCTTCTCTGGTCTTAGGTTAGAGTTGTTGACAATTGCACTTCTTTCATTAATGAACTGGTATTGGAAAGGATCAAAACGTACTCCTGAAGTAGGACGCTTCGTCAAGATGTCGTAGTGAGCGAAGAATGACGCCTCATCCGAAATTGGGAATGAGAACGAAACACGAGGCATAATACTTACTTGAGGCTTGTAATCTTCAAATGCATCTGCAGTTGGAGAATTTTGACCTGGGTTCTTTAGGTAAGGCATTACTCCACCTGCTGATACCGCTTCAATTGATTTAGGGTCTTCAACCTCAATACCATTTGCATCGTACCACGTATCTCCGTTACGGAATCCCAAAATTGAATTCGGATTGAACTCGTCGTTCACGTATACTACGTACTCCTCACCCATTGTTTCTGGAATAGTATTCAACCAATCCTTTGATGCATCGTTAGCATACACTTCGTTTGCCTCAGCAACTGTACGTGCATTATATATTAAGTACTTATCTTTCAATACTGGTTGGTTCGCATCGAATACATCAACACGTACACCAACATTAAATACAATATCGCGGAATGCAAACTTATCCATCAAGTATCCAGCGATGTAAGTTGGTTGGTAAGCACCAACGTAACGCTTGTAATTACCATTTTCATCAAACTCGTTAAAGTACTTGTTGATATCTGTTGGATCATTCTTTGTTTTGTTACCAGCGTGATCATATCCCCAGTAAGAAACATAAGAGTTTCCACTGTTCAATAATTCATCTGGAGAGAACCAATCCATTTGGTAAATATTTGGATCGTATTGATCAATATTAATGTACTCACTTCCTCCTGCACCAGTAGAAAGCTCTCCTTCTTCGAATAAATAGTTTCTCAAATTGTAATCGAAGAAAGTTTGCTCGTCATTGTTTTCTTGACCACCGTACTCTCCACCATGTGTAGAAGCCCATCCTGTATTCAATGGCTCGTAGTCAACGTAAGTAAGTCCAAGATTCTGGTAAGACGTACCTGCGTCCGTATTCAACTCGGAAATGTGCGAGTTTGTGTATTGACGTGCAACAGTCCATAATCCCATTGGACCATTTCCTCCACCACTTGTAGTAGTTCCAGAAGTCCAACCTCTATCAAAACGTTGTTCGTATTCAAATCCAATTGAAATTGAGTGATCTCCAATATTCACTGCACCTGATCCAGTTGCGCGAAATTGATCGTTCTCCGTTTTTTGGAAATAGTTATAAGGCGATCCGATGTTCGACCAGACTCCGTAAACCGATTGTGGCCCACCTCCGTTCAATATTCCGTTACCGGCTTGAACTTGTCCAAGGTTACCATAGTTCTGCTCATCTAACCAGTAATCTTCGTAATCGTAGAAACCGAAGAATTGCTCAGTCTGTGCTGCCAATTGAGGGTTTGTAGATGATGGAGTAAATGTTATTCTAGCTTCAGCAGGAATTGCTGACTGCTCGTAATTACCATTCTCCAAATTTAACGCGTACGTTTTCTCTCTATCAATATCGAAAGTTCCAACGTGACCGTAGTTGAATAAGTTATATTCGTGTTTAGGATCGAATCTTCTTGTAGATGTCTTTGTGTAATCGACCATTAAAGAGTAGAATGCACTTTTAATCTTAGAACTTGACCCTTCTCTATTGTTATTGAATCTTTGTATCAAACGACCGAAGACTCTCCAATCTAAATTATTGTATGCTCCAAAGTTTGAGAAATTAAACAATGAACCGGTTCTAGAATAAATACTACCCCAATTGTAACTCAATGAACCACCGAAAGTAAGATTTACAGATGGTCCTGTATTAACATCAATTTTACCTTGAGCAGAAATTGCTGAAGTCCTCGCATTCATTCTCCAATCAACTTGCTCGAAGTCATCAGATCTCAAATATAAAGCATTGTATATAGAACCTGTTCCACTTCCCGAAGGTCTCAATGGCGCTGCCAACAACTCGTCTCTGACATCTTTCTTTATACGGTAAGAACCGCCAGCAAATGGACGACTATCTAGTCGGTTAGTATAGTTTGCAGAAAGCAAGAAACCTAATCTAGGCTTCGTCTTAGCACCAGTCGAATCTCTCTGCATCCATAATGGACCAGAGAACATACCTTCAACCAAGTTGTAACCGTATTTATCTAAACCGTAAACGTTACCATCATATCCATCAGGATCAGCACCATTAAAGTAGAAACCAGAAGTTACTCCTTCAATACTACCAAAATACTTTGCCGATGGCCCTCTAGTTGTTATCGAAATAATACCACCAGTTGCATCACCATAATTTGCCGGTAATCCACCTGTAATAACAGTTACTTCCTCAATTGCTGATTTTGGAAGACTTGCAGAACCACGCACCTTAATACCATCTATATAGAAATAAGTACCCTCTGAACGAGATCCACGTACACTAATCGCTCCTGATCCCTCATTGGTATTTACACCACCGACTGTACCGGCAACACCAGCGGCAGATCGAACAGGAAGTCTCGCGATATCCTCTCTCGTTACTGTTGCTCCAGATGCACCACCGTTTCTATCAATAAGCGGAACTCTATAGGCAACTACTACAACTTCAGACAATGCCTGAACATCAGCAGCAACTGCTAAAGTCAAATCATATAGGAAGGTGATTTTTTCGGAGTTAACTTTAACACCTTTCAACTCTTGCGGTTGGTACCCTTCTATTTCATTACTATAAAATAAATCGTACGTACCAGCTTCGATTGAATTTATCTGGAAATTTCCATCAAAATCTGTGTTAGCTGCTCCTTTTTTCTGACCATCTCTCATTAAGATGACCTTAACAAAGGCAATGGGTGTTTTGGTTTCAGCGTCTGATACGGTACCTTTAATCGTACCCAAACCAGCCTGAGAAAAACCATAAGAGAGTGTAAGCAAGAGGCTTACTACCAATAATTTCAGTTTTAGTAACATAAGTGCAGTTTGTTTATTAAACTTTATTGCTCAATTAGAAGCGCGTAAATATAGAAAAAATCAAATTCAATTGATGTATGTCAAAAAAATAAATTCAACTAGACTTTAACTTTCCTTAACAAATGTAACTCCTTTCTTCCGTACGTGAATTCAAAAAATCTCTAAAATGGATTTCATTTATACATGTCTAATTTATTCTGACTAATAATTTGAGATCTTTTGTACTAACTTCGCAGCGCATGAAGGAATTTTCATTTGAGGTGATGCAGCGGGATGACACCAAGGTCTATCTCTGTTCGTACAAGATATTCGACCCTTTTCTTTATTTGGATTATTTATCTGAATCAGAAAAGGAACGCATGTTTACTTTCAAGCATGTGAAAAGACGAAGAGAATTTATTGCAACACGAATACTGCGTCATTCGATTTTCGGCTTCAAGCACATACATTATAATCAACATGGTGCGCCATATATTGAAGATGCAGGATTTATTTCAATTAGCCATTGTAAAAACCTTGTTGGGATCGCGTTAAACGAACACTATAAAATAGGTCTTGACCTAGAGTCTCCGCGGGAGAACATCGGGGTTCTTTCTCACAAATTCCTATCAGATCATGAATTAAAATCTTTTGAGATAAATAATTCATTAGAGCTCACTAAGATTTGGTCTGCAAAAGAAGCACTATATAAACTAGCAGGACGAAAACAAATTATTTTCAAAGAAGAACTGCTTCTTACAAAACTGGACAATGATAACTGGCAAGGACAAATCGTTAATGAGGACCATGACTTATTCGTCAATTTGGATATCTTTGAATTCAACAAAGTCATTGTATCATTAAATAAAGGACCTATTGTTAAAAAGCCAAGAAATATTTGATCACTTCTCTAGTCGTAAAGGACAGATTGCTGTTTTGGTTGATCCAGAAAAATCAAACAGCGCAACTTCTTTGTCGGAGTTGATCAAAAAGGCAACGTTCGCTAACGTTGATTATTTCTTTGTTGGAGGTAGTACTGTTACGCGAGAAGATTTTCTTAGTACTGTTCAATACATAAAGGAAAACAGTTCAATTCCGTTGATTATTTTTCCTGGTTCATCACATCAAATTTCTGAAGAAGCAGATGCCTTACTTTATCTTAGTTTAATCTCTGGCAGAAATCCAGACTATCTAATAGGCCACCACGTAGCTTCAGCGCATGAGGTTTATGATATGGATATTGAAATCATTTCAACTGCATACATACTTGTTGAAGGCGGAAACAAATCTTCTGTAGCATATGTGAGTCAGACGATTCCAATTCCAAGCGATAAATCTTCTATTATCCTGAATACCGCCAAAGCAGGTCTTCTACAAGGGAAGCGAATCATTTATACTGATGCTGGGAGCGGGGCAACTAGCCATGTACCAGCAAAAGTTATACATGAGCTGTCTCAATTGAATGCGCCAGTAATAGTCGGCGGAGGAATTCGATCGAAAGAACAAATCGACAAGCTTGCATCGGCCGGCGCAAATGTAATTGTCATTGGAAATAAGATAGAAGAAGACATTGACTTTTTAATTGATATCAAAACGTTTATCGAAAACGCTCAGTAATTCATCTTTTTTCTGTTACCAAAAGGAAACTTCGTATTCCATAAAGTATAAACTGTATCTTAGAGTATGAATCTTAAAAAATTGGCTGGAATCGCCTTCGCAATTTCCTTTTTAATGGCACTTAGGTTGTTTGCTGATGTCGGTCCTGAATACATTACCCTAAAGGCAGCACGCACCATCTTTTTAATTTCAGGAGCTCTTGCTCTACTTTTTAACCTTTTATCCTTTCAACACGGAAAACACAATTTGATTTTCAATTTCTTGTATTGGGCAGGAAGCATCGTGCTGTTCGCTGGACTTGCCTTTTACTTATTCCACCTTCCTTATGCATCCAACATCATTATTATCGGACTTGTAATAGTTGGGCTCTCTTTTGTCTTACCAGACAGTCTTTTAGAGCGAAAGGAAAAAAACACGGACCTTCTTGATGACAATGATTAATGATAGGTTGCTTTAAGTGACATGTCCAAACTGTCAAAGCTATGTGTGAGAGCGCCAACGGAAATAAAGTCAACACCGGTTTCGGCAAATGATCGAATTGTTTCTTCCGTAATCCCTCCTGAAGCCTCAACTTCATATTGTTCTGGAATAGTCTCGATCACAGCTTTTATACGTTCCGGCGAAAAATTGTCTAACATTATTCTATCTACTCCCCCTACTGATATCACCTGTTTGAGTTCATCCTCATTGCGTACTTCGATTTCGATCTTCAGCTGCTTATCTGTCATTTCAAGGTAATCATTTGCACGTTGAATTGCAGGTTTTATTCCTCCGGCATAATCGACATGATTGTCCTTCAGCATAATCATATCATAAAGCGCAAATCGATGATTGTGTCCGCCTCCAATTCTTACCGCCCATTTCTCCATATAACGAATACCTGGAGTAGTCTTTCGAGTATCGAGCAATTTGGCTGAAGTACCTTCGATCAATTGAACCAGTCGATGTGTTTGAGTAGCAATTCCACTCATTCTTTGCATAAAATTTAACACCAATCGTTCTGTACTCAAAATAGATATTGACGGTCCTGTTACTTCAAAAGCGATATCTCCCTTTTTTACCGATGCACCATCTTTGATTTTCACATCAACCACCAATGAGGGATCATACAATTCAAAAATTCTCTCTGCCAATTCTATACCGGCGAGAATTCCATCTGCTTTTATGATAAGTTTTGCTGTTCCTTTTGCGTCACGAGGAACACATGACAATGAAGAGTGATCTCCATCACCTATATCCTCTTTTAATGCCGTCTTGATTATTTCATCGATCATATTGCAAAGATAGCAGATGATCTTTCAGATTTAGTAAAGCTATGCTTTTTCTATCGTGAGACTTTCTATTTTAAAATGCCCATCGAGTTTTTTAAAATGAATAGTAACCCTGAAGGATTCTCCCCTGCTCACGTAGCTACCAATTGCAAATGTCCCGTCCGCAGACTCTTTACCTTTGAAGAAGAAATTAAATGAATTGCCGGGTTTGCGTGTAAAAAAATCTTTCAGCACAAGACTTGCTTGGGGACGGCTATAGACGCCTTCCTTACCAAGGATATTGATGAGTACTTTTGTCTTTCCCAGTGCAACAATTTTGTCAGAATCATTTGTCTCGAATGCGCTTTCAATTTCTGCATATGGCACACTACCAACCCCAAGGGATAGAATAATTGCTGTCAGAACTGTATAGATAAAACCCATGGTCCAATATTTAGGATTCCTAAATTTACAAATATAGTGCCGAAAAACAAGGTCATTGAATATTAATTTTTAGAATCAAATAATAGTATCTTCGTGTCATGGTCATCAAGCTTATTTGTGTCGGGAAAACAGATGTGAAACATCTCCAAGAGGCTGAGAGTGACTACCTTAACAGACTGAAGCATTATATCCCAGTTGACAAGATTGAAATACCTGAACTTAAGAATGTTAAGAATCTGAGTAAGGAGCAAATTAAGCACGAAGAAGGTCTATTAATCTTAAAACATATTAATGGTGGCGAGCAAGTCATCTTGCTAGATGAAAGAGGTAAATCTTTTAGCTCCATGGCATTTTCCAAATTTATTCAAAAACAACTGAATCAAGGGGGCAAATCAATCTTGTTTATTATTGGCGGAGCATATGGCTTTTCAGATGAAATTTACAAAAGAGCCAATGGGAAAATAAGTCTGTCAGAAATGACATTCTCCCATCAGATGATTCGCACATTCTTTTTGGAACAATTATATCGAGCGCAAACTATTCTGAACAATCAACCGTATCACCATGAATAATTACTTAATTAATTAAATTTACGTAATGTTCACAGCCCCATTGCAGATTCAATCTGCACAGATTGCAATTTCGGAGATCTTTTTGGGGATCGTCATTATTCTCATAATTATTCTTTTAGGCAGTTCCAAGAAGGCTAAAATGCTTAAAACTCCAGGAAATGAGCATTACAAATATTACATGTATAATATATATTTCAAGATATTTTTCGCGCTAATTTTCGGGAGTATTTATGTGTATTACTATAACGGTGGAGATACCATAGCTTATTGGGACGGTGCTGCTAAAATGAATAATCTACTTTGGAAATCACCAGCCAATTATTGGCGCGAACTAATTGACGCACCCGATATATATACAATACATAAGCATTATCACTCCGGAACTGGTTACCCTCCAGGCTGGATTTACAGGGATCCAAACAGTTTTTACATTAGTAAAATAATTTCTGTTTTTATGATTTTTCTAGGTCAAAGCTATTTAGTCTTGACCTTGGTCTTTGCTTACATTTCCGCAATTGCTTCGTGGAAATTGTTCGAAATTGTTCGATACTATAGAATTACAAGCGATTCCTATGCAGCTCTGTCTTGTTTATTTATTCCATCCGTGGCATTTTGGTGCACAGGCCTGTCTAAAGATACTGTAGTACTAATTGCCGTACTTTTTCTGCTCCATCTACTATTTGGATTGGCCAATAAGACAATAACTCGAAAGAAATTAGCATTCATTTATATATTCTTTCTTGGGTTTATTCTTTACAGTACTAGAACTTTTATGCTTTTCACCGTTATCGCTCCAATGATTCTCGCCATTGGTACTCGAATTTTGAAAAAATACCGTGAGAATATAATGTTGGTCAACTTTTTTAGAATTATCATTATTAGTGTTACTATTGGTGGATTCCTGCTTTTTATTAGTTGGCAAGGTGACAAAATTTCGGAAACTACAACTAAATATCTTACTGAAGCAGCTGTTCAACAAAATGACTTTCTTAACAACGAACTTTACGGTGATAAAAAGTACGACCTTGGAGTGACAGATTACTCACCTACTGGGATGCTTAGTGCTGCTCCAATGGCAATTTTCACAGCCATTTACAGACCTGCACTTTGGGAAGCCCGCTCGCCACTCTTGATTATAAGTGGATTAGAAACAGCCCTATTCATGTATCTTACACTGGTCTTCATATTCAAAGGCAGCGTTTTAAAGAAAATTAATTTTATACGAATGAATGAATTCCTAGTATTCAGCATTACCTTCGCCGTTATGCTTGCTTTTTTCGCGGGATTCACATCCATACTTTTTGGTGTATTGGTGCGTATAAAGGCCCCTCTACTACCGTTTATTCTAATTATTTTAACGACGAAATCCGAATCAATTGATTTGTTTAAACAGAAGCTTGGGAATGAATCTGATAATTAATTATCATCAGCAATATTTTCATGATCATTTTTGAATTTCCTACATTTGTATAAGACCATTTACATAATGATACTTATTCTATGAAGTATTTAGCACTACTATTATTGTCAATCTCGCTAGGCACTAGTTATTCACAAATTGCTTTTTATAAGCAATTCTCCAACAACGGTGATGATTTTGGACAAGGAGTTATAGAACTGCCCGATTCTAGCTACCTGATTACAGGATCCTCAAGCTCATTTACAGGTACTCAATCTCAAGCTTTCCTGCTTAAACTGGACAGTTTAGGGAATTATATCTGGTCAAACAATTATGGTGGCGCTGAGTCTGACTGGGGGCGTCGTGTGCTTTACAAGGAAAATTTTGGGATTTTCATCTGTGGATTCACCAATTCATTTGGTAATGGAGGGTTTGATTTTTATCTTATTAAGACTGATTTGAATGGGAATTTTGAATGGGAACGTTCTTATGGCTCTTCTGGATGGGATAGGGTTTACGATGCTAAGATGACACTGGACACGGGGGTTATTATGGTGGGTGAAACTAATCTAGGCGGAGATAATAGCAGTGACATGCTGATCATAAGGACCAATAAAATAGGGGATACTCTTTGGACAAAAACTTTAGGTGCTGAAGGATTGGATATAGCGACAGGGATCGAAATCTATCAAGATTCGCTTTATATTGTAGCGGGAAATGTATTTGACTCAACTTCAAATAGCCAAAAGCCTTTTATCGTTCAACTCGATGATTATGGCGCAATAATATGGAGTGATACTTTGGGAACTGAAGGTGACTACAGAATTAATGATATTATCATTATTGATAATATTTTGCAGGGTGTGGGAAGTTTCCAACATATTGACTCAATTACAACTGCGCGATTTAGTTTTTCATATGACGTGACATCAAATAGCCAAATCTCTCAAGTGCAGGGTTATGAAAACGGCAGCTTTAAATCAAAGATTATCAGCTATTATGGAGACAGCACTAAACGCTACATAGGTTACGAAGTAGAAGGCAATTTCACACTTTCTGAGGAACAGGATTTACATTTTGGCCGGTTTTCAAATTCATTCGGATGGATGGGGCAGGTCGTTCAGATATTCAACGAAGGTGTTGATAGCGGAGAGGAAATGATCCCTACAAGCGATGGTGGAGCAATTGCAGTAGGATATACTACCTCGGGAGGATCCGGGGGCGGAAACGTTTTTGTATTAAAAATTGGCCCCAATGAACTTTACCCAAACACTTCGATTGGCTCTTCGTTTGATGATCTCGTAAAAATCACGAAAATCTTCAGTACTGAGATTATTAATATCTATCCGAATCCTGCTACCACAGAGATTCGTATTCAAACTGAGATCTCCGGTAATTGTATTATTCAATGCACCGACACTTATGGCAGACAACTGTTGAATCGTGAAGTGAAATCAAATGATGTAATCGATATTAGTGAATTTGATTCAGGACTCTACAGCATTTCTATCTATTCAAATAATAGACTGATTGGCGTCCGAAAATTGGTAATCCTATAAACGCATTAATAACCTTCTATTTAATTAACTTTACAAGCTAGTATCTTTCGAATGAGTAAAACCGTAATTGACGCTAATAAAAAGCGAATTTTTCCTGACTTCAAAGAGCTCTTTCGCTATAAAGATCTCTTTTACACCTTAGCTTGGAGAGATTTCAAAGTCCGCTACGCACAAACTACGATTGGACTACTGTGGGCAATTATACAACCAGTGGTTACTCTTTTAATTCTGAGTCTTGTTTTTGGACGCTTTGTTGGCGTAGAGACGGAAATTCCGCACATATTATTCACAGTTGTTGGAACAAGTATTTGGGGATATTTTGCATATGTAATGACGAATTCTGGGAATTCCATTATCAGCAACCAAGGCATGGTTAAAAAGATATACTTCCCACGGCTAATTATCCCGCTTTCGAAAGCCGTTGTTGGCTTCATTGATTTTGCAATTTCATTATTGATCATGATAGCCTTAATGATCTACTTCGGAATTGGCCCATCATCAAACGTTATACTAGCACCTGTTTTTATACTAATGGGAATTATTGCTGCTCTATCTGTAGGTATTTGGTTAAGCGCTTTAAGTGTTCGCTATCGTGATTTTCAACACATTGTCCCATTCTTGGTCCAAATAGGATTATACCTTACACCAATTGCATACCCTGCTGAATTTGCGACTCAACATTTGCCAAAATGGGCTGCTACGGTTTATTTTTTGAACCCAATGGCTGGAGTTGTTCAAGGATTTAGATGGAGTCTATTTGGAGGTACTGCACCAGGTAATTTAATTTGGGTTTCAGCTATAATGATTTTAGTCCTTTTTATTTCTGGGTTAATGTACTTCACCAAGGTAGAAGATAAAATGGCAGATTTTGTTTAAAAAAATGTCAGGAAACACAGTCATATCAGTTAAAAATATTTCCAAGCACTATGTTATTGGAGCGAAGAAAGACGGTAGTCTCGCCGGAACCCTGACCAATCTTTTTAAATCTTCCTCTTCAAAAAAAGATAAATTTCATGCCCTCAAAGATGTATCATTTGATATATCTAAAGGAGAAGTACTTGGTATTGTAGGGAAAAATGGTGCTGGTAAAAGCACGCTGCTTAAAATCCTTTCGCAAATCACACGTCCTTCTAAAGGTTCAGTTGAATTAAACGGTAGAATTGCTTCATTACTTGAAGTAGGTACGGGCTTTCATCCAGAGTTGACTGGAAGAGAAAATATTTTTTTAAATGGGACTATTTTAGGAATGACTCGAAAGGAAGTCAAAAATAAATTTGACGAAATCGTAGAGTTCTCAGGAGTTCAAAAATTCATTGACACTCCTGTAAAGCATTACTCCTCAGGAATGTATGTTCGACTGGCTTTTTCTGTTGCTGCTCATTTAGAACCTGAAATCTTAATTATCGACGAAGTACTGGCTGTAGGAGATGCTGAGTTTCAGCGAAAATGTTTGGGAAAAATGAAAGATGTTTCTCAAAAAGGAAGAACTGTCATTTTCGTAAGTCATAACATGGAGGCGATTAAAAGCCTTTGCACCAGAGCAATTCTTATTACAGAAGGACAAATAGCGGATGACGGTGATCCTGAGATAATCACAAAAAAATACTTGAGCCTCAATAATACATTGAAGTTGTCTACTGATTGGACTTATGAAAATTCAATCGGTAATGAATTGATTAAAATCAAACATGCTTCAATTCTTCCAGATAACGAAAACGAGGATTCTTTAATTACAGTTCGTGATGAGCTGACAATAAGAATTGATTTCTGGCTTGAGGAAGATGATCTTGCTTTAAATTTAAGTCTTCATTTATTCGCCGGGGCCGGAGAATGCATTTTTGCTGCGTTGACTGGCTTACCGGCTAAAAAATTAAAAAAAGGACTCCATTCGGGAGTATGTATTATCCCCAGAGACTTCCTCAATACAGGTCCTTATTCAATTAGCTGCTTATTTGTACAAGATGAAACAAAAGCAATTTACACCTTTGTAGATCACTTAAATTTCGAAGTAGTTGAAAACAGAGATCGTGGCATGTGGCATGGAAATTTCCCAGGGTTTATTCGTCCGAAACTTGACTTCAAAATTAAAACAGAATGAGTACTTTTCAAGACATTTTGATCGCCAAAATATTGGCAAATATTAACAACAATTTTGAGGTCAATCCTGATTTATGGTACGCGAATTCGAACTATACAATTAGGAAAAATATAAAAATTGGAAATTTCAAAGATCGTTTAGTTCAACGCAACGTTGGTAAGTACTATTGTTCAAAAAGGGATCTGGAGCAACTACTTGCAAATATTTTCGATAATGGTTCTCAGCATTATGAATTTTTATACAATTTGCTAGCAGATCAGCAATCCAAAGATACTTTAATAGAAATCGTTGCCTTTCGCCTTTTAGGACCTAAAAAAATTCAACTTTCTATTGAAAACGACAGTTACAAATCGATACACGAATTAATCTCCAATTCTATTATAGAACGTGACTACCAGAAACTAGAACATTATCCTAGATGGAGTCTGCATAAGTTCGACCTCTCCTCCATCAACATGGACCTAAAAATCTACTACTCAACAATGGGGATCGTAACTACATTTGGTGTTGAACAATACCGCTACAAGCACCTCGACATTGCACCAAAAGAAGGAGCAACAATTTTGGACTGCGGCGGTTGCTGGGGCGATACAGCATTGTATTTCGATCGAAAAGTGAAGAACGCTAAAATTTTTACGTTTGAATTCGTTCCAAGTAATATTGAATTGCTGAACACGAATCTGGCATTGAATAACATTCATTCGGTCGAGGTGATCGAACAACCAGTTGGAAAAATAAGCGGTAGTGTTTACCACGTTGTAGATAAAGGACCTTCAAGTACACTATCAGATACGCCGTCTGAAGGATCATTTGAAGTCGAAACTATTTCTATTGATGATTTGGTAGTATCAAAAGCTATTGGAAAAGTTGATTTTATAAAAATGGACATCGAAGGGGCTGAACTTATTGCTCTAGAAGGAGCTAGAGAAACCATTCTCAAGTACTCCCCAACACTTGTCTTAGCAATTTATCATTACCCATGTGATTTTGACCAATTACCACGATTTATACATGATTTAAATCCAGACTACAGGTTTTATCTAGGTCACAATACTCCCCATCAGGACGAAACAGTTCTGTTCGCATGCGTTAAAGAAAATTTGCCAAAATGATTCCAGTTACTAAATCCTTCGTCCCTCCTATTGAAGAGTATAGCAAGATTGTAAATCGTGCCTTTGAAAAAGGATGGTTGACTAATCGTGGAGAGCTGGTTCTAGAATTAGAAGAAAAATTAAACCACTACTTGGATGTTAGCTCCATTCTTGTGATGAATAATGGCACAATTCCACTGCAAATTGCATTAAAATTGTTAGGCGATAAAGGGGAAATTATCACCACGCCATTTAGTTATGTTGCCACAACCTCATCGATAGTTTGGGAAAATTGCACTCCAGTTTTTGTAGATATAGACCCCGATCATTTAACAATTGATGAGTCAAAAATTGAAGCAGCTATAACGAGCAATACAACAGCTATTTTGGCAACGCACGTATTCGGAAATATGTGTGACGTTGATACCATTGAAAAGATTGCAAAAAAACACAACATCAAGGTCATTTATGATGCTGCCCATTCCTTCGGAGTTAAATACCAAGGGAAGTCGGCATTTGAATATGGTGATGTGAGCACATGCAGCTTTCATGCAACTAAGCTATTTCATACAGGAGAAGGTGGTGCTATATTTTGTAATGAAAAGGAATTATTTGATAAAATCTATTACAGCCATAACTTCGGACACAATGGTAGTTTGGACTTTTTTGGACTAGGAATAAATGGCAAGATTTCAGAGCTAAATGCGGCAATGGGACTAACAGTATTACCTTATATTCCACAAATAATTGAAGACCGAAAGCGTATTGTGGAAAGATATTCCACTGAATTAAATTGGAACGAATTGACCTCAATGAAAATCAGAAAGAACACTGAATGGAATTATAGCTATTTTCCAGTTGTGTTTACCTCTGAGGCTAAACTTATCGAAGTTGAGAAGAACCTAAATGAAAACGGGGTTTTTCCACGGAGATACTTCTATCCTTCACTTAATACATTAGAATACGTAAATTCACCTGTCATGAATCATGCTGAAGACATTGCTGCTCGAGTGCTATGTTTACCATTGTATTCAGGACTTTTAGAACCGGAAGTTGATCGAATTATTCATTTAATTAACGACAATTTATGTTAGTAGTTGGAGCTGGTGGATTTGCCAAAGAGTTGATTGAAGTCTTTAAAGAGGCGGACAATTTAGATGAACTTGTGTTCTTGGATACTGTTTCATCAAGTGTTCCGAGCTTTTTTTATGGATATAAAATCTTGCGGACATTAGAACAAGCGAAGGATTATTTTGATACTCATGGAAATCAGTTTTGTTTAGGGCTAGGCAATCCTAAATTGAGAAAAAACATTTGTGAGGAATTGGAAGGAATAGGTGGAAGTTTATCATCCGCAATTAGCCCATCAGCAAAAATTGCTCACTTTGATGTAAACATTGATTCTGGATGTACAATTCTTACACAGGCAATTATAGCAAATGGCTGCAAAATTGGAAAAGGCTGCCTGATTTATCATAATGCTCAAATCACCCATGACTGCACAATTGGTGATTATGCTGAATTGTCACCGGGAGCAACAATCCTTGGTACTGCCGTTCTTGGCAATTATGTTCAAATCGGTGCAAATGCCACTGTTCTGCCTAACGTTAAAGTAGGAGATCACGCTATTGTTGGTGCCGGAGCTGTTGTTACCAAAGATGTTCAACGTGGGCAGACTGTAATAGGAATTCCTGCAAAATAACATTCATGACCTCAACAAGTACTCATACGAAACCTGTGGTCAGTGTTGTTATGATTACCTACTTGCATGAACAGTTTCTTAAAGAAGCTATTGAGAGCATTCTCATGCAAAATTGCGGTTTCCATTTTGAATTAATTATCGCGGATGATAATTCTCCTGACAATACTTCAGCTCTTGTTCAACCGTATTTGAATTCAGAATCTAAAAATTGTTCTGTCCGATACATTCGACAGGAAACAAACAAAGGAGTAACGGGTAATTTTCTCTTTGCAATTGAACAATGTAAAGGTGACTTCATCGCTTTTTGTGAGGGAGATGATTTTTGGACTGACCCAAACAAATTGCAAATACAAGTTGATTTCCTAAGTAAGAATAAAGAGTTTGTTCTAAGTTTTCACGATAGTAAGACAGTGGATAAAAACAGCGTAATCATTGACAAATCTGAGATTTTTACTAAAAAGAATAGATCCGCAGAAGAATTAAGTAAGGGTGCGTTTGTTCCTATTAGAAACATGTGTTTTCGCTCAAGAGACTTACACATTCCTGATGAGATGAGAGCAGCACTTTTACCAGATGTATTTCTAACCGCTGTTCTTGGAAGAAAAGGTCCTGCATACTTTGATGAAAGTATACTTGGTTCTGCATACAGAATTCACTCCGGTGGAGTTTGGAGCTCTCAAGATGAATTCAAAAAAATGCGCTCGAATTATGAAAACTCCTTACTTATCTATGCGTTTTTTAATAGAGTTAAGAGCCCAATTCAAAACGCGTGGAAAACCACATTGCACAAAATATTTAGTCAGTTAATCAACTTGCATATAGAGCTTGACGGTCATAAGTCTGCAAGGAAATTTATATCTTCCAAAAAAATCGAGATTATCAAGTTTAGCAACTTGTTAGAATACCTTAGATTCATAAAACATACTTTTAAAAAATGAATCCGTTTTTCTCTGTCATAATACCAGTTTACAATCGAGAAAAAAGACTTCCGGAAGTATTGAACTCTCTGGTAAATCAGGGGTTTAAAGATTTCGAAACCATCATAGTTGATGATTGTTCTACTGATTCTTCCTTTGAAGTTGCAAAAGAGCATCAGCTCGCTAATAAAGTTGTTTTTAGAAACCCTGCAAATAGCGAACGGTGTATTACGCGAAATAATGGTATCGAGAAGGCCAAAGGAAAATACATTTGCTTCTTGGACAGTGATGATCTATTTCTTGAAAACCACCTCAAAGTTCTTCATCAATATTTATCAGAACAGAACAATCCTGAAATAATGGCGTTTACCAACAGCTTTCTGGAGAATGAAGCTGGAGATAAAACGGAGAAAATTGTCCCTTCTTTTGTCCAAAATGACAAATTTGCATACTTACTACACTACACGCCGAACCCCGCTAGAGTTTGTGTCGCTAAGAGTATTTTGGATAGATTGAGATTCGACCCTGATATTCCAGGATTAGAAGATTTGGATCTTTGGTTGAGAATAGCTGTGAAATACCCAATTGTACATATTGAGAAATACACGAATGTCTATTACATTCATTCTGAAATGTATACAATTGCAGACACTCAGCGTTACAAGAATGAGCTTCAATTTTTCAAGAAAATATTTGACAAACCTGAATTGAGTGCTTCGCTTCCAAGAAGTTCTAGGAATCGCTTGATAAGCATGTGTCACTTTCATCTTTCACAACAAGAAAATGAAGCAGGTCATTCATGGAATGCAATTCAGCATGCCTTCACTTCTTATCGGAAATTCCCAAAAGGCTACAATGGGAAAACAAACAAAATTGTATTCGTCACAATTGTATACAATCTGCCAATAATAGGGTGGATTATTAAACGGATTAAATCTTGAGGTCACAGAAACCCATATCAATTAAGATTCCTGAAAACGTCGATGCAAAATGGCGTTCAAAGTATGCGGAAAATGCGGAATACACGTATACCATTCCACGAGTAAGAAGGCTAAATAGAGTTTTTGTATCGCATGAGGGTATTATATTGAAAAAAGGCAGATTAGTTAATCGCTGTGCATTCAACATACGTGGGAAACGTGATACAAATTTTCGATATACATTTTGGAGAAAAACATTCGAGCAATTATTGGTTTGCCGATATGGGAAAAGCCTGCCATCAGAGAAGTTGAATTCTGGAGATTACACTATTGTTCACACGAAATGGTTCAATTATGCATTCTGGCTAAATAGCAGTATTCCTAGGTTAATAAATCTTGCAGACAATGGAATGCTTGAAACCACAACGTTGTTACTTCCAGAAGGTATCAGTAATATTCCATTCGTTGTAGATACCTTAAGTCAATTCAATGTTAAAACGAAAATAATTCCTGCAGGTAAACACCTTTTTATTAAGAACTTTATTCTGAGCGAGACGCGTGAATGGTCTACAGAATTTTCGGGTGCAGAAATTTTCCAATTGCGGGCATTTTTGATTCCAATTGCGCAAAAAGAGGCTAAGAATTTTCAACCACCTTCAGATAAACTTTATTTATCTAGAAAGAAACGAGGGATTCGAGGAATTGCTAATGAACAAGAGTTGGAAGAGTTGTTGTGTGCAAATGGCTTCAAAACTATATACTTCGAAGACTACAGTATTTGGGAGCAAATCATATTAATGAATCAAGCGAAACAATTCATTTCTATTCATGGAGCCGGTTGCTCAAATGTAATGTTCATGGAAAAAGACACGCTTTTTATTGAGCTGATTAATGCACCTTATGCCGAGCTCGAATATAAATTCCCATTCTGGAAAATAGCCTCATTATCCGAAGTGAAATACTCACCTGTTTTTTGCCAGACGGAGAATGAAAATGCTTCAAAAAAGATATCCTTTGGCAAATCAAATGATGATTCCGAAACAGATTATTTGGTAAATCAAAACATTGTTGTCGATTTAACAAAAGTGAAAAAAATTCTCGGATCAAGAATCGAACATTAATATTTCTATCTTTTCTTGCCCTCACTTACTACTATCCTATCGAAAAGCCGTATTTTCATCCCGTTGTTAAATGGCCCTCGGCCTATTTGGACTACTTCAGATTATGGAAAGTACTTTAACTGTTATTATCCCCGCATATAACGAAGAGGAATCTCTTGGCTCTTTCCTACCTAAAGTAATCGATCATTGTAACAAAAACAGTTATTATCTAATTGTAGTGAATGATGGTTCAAAAGATAACACGCGGAAAATTTGCACTGATTTAGCGGAGCATGAAAGTAACTTTCAAGTAATTAGCCATAAACTAAATAGAGGTTATGGAGGTGCGATAAAAACAGGGATTTTATATGCCAAAACAAAGTATGTTATAACGATTGACGCAGATGGCCAACATTCGCTTGATGATGTAGACACATTGCTTTCTCAAATAACTGCGGAAGATGCGGATATGATTGTTGGTTCTAGAATCAACAATAAAAACGCATCATTTTATAGAGGGTTTGGAAAATGGATTATTCGTTCTTTTGCGAAATTCTTGATTCCCATGGATATTCATGACATCAACTCAGGAATGAAAATATATAATACAAAATTAGGGAAGAAATACATGACGGTATGTCCCGATGGAATGTCATACAGTGATGTGATTTTACTGTGTTTTGTTAAATCGAGATGCCTTGTTTTAGAAACTCCAATAACGATTAAAGAACGCATTGCCGGGAAAAGTACAATCAATACCATAACTGCAATTGAAACAATGAAGGAAATTTTAAATATCCTGATATTATTCAATCCTATGAGGTTCTTCATACCACTGTCAATAATCGCCTTTTTAGTCTCTGTTGGATGGGGAATTCCAATTATGTACAGAGGTGATGGTATCAGCGTTGGTACCATGTTAGGCATAACCGCGAGTTTAATATTTTTCACTATTGGGCTGTTAGCTGAACAAATCTCACAGATTAGATTAAATCAAATTAGATAATGCCTAAATTCTCTATCATATTACCGACTTACAATCGGGCAGATTTTTTAGGCGAAACAATTGATAGTGTAATTAATCAGCAATTCATAGATTGGGAGCTATTAATTATTGATGATGGCTCTACGGACAATTCCAAAGAGTTTTGTCAAGATTATGTTAATAAAGACCCTAGAATCAAGTATCACTACCAGGAAAACCAAGAACGTTCTGCTGCCAGAAATAATGGAATAGGCCTAGCAACGGGTGAATACATTTGCTTCCTTGATAGCGATGATTTAATGCTAAGCAATCACCTAGAGGTCCTGAATAGGTTCATTGAAAAATGCGAATCTAAAGAAGCACTCTTTTTTACTAATTGTACAATTTCCAATCAGTCTGTCGAGGAGAACAGCAAAACTCCTCAGCTTGGTTCTAATCCTTTTGACTATTTCATTAGCAATCCAGTGATACCAACACGAGTTTGTTTATCCTCAATTATTGCCAGAAAATATCAATTCAGAGAGGATTCTATTATTTCAGAGGACATGATGTATTGGATGGAAGTTTCCTACGAACATCCTGTTTTTCAAATTAATGAATTTACAGTATTCTATAGAGTTCACGAGGGAAATTCAGTTTCGCTCAAAAACAACCATTACCCTAAAATGTTGAGAGCTTTGACTAGGTTTAAAAATGAAAAACCGCACATCTTAAACAAACTAAGCCCTAAGGTTCGTAAACAAGCATTCAGTCAAATTCAATACGGGATTTCTCGATACAATATTTGTACAGGAAATAGAGGGAGGGCAATTATACACCTCATCGCTGCGATCATTAAAAAACCTATTCATTTTCAAAATAGACACAGAGTTTTACTCATGTTTACTCTGTTATTTAGGTCGATGACTAAAGTTCAATCAATTGTAAATTGCAAATGACACTTAAAGGAGTCCTAAATAGTGCTATTGCTCTATCCAACAAAAGGTGGGTGTTACCTCTAGCAATACTAATTGCTGTTTCCTTTAGAGTATCATATGAAGTTCAATTCAACGATTTTTCTATAGACAAATCCTTTCAAGTTTTCGCAGCGAAGGAAATTGACAATGGCAATGGTTGTGTAGTTCGTTACGCTAACACTGAAGATTTAAGTTCTCCGAACTTTCATAGTCTACTCGGTTATACACAAGCGTACAGTTACTTAATTAGTGTATTTACACCATATTTCTCTTACTCTTCGGCAACCTTCATTATCGATTCTATCATGATTGTATTGCTTCTCTACAGCATTATAGCAATATTAAAATTATTAGACATCTCAAGAGCTCGAAGATCATTGTATCTTCTTCTTCTAGCAATTCTTGTTTCACCCTTCAATATTCTTTCATCTACAGATCTGATTGTCACAAGCTTAGTGATGCTTAATGTACTAGCGGTCCTCACGCTTTACTTAAAGCAGTCAGATTCATTTAAATCAATTGGGACTAACATCCTACTAATTAGCATTCTAAGTTTTTTACCCTTATTGTTTAAAATATCAGCTTTCCCATGGACTTTCTTAGGATTAATAGGCCTAATAATTATTGCAATTATTAAACGGCGGAAAATTTATGCGACAGCGGGGTTAATTTCCTTGATATTATCAGGCCTTTTTTCTTACATATCCTTTTATTTCTTACCGTACTTCCCCAAATCGAAATTTACTGAAAGAGGCTTTTTTCCCGAACATTTATTAAGTATCGATCCATTTCCTATTAAAGCCTTATGGGACATTGATAGTTATTTAAACGCTTTAATAAACCCGACAATAATTCAGGTGACCTTTGTTATTGCCTCAATACTATTACTCGGCGTCATCGTAATTTTAATTAAGCAATGGAAAGGTAAAAATGAGTTTCAGATGCTTTCCATTTTTCTTGGGTTAACTACTGCGTCCACTGTTCTAATTGTGGGTTTCTTATCTCTATTGTCTGTTTCTACACCTAACGAAATCGTATTAGGAAGTCACTGGACATTTCTCGAAGAAACCAGATATTACGGCCCTGTTATGATCATGATTCAATTAGCAGTATTCATTATTGCCGTCAACCAAAAAGTTCGGCAAAGGGTACGTTTGTTTTTTAAATCTGTATTAATATCAATGTTTATTATCAACGGATTGTTTTTCTTTAAGCAAAACTTGAATTTATTAGATGGTAATGGATCCAAGTACACCTATAATTGGAATTATACTGAAGAACTTCAAATTTGTGACGTTATCAATTCAGAAGGAGAAATTAATTCAATCATCATTTACGCAAGTACAGTTAGCAATAACCCTGCTTTTGTTGTAGCGAATTCTAAAGTAAATTCATTGCTATTCTCTTCGCTTGAGGTAAGCTCAGAGTTAAATAGTTCCGGTCCTGTCAACTTGTTCCTTAACTGTGATCAAAAAAGTTTTGAAAAAATAAATGACCTACACAATTTTGAAGACTATTCACTTCTCTTGGCTTTGAATAAATCTAACTTGTATAAGATCAGAATAAATTGTAAATAAGTAATCTTCTTGTCCTCGACCAGAAAATATACTGAGCTATTAATTACTTATATTTACGTACAGCTATGAAATTAAATTACTTTGATGGTTTCGGTACACGGATATTCAACGTGATTCAGAATAATAATCGCACACTGTTGTTATGGGCAATTGCCTTAATTTTTCTATCATATCTCATCACAAGAATCATTTTAGCATTTTCGTATGCGCCTGACATCTGTGTCGGAGAGGACAATAATATTTGGAACATCCAAAAAATGCTTTTGGGAGAGGCATTATACACCAACCCTTCATCATCTCCATTCGAAGTTTTTCAATACTCTCCATTATCACAGTATCCTATTTATTGGATTGCAGCAATATTGGATTTAACTCCGGGTAAAGATGTACATGCTTTTTTTATTATTGGACGGCTTCTTGTATTACTCTATAACTTAATCACTTACTACATTGTCTACTCCATTTTTACGAAATTATTCAAAGCTGACAAACTTCTTTCTTTCACCGTATCTTTTGTAGCATTGTTACTCTTAACACGAGCTGGATTCGTCATTCGGCCAGACGCTCTATTTCATTTGACTCTCGTTTATAGCATCTATTTTATGTTGAAATATATTATGCTTGAAAAGAAGTGGATAAACCTTTTGATAACAGCATTTCTAATAGCTACATCCATCATGGTGAAGCAGAATGGTATACAGCTAATATTAATCATTTCTGCCTTTTTATTGGTCTATGATAGATTTAAAATTTTTCTTCAGTTCACCCTGTACTTTGGGATATTTATAGGAATCTACTTTGCATTTTTTTACTCAATCTATGGTGAACTATTTTTTACAAATACAATCGGAGGTATTTCAAACCCCATTAATTTCGCATATGGATTCACGGTCTGGGATATATTTTTTAACCATTATTTTTTCTTGATTATTGTTACTCTGTATATCAGCCTAACCAGCCTTGCAGTATCAAAATATCAGGAATACAAATTCCTTTCTAGTCTTGCTCTTGGAACCTTGGTTTTTGCGATTATGACTTCCTTAAAAGAAGGCTCTGGCATAAGCTATTACTCCGATTTTTTAACTATAGCTGTTATTCTCACCTACGCATACATCTCTGTACACAAGATTTCTATTGTTCAATCAAAGTCAATTTATACATTCGTTTTAATAGGTGTACTTTTGTTTGTGCCTAATACCATGGCGAGTAAATATTTTCATGACCATATTAAACACGTGGGGAGCGAACCAAAATTACATTATCTACACGCACAGGAAATCAGTGCTCAAATTAAAAAAATCGAATATCTGAATAATACCGTTATTTTCACTCCGGATAAGTACATAAAAAATTTCATTCCTGAATTATCAATTTTACCAAATACAGAATATTACAGTGTTTCACCATACAATTATGATCGTGTTACTACATTATTTAAACGAGGAGAAATTCTGATATTAATGAATGGACAAAATTCACCTGAAAAAGATCGAACAATACTTCAAATGAAATTACAAAATTGTAATTTTGAGAGACAAGAAGTTTTTGACGACTTCGTTCTTTATAAGATAATAGAATGAAAGATTACTACGAAACACGATTCAAATTTGATAAAGATCGTACCAAAGTATGGAGAGCTTTGTGTGAGTATTTACAACAATTCACTACAAAAAACGGAGCCATTTTAGAATTTGGAAGCGGCTACTGCGACTTCATTAACAACATTGAGGCTGATAAAAAGTATGCCGTGGACATTATGGCAGATTCTCAAGAATATTGTAAGCAAGAGGTTCAGTTTTTCTGTGAAGACATTTGTAATAAACTTCCAATAGAAGACCGATCAATTGATATGGTTTTTGCGAGTAATTTATTTGAACATTTAAATGATGAACAGCTGAATGCTGCATTAACTCTTATCAAGGTCTACTTGAAAAAAGGAGGGAAATTAGCATTAGTTCAACCCAATTATAAGTATTGCTACAAGCATTATTTTGACGATTACACGCATGTTAAAGTCTTCTCTCACATATCTTTAACTGACTTTTTAGAATCCCAAGGATTTACGATTGAACGAAGTGAGCCAAAGTTCATTCCTTTTAGTATGAAAAGTCGACTCCCAAAATCCTATTTTTTAACTAAAATGTACCTTAAAAGCCCTTTTCGACCATCTGCCAAACAAATGCTAGTTGTCGCCAGATATGATGCGTAAATCTGCTCTATATAGTTTTTTAGCATTACTAGCTCTCTTAGGGACGATGTTTGGTTATTTATTGTTTTCGGTTATTTTTCAATCAATATCAATTCTAGTAGTCGAAATATTCCTTGTAACAATTTTTCTCGTACTAACTTTTTTTATTGTTCAATTAGTTTTTGTGCTGCCCAAGAAAAAAAATGCATCTGTTGAATACAGTCCAGTTACGAACAACTCAATGACAGTAGTTCTTACTGCGTATAATGATGAACTCTCAATTCAAGAGTCTGTTCGCGATTTCATTAATCATGATCTTGTAAAGCGCGTCATCGTAGTTAGTAACAATAGCTCAGATCGAACAATTGAATTCGCTAAATCTGCGGGAGCTATTACTTTTAATGAAACTCAACAAGGTTATGGAGCTTGCGTATTTCGAGCTCTCACTGAAGGTGCTAAGTATGAAGACACTGAACTTACCTTGCTGTCCGAAGGAGACATGACCTTTCGTGCATACGACATAGGAAAATTTATTGCTTATTTACCACATGCTGATATTGTAAGTGGAACTCGAATTGTGGACCAATTAAGGTGTGGTAATACTCAACTAACAAATTTCATGTTCTATGGTAATTTTTTTGTTGGAAAACTTTTGGAACTCAAACATATCTCACACGGTACATTTACTGATGTTGGAACTACATACAAGCTATGCAGAAATGAGGCCCTTCATAAATTGTTACCTAAACTAGACCATTCAATTAACCTGCAGTTCAACCCTTATTTTCTGGACACCGCTTTAAGTAATCAAATGAAAGTTGTAGAATGTCCTATTACTTTCCACCCACGTGTTGGAGAGAGTAAGGGTGGAAATGTTAATAATTTTGTTGCATTCAAACTTGGAATAAAAATGATGTATGGCCTCATAGTTAAGTGGTAATCATCACCATTTAAATTAGCATGCATTCTTTGCTAATGATAAAGTGATATTTCCAAGCTAAAAAAAATCATACCTGAATCTATGATTAAAATAATTCAAGTAATACCGAATCTAAGAAAGGGAGGCGCAGAACGTCTTGTTCTGGACATTTGTCATGCACTTTCCAAACAGAAGCATATCGAAGTATTACTTGTTACTTTTAGCTCTGAAAATGAATATGAATTCCTAACGCGATCAATCAATTGGGAGGTAGTAAATGTACAAGTAAAGCCCTCAATGTCTGGGAAATCAATTTCAAATGTTCTAGAATTACAAGCCATAATAGATCTTTTCAAACCCAACATTGTTCATTCTCATCTCTTTGAAAGCGAAATTGTTTTAAGTGAAATCAATTATCCTAATGCTGCCTACTTTGTTCATTTTCACGATGCTATACCTCAATTCAAAAAACTCCAAATAACGGAGGTTACTAGTAAACGCCGGTTAACAGAGAATTACGAGCGAAAAATTGTACTAAAGGCATATAAGAACCGTACCAATGTTACTGCGCTAGCGATATCTAAAGACACTTTTGAATATGCCAGTTCCAATCTGCCATCTTTTGTGAAAGTTGTATTGAAGCACAATGCTATAAACACAACCAGGTTTGCTCCATCTAAAAGAACAGACTTGACGTTAAATGCGGTAACTATTGGTAGTTTGGTTGAGAAAAAGGGACAGATTTTAGCGATTCAAACCATCGAGTATCTCAAATCAATGAATATTGAAATGAAATTACATGTTCTTGGTAATGGCTCGAAACGAGAAGAATTGGAAACATATTCTAAAACAAATGGATTAAGCGACAATGTTATTTTTCATGGAATTGTCGATCACCCTGAGTTATTTTTAGCCAATGCAGACATATATCTTCACACTGCTATTTTCGAAGCTTTTGGCCTAGTACTTCTTGAAGCAATGGCGGTTGGCGCCCCTGTTGTTTGTTGTGATGGGAAAGGCAATAGAGACATTGTCTTCAATGGTGAAAATGGTTTTATCCTAAAAGAAAGAGAACCTGAAGTGCTAGCCCAAACTATTGCAGATTTATTAGAGAATAAGGACCTAAAAGAACGTATAAAGATTAATGCCTTAAAATTTAGCCAAAAGTTCTCCATAGAGACTTATGCAGACAATTTGATTAAACTCTACACGCAGGATGCAAGGTAAGTTCTATCTTCCTGGGTTGGATGGCTTACGGGCGATTGCATCAATGGCTGTTGTAGTTGGTCACATTGAATTATGTAAACAAGACCATGGATATGCTAATTTCTTTAACAACATAAAACTCTTAGGTACTTTAGGGGTAATCCTATTTTTTGTTCTTAGCGGATTCTTAATAACCACACTCCTTCTGAAGGAAAAAAAAGAACACAAAAAAATCAATATTCGTAATTTCTACGTACGACGGATTCTAAGAGTTTGGCCTCTATATTATATAATTTTGCTGCTTTCGGCACTAATCTTTATGTATTCACCTTCATGGTTTACACTTCTTCTCTGTGGAACCATTTTTCCAAATATTGCTCATGCTTTTTCAAGTGGATGGTTAGTAAGTCCTCAACTATGGTCAATAGGTGTGGAAGAACAGTTCTACTTATTTTGGCCAGCCATTCTTCGAGGAAAAGAAAGAACAATTCTTTTAATAGCAGTCTTTCTAACATTCGCCTATCCAATCTTGCCACACGTCACACAGTTTGTACTTAGTAGACTTGATTATTCAAATTCCTCTTTAAAATTGGTGGAAGTCCTGTTTGAAGTACTCAATTTTGGATCAATGGGAACTGGCGCCTTGTTTGCCATATTGTATTTTGGAGAATATCCAAGATTTAATAACTGGCGTAAGAGATTAAAGCCACTGAACTTGCTATTTGTTATTTTACCTTTTGCTCTTTGGTTTGGGAATGTCAATTTTTCCTATGTCCAATTCCCTGTCTATTCTTTGTTATTTGGTTATATGATAACCATTCTTATTGACGGAAACTACACCTTCATTTTCGAATCAAGGATTTTCAAATTTCTTGGGAAAATCTCTTATGGAATCTATATGTACCACTGGATTCTAATGCTTCTTTTTGTTGAGCTCTTCGCTAAGCAACTTGAAGGTGGCTGGCTCGGATCATTGGTGTTTTATATATCCACAATTGTAGGTACAATTGTCATCGCCTATCTTTCACATAAGTACATTGAGAGTTTCTTTCTTAAACTCAAAGGAAAGTTTCAAGGCAAGAAAATAAAAGCTGATGCGTAGTATTTATTTCCCCAATTTAAATGGTCTACGGTTTTTTGCTGCGCTTAGCGTGATGATTTATCACTTCTTTGGAATTGACGTGATCAATGGTCATTTCGGTGTTGTTCTATTTTTTGTGCTAAGTGGTTTTCTTATTACTTATTTGCTACTAGAAGAGAAATCCCAAACAAACAACATCGCAATTCGCAAATTTTACATCCGGAGAATCTTAAGAATCTGGCCACTCTATTTTTTTATTTTATTCCTCGCCTCGTTGTCTTATTTCTTCATAGGACCACAGAATGGCAATTATCAGGATGCGCTACCATACTATCTGTTTTTCGCACCTAACATAGCTTTTTCGCTAGATTTAACTATTCGATATGTTCAAATTCTTTGGTCAGTTGGATCCGAAGAGCAATTCTATCTTGTCTGGCCATGGTTCATTGCTAAGTTTCAAAAACAACAATTCCTCATATTCTTAATACTGATAATTACAACATGGGTGCTATTACCACAGACTATTGACTATATCAACTTCCATTTTTTGGGAGAATCAAGTTCCATTAAAGTGATCTCAAAAGTTATTGGAAGAATGGGGTTTGGTTCAATGGCCACTGGAGCATTCTTAGCATACTTCGCTAAATTCAAACCTGAAAAATTGTTGTTTATTTTTTCCATGCAAGCTCAAATAGGAACACTTTTAGTCGTAATTAGCATTTGGTTTTTGAATCCATTGCCACATACAGCTTTATCAGATCAAATATTTGCTACTCTATTTGCCGTACTAATTGCAAACTTTGCCTTAAACCCTAAAGTGCTTATTTCATTAGAAAACAAAATATTAAATTATCTCGGTAAAATTTCTTTCGGGCTGTATGTATACCATCTAATGGCCTTTTCATTAGTTCGCTACATGAAGGTACAACTGGACATATCTATTCCATACGTTCTGCTCTTTTTCTTAGGATTAATATTAACGATAATCATGGCGTCGGCATCATATCAATTCTTGGAAAAACCATTTTTAAAGATCAAATCGAAAAAATACACTACTGTGAAATCATCAAATGATCCTGGCAATATCTAAAAAATTTAATTCAATGAAATTTTTCGAGTAATTATTTATTGAATAAAGAACCCCTCCTATTCTACGCCAATCTTGCCTATATCCGCTTATCCTTCATGGCAAAAAATCAATGAGAAATATGCATCTACCATCCCTTTTATCATCAACTGGTAGAATCTCTATTTTTTAATAAAGCAACAAATTCAACATAGTTTGTATTAGCGCTGTAGTGATCATTCCACATACTCAAAGCTCCATTTCTTAGGGAGTCCATTTCTTCTTCACTCATGGATAGCAACTCATGAAGCTTTTTTGACAGTGCTTCGCTTGTACTATTTCTATCAATTAAGCAGCCATTCTTCTCATTCACTATTTCTCCATTTCCACCAACATTTGTTGCCAAAACAGGGATTCCAAAACTTATGGCTTCCATTATCGAAACAGGAACACCTTCAGTTGAACTCACATTAACGAACAACGTTGGACTATACTTTCGATACCAATCAAGTACTTCCTGGTTTGCAACGCGGCCTATTAATTCAACACTAATATTGGCCGGCAGTTCATCAGCTAAAGATTTAATTACGTGCATTTCAATCCCATCACCAAAATGTGTCCATTGAATTTCTAAATCTGTTATTAAGCCAAGAGCTTCAATTAGTAAATCAACGCGTTTGAGTTTAATCAAATTCGAACAGCTAACAACCCTGATAGGACTTTTCGATGATTTTAACTCCTGTTTCTTCACTCCCAATCGAGACAATTTAACATTGGAGTCATTGGGAAGTTTCCAGGTGTTCTTAGTATAGTTAACACCATCCTCCGAAATAGCATATATTCCTCTTAAGTGTTTTGAGATAAAGTGGCGATAAGGTAAATAATCGATTGCACTAGCCTCAAAATAAACGTCCCAACCATGGATTCTTGAAATAGCGTTAATTCCATTATTTGCTGCACTTGACAATGCCAGACCTAATGCTGCATCATTGCACCAATAACTATAGAAAACGGTTGTTGAATAATCTAAATTTTTCAAATTAGAAATATAGTTCTTCACCCTTTCTCCTTTAAATAAAGAAAGAAGCATCGTATTGCGAATTCCTTTTGTGAATGGCTTTGAATAGATTTCTTCAATAATTTTCTTTTCTTCCTTATATATAGAGGAAAATTGAAATTTAATTGCTTTTACCTTGTCAAAGTTTGAAACAGATAAATCAAGAGCTTTCACCTGACAATTATCCAGAATCCCTCTCATTTCTTTCCCTTCAACATTTTCCGTTACAACCAAAATTATTTGCTCAAAAGAACTCGCCAAATAATCTATTTCTGTCTCCAAAAATGTTTCACCCTTACCATAAGGGTACTCCGCTGTAAACAAGAATAGCAACTTCTGCATTGGATATATTAAACTATATTCGTAATCAAATTAAGCGATAAATATCGAATCAGCAACGCTTGAAAAAAATTATAATCATATCGTACTTCTTTCCTCCTTCAAATTTTGTTGGCGGCGAACGAACCAAGGCTTGGTCAGAACATTTATTCGAAAATGGAATCTATCCAATTATTATCACAAGAAATTGGAATGAGAATCAAAATGACCTAGTAGACAAGCTAACAACAAATGAGTATTCCGTTGAATCCACAGATTCTTGTGAAATAAGACGAATGCCTTATCGCCGGTCTCTACGCGACCGCTTATCGAAATATCGATGGCTGAAACCTCTTCAAAAGCTACTGACTTTAAAAGAAGTTATTTTATCTAATTATTCACTCCGTTCACTCCCCTATTCAAATTTTTACAATGAAGCCAAATCAATTTTGGCTAAGGATAAAGAAGTTATTGGCGTAATCTGCAGCGGTCGTCCCTTTCAATCATTTTTCATTGGTCATCAGCTAAAAAAAGAATTCAATACGCTATGGATACCTGATTACAGAGATGAATGGACTACCCACAAACACCATGAATCGAACGGACTGCTTTGGAAATGGATCAACAAATTGGAGCGAAAAAGTGAACTCAAATGGACGTCGAATGCTGATGCTTTCATGAGTGTTTCTGAACCTTGGAAAAATACTATTGAAAAACTAATTGGAAGGAAAGGACATGTTATATTAAATGGATACGCGTCATTGCATGAGCCTAAAATAAAGCAATCCTCAGATCACCTCTTAATTACGTATGCAGGGACTTTATATCCGTCTCAAAATATTGACATCCTACTAAAATCAGTAGAAGAAATAAATTTAGAAAAGCTGAGAATCAAACTTAGATTTATTGGTGTTAGCATACTACCCAGTGAGTTAGACCGTTTAAAATCGAACACTAGTTCATATGGTAAGTATGTCGAGTTCATGGATCGCGTTCCTAAAAATGAAATCCAAGGCTTACTAGAAGAATCAGATTTACTTTATCTAACCTCATTTGAAGATATAAAAGGATGGTATCCCGTCAAACTATTCGAATATTACGCTTCAGGAATCCCTATATTACTCTGTCCTTCTGATCAAAATGTTATGCAAGAGTTTATTGAAAAGTCAAATTCAGGATATGTGGCAAACTCTATTACAGAATGCAAACAACTGTTATTGGAAATAATTGACAAAACAAAATCGGGAGACTTACAATTAACCAGAAATATTGAATATGGTAACCTCTTCAGCAGGAAGTATCAAAGTAAGGAATTGGCAAATTTGCTGACTACACTTTCTGATTTGAGTATGAAATCGTAAATTAATTCAATTGATAATTTCATTACTTTAGCGATCCTCAAACCAGCACTTACATCCATTGCAAAACATTAAAGAACACTCCAAATGCTTAATCTGCGATTCAACTAATCTTGAACTGATGAAAGGTTACGAATCACCTGCCTTGTATTCATGTAAGGACTGTTCATTTGTATTTACTAAAAAGATTCCCGAGCATAAAGAACTTATTGAGCATTATAGTTCAAATTATGCTATTACACGCTACTTTTCACCAATCACTGCTAAGCGCTATTCAGATTTACTGGACTCATTTGAGCCCTTTAGGAAGACTAATAGGATATTGGATATTGGATGTGGCCATGGCTTTTTCCTTGAAATTGCCATGCAGAAAGGCTGGGAAGTTTACGGCTCTGAACTAACAGAAGCATCAGTAAAAGAATGCAGTAAAAAAGGAATTAAAATGTTCCATGGAGAACTTAAGGATGGACCATTTGAAAATGACTTCTTTGACATTATTGTTTCCATTGAGGTAATTGAACATATAAATTCACCTCAAGAATTTGTAGATCAGATTTATAAATTGCTCAGAAAAGGAGGTGAATTTTACATGTCTACTCCTAATTTCAATTCAACTTTAAGGTATAGATTGAAAGCTGATTATGATGTGATTGAATATCCAAATCATTTAAGCTACTACACTCATAAAACTTTGACGAAACTTTTTCTCGATCATCAATTTTTAGTTGACAAAATCTCAACTACAGGGATCAGTATAACACGTCTAAAAACAAGCAAGGGAAAGAGCAATCAAGAATACGTTTCTGAAACTTCAGACGACGAGATGTTGCGTTATAGAATTGAACGCAATATTTTCCTTCGAGCGGGCAAGAGTATAACCAATGGCATTCTCAATCTTTTCAAAATTGGAGATAGCCTGAAAGCCTCTTTTATAAAAAAATAAAGGCCAATTCTTTCGAATTGACCCTTCAAACAATTATTATTTAAGTTTAATACTTAATCCCTTTTCATGGTGAAAAGGTTAGTTTTCTGAAAATTATGATTTTTTCAAGCTTTCTACCAATTCAATCTTAACAACTTTGAGAATAGAAGTCAAATAGTTTGTCTATTCCTCACTAACTTTACATCGTATGTGTGGTATAAATGGCTTCATAGATTTCAAAGCACGCTCATCGAATGCTCTACTAAAAAGCATGACGTCAACATTGGCGCATCGTGGTCCGGATGGTGAAGGAACTGAATTTATTGAATTACCTCAGGCCCAAATTGGACTTGGCCATCGACGTTTAGCAATACTCGATTTGTCAGATCAGGGCAAACAACCCATGCGCTTTGGATCGTATTGGATGTGTTTCAATGGAGAGATTTACAATTTCATCGAAATCCGCAATGAACTAGAAAGTAGAGGGCATACTTTTAGTGGTAACTCAGATTCTGAAATGATTTTACATGCATACCAAGAATGGGGCGCTAAATGCTTGGACCGCTTCATTGGAATGTTTGCCATATTCATCTACAACGAGAAAGATTCAAGCGTCTTCTGTGCAAGAGATCGAGCCGGTGTTAAACCTTTTTTCTTTTATATGCATGATGGTCTTTTCATGTTCGCTTCAGAACTCAAGGCCTTTCATGCACACACAGAATTTAAAAAATCGATTAACAAAGACGCCGTGGCTGCATTCATGCAATATGGCAATGTACCTACACCCTATTGTATTTTTGACTACTGTAGCAAAATTCGTCCAGGACATTATTTCACAATAGATTTAAATAATCCTCCGAAAGATCTTGAACAAATAAAACAAGTTCAGTATTGGAATGTCTACGACAGTTACAATAGCCCGAAACTGGACATCTCTTACGAGGAAGCGAAAATTGAAACGTCAACTTTATTGAAATCTGCCTTCAATTACCGTATGGTATCAGATGTTCCTGTGGGCGTTTTTCTCAGTGGAGGTTTTGACAGTGCATGTGTTACTGCGATTCTTCAAAAGGACAGAACAGAACAGCTCAAAACTTTTACCATTGGAGTTCCTGATATTGGATTGAATGAGGCGCCTTATGCAAAGGAACTTGCACATCATCTTGGAACCAATCACACAGAAATTACTTGCACACAAAAAGAAGCACTCGAACTGATAAAAGACCTTCCATTCTTTTTTGATGAACCTTTTGCTGATTCAAGTGCCATACCAACAACTCTGGTTAGTCGGATGGCGAGAAAAGAAGTCACTGTTGCACTGAGTGCAGATGCTGGCGATGAAATTTTTGCTGGTTACAATCGCTATGATTATCTCTTGAGGTACGGAAAGAAGTTAGAGCGAATCCCTGGATTTGCACGTAAATCAATGGCGAACATTATGCGTGCTGTTCCTTCCGAACGAATTCCAGTATTGCGAAACAAGTACAACTTTCATAATCGGTACGAGAAGTTAAAAAATGTACTTCAAAACCCGTCGAATGAGCACATCATGCTCAGTTTGAGCCAGCAATTTACAGATACACAAATGAAAGAAATGATGGAAGTTGATTTTCATCATTTGGAAACGTATTACGCCAGTAATGAAATGAAGGGTGATTTCTCTCCTCTTTCGTATATGATGGCAATCGATTATCAAACGTACCTCATCGATGATATTTTGCAAAAGGTTGATCGTTCAACAATGTCACAAAGCCTTGAAGGAAGAGAGCCATTTTTGGACCAACGTATTATTGAGTTTGCGGCTCAGCTACCTGACAGTTATAAATACCATAATGGGGTTAAGAAACGCATTCTGAGAGATCTTGTATATGAATATGTTCCCAAGGAAATGATGGATCGTCCAAAGATGGGGTTTGCTATACCTATCGCTGAATGGCTTAAAAATGATTTACGCGACTTGGTGGAAGAGTATATTTGCGAATCGAAAATTAAGGAGCAAGGCTTACTCAATTGGGAATATGTCTCAAAGATTAAAGAGGCATTCTACAATGGGAAAAAAGAATATGATTTTAAGGTTTGGTACATGCTGACTTTTCAAATGTGGTACGCCAAATGGATGGAGAAGTAGAAATTAGGGATTAGGGATTAGGGATTAGGGATTAGGGATTAGGGATTAGGGATTAGGGATTAGGGATTGTAAATTAAATTAGTTCTTCCTATCTTAAGTAGACCTAACTGATAATTACTATGCCTAAAGAGAACATTATCCTCAGTATGAGTTTTGACTTCGCGCTTGAGGTCATTAAAAAGTGTAAACCTCTTCAAGAAAACAGAGAATACATTTTATCCAAACAACTAATTAGATCTGGAACTTCTGTTGGTGCAAATATCCGTGAAGCCCAAAATGCTGTATCGAAAAAGGACTTCATTCACAAATTAAGTATTTCACAAAAAGAGTGCGACGAGTCCATTTATTGGATAGAACTTCTCTATCAAGCGGAATATCTGAACAATCAAGACTATTTTAGCCTAAAAAAGGAAGCAGAATCTCTGCTTAAAATCTTAAAAAGTATTATTATTACGACACGACAGAACATGAAAACGGCAATTCATCATTAATAATTCTAAAATTCGTCACTCTAAAAAATAGTAATGAAAAACGTTCTATACCTTTCATACGATGGAATGACCGATCCACTTGGACAGTCTCAGGTATTGCCCTATCTGAAAGGATTGTCTAAAGCGGGATACACGATTCACCTTGTGAGTTTCGAGAAAATGGATCGATTTCGTGCACATCGTTCTCACATTGAAGCTATTTGTAAAAGCGCCGATATACAGTGGCATCCACAGGATTATGCAATCAAAGGATCAAAATTAGATACTTGGAGACAAGTAAAACGCATGCGTAAAATTGCTTTCTACTTGAATGATAAACATCATTTTGACATTGTCCACTGCCGAAGTTACATTTCCGCATTGGCAGGACTTCAATTGAAGCGAAAAAAAGGAGTCAAGTTTATCTTTGATATGCGCGGATTCTGGGCAGATGAGCGTGTTGATGGTGGTCTGTGGGATTTGAAAAACCCAGTGTATAAACGGATTTACAATTATTTCAAGAAGAAAGAAATTCAGTTTTTCAAAGAATCAGATTACACCATATCACTTACGGAAAATGGAAAACGCGAAATAGAATCATGGAAGGCGTTACAAGGTCACACACCTAAAATTGAGGTTATTCCATGTTGTGTTGACCTCTCATTGTTTGATCCAACTAAATTCTCAGAAAACGATAAGGATCAATTGCGTTCTACATTGGGTGTATCAAAAGAAGACTTCATTTTAGGATACATTGGTTCCATTGGAACATGGTACATGCTATCTGAAATGCTGGATTACTTTCTTCAATTGAAATCACACACCCCCAATGCGAAATTCTTATTCATTAGTGGAGAAAAACCTTCTCTAATTCAAGAACTCGCTGCAGAAAAAGGAATCCACACCGAAGATATTATTGTTAGGTCAGTGCTACATTACGAAGTACCACGGTACGTCTCACTATTTGATAAATCCATTTTCTTTATTCGACCAAGCTATTCGAAAAAAGCCTCCTCTCCTACAAAACAAGGAGAGATTATGGCCATGGGGATTCCTCTCATTTGCAATTCTGGCGTTGGTGATACAGCAGAAATCGTTATGAAATATAAAGCGGGAATTGTAGTTGACGAATTCAACAATACAGTCTATCAGAATGTTGTTTCTGATCTAACCAGCTACGATCCCGAAAGCATCATACACGGTGCGAAAGCCTACTTTTCATTAGAAGAAGGTGTGAATCGTTACCTTAGCGTTTACAAAGCTGTACATGAATAAGAAGATCGTATTTATCGCTCCTTACCCAAAAGATCAAGCTCCTTCGCAACGGTTTAGGTTTGAGCAATACATGGATTATCTGTCCGCTCAAGGTTTCGAGGTTGAATTTCATTCTTTTCTTTCCATGCACACTTGGGACAAGCTATATAAGGAAGGAACTTTTTTCGCTAAAGCTTTTGGAATTATTGGTAGTTTTTGGCGACGATTTATCTTGATGTTCAAGCTTCGAAAAGTCGATCATATTTTTATTCATCGTGAAGCTTCTATGATTGGGCCTCCAGTCTTCGAATGGATTATCGCCAAAGTACTTCGCAAGAAATTCATTTACGATTTTGACGATGCAATCTGGCTCCCAAATTACAGCGAATCGAATGCACGGTTTCACCGACTTAAGTCGTATGGAAAGGTAAAACGGATTATGAAATGGGCGCACACCATCAATGCGGGAAATGAATTCTTGAAAAAATTCGCACTGCAATTCAATGACAGTGTTCAAGTCATTCCTACAACAATTGATTTGAAAAATCGTCACACAGCTGTTACAAATCAAGATAAGGATATCGTCAATATTGGATGGACCGGAACACATACGACAATGAATTACTTGCTAGACATTCTTCCCGTTCTTCAAGAATTAGAAGAAAACCATACGTTTACCTTCACAGTAATTTCCAACGAGCAGCCAACATTCGATTTGAAAAGCCTGAAGTTTGTGAAATGGAATAAATCAAGTGAAATTGATGATCTAGCACAGATAAATATTGGTATTATGCCTTTGGTTCCAAACGAATGGTCTGAAGGGAAATGTGGCTTCAAGGGGCTTCAGTACATGGCATTAGAAATTCCCTCCTTACTTTCGCCAGTTGGTGTAAACAACAGTATTATTGACGATGGTGTGAATGGATATCTATGCTCAACGCCTGAAGAATGGAAAGAAAAATTATCAGCACTAATCATTGATAAGTCCTTACGCTCTTCAATTGGTAAAAAAGGAAAAGAAACGGTAGCTCAGAAATATTCCGTTGTGGCCAATCAAAAAATCTATTTGAATTTATTCACTTCATGAAACTACTCTTCGCGACATCCAACCAGAACAAGATAAAGGAGATCAACAAAATCTTGCCTGAAACATTCGAATTGCTCACCTTAAATGACATTGATCTAAACGAAGATATTCCAGAGACGAGTCCTACCATACAAGGAAACGCCATTCAAAAAGCAAATTACGTAACTGAACATTTTGGACTTAATTGTTTTGCCGATGATACCGGGTTAGAAATCACTGCACTCGAAATGGCACCAGGAGTTTTATCTGCTCGGTATGCAGGTGAGCAGCGCAGCGATGGTGATAATATGCAATTGGTACTTCAAAATCTTGCTGCAAAAGAGGATCGTAGCGCACGTTTTAAAACAGTCATCGCTTTGAACTTAAACGGTGAACAACATTTATTCGAAGGAATCGTAAATGGCATTATTCGATTTGAAAAACACGGTGTCCATGGCTTTGGTTATGATCCGATTTTTGAACCGGAAAATTGTGGTAGAACCTTTGCCGAAATGGCAATGGAAGAAAAAAATAACTTCAGTCATCGGGCCCGAGCAACAAAAAAGATGATTGATTATTTCAATTCGATTTAGCCGCCTTTCAGGTTGACAATCTCTTCTTCAAGCAGTACATTTGTACTCATTATTTTTTTAACATGCCATTGGTCAATTTTGGGAAAACGGGCTGGCTCTAAAACACGATTAAATGTCAAAAATCATTTACACAAAAACAGATGAAGCTCCGGCTTTAGCAACACAATCGTTCTTGCCAATCGTACAGGCTTTTACTAAGTCTGCAGGAGTTCAAATCGAAACACGAGATATTTCCCTCGCAGGAAGAATCATTTCAAAATTCCCAGAATACCTAACTGAAGACCAACGTATCGCAGATGATCTTGCTGAACTTGGAGAATTGGTAAAGCAACCAGAAGCTAACATCATTAAGCTTCCAAATATTAGTGCATCTGTTCCTCAATTGATAGCAACGATCAAAGAATTGCAATCGAGTGGTTACAAGGTTCCTAGTTACCCCGTTGAACCATCAACGGATGAAGAGCGTGAAGCAAAATCACGCTATGATAAAATTAAAGGGAGCGCAGTAAATCCTGTATTAAGAGAAGGGAATTCTGACAGACGTGCCCCAATGCCCGTTAAAATGTATGCGAAAAACAACCCGCATTCAATGGGCGCATGGGCTGCTAATTCAGAAACGCATGTTTCACATATGACGAGCGGAGATTTCTGTTCGAATGAAAAATCAACGACACTCAATGCTGCTGGAAATGTGCGTATTGAATTTGTTGACACAAATGGAGCGATAACTGTTCTTAAAGAAAACACACCTGTTCTTGAAGGAGAAATTATCGATACAACTGTTTTAAGTAAAAGTGCCTTGATCACTTTCTTGAAAGAACAAATTGCTGATGCAAAAGCAAAGGGTGTTCTTTTCTCGGTTCATATGAAAGCAACCATGATGAAAGTGTCAGACCCTATTATTTTTGGACATGTCGTTACAGTTTTCTTTGCTGATCTTTTTGAGAAGCACGGGGCTACATTCAAGGAAATTGGTGTTGATGTAAACAATGGCTTTGGTGATTTGATCGCTAAAATTCAAACGCTTCCAGCAGATAAGAGAGCTGAAATTGAGGCTGACATCGACGCATGTTACGCAAACGGCCCTGCACTAGCAATGGTTGATTCTGACAAAGGAATTACCAATCTTCACGTACCAAGTGATGTAATTATTGACGCTTCAATGCCTGCAATGATTCGTAACTCTGGTAAAATGTGGAATGCACAAGGGAATGCACAGGACACTAAGGCAGTAATTCCAGATCACAGTTATGCTGAATTGTACCAAGTAACAATTGACTTCTGTAGAGAGAACGGTGCTTTCGATCCAACAACAATGGGAACAGTACCGAATGTTGGTTTGATGGCCCAAAAAGCAGAAGAATACGGATCACACGATAAAACATTTGAAATTTCAGGTAACGGTAGCGTTCGCGTTGTTGACAATTCTGGAGCTACATTATTGGAGCACACAGTGGAAGCTGGAGATATTTGGAGAATGTGTCAAGTGAAAGATGCGCCAATTAGAGACTGGGTTAAACTTGCAGTAAATAGAGCTCGTGCGACAAACACACCTTCAATTTTCTGGTTAAGCGAAAGTAGAGCTCACGATGCTCAATTAATTAAGAAGGTAGAAACATATTTGAACGATCATGATACTAGTGGATTAGACATTCGAATCATGTCGCAAGTGGAAGCCACTCGTTTCACTTTGGAAAGAATTAAGAAGGGTGAAGATACAATTTCCGTAACAGGTAATGTATTGCGTGATTACTTAACAGACCTCTTCCCTATTCTTGAGTTAGGAACAAGTGCCAAAATGCTTTCAATCGTTCCATTAATGAACGGTGGTGGATTGTTTGAAACGGGTGCTGGTGGATCTGCTCCAAAGCATGTTCAACAATTCGTTGAAGAAGGTCACTTACGTTGGGATTCACTAGGAGAATTCTTAGCATTGGCTTGTTCGCTTGATCACCTTGGTGAAGTAGACAACAACCCTAAGGCAAAAGTTTTGGCAGAAACATTGGATTTGGCTACAGCGAAATTCTTGAGCAATAAAAAGTCACCTTCACGTAAAGTTGGAGAAATCGACAATAGAGGAAGTCATTACTATTTGGCAACGTATTGGGCAGAGGCAATTGCAAATCAAACGAAAGATACTGAACTTCAATCTCAATTCACAAACATTGCGTCTGCATTGATGTCGAATGAGGATACTATAATGAATGAACTGAACTCAGCTCAGGGAAGTGCTATTGAATTGGATGGATATTACTACCCAAATGATGATAAAGCTTCTGATGCAATGCGTCCAAGTGAAACATTGAATGCGACATTGGCGACATTATAATTCACCTTTAACATATATTAGAGGGATAGCATTTTGCTGTCCCTTTTTGTTTGGATACTTTGGGAAGATTCTACTTCAACTTTAACTCGACCTCGTCCAAGGCTACAACTCCAAAATTGGCGTTGCCCCAAGTTGTTAAGTTTTTGTCACCATCCACCAATACAAAAGCTGGGAAAGCAGAGTTTACTTCTCCATTTTGTGCAAGAATCGCCATCGCTTCTGAATCGGTTGCTTGACGAACACTAACGACTCCCTCTGCTTTTTCTATATACCAATCCAAGGCTTCCTGTGGCAAGAGCGAGTCCATCGTAGTATTACACACCACATATTCAATTTGTGCATTAGGAAGACGCTCCTTAAGAATTTTCATTCTATCAATTGCTTGATAACAATAAGGACAACCAGGAATTGAAATAACCACCAATTTCTTGCCATCCAGTTCAGCAAATTGTTCTGTTTTTTCTATAGAGTTAGACTTGTTTGTGAAATCACCTTCATAAATTGGTGAATACATAAAGTATCCAAAGAAAGGAAGTACAAAAAGAGTTATTCTGAACAACCATTTAACCAATACATTTTTATTCAATTTCTTTCTAAACAAAAATGCTAGGACCAATCCAATAATCATGGCCAACACATATGGCAAAGCCTTGCTCATTGTCCAAGAAAACCCCATGTCTAAAAAAGACAATTCAACCGAACTCATCATAAAATCTTATGGCGTTTTACGCCTTTTAATAAATAAAAAATCTCCCTCTGTTCAGAAGGAGATAAAACTACAAAAGTTTTCGAGTAACTTACTTACTTTACTTGTACTGTTCCTCCATAAAGTGCACAAGAACTATCAAATGATGTTTTTATTAATCCACTTGATTTGCAATCGATACATTCTGAATAAACATACCCAGCACTATCAACACATTCGTAATCCTTACGGCATGATGATAACGCAATAACTCCTAAAATTCCTAAAACTCCTAAATAAACTAGCTTTTTCATAACAATAGATTGTATTTTTGGTTAATAGTTATATCCTAAAGATAGTTATTCTCTATGAAAACACGTTTTAAGTTCCCATATTTTCGGTTCATTTCTTTTATCGCAATGATATTTGTGTTAACAGGCTGTGCAACTACAATCAACCCAAAATCACCGGAGATCATTATTACAGAAGCATCCATTCCGAAGCAAGAAGTCTCCACGATTAAGATTCCTATCAAACTGAATCTAGCACCATACTTTGAAGAAACGAATGCATCAGTGCCTACAAAATTTGCTGGAAATGAACAGGTTTGTGAAGGTGTGAGTTTCGCCTACGAGTTTATTCGTGATGAAATTGAATTTAGAGGAGCCGGAAAAAAACTTCAATTTGATGTTGATGGTAGATACTCTTTGCTTTTGAACTATTGTCCTCAATGCACAGAACTTTTCGATAATGAAGGAAGTTGTATTGTGCCAAGAATCCACGCCTCATGTGGCATAGATGAGCCGAAAAGAAAAATTCATGTCGGGTACGATATGCAAATTGGAGTCTTGAATAATTATCAATTAAAGTCAACCACAAGTTTGCGCACAGTAGAAGCTTTATCACCATGTGAGATTTCAGTTTTCAGTTATGATGTATCCGAAACACTTGAGGCTGAATTGTCTGATGCTTTAAAAGCGGTTGAAAAGGACATTGATAAAGAAATAGCAGCCATTGAATTACGGCCAATAATGGTTGAAACGTGGAATCTACTTTCTCAACCAACGGATCTTGAAGGCTATGGTTTTCTCTACATCAGACCAGAAGATATTTCCATGAGTGAAATCCGCTTTAAAGGAGATACGGCTTATTTTAACGCGTTATTACAAGCACGACCAATGATACATATGAATGAGGTTAAAATGCGTCCTAAACAACTTCCGCGTCTCTCAACGTATGAAGACCAAGATGGTTTTGATATTACAATGGATATTTATGGCGAATATGATTCATTGAGTGCCATCCTTACAGCATCATTGAAGGGTACTACGGTTGACGTGGGGGGTAGAGAAGTCATTTTTGGAGATATCAATATTCATGGCGCATCCGATCAAAAAATTCACTTAAAAGTTGAGTTTGATGGCAAGAAAAAAGGAACTCTCTATTTGACAGGAACTCCCGTATTCGATGCTTTGAGGCAACACATTTCTTTTCCAGATTTAGAATTCGATATCGATACAAAAAGTGCTTTGCTTAATTCTGCAAAATGGTTGTTTGATAAAAAAATCACTAATGCAATCCGAGACGCAGCTTCAATGGATTTAAAACCTTACCTCGATACACTTCGAGCAACGTTGAACTCTTCATTGAACATGGAATTGGACGAGAATATTTTCCTGAAGGGAAAAGTTGATGACGTTTTGATTAAAATGATCCACCCAATGGAGAATCAATTACACATTCGTGTGAATTCTGTTGGGAAATTAGAAATGGTAATGTAATTATCTGTTCATCATATGTTCAGCAACTTTTGGAAAACAATCGAATAACGCTTCCCCGAGACCATTTTCAAGGCCAACCTTGTTTATTGCCATCTTCATACAGCGGAGCCATTCATCCTTCTCAGCTTCACCAATTTGATGCGGTAAATGCCTTAATTTCATTTTAGGATGACCATATTCATTCGAATAAAGACTCGGCCCACCCAAAAATTGTGTTAAAAATTTGTATTGTTTATCCCTAATTTGTGTATTTTCAAGGTCAAATAAATGTGAAATAGAAGAATCAACAAACACAATATCGTAGAAATTATCAACGACTTGGCGTAATTTTTGGCTTCCTATGCGTTCATAGAGTGTATCCATTAGCTAAATCTGTTTAGGCTCACTGTTTTAGATTCAATATATTTGTACCGATTAATGACAAAGATAACTATTCTCCTTATTACTTTGCTCATGACTTGCTCTCTCTCCGCGCAAGTTAACCGAGCAAACTCCGACGCAATGAATTCGTGCTTCGGAGCAATCAATATATTTGAATCTGGAGATTTTCAACTTCAATTTACAGGCGAAAAAAGCAACAATATTATTGAACCTTATGGTTCCTTAAGTGATATTGAAGTTTCCAATCAATTGTGGTGTGCCTTCATAGCACCAGCTGGTGGCGAACTTACTTTCGAAGCCTCAAAGAAAACTGGTTTTGTTCAAATGGTTGTATTTGCTGAAGAGCAAGGAGATATCTGTGGTGAGATTGCCAATGGATCTGCGGAAATAAAGCGCTTACACAGTAAGAAAGATGTTTCTACGGTTGGTCTAAGTAATGAAATTGACGATGGCGTTTTGTACACCTTGAAAATGTATGAGGGCGAAAAAATTTATGTGCTCTTCACAACAGAGGAAAAAAGTACTGACAAACTTAAACTTAAGTGGACCTTCACACACGATAAGAAACATGATTCGGAAGTAAAAATTGTAGACAAGCGCAACGATGACTTTGCACCAACGTTCAGCATTGAGATAAGAGATAAGTATACAAATGAACCACTTGTTGCGAATGTAACTATTGAAGGATCAAAGTCTTTTGATGCATTGTATGTAGGCTCAGATTTGTTCTTTAGTATTCAGCGAAATTGTAAGTTGAAAATCAGATGTGATGTTGAAGGTTATTTCTTTGTAGACATCATTGACGAGCAAATTTCGTCGAGTGAAGATTACGTAATGGTCATCTTATTGGAAGAAATTGCCAGTGGTAGAAGTGTAAAAATAGAACGTGTTGAGTTCACTCCTGGCACGAGCCAACTGGTATCCAGTTCCGAGCCAAAGTTGAAACGACTGAAAGATTTTCTAGCGCTGAACTCAGACATTGACATTGAAATTCAAGGACATGTTTTTGCATTGGGTGATAATTCTTTTGTAGGACAGCGAATATCTGAAGCACGAGCGAAGCGAGTAATGAAATATCTTGTTGACCAAGGAATTGATCGTTCACGATTAAAGGCTGTTGGCTATGGAAACACTCAGCCGCTCTTTCCCGAGCCCCAGTTCTTTTATGAAGAACAGGCCAATAGACGTGTTGAAATTGTGGTCAGGTAGTCCTTTAACTTACCCTTATCCCTTCACTTTTCTTAAGAAAATCTACAAATGTCCTTAACCAAGGGGCGGTTGCGCTGTAGTTTTTAGTAAAATCATCTTTGTGGAACACAAAATCGTCGGGTTCGTTGGTTTTCTCTGTGTTGAGCAGAAACCTACTATCGGCATCCGCATCACTCAGTAGTTCTTCTAGAAATTTTACTATAATGATTGTTTGCTCTTCCGAAATGTCTCCAAAACCACTACTGAGCAGGTCACACGTTTCAGTATTAAACAAGTTCGTCTTCCGAATAAGTTCAACCGTCGGACGCCAGTTCCACCAATTGCATGAAACGTAATCCTCTTCGTTCTGTGAATTAAAAATAATTACTCCCATTTGGGTACACTGAATGTACTGGAGTCTTATATCGTCATGATATCCTTCTCCTTGAATTCTAGAATTGAATCAATTTTCGTTGAGAAACTGTTTGTGATATTTTGAATTTCAGCTTCACCATCTTTCTGCATATCTTCAGACAAGCCATCATCTTTCAAAAGCTTCACCATGTCCAATGCTTCTTTTCTATGCGTTCTGATAGAAACTCTTGCATTCTCAGACTCCCCCTTAGCTCTTTTAACGAGCTCTCTACGTCTTTCTTCTGTCAAAGGTGGAACATTGATTAAAACAGACTCGCCATTGCTTTGAGGAGAAAATCCTAAGTTCGCGTTGGTGATCCCTTTCATGATTTCATCCAACATTGCTTTTTCCCAAGGCTGAACTGTAAGCGTACGTGCATCCATTGTATTCACATTGGCTACTTGTGACAAAGGAGTCATAGATCCATAGTAATCAACTTTAACAGATTGGAGCATTGCTGGATTTGCTTTCCCTGCTCTGATCTTTGTCAATTCAACCTCATAACGTTCAATTGACTTACTGTTTGAGTTTTTCAACTCATCGTATACCATGTTCAATTCTTCAACCATCTTTGTTGCTTTATCAATTTAGTTTCTAACCATTGTTCCTACCTGATCTCCTGACAACACTTTGCTGAGGTTCCCTGGAGTGTCCATATCAAATACGATAATTGGCAAATCATTTTCTTTACACAACGTGAATGCCGTCATGTCCATTACTTTCAATCCTTTCCCATATACATCATCAAAACTGATCATATCGTATTTGGTAGCACTTGGATCTTTTTCTGGATCAGACGTGTAAATTCCATCTACACGCGTTCCTTTCAAGATCACATCTGCGTTAATTTCAATCGCTCTTAATGATGCTGCTGAATCAGTTGTAAAATATGGGTTTCCTGTTCCGGCTCCAAAAACAACCACTCTTCCTTTCTCAAGATGACGAACGGCTTTTCTTCGGATGTATGGCTCAGCTATTTCTTTCATTTCAATTGCTGATTGTAATCTCGATTCAACACCGACAGATTCCAATGCAGCTTGCAAGGCCATGGAGTTGATCATTGTGGCCAACATTCCCATGTAATCACCATGCGTACGATCCATTCCACCTTCTTCGGCCTGTACACCTCTAAAAATGTTTCCACCACCGATAACAATCGCTATTTCTACTCCCATCTCATGCACTTCTTTAATTTGAGTTGCATAAGCGCTTAAACGTTGATTATCTATTCCAAAAGCCTTATCACCCATTAGTGATTCACCGCTTAATTTGAGAAGTATCCTTTTGTATTTCATCAGAGATTTTTTGAACGTAAGCAAATATACTATTACGATTTAGAATATTCAATGATTCTTATCATTCGATTGTTCGATTGTTTGACGCTTCGATTTTCGAACGGTCAAAAGCAAAGGGGATCCGGTAATCGAATGATCAAAATAGTAGATACAAAAAAAGCCGCTTCGTTAATTCGAAGCGGCTTTGAATAAAATATGTTTTCAATTAGCCTAAAGAAACACGTTTGAAATCAACAACAGTTAAATCAGACTCTGTTCCACTTAAGAATTGCTCAACAGTCACTTTGTTATCTCTAACAAATGGTTGGCTCAACAAAGTATTCTCCTTGAAGAATTTGTTCAAACGTCCCATAGCGATCTTGTCTGCCATCTCAGCAGGCTTTCCTTCTTGGATAGCTAAATCTTTACCAACTTCGATTTCACGGTCAATTGTAGCTTGATCGATACCATCTTTGTTCAATGCTAAAGGATTCATAGCTGCTACTTGCATAGCCACTTGCTTCCCTGCATCAACAGCTGCATCAGAGCCACTATTCAATCCAACCAAGGTTGCCAATTGGTTTCCTGGGTGATTGTAAGCAACAACGCTATCCGCGTTCATTGTTTCATATCCAGAGATCACCAACATTTCACCAACAACACCAACTTGTTCAGTGATTTTTTCAGAAACAGATAATTTCTCATTGTATGCCAACCCCATCAATTCATCAGTAGATGCAGGCATGTTTGCCATTGCAACATCAACCAATGATTGAACGAAAGCTTGAAAATCTGCGTTCTTTGCTACGAAGTCAGTTTCACAGCTCAAAGCCAAAACAACACCTGAATTCCCAGTATCTGTCGCTTGCGCGTAAATCAAACCTTCTTTCGTTTCGTTGTCTCCACGCTTAGCAGCCACTTTTTGACCTTTCTTACGTAGTACATCAACGGCAGACTCAAAGTCACCGTCTGTTTCAACAAGAGCGTTTTTGCAGTCCATCATGCCTGCTCCTGTTTGCTTTCTTAATTTATTTACATCTGCAGCTGTAATTGCCATGGATATAAGTTTTAATGATTATAAATAATTCTATCTAATTGACTAATTACTTAGCCTCTTCTTCTTTTGCTTCAGTAGCTTCTTCAACCGGAGTATCTTCAGTAGCAGCTTCTTCTTTCTTCGCTTTAGGAGCAGCCTTCTTTGCAGCTGGCTTCTTCTTCGCTGGAGCTTTCTCCTCTTTCACTTCTTCCACTGCTGGTGCAGCTTCAGCCTTCACTTCTTCTACCGGCGCTTCAACTGCTGCCTCAGCAACAACTTCTTTCGCTTCTTCTTTTGATTTCTTCGCTTTTTCTGCATCCTTAGCGGCTGCTTCTTTTGCGATCTTAGCATTTTCTGCATCCTTAACGGCTGCTTCTTTTGCGGTCTTTCTATCTTCCAGTCCTTCTTTAACAGCAGTACAGATAGTATTCATAATGATACTGATAGATTTTGAAGCATCGTCATTTGCTGGGATAGGGAAATCAACCAATGTTGGGTTTGAGTTCGTATCTACCATTGCAAACGTAGGGATGTTCAAACGCTTAGCTTCTTTAAGAGCGATATGCTCCTTGATAATATCAACGATGAAGATTGCAGCTGGTTGACGTGTCATGTCAGCAATTGAACCAAAGTTCTTGTCTAACTTTTCACGTTGACGAGTCTTGAACAAACGTTCTCTTTTGTTCAAAGTCTCCCAAGTTCCGTCCGTTTGCATCTTATCAATAGAAGTCATTTTACGAATAGACTTACGAGTCGTCGCGAAGTTTGTTAACATACCACCTGTCCAACGTTCTGTAACGAAAGGCATGTTTAAATCCTTCACCATATCTGCAACAATATCTTTTGCTTGTTTCTTTGTAGCTACGAAAAGAATTTTTTTCCCAGACTTTGCAATTTGCTTAAGTGCCGCACTCGCATGATCGAGATTTGCAATTGTCTTATTAAGGTCAATAATGTGAATACCTTTTTTCTCATCAAAGATATACGGCGCCATTGCTGGGTTCCATTTTCTTCTCAAGTGTCCAAAGTGCACACCTGCATCTAATAAATCTTCAAATTTTACTTGTGACATTTTTTTCTTTTTAATTGTTTACGTTCCTTTAGTATGGCAATCTTGGAGGGTTCCATTCATCAACCGATGAACGAACAGTACTCTAAGACTTGGATACTAAACAACCGCCCAAGTGTTTCCACAAGGACATTTCTAATATTAACGTTTCGAGAATTGGAATTTCTTACGTGCTTTAGGCTGACCTGGCTTCTTACGCTCGACCATTCTTGGATCACGTGTCATTAATCCTTCTTCTTTCAACAAAGGCTTGTACTCTTCATTGATTTCAACCAATGCTCTTGAAATACCCAAACGGATAGCTTCAACTTGACCGTTGATTCCTCCACCTGAAACATTTACAGTTACATCATACGCATTAACTGTATCAGTCAATACGAATGGTTGTGTAATCTTTGATTGAAGTACAGCTACAGGGAACATCTCCTTGTAGTCCTTCTTGTTGACAGTCACTTTACCCTTTCCTTTTGTCATATAGACACGGGCAACCGCTGTTTTTCTTCTTCCTAATGTGTTTATTACTTCCATGCTATTACTTGAATGTATCTAAGTTTAATACTTCTGGATTTTGAGCTTGTTGTTTGTGCTCTGATCCTTTGTACACTTTTAGATTAGTAAATAAATGACGTCCAAGCGTGTTCTTAGGTAACATACCTTTAACTGCTTTTTCGATTAATCTTTCCGGATGTTTTTTTAACATCTGTTCAGCTGAAGTAAAACGCTGACCACCTGGGTATCCAGTGTAACGAACGTATTCTTTGTTAACCAGTTTAGTACCTGAAAATGATACTTTCTCCGCATTAACAATGATAACGTTATCGCCACAATCAGCGTGAGGGGTGAAATTCGATTTGTGTTTACCACGAATGATTCTCGCCACCTTACTCGCTAGACGACCAACTGTTTGGCCTTCTGCATCCACTACAAACCACTTCTTATCAGCGGTTTCCTTGTTAGCGGAAACGGTTTTGTAACTTAATGTATCCACAATAATATTATTTATAAATAAGACAATTCCCCTAAATTGGGGCTGCAAAGATATGATTTCTTGTTTTATTAACAAACCTTTCGTGGAAAGATTTCAAGTTTCGAAATATCCACCTTTTATAGACGAAGCAAAGCTAAATCAAAATGCAGCAATAAACTAAGTCCTCCTTAAATGTAAGACGTCATAACAATTCGACCATCAATCAAAAAGACACGTTAAATCTGAACAATTGATGCAATCAACAGGATTGACCATCGATAATCTAATGTAATTCCCTATCTTCAAATATCTAAAATCATTGTAAATGAAAACTTTACTCATCGTATTACTGACAACACTAAGTACATCGATACTCTTTGCTCAGCAGAAAAATCCAGCGCTCGCTAAATTTATTCATCCGTTTGAAAAAATAATACAAACAGGCAATTTTGACTTAATTGATGACAACTTTGTAAGCTTGGAACACTTAGAAGCTTTTGATGGATCGGACAGAGATCTATCTGATTCACTTGCGAGACATTTAGAATTAACGAAAGAGACATTCAAAGAATTCCGAGATGACCTTATCGCGAGAAATGCTGACGTAAGTAGCTTTCATATAAATGATCGACTGATCAGATCAGACTCTCAAGACGCAGAACGCCAATTTGTCTTTTATTTTTCATTTGACGGATTAACGTATCAGTGCATGGGGATTCTTCTAGACAGCATCACTGATGAGGTTGTGTTCTCGAATGGATTTATGTGGAGTCTCATACCGGAAAAATCCCGAGAGTGATCGACTACTTTTTCTTGAACTGATTAATCGCATTCACAGTAAAGTCTGACAATACTAATTTACCACTCATTGCTGCGCGTTCTGCTAGCAACTCGTCCCAATGCTCAGCTCCTTGCCAAAAAACTTGTTTCAAGAGTCTCATGGCTTCAGGGTTAGAATTCGATAAGCGAACAGCTAATTCATCAATGCGCACATCCATTTCAAGAGCACTTTCGAAGATTTCAGCGTACAATCCATTTTCCTTTGCCCATTGCGCAGATCTCCACTCAGTAGCATTGATTGCTAATTGACTCATTGCAGACAATCCCATCTTACGTTCAACAGCTGGCCCAACCACAAAAGGTCCAATTCCAACGGCTAATTCGGAAAGCTTGACATCTGCATACTTTGTTGCGTAACAGTAGTCTACGACAGATGCTACACCTACTCCACCGCCAACGGCCTTTCCGTGCACTCTACCAATAATCAATTTAGGACATTTTCTGCACGCGTTAATCACGTTTGCAAATCCAGAAAAGAACACCTTACCAGTTACCAAATCTTTAATCGAAATCAGTTCATCAAAGCTTGCACCACCGCAAAAAGCGCGTTCTCCGGATGACTTAAGTACAATCACTTTTACAACATCATTTGCTCCCACCTCTGTGATTGAATCGGCAAGTTTCCCAAGGATTTTCCCTGGAAGAGAATTACTCAATGGGTGACCGAACTCTATGGTTGCGATTCCTCTATCATCGATGGACACTTCAACATGCCCCTGGTGAATTGCTTCAGACATACTTTGTTATATATTTTTTGAAACGCCCTTAGAAAAGGACAATTGATTTACTTCTTGATTTTATTGGGCCTATTGTCTTTTGGAGATGCAATCTTTACGTCAATCGCTCTTCCATTAACCTCTAGGCCATTCAGTGCTTCTATTGCTCTTATTGCCTCATCCGTATCCTCCATCTCGATATAGCCGAATCCTTTTGATCGCTTTGTGTCTTTTTCATATACAACGTGTGCATATGTAACCTTTCCGAATGAAGAAAATGTTGCCTGCAAATCATCTGAGGTGATACTCCAATCTAAATTTGCAATAAAAATATTAACCATATACTCTAACTTACTTTAATGTGAAGCTATCCGTTCCTACGAGCGAACCTTGACAATAAATTTTTATTTTATAATTACCTTTTGACAGCGTTGCACCATTTAAGTTGTAGTAAATCGCTATGTCAACACGTTCGTTCTGATAATTGATGATTTTCTGGTCTGAAAATGCTACCGAACCTCCATCAACGTCAATGATATTACTAGAACTTGATTGTAATGTCTTTCCTTCAGGTGTAATGATCTGCATATACACAGGCTTGTTACCGGCTTCCGTAATTGGATTCGCTGAAATAGTAAATGACGCCTTGATTTGCACCACATTTTTTGCTCGAGTTGTTGCAGTCGTTGTATTATTTAACTTCATCTTCAATCCTTCCGAAACGAAGTTGTACGCTTGCAGTTTTGATCCTTCAGCCACTTGAGCATTCAAATCACTTGTCTCTTGCTCCAATCTATCACGGTCTTCTTGTGTCACCTGCAAAACACCTGTTGTATAATCTAAGCTGTCTGTTAATAGCAAATTCAAAGTATTGAGTGAATCAATCTGTACAATATATCCACGCATGATACTCTTCATCGTTTCTATTTCCTTTCGGGCCTTGAACAATTCATAAGCACTCATTTTACCTTGCTCAACCTCTGCCAACAATTCAGAAATCCTGTCTTTCTGCGCATTTAATGAATCTGCTTTAGTTTGATCCTGCGCTAAAAGCTCGTCGTAGGTAGAAAGCATGCTTCTAAAATCCGTCTTCATATCGTTGGACATTGTTCCGACGTATTCCGACATCATTTCATTCATTCCTTGCATATCAGCATTTAACTCATCGTTTTTGAGTTGACAATCACTGAGCTGCGTGTTTTTAGATGACCATAAATAGCCCATTGTCCCTAACATTAAAAACAATAGGATTATAATGGCTACAAATGCACCATTGCCTTTCTTCTGAGTTTCTTGACTTTCTTCTGACATACTATAGATTAAACACTACAATGTACGTTTGTATTGTAAAATTGTTCAATTAAAAACACTTTAGATTAGTAAAATTAACATTTAATGATAGATATTTATGCTATTCCACTTGAAGAATCTCTTATTTTTTTCAACAGGGAAAACGCAAATAATTAATTGACGATGCACGCAAATCAAAAACAGCGATTCTACCATTATGGTCTCCTTACGCTTGTTTGCATCCTACTTTACTCAGGCGTGTTTTCTCTCGGTTTTTTCTCAGATGACTTTCAAGGAATTGAACGCTACAAGCAAATGGGCTACGGAGGTATGTCGGACAACTACAACAACCCATTTTTTATGCCCATTAGTTTTTGGGTTCAACTGACAGAATTAAGACTATTCGGTGAAAATTACTTTGCCATTAAATGTATTAACCTCATCCTGTTCAGCTCCACTGCGCTTAGCATCTATCATCTCAGCTTAAAGATTGGGGAACAGCTAAAATTAGAATCATCTTTAAAAATACTTGCTGCATTAGGAGTTTCTCTTCTATTCATCTGTTCACCATATCAAACAGAAGCAATTAATTGGTTCGCAAGTCAAGCATACCTCCTCTCTACTTTGTGCGTAGTCCTTGCTTTAAATCTCTACTTGAAATATCGTTCAACTCAGAAGCCAGTTCATTTCGCAGGGTACCTCCTCTTATTTTTTCTAGCTCTTTTAAATAAGGAAATAGCGATTATCACTCCCCTGATCGCATTTGGACTAGGCCTATTACTATTCAATAGCCAACACGGAATTATCAAGCGAACTATTGGGGTCAGTAGCGTATTTGTACTCTATTTATTCTTTCGCTATTTGTATCTGGGAGAACTTGTAGGAGGCTACGGGATGGATGCTCACTTGAATTTCGACTTCGCACTCTTACTTTCAGCAACCCTTGCCTATATTGCGAAGTTCTTCCTTTTCTACCGCTACATTCCACAAGAATTAAAATCACTGATTATTATAGCCACTGGTGCGCTCCTTGCCGCTATGATTGCCTATTTATTTTTCAGTAAAACGAACAAAGGACAACTCTTACGCGTTTCGACAGGACTGCTCTTCCTGTTCCTAGTTTCTTTACTGCCAGTCCTTAATCTTGAGACGACTTTCCTTGGAGAGATTCAAAGCGACAGATATGGTTATTTACCTTCCGTGTTTTTCGCAATACTATTGGTTTTCCCACTTGTTCTACTTTTTAAAAAGCACACAAGCTTATTATTCCTACCGCTTATTGTTTTCAGCGCACTATTGACAGTTCATACAAATCAGGTGTGGAAAGAAGCAGCAACGGTAAGAGACAACTTCATTAGCTCGGTTAAGGAATTAGGATACGATCGTGGCAATATCATTGTGAACCTTCCTGACACGTACGAAGGCATTTATCTATTCAGGCACGGATTCGATGAATGCTTGGGATTCGAAATCACGAAAAACATCCGAACATTGTACTCTCATGCCCTTACACGGGACAATCATATCATTCATCAAAAAATGGATGACGGAGTTATTCATGTGCAAATATACAAGGGAAGAATATCTCCGTTAAACAATGAATATTCCGTAGCACTACGAACTAGTGACGGTCACACGGTATTGATTGATGCAGAAGTTGCATCGTACAATTCAATCTATTACTTTGATAACAATCGTTTGATTCGAGCGAATTAAACGGCTTCGATTTGGTATGTATAGCTCTCCATAATTTGGTTCGCCAACAACTTCTTGCACGCTTCGTCAACCTTTTGGTTCGCCTCGTCTTCTGAGCCAGCTTCCACAAACAAACGTACATGTCTTCCAATGCGCACTCCATCTATTGATTCTAGACCAATATTCTTCATGCTTCCTGTAACAGCTTTTCCTTGAGGGTCTAACAATGCGTCCAATGGCATTACGTCGATTTCTGCCTTAAATTTCATTCTCTTTCTTTTTAAAAAACGTGTTTTCCACGAGTGATAAAATCAGGTACAAAAATACAATTAATGCTATAGACCAAACGCCAAATACAGGAATTAATACCAAACTTATTAACAAAAATGAATAGCGAATTTCATTCCCCTTGAACTTGTATTGCTTGAACTTTAGTGCAAATAATGGCACCTCGGAAATCATTAAAATTCCCATAATAAGTATTAGCACAGAAATGAACCAAGGATTGTAGATGAATTGATAAATGGGGGAATCATAAAAATCAGCACCAATGTTACGAATAGACAATGGGAACGCCATGAAAAATAAAGTGTTCGCTGGAGTTGGCAACCCAAGAAACGAATGTGATTGACGCGTATCAATGTTGAATTTCGCCAATCTAAATAGAGCGAAAAAAGGAATTAACAGAGCTGTCAATGGTAAATAACTCACATCTCTTTCAAGATGCACCACAGCTCTTACCCACTGCGAGAAATCTGTAGCGACATATATTTCTGACCCTCCAGATATCGCTGGGTTCGCCGCCATGAACGCCATCATAATAATTCCAGGAGCGACGCCGAAAGTGACCATGTCCGCTAGCGAATCGAGTTGTTTTCCTAACTCTCCAGATGTTTTGAATAAGCGAGCGACAAATCCATCTAAAAAATCAAAAATTAATCCTAGAAAAATGGCGTAAGGTGCCTGTACAAGATTTCCTGTAAACACTAAAAGGATTGCCAATATTCCTGACATCAGGTTTCCTGCGGTACACAAATTTGCTAAATTGAACATGGCATTTGGTAATTTAACTGTCAAATAGTCAACTATAACCACTATTTTTACGTCTGAATAGTACGCTACTATGCACAAAGAACACAATTTTTTACAAAAAATGCAGTTATTGAATCGTAAAAATCTATTTCCTATGATGACTTTTCGGTTCATACTTAGCGCTGTTCTATGCCTTTCAATCACTTCAGCTTTTGCACAGGGTGGTGAGGAATCACCTGAAGAAACTGTGGCTCCAAAATATTCCAATGAATTTTTAGCTATCGGCGTTGGTGCGGATGCCTTAGGTTTAGGAAATGCTGTAGTGGCACAAACAGGCAACGTTAATTCTGGATACTGGAATCCAGCAGGATTAACAGCCGTAGACAAGTGGCTTGAGGTAGGCTTAATGCACTCTGAATATTTCGCAGGAATTGCCAAATATGATTATCTCGGATTAGCACATTCTTTGGATGAGAACAGCACAATAGGATTTACTGCAATTCGATTTGCTGTTGACGACATTCCGAATACAACACAACTTATTGATAATAACGGATACGTTGATTACGATCGTATTACAACTTTCACCGCAGCGGATTGGGCTTTTATGCTCTCCTATGCACGAAAACTTAAGATCGAAGGATTAAGCGTAGGCGGAAATTTCAAAGTGATCTATCGTAAAGTCGGTGATTTTGCTCAGTCTTGGGGGTTTGGTCTTGATTTCGGACTGCAATATGAAACCAAGAAAAAATGGAAATTTGGATTGATGGCAAGAGACGTTACTTCAACATTTAACGCATGGGTGTTTACCTTGGATGATGAGACAAAAGAAGTCTTTCTAGCAACATCAAATGTATTGCCTGAAAATGGATTAGAGTTAACACTTCCTCGTTTTATCTTTGCAGCTTATAAAAAATTCGATTTAGGAAAAAAAGGATTTTATACATCCGCAGAAATTGACATTGACATCACAACTGATGGACACAGAAACACCATCTTAAAATCAAGTTTATTTTCTTTAGACCCACATTTAGGAATAGCTGTTGGGTTTAAAAACTATGTAGTAATACGGGCTGGAGTCTCCAACATGCAATTCGTGAAGAATTATGATGATAGTGAATCTTTCAATGTGCAACCAAACATTGGAATAGGATTAAACTTCAAAAGTTTCTATCTTGATTACGCATTTACCGACATTGGAGACGTTTCAGCAGCATTGTACTCACATGTTATTTCTTTGCGCTTAAAACTTAATAAACCCAAAAATCTGGGCAGGAATGATTAGACACTTTCAACATACGCTACTACTCTTATTAATGATCTTGACGTTCTCTGGATCATCATTTGGGCAAACGTATGGAAACGAGTGGATCAATTACAACCAACAATATTATTCTTTCCAAGTTATTCCTGGCAACTCATACGGGACCAATTTCGGTGATCCAAACAGTGTTTATAGTGGTATTTATATGATTGACTATAATACACTAAACAATGCTGGGATCCCAATTTCATCGTTTAGCAGTGAAAACATTCAGATCTTTGGAAAAGAAAAAGAAGTTCCATTGTACATAGTTGATGGTGGAGACTCGAGTATAGACCCTGGAGATTATATTCTTTTCTATACAGAACGTAATGATGGCTGGTTGGATTCTATACTGTACAATCCTAACGAAGCCGGAAACGGATATTACAGTCTTTACAATGACACCCTTAATTATTTTTTCACCTGGAATACCTCAGTGAACAATCTTCGATACGTCGAAGAAGATAATCTTGACTTTGCATCTTACTTGCCCACGGATTATATTATCTACAATCGCTGGCAATCAAATACTAACACATATGAAGAGTGCGAGCGATTTGAACAAGCACTTAGCTCATTTTATACGCATGGCGAAGGATGGACAAGCCCCAAAGAGAATGGTGCTGGAGGAGGATATCTATGGAGTGCCGCTTCGGTTGAAATCAAATATCCTTATCAAGCTGTCGGTGCTCCCGAAGTTAAATTTAAAGGCTTACAACTAGGATTGTCTAATGCCGATTCTGGTATGCCTGGTGGAGAGAATCACCATGCAAGATATTCGATTGGCACACCCAACTACATTTTTTCGGACTCGATCTGGAAGGGTTATAATGGAACTTCATTAGTATCTTCTTTTCCTACTTCTATTCTACCGGCCTCTGGCGGAAGTGGATTTCAAGTTGAAATAATAGATGACCTCGGAGCTGTAACAGATTATCAGTCAATTTCAAATTGGTCATTTGTTTACCCAAGACTGCCAATTTTTGATGGGGAAAACAGGGTGAAATTTAATGTTGTCAACAATCCCTCCGATGCTAAAATACGGATCGATTTAAGTAATGTAAGTTTCAACAATCCAATAGCTTTTGTACATGGTGACGTTCCAAAAAAGATTAATTTCTTTCAAAATGGGTCTGTGTTCACCAGTGTTGTTACAAATTCAAGCACCGGAACACAACAGGAAGTAATCTATCAGGACAGCTCAACAATATATAACGTAACACTGTTGAGCCCTGTTAATGGTACTGGTGTTTTTACAAATTTTGCGGTAGACTTTAGTCCAGAAAAAGCTCTTCTTATGGTATACCATCCAGACTTGGAACCTGCTTCAATAACTTATATCGCTTACCGAAGTAACGACTACAATGTCATTCCTGCTGATATCAACGAACTTTATCTACAATTTGGTGGTGGTGTAGAAAAGCACGTCTTCGGAGTTCGTCGTTTTGCTCATTATATGTACGAAAATGCAATCGACAAACCCGTTGGACTCTTCTTAATGGGTAAAGGAATAAATGAAGTTGCCGTTGGAGGAGGTCTTGGAACAAGAAGAAGTATTACAAATTATAACGCCTCCCTTATTCCATCATACGGATCTCCATCGAGTGACATTGTACTAACTGCTGGTTTCCAATCTGGAATTGGTTATGATTGGTCACCATTAATTCCAACGGGAAGAATCTCCGCAAGAAACAATACTGAACTACAAGACTACTTAGACAAGATACTTGAGTACGAAGGTAAACAGGATTCAACAGATATTTATGATACTCCAAACAAGGATTGGCAAAAACAAGTCATTCATTTTACTGGAGGATCTACACTGACCGAACAGAACCAGTTCCAAAGCTGGATGAACATTATGGAGGGTTCCATTATCAATAGCCTGTACGGTGCGAATGTAATGCGTGTTTACAAATCCGATAGCGATCCGTTAAACCCAACTATCCTTCAAGAAGTAACCGACAGAATTCAAAATGGAGTAAGCCTCATGAATTACTACGGTCATGCATCAGCAACGAACAGTGGATTTGAAGTTAACTTAGATGAACCTGTGAACTGGAACAATGAAGGGAAATATCCGGTTATGTTGGTAAACTCCTGCTACAATGGTAACATTTACCAATTCGGGACATCAAAATCAGAAGAGTTTGTAGGCGTAGCTCAACGAGGTGCAATTGCATACATTGCTTCAACCAACTTGGGTTATGCCAATCCATTAAAACAATACTCAACGAGACTTTATCAGCAATTTTCATTTATTAACTATGGCGGTGGTTTAGGGCTTCAAATGCAACAGAATATACGTAATATGGAGCCTGTTTATGAATCTACAATTCAAGCTTTATTGTATGAGACGGCCTGTACGCAAATGGTACTGAATGGCGATCCTATGGTAAAGTTGAATTGGCATGTTGAACCTGAAATTGAGCTATTAGAGGAATACGTTTCATTCACTCCTGAAGATTTGACCTTACTAGTTGATAGTATTGAAATGCACATTTACCTCAAGAACTTAGGTCACTCCATTACAGACACCTTCACTTTAGAAGTAATACGTGACTTCCCTGGAAGCAATGTTGATTCTACTTACATTTTTCAGATTCCTGAATTGCATTACGAGACAACATTTTCTTTCAAAATGCCAATGCAATCGAACATTGGACTTGGTTTAAATGCCTTCAATATTTCAGTGGATCTACCATCTAACATCGTCGAGGTATATGATGAAATAGGCAATAATCAACTTATTAAAACACTCTTCATTGATGTGGATGGAATTATTCCTGTGGAACCGTATGAATTTGCAGTCGTCCCCATGGATAGTGTAACCGTTAGAGCTTCTACAAGTAACCCAATAGCAGATTTTAACACCTACAGATTCGAGCTGGACACCATCGACTTTGAAGGAGCTCCAAGCCAGTTTCATCGTTACGCATTGATTTCAGGACTGGGAGGAATTCAGGAAGTAGACCCATCACAGTGGTACAGAACTAACACGGGATTAATAGATACACTCATTTGCACAGACAGCACAGTGTACTTCTGGCGTGTATCGATTGCATCTGACACTGTTTGGAGAGAATCTTCATTCCAATACATTATCAATAAGGAAGGATGGGGACAAGATCACTTCTTCCAATTCAAGAAAAATTCATTCAGCGGTATTAACTACAACCGAACCCCTCGTTTAAGAGAGTTCATGCAAGATGACAAGACCTTGGATTGTGTTGTAAAGAATTCTGTAAGTGAATCGAATCAAAATGCTTATTTCATCAATTCCAACATTCAGGAATATAGCATTTGCCAATATACTCCTTCCATACATGTCGCGATTATTGACCCTGTAACTCATGTTCCTTGGGGAACGCTAAACGGGACATCTAACCCTGGTAATAATTTTGGAAATGTAAATAATGGCATTGCTTGTCGAGATAGAGTTGAGAAATATTTCATATTCAGACAAAACTCTACGGCACAATTAGGAGCATTCGAAGATTTTGTCAATAACTCTGTTCCTGATGGGCATTACATTTTGATCTACACACCTACTAGTGCTAGGTATGACTTATGGGACACGTATGACCCTGCAGGAGACATATATTCAACATTTGCAGCTTTAGGGTCGGACAGTATTTTTGTAGGCCGTCCCAATTTACCATTCGCCTTCTTCGTGAAAAAAGGTGACCCATCTACAGTTGTAGAATATTGCTCGCAAGATATAACGGATGATTTTGTTCTTTCAGCAACTTTGGAAGGTATCGATAATGTTGGAGTTGAAACAAGTACTTTGATCGGACCTTCGGCTCAATGGCACAATGTATACTGGAAGCAAGACCCATTAGAGCCAGGGTCTCAAGATACTACTATTCTTACCATTAACGCCTATGATTATGCCGGTAATTGGCAAATGCAGATTGACATGCCCTTTACACTTGACGACTCATTGATAGACCTGAACGGCGTTATTGATGCAAACCAATACCCTTTCATTAATTTAAGTGCCTATTACGTAGACACGAACACAACTACTCCTGCTCAAATTGATAGATGGCACGTTCTTTTCGACCCACTGCCTGAAGCAGCGATTGATGGCAGCTCTTCCTTTGTGTGGTCTCCTGGAAATAACACTGTACTTGAAGGTCAGAATATTGAATTTGCAGTTGACGTACGGAACATTTTCACCATAGACATGGACTCTCTACTGGTGAGTTATTGGGTAGAAGACGAAAATCAAAATATTCATCCAATTGCTTATCCACGACAGGATTCATTAAGAGTAGGTGATATTTTGAGAGACACAATATCATTTTCCACGAGTGGAATGTCAGGAATAAATTCTTTATGGATGGAAGTTAATCCATACGTCGATCCATTACAGTTTGTTACGGATCAGCCTGAGCAATTGCACTTCAATAATTTGCTACACATTCCCTTCTATGTTTCGCCTGACACAATTAATCCAATTCTGGATGTGACCTTCGACGGAAATCATATTTTGAATGGTGACATCGTTGATCCAAATGGTGAAATTTTGATTACTCTTAAAGATGAGAATCAATATTTGATCATGGATGAAGTTTCGGATACAACTGCATTCGGAGTGTATCTCACTACCCCTTCTGGACAGGTATCCAGAATTCCCTTTACAGACGGAAATGGAACTACCGTTATGCAATGGGTTCCGGCAACAGCATCGAACAGAAGATTTAAAATCATTTGGCCAACGGATTTCGCTGAGGATGGAGAATATACCTTATTGGTACAAGGAACGGATAAGAGTGGAAATATTTCCGGAGATATCGAATACCGTGTTACGTTCAATATAGTACACGAATCAACGATTACTCACATGATGAACTATCCGAACCCGTTCAGTACAAGCACACGTTTTGTCTTCACATTGACCGGTAGCGACGTTCCTGATGACATCATTATTCAAATCATGACAGTCTCTGGACGTGTTGTGCGTGAAATAACTGAAGGAGAGCTAGGTGAAATTCACATCGGAAGAAACATTACTGAATACGCTTGGGATGGAACTGATGAATTTGGAGATCCTTTAGCAAATGGTGTTTACCTGTATATTGTGAAAGCGCAAATCAACGGGGAAGACATCACACACAGAGAATCAGGAGCCGATAGTCATTTCAAGAAGAACTTTGGAAAGATGTATTTGTTGAGGTAATTGGACGGTTAGATTTTAGATAGTCCGATAGTCCGATAGTCCGATAGTCCGATAGTCCGATAGTCCGATTTTAGAAAAATCTACAACTAAAGATTGCTGTGTCATCAACGAGGTCCAAAGGTCCTTTCCATTCATCCAGCTTAGAAAAAATCAAACTATTCATGTCGTCCATGTTCAACGGGTAATAACTGTGTACAAGTTTTACCAAACGATCCGTCCCAAAAAACTCTTCTTCTTCATTCTCAAGCTCGACAACACCATCCGTGTACAAAACAATAGTAGTGTTCGGGCTTAAGTTTTTTTCTCCAATATTAATAAAAGGGAGTTCATCCAACATACCCAATCCTATACACCCTTGGTCTAAATCCTCAAAGGTTTTACCATTTGTAATAAATGGATGATTGTGTCCTGCGTTAACATAACTCAACTTTCGTGACGATGCGTCATAATGGGCCAAGAAGAAGGTGATGAACTTCTCGCCTTTTGCGCTGTCCATCACTTTTTTATTCAACTCATTCATCAAGGTCTTCATATCGAAACGCTGATATTCGAAGAGTGTTCGTATCGTCGCTTGGAAATTAGCCATTAACATGGCAGCAGAAATACCTTTACCAGAAACATCCGCAATGCAAATGATATATTCATCGTCGCCAAGTGGAATAAAATCGTAATAGTCGCCCCCTACTTCATGACGTGGCGTATACCTCGCTGAAATATCCATTCTCTTATTTGTCGGTAGATCTGAAGGGAATAGCATTTTTTGCATCTCCGAAGCGACCTCTAGGTCTTTTTTATAGCGTTCTTGGTGAACATTGATTTTCGCCATACGTTTGTTCTCAATCGCCACAACAATAATGTTTGTCAAGGTTTGAATAAAACTCATGTAATTCAAACCACTACTCAAGTGTTTTCCATCATACTCCAAACCTTTGATCAGCAAATATGCCAAAGGTTGTTCTTTATGAAATACTGGAACAATGACATCAAACTCATTCAGCAAAGAAGAATGAGACGATTCAATTACTGTGATTTCTTTAAATCGAACGAACTCTGTCTCTATCTCAAAATTCTTAACCTTTCCTTTGTATCCAACACGTAAAAGACAATTCCATTCTTCTTGTTTATTGAACAAAACAAACTTGTCGTATCCCAATTGTTCATGTACAATGAATTCAAATAGGCGCGTGAGAGAATTAACGTCTTGATTGGTGTTAATAGCGTTTGTGATCTCCAATAGAGAATGCAACTTAAAATCTTTAAGCTGTATTTGATTTTCGAGATTTTTTAGAACCTTATCCATTATAAATTCTCAAGTACTTCTGGTAATTTTTTCAATGCTGCTACTTCTCTAAATTTGGTACGAACATCGCCACATGGACTTCCAAAATATGTTTTTCCTCCTGGGAGGCTTTTTGCTATTCCTGATTGAGCAAGGACTGTTGCCCCTTCTCCTATTACTACGTCACTGGCACAGCCAACCTGACCCCATAACGTAACGTTATCCTCCACAATTACGCATCCTGCCAAACCAACATTTGCAGCCATTAGACATCCTTTACCAACAATGGTGTCATGCCCAATGTGTACCTGATTATCGATTTTTGTTCCTTCACCTATTTCCGTTGTTGCGGATACGCCGGCATCTATTGAGCAAAGCGCTCCAATCTCAACATCTTTCTTTAAGTGAACACCACCACAAGAGTGCAATCTATCAAAGCCGGTAGATTTCTTTTTGTAATAAAAAGCATAATGCCCAAGTACAGTATTCGGTCCAACAATAACATTTTCCTCCAGTGTAGAGTTGTCACCAATAACGGCTCCTGCATATATCACAACGTTCTTTCCAATTTTCACATTGTGACCAATCATAACATTTGGATAGATGATCGCACTTGGATCAATTTCACTGTTCTCACCTACGTTGCTCGTTTGAGGTACAAAAGGTGAGAAATGACGTGTAAGTTTATTGTAATCGTCAAACGGTTTTTCAGAAATGATCAATGCTTTGCCCTCTGGACATTCAACTTGCTGATCGATTAAGATAGTTGTTGCTGCACTACGAAGCGCTTTATCGTAATACTTCGGATGGTCAACAAACATTAAATCGCCTGCTTCCACTCGGTGGATTTCATTCAACCCTTCCACCATATGATCTTCAGGCCCATCAAAGGTACACCCTAACAAATCTGCTATCTCCTTAACCGTATGAGCTTGCTTCAATTTCATTGCGCGCGTTTAACTAGTAAAGTTAGGCTATAACACCCCGCCTTTCTACGCTGAGTGGAAATGTTATCCGCCACGCTTTGTTAATAGTAAACGCCTGTGATTTTCTCTAAGAAAAACGATGGATTAATAATCGAGTAAATCAACCAAAGCTGATTCTACCTTTTCTGCATTTGGAAGTAAGGCCGCTTCCAAAAGTGAGTTCAATGGAATTGCTGGGGTATCAACGGATCCAACAATAGAAACCGGTGCATCCAACGCGTTAAAATTGTCACGTTGTATTCTTCCTGCCAATCCTAAGGTAAACGAAGCCTCAATGGACTCTTCCGTAACTAGCATTACCTTTCCGTGGCGTTGTGCCACTTCATTGATCATGTCTGTATCCAACGGATTTAAGGTTCTTAAGTCAATAATCTCAACTTTACCTTCATGTTTTTCAGCCGCCTCAATCGTCCAATAAACACCGCGACCGTATGTAATTACGACACATGATTCTCCACTAGCAATTGCAGCTTCACTTGCCTCTTGAACAACTCTTGCTTTTCCAAATGGGATTACATAATCTTCATCCGGCTCAATAGACATTGCACCTTCCGTTCCTTTAATTTTTGACCAATACAATCCTTTGTGTTCTAACAAGACAACAGGATTCGGGTCATAATATGCAGATTTAATCAATCCTTTAAGATCGGCGCCTGTTGAAGGGTACGCAACCTTAATTCCGCGAATATTAGTCAATATAGACTCCACGCTTGAAGAGTGATAAGGACCACCAGAACCATAAGCTCCAATAGGAACACGAATTACACAACTCACTGGCCATTTACCATTCGACAAATAATACGAACGGCTCACCTCTGTGAACAACTGATTCAATCCTGGCCAGATATAATCGGCAAATTGAACCTCAACAAATGGCTTTAATCCAACTGCCGACATTCCCACAGTTGAACCAATAATAAATGCTTCTTGAATAGGCGTGTTGAATACACGATCGTCTCCAAACTGTTGAGCAAGCGTCGCCGCCTCTCTAAAAACACCCCCTAAACGTCCACCGACATCTTGCCCATACAATAGTGCTTCTGGATGTTTCGTCATTAGTTCGCGTACGCCAAATAAAGCCGAATCAACCATCACAGTCTTCTTTTTCCCTTTAGGTTCGCGCTCCCCTTTTTCTTCAGTAATTGGGGTTGGTGCAAAAATGAAATCAGTAACAGAATCAATTGTTGGTTCTGGACTACTTAATGCTTTTATGTATTCGTCATCGATCAATGATCGCGTTTCAGCTTCAATATTGATCAAATCAGCCTCATCGATTCCGACACTCCGACATGCGTCTTTTAATTTCGGATAAGGGTCCCGCGTTGCCGCTTCCTCCAAATCATCTCGGTACCATTCCTTTCTAACTCCAGAAGTATGGTGGCCAAGTAAAGGAACTTTTGCATGTACAATAAACGGTCTACGCTCTTTACGCACAATATCCACGACTTCTTTCATCGTTTGGTAAGAAACATCAAAGTCACTACCATCAATTGTACGCACTTCTATTCCTTTAAACCCTCTTGCGTAGTGAGAAATATCTTGTGCTCTTGTTTCTTCCGCTTTTGCTGAAATATCCCAACCGTTGTCCTGAACTAAATAGATAATCGGATATTGCTTCAGCGCCGCCATTTGGAATGCCTCAGAAACTTCGCCTTCTGTACATGAAGCATCACCAAGTGAACAAACAACAACAGGGTTTTCACCGTTGAAGTCTTCAGCCAGTCCAGTGATTTCCTTGTACTGAATTCCCATCGCAACTCCTGTTGTAGGAATCGCTTGCATCCCCGTTGCCGAAGATTGATGAGGAATCTTAGGCATATCGTCTCTATTCAAAGAAGGGTGACAATAATATGTTCGCCCTCCAGAAAACGGATCGTCCTTTTTTGCAAATACTTGCAACATTAATTCGTACGGCGTAATTCCGATTCCCAACAACATGCTGTCATCTCTGTAATAAGGAGAGACCCAATCTTGCCGTTTCAATTGCATAGAACAAGCGATCTGAATCGCCTCATGTCCACGCGATGTCGCATGCACATATTTAAAAGTCACCTCTTTGTTCGCCTCGTACTTTTCGGCAAGAGTTTTCGCAGTACACATCACCTTAAAGGCTTCCAATAAGATTTCTTTTGATGTCTTCATCTTTGACTTCTTTGATTTCGCTTCTGTTGCTCCCATCTACAATCAATTTTTCGGAGTCCAAATATACTGATTCAAGGCCAAAAATCTCTTATTATCAACGAGCATCTTTAAATTCCTTAACTACAAGGTAAATCGTCCATGGAATATAGACCAATAGAAAAATTCCAATAGTAGGTGGAAGGATTTCTTTTGCTTCTCTCGGGCCGATTCTTAGGATGTAAATCCCAAGAAGAGTAAGTCCCGGAACAACTGCAACCAGACATCCATTTACAATGGTCGTCCAGCGCTTTTTTACAATTCCTAGAATGCTAATTGCTAGTCCAAGCGCGCCAATTACAGGTCCTGTAACAACAATAGACTCAATCTGGTTCATCATTAAGAAAACTGCTGTGAGAAAAAAGAGAACTGCACAAAGCAGGAGAACTACGGTAGTTATATTCCGTATATGTCCGTCTTTCTTACTCTTTACCTCATCCAGAAGATCCATTAATTAATTACTGATTGTTCTCAATTACATAATCCAAAACTTTTTGCATCAAGTGCACTCGATCTTTTCCGCGTACATTGTGCTCGTGCATTGGATAAGGAAAGAAATCCATTTGAATTCCTAGTTCCACAAACTTCTGAATCAAAGAAAGATTATGTTGCATCACAACAACGTTATCAATTGTTCCATGAATCAAGAGTAAATCTCCTTCAAGATTTCCAGCGTGTGTCATCAATGAAGCTTCTTCGTATCCTTTTGGATTTTCTTCAGGGCGGTCCATGTATCGTTCACCATACATGATTTCGTAATACTTCCAGTCTGTTACTGGTCCACCAGCAACTCCTGTTGTAAATACCCCTGGATGTCTCAACATCAAAGAAGTTGTCATGAACCCACCAAATGACCAGCCATGTACAGCCATTCTATTTGAATCAACATAGGGTAAGCTCTTCAAATAATCAACTCCAGAAAGCTGATCTTCCATTTCAACATTTCCTAACTGACGGTGAATCTGAGATTCAAATTCAAAACCTCGTTCAGCCGACCCTCTGTTGTCAACAGTATAAACAAGGTATCCTTGTTCCGCCATCCAATACATCCAAAGGCTTGCACCGTCCAGCCAAGAATCAGTAATCAATTGTGCGTGTGGTCCACCATATACATACACCAAAACTGGGTACTGCTTTCGCGAATCAAAATTGCTTGGCTTAATCAAACGTGTGTACAATGTTGTTCGGTCATTCGCAGCAATTGATCCAATCTCAGCAGTGCCAATTTGATAATCAGCCAAAAGGTTTTCGCCTTCCATCAACTCTTTTACAATTTTTCCTTTTGCGTTAATGATCCAATCTCTACTTGGTACGGTATGACTTGAGAATTGATCATGGAAATATTTCCCATCGCTAGAGATTTCAACAGAATGCGTACCGTTTGCACGTGTTAGAATACTCGTTTTCCCCTTGAGGTCAACCGCATACACCTGTGTCTCAAGTGGATTCTCTCCAGTTGTTGTGTAGTAAATTTTCCCAGCATTGTACTCCATAATATCTTTCACAACAAACGTGTGCTCAGTCAATTTTTTGATGAGTCCACCTTTGAAATCGTAGTAATACAAGTTATTGAATCCATCTCTTTCTGAAACCCAAACAAAATTGTTCGATGTAGCAGATGGGAAAAACGCTGGATGTTCCGGCTCAATCCATTTATCGCTTGTTTCTTCAAACAATGTGCGAACAAAATTTCCAGTCGCAGCGTCAAATACATTTAACCACATATGGTTTTGATCTCTGTTCACTTCTGCAATGATCACAAACTTGTTGTCAGGTGTCCATGATAAATTTGTCAAATAATTCTCTTCACCTTCTCTTGCTTCAAAGTAAACTGTAGATCTTGTATCAAGATTGAAGATTCCAACTTTTGCGCGCTCCGAAGTTTGTCCTGCCATTGGGTACTTGATTAATTTCAATTCACCAGGTGTAGTGCTATTGTCTAACAATGGATAATCGTGCACATTCGTTTCATCTTTTTGATAGAATGCCAAAGAATTTCCGTTAGGCGCCCAGAACAACCCTTCAGTAATTCCGAATTCACTTCGTGCGATTGCTTGACCAGAAACAATATTCTCATCTTCAAAATCCGTCACGATTATTTTTAATCCTGAACCTGAATGGATGTATATGTTGTTGTCTCTTGTGTATGCAAGGTTTTCGGTTCCATTATGGAATGTTGCATTTTCGGCTTGATCATCTACACCGTGAATCATTTTTCCTTCTTCGGCAACGATATCGTAGCTGTAGTAGTTAGTTCCATTGTTTACCCAAAATGTGTTTTCATCCTTCCATTCAAATCCTGAAAACCAGTACAACTCAGATCCTAAAGCTGTATTCAACTCTTGAATAGTTAATAATTTTTTCGCTTCCGTATTTCTCATAGAAGCCTTCATTAAGGTTGTGTACTCTTCTAAATAGGTATAACAATCAGTATCTGGCACCCATTGAAACATTGCCAAGGACTGAGGGTAAAAATCTCGGTATTGCTGCATAACTGCATCTTCAAGAGTGAGCTCTTTTCTTTGCCCAAATGAAACGGTTGCAACCAATACTGCTACAACAACTAAAATCTGTTTAATCATGATTATCGTTTAATTAATTCATTAAAATAACGTTCCATTGGTTGTCCAACTTTGTAACAGTTCAAAATGATCTTATCTAAATCATCTTGTAATACTACCTCCGGTTCGAATTCGGTATAAAAATACCATTGTTTATTGTAAATGAGCGGCTCTTGTCCTGCCGCCTCTCTCAATTCTTTTGGAATTATCTTGTTTTTATCTCCTTGAAGCTCACCGTACATCCCTTTAAAAGCCTTACTCGAATAGATCTTTTTAAACTTTTTCGGATCTTCAGCGATCGCTTCTCTCACAATGAGTAAATCCTCTTTATCAATTTCATAAACACCACCGTATACGCGGACATGTTCAGGTCCCAATTCGAAATAAACACCATTGACCGCTCTCGATTTCTTTCCTTCAGGAGCAACAACAGCAGAAACCAACATCTTGTAGGGCGTCTTGTCTTTTGAGAATCGAATGTCACGATTAATTCTAAAAATACAGTTCTTTGCTTCTAATCCTTTGAACGCTTTGTCCTTTTTTGCGATTTCTTGAATCATATGGTCCACGAATTTCTTGAAAGGTTCACGTACACTTTCCTCATAGCGCTTTCGATTCAAATCGAACCAATCTTTGTGATTGTTTGGCGCTAACTCTATGAAAAAATCAAGAAAATCCTTGGTGAAAAATGCCATTGTGGTTTTTCTTTCAAATGTACAAACAAAATGTTTTTCATTTGGCACATCCAGAGTACAATAAAATCATCTACTTTTACAAAAAATCAAGAATGAAACACGTTACGGTAGCAAGTATAGAAAATGCCATTAAGAAGGTTGACAACCTTGATGAAGATGGATTGGAAAAATTGGCAGAAACGTACGCTTTAGCTCAACAAACACTGCTTGGATATGTGATGTCGGCTGCAGTTGAATATCAAAATGAGCAACTTGAAGGACTCTTGATTTACTACTATTGTCTTATTTCTGAGACCTTCTCACAAGAACAATTCTTATTGAATCAAATTACAGATGACGATATTGATGCTTTTGAAGAGCCTTTCTTTGGAATGCTCGATGAGTACTTCGAAAAGGACCAAGAGGATATTATGAATGACTTTTGTGATCAGCCTGAGCTTATTCGTTTTATCATGATGGAAGTAAGTACTGAAGACGACGATGGTTCGACTTTGGATGATGAGACAGCAACTCAGCTTTTTATCGTTACGACAGCAATGATCACCCTTATGGGGAGATCAGTCAAATAATGAAATCCCCGCAAGAAATAGTCAACTTAATGCTGGACAGTGATCTGTTCAGTGAATGGATGGATATTTCTCTTATTAACCTTGATAAAGGCAATTGCATTCTTACTTGTAGAACAAAAAAGGAAATGCTGAACGGCTTTGAAATTCTCCATGGGGGAATCACCTATTCAATTTCCGATTCAGCGCTCGCATTCGCGTCAAATTCTTATGGCTACAAATGTGTAAGCATTGAAACCTCAATTTCACATTTACGGCCAGTCAAAGTGGACACCTTATTAACAGCAAAATGCACCGAAATTCATCGTGGAAAAACCATTGGGATTTATAACGTTGACATTTTTGATGAAGACGACAAAATTGTCTCCAAATTTAAAGGCACAGTACACATTTCAAGCGATCTCTGGTAGGATTTGATCACTCAACTCCATTATTTGTTTTCTCGAACCCTATATTCTTCTATTTTATTATGTCTGCATAAAACTTTTTGATACTTTTATACTGTTCTAACCAGTAATTAAGAGAAGTATATGGCTGAAAAAGAAGAAAATGACTATTTAATAGACTTTGTTGTAAGACATTTGTGGCATAAGTTGTCTAGATTGTACAATCAAAAAGCGAACGAATATGGACTTACGGTTTCTATAGGCTTCATTTTACTGAACGTTGATAAGACTGGAACTCCAAGCACTCAGTTAGGCCCAAAAATGGGAATGGAACCTACGAGTTTGTCGAGAACCTTAAAAACCATGGAAGAAAAAGGGCTCATTCGCCGTCAGGCTGATGCAATTGACAAACGTAAAGTTTTGATCTTCCTGACGCAAGATGGTGTTGACAAAAGAAGAATTGCTAAACATGTAGTTCTTGACTTTAATGAGCATATGCTATCAACTATTCCAAAAGGAAAACTGAAGACATTCTTCGAAGTGGCAGAACGCTTGGACAAAACATTAAACATCGAATTGACCAAATTACAAGATTAACATGAACAGACACATTCGCAAAGTTGCAGTTTTAGGATCAGGAGTTATGGGTTCTCGAATCGCTTGTCATTTTGCAAACATCGGATGCGAGGTTCTCTTGTTAGATATCGTACCAAGAGAATTAAGTGATGCCGATCAAAAAAAGGGAATCACTATTGACTCCAAAAAGTTTAGAAATAAAATTGTTGATGAAGCACTTCAATTTGCTTTAAAATCTAATCCATCCCCCATTTATCGTAAATCATTTGCCAAAAGAATTGCCACTGGTAACTTCGAAGATGACTTACAAGGAATTAAGGATTGTGACTGGATCATAGAAGTAGTGATTGAGCGTTTGGACATCAAACAACAAGTTTTTGAAAACGTTGAAAAGTTCAGAACACCTGGTACTCTAATAACTTCAAACACTTCTGGAATTCCAATCCACATGATGCTTGATGGTAGAAGTGAAGACTTCAAAGCACACTTTTGTGGAAGCCACTTTTTCAACCCTCCACGTTATTTACAATTATTGGAGATCATTCCATCGCCGGAAACAGATCCAGCAGTTGTTGATTTCTTGATGGATTATGGAAGTCGGTACTTAGGTAAGAAGACTGTACTGTGTAAAGATACTCCTGCATTTATCGCTAACAGAGTTGGTGTATACTCTATCATGTCACTTTTCCATGCTGTGAATGAAATGGGATTGACTGTTGCGGAGGTGGATAAGCTTTCAGGTCCAATCCTTGGAAGGCCAAAATCTGCCACATTCAGAACATGTGATGTAGTTGGACTGGACACATTGGTGCATGTTGCCAATGGAATTAAGGATAATTGCCCAAAGGACGAAGAGCAAGAACTTTTTGAATTACCAAGCTATATATCATCTATGGTTGATAAAGGATGGCTAGGATCTAAATCAAAGCAAGGTTTCTATAAAAAGGTGAAGGATGAGAACGGGAAAAGTAAAATACTTGTGCTTGACCTTGAGACATTAGAATATGGCGAAAAGGCGAAAGTAAAATTCCCTACATTGGACATGGCCAAGCCCATAGATGATTTGAATCAACGTACAAAAATGCTGTTGATGGGAATGGACAAGGCTGGAGAGTTTTACCGAAAAATATTCGGTGGATTGTTCGCTTATGTATCGAATAGAATTCCAGAAATCACTGATGATGTTTACAAAATTGACGATGCATTAAAAGCTGGATTTGGCTGGGAGTTAGGACCATTTGAAACATGGGATATTCTTGGGTTTGATCAAGGGTTAAAACTTATTGCAGACGAAAGCAAACAGGCTGCCGAATGGATTTCAGAAATGAAAGCAGCCGGTTGTACCCAATTTTACAAAAAGAAGAAGGGACAAAAATTGTTCTATGACATCTCATCTAAAAGCTATCAGGTAATTCCAGGAACAGAAGATCTGGTTCTTCTCGACACTTTGAGAAGCGAGAATAAAGTATGGGGTAACTCCGACACGACTATTGTTGATTTGGGAGACGGAATCCTGAACGTAGAATTTCACACAAAGATGAATACCATTGGTGGTGGAGTTATTGAAGGAATAAACAAAGCAATTGATTTGGCTGAGACAGATTATAGTGGATTGGTTATCTCAAACGGCGGACAAAACTTTTCCGCAGGCGCCAACGTCGGCATGATCTTTATGATGGCAATTGAACAAGATTTTGACGAACTCAACTTTGCAGTCAAAGCATTTCAAGATACTATGATGAGGGTACGGTACTCGAACATTCCAGTTATCGTAGCTCCTCACAACATGGCTCTCGGCGGTGGATGTGAACTTTCAATGCACGCTGACAAAGTTATTGCACATGCCGAACTTTATATGGGATTAGTTGAATTCGGTGTAGGTCTCATCCCTGGCGGTGGTGGATCAAAAGAATTTGCAAAACGATTGTCTGATGAATTGAAAAGTGGAGACATTAAGATCAATAGAATGCGCGATCGTTTCTTGACGATTGGACAAGCCCAAGTATCTACCTCTGCCTACGAAGCATTTGACTTAGGCTATTTACGTGAAGGACAAGATGAAGTTGTTGTAAGCAGAGATCATCTGTTGACACATGCGAAAGAAGCTTGTCTGTTAATGGTTGAAGAAGGATATATCGCACCAAAGCGTGAAAAGAACATCACAGTTATTGGTCAGGAAGGATTAGGAATTGTTTATGTTGGAGCTAATACGATGCTTTCAGGAAATTACATGTCCGAGCACGACAATCTCATTTCCGAGAAACTTGGATTTGTTCTTTGTGGCGGAGATCTCTCGGAAAACACAGTAGTATCTGAACAGTACTTATTGGACCTAGAACGCAAGGCATTTTTAGAATTGTGTACTGAGAGAAAAACACTGGAAAGACTAGAAAGTATAGTGAAGAAAGGGAAAGTGTTGAGGAATTAGGTTAGATGTTAGATTGTTAGACATTAGGTTATCAGACAGTCAGATCAACTAAAATCAAGAAAATGAAAAGAGCATATATAGTAAAAGGATATAGAACAGCTGTTGGAAAAGCAGGTAAGGGTGGATTTCGGTTCACACGCCCTGATGATTTAGCGGCTGATGTAATTAAACACATCATGTCGGAAGTTCCTGAGTTGGACAAAGATCGTATTGATGATGTTATCGTTGGTAATGCAACACCAGAAGCAGAGCAAGGATTGAATGTGGGACGAATGATTTCACTGATGGGATTAGACACGGACAAAGTTCCTGGAATGACCGTCAACCGTTATTGTTCATCTGGACTAGAGACGATTGCGATTGCGACAGCAAAAATTGAAGCTGGAATGGCCGATTGTATCATTGCTGGAGGAGTAGAATCCATGTCAGTTATGGCCATGGGTGGTTGGAGAATCGTTCCAAATGCTAAAGTAGGGAAGGAAAATCCTTCTTGGTATTGGGGAATGGGGCTTACTGCTGAAGCCGTAGCAAAACAGTATGGTGTTTCAAGAGAAGAGCAGGATCAGTTTGCTTTGCATTCTCATGAAAAAGCGATTGCAGCTATCAAGGCTGGTCGATTTAAAGACGATATCGTACCGATTAACGTACATCAGATCTATTTAGATGAAAATGAAAAACGCCAAGAGCGCAATTACATTATTGACACAGATGAAGGACCACGAGCTAGTACACTTGAAGGATTAGGTAGATTAAGACCTGTTTTTGCAAATGGAGGCTCGGTGACAGCCGGAAATTCATCACAAACATCCGACGGGGCAGCATTCTGTTTAGTGATGTCCGAAGAGATGGTAAAAGAACTTAACCTTGAACCCATTGCGCGACTAGCATCTTATAGTGTTGTTGGTGTTGAACCAAGAATCATGGGTGTTGGACCGGTCAATGCCATTCCAAAAGCAATTGCTGCTGCCGGTTTGAAGATGAACGATATTTCCTTATTTGAATTGAACGAGGCCTTTGCTTCACAATCCGTTGCAGTAATTCGCGAAGCTGGGTTAAATTCTGATATCGTTAATGTAAATGGAGGAGCAGTTGCACTTGGACATCCACTGGGATGCACTGGCGCAAAGCTTTCTGTTCAAATGATGAATGAACTTAAACGTCGAGATCAAAAATACGGAGTTGTTACTATGTGTGTTGGTACAGGGCAAGGTGCCGCTGGAGTAATCGAAATACTCTAATTCATGAAAGACATACAAACCTATTTGACCAACGCCGGACACACATCGATGATGGATGTCCAAACGGAAACCGTAGAAGCAGTTCAAGAGCATCCGAATGTAGTGGTCTATTCTAAAACTGGTTCTGGAAAAACCTTGGCTTTTCTTTTATCACTACTCTCTCAAATTGATTCATCAAAACCAGGGATTCAAGGATTAATATTAGCACCTTCTCGAGAATTATGCCTTCAGATTGAAGATGTATTTCGGTCTTTGAAAACTGGATTAAAAGCAACAATCTGCTATGGTGGACATTCCATGAAAGCAGAACGCAATAGCTTGTCTGAAACTCCTGCTTTGGTTATTGGAACTCCAGGAAGAATCGCTGACCATATCGACAGAAGAAACCTAGATGAACTTGAATTCTGTTCCTTTCTCGTAATCGATGAGTTCGATAAATGTCTAGAGTTTGGTTTCGAGAATGACATGGACTTCATAACACAGCCTCTTAAGCATCTAAAGAACAAAGTGCTTGCTTCAGCAACACGATTAGAGAGAATTCCTGACTACCTCAACATGCACGCACATCACGAGATAGACAAAATTGTGGAAGATGATGTCATCAAAATTGAAGAGCATTTGGTTGCCTACGATTATGATATTGTCGAAGCTTTAGGCACATTATTGAAATCATTTGGCAATGAGCGAGCAATCGTTTTTTGCAACTATAGAGAAGTCAGCGAAGATGTTTCAACCCAACTAAAATCTCAGGGCGTAACAAGCACTTTTTATCATGGCGGACTGGAGCAAGATGAGCGCGAACGTGCACTGATCAAGTTTAGAAATGGGAGTTCTACAATTCTGGTATGCACGGATCTAGGAGCAAGAGGATTGGACATTCCGGATGTGATGCACATTGTTCACTATCAGTACCCAGGAAGTGAAGACGCTTTCACCCATCGTAAAGGAAGAACAGCCCGTATGTCAGCCCATGGCCACTCATATTTGTTCAAAGGAGAAAACAACCAACTTCCAATGTACATCAAAACTCCTCCATCAATTGTCGATCTCAATCTTATGGTTGGCGAACCCGTAGAGCCTGAATGGGAAACACTTTACTTCAGTGCAGGAAAAAAGGACAAAGTAAACAAAATAGACATTGTTGGATTTCTGTCCAAAAAAGGAGATTTAGGCAAAGGTGAAATTGGTTTGATTACTGTTCAGGACAGAGCTTGTTATGTTGCTGTTAAACGAGCGAAAATTAAATCTGTACTACAGAAAATTAATGGAGAGAAAGTAAAAGGTAAGCGTTTGAAGATTGCTGTTTCGAAGTAGAGGGTTGATAGTTCGATAGTTCGATAGTTCGATAGTTCGATAGTTCGATAGTTCGATAGTTCGAATAATATGAAAATCGAATGTCATTTGATATTAATGACCGTAGACTTCCCTTACAAGCATCTCTGCTTTTTTATTTTGAACCGTGTAAGCAGTATTTTCTCGCCCTCCAGCATTTTCATGATCAGGATGCCACTTCCACAAAAATCCTCCTGCGAAATATTCTTTGTCCCACATAACTTTATAAAGTGCATTCAATGCGTTCACTTGAGCTTCTTCGCTGTAGTTACCTCTCATGTTATAGTTCCACGGTTTGTGTGCACAGTTCGAAATACTTCTATAACCGTACTCAGTAAAAATCATTTGCATATTGAGATCACTGCAAAATTGACTCAAATCCAGTTCCAATCGCTCCCAACCACTACTAAGATCTTTTTTTGTTGGTCGACTTTTAATCGTTAACGGAAAGTAGGCGTCCACACCAATAAAGTCTAGTTCATTCCAAAAGCTCACGTCGTCATAACAGTCCCAGTTCTCCGCGTATGTTAGTTGTCCTGAATAAATTTCCCGAACTTCCTTTATCAATTGCCTCCAAAATTCAGGTCGCTTTTTTGCAGATTTATTCATTTCAGTTCCAATGCAAAACATTTCTGCACCCTCCTCTTCTGCCACCTGAGCAAATGCCAAAATAAATTTTCGGTAGTTCATCTCAAAGAATTCCCAATCCGCATCTGAATTCATGTCTATATGCCCCGTAAAACCTCCACTTCCAACCCATATCTGTGGTTTCACCATGACCTTTAAACCATTTTGGCGACATAAATAAATCGCAGCTCTGGTGCCATGAATTCGTTCGCCTATCCATTGACCGTCCATGTCATATACCAAGTCAGGTCTATGTTCATTCGCCAAGAAGGCATAAGGAATGACAGCAGTCCAGTTAGCATTGAGTGAAACTACTGGTGTCAATTGACTACTATCCAACAGTTCTTTGGTCGATACTAGACTGACACCATTAATCATGTTGTCGTTCTGTCCAAAAACAAAGAACAACTGTAAAATGAGCGCTATAGATGTGAATATTTTCAAAAAATCAATGAGATAGGTTCTAAAAGTAAACACTTTCTTCGAAAAGTGACAAAAATCATATATAATATGCATGCATAGTACTTAATATTTTGTTAAATTAGCGGTATTGTTCACTTATTAAGAAAAAGAATGTCTGACCAAAAACCAATTAAAGGCGGTGAATTTATCATCCGCAACACAGAACCCTCATCAATTTTTATTCCTGAAAACTGGACGGAAGAACAACGTATGATTTCTGATATGTGTGATGATTTCATTACAACCGAAGTTGTTCCTCACATTGAACGTATTGACACAATGGAAGAAGGCTTAATGCCATCCATAATGGAAAAAGCCGGAGAATTAGGACTTCTTGGAATGTCAGTGCCGGAGGATCTGGGAGGAATGGGTGTTGATTTCAAAACGTCCTTATTAGCTACGGAAAGGTTAGCAATGGGATTCTCATTCTCAGTAGCCTATGGAGCACACACGGGCATCGGAACTTTACCCCTGCTCTACTATGGAAATGATGAACAAAAGCAAAAGTTCATACCAAAACTCGCTTCTGGTGAGTGGAAAGCGGCATACTGCTTAACTGAACCAGGATCGGGATCAGATGCCAACTCAGGCAAAACGAAAGCCGTACTCAGTGAAGATGGTACATATTATAGCATCAGTGGACAAAAAATGTGGATCACCAATGCTGGATTTGCAAATCTATTTACCGTCTTTGCAAAAATAGATGATGACGAAAAATTGACTGCATTTCTTATAGAAGCAGACAGTGAGGGGATCACCTTAAATCCGGAAGAGAAGAAAATGGGGATCAAAGGATCATCAACCCGACAAATCTTCTTTAACAATGTAAAAGTTCCTGTAGAGAACATGCTGTCAGAACGACAGAACGGTTTCAAAATCGCATTGAATATCTTGAATATTGGACGAATTAAATTAGCCGCAGGAGTAATGGGCGCAGGAAAACAAGCCATTACCTCTTCAGTAAATTATGCCAACGAGCGTGAACAATTCGGACGTTCAATTTCAAAATATGGTGCAATTCGTTTCAAACTTGCCGAACAAGTTATTAAAACATTTGTTGTGGAATCTGCCGTTTACCGAGCAGGACAAAATATTGACGATGCAATTGCAGGCTTCATAGCGGAAGGAATGGACAAGGGAAAGGCTACACTCAAAGGAATTGAGCTCTTCGCACCGGAATGTGCTATATTGAAGGTTGCAGGATCGGAAGCATTGGATTACATTATAGATGAAGCTGTACAAATCTTCGGAGGAATGGGATACTCAGCTGAATCATCTGTTGAACGCGGATACCGAGACGCTAGAATCAATCGAATATTTGAAGGAACGAACGAAATCAACAGATTACTTACGGTGGAAATGGTTCTTCGTAGAGCGATGAAAGGTGAATTAGATTTGATGGGACCTGCAATGCAAGTAGCCAACGAGTTGATGAGCATTCCTGATTTTGGAGACAAACCCGAAGGAACATTTGCAGATGAAATCACCTACTTGGAAGGATTTAAAAAGACCATTTTGATGGTGGCTGGTTCTGCTGTACAAAAACTGATGCAAACCCTTGCCAAGGAACAAGAGATCATGATGAACATTGCAGACATGTCGATTTATACATATTTGGCAGAATCAGCATTGCTCCGTGTGCAACAAATGATTGAATTGAAAGGTGAAGAAAACTGTCAGGAGCAAATTGCGATGGTGAAGACCTATTTCTATGACGTGGCTGATAAAATGAATAAAGCTGGTAAAGATGCCTTGAATTCTTTTGCAGAAGGAGACGAATTGAAGATGATGTTAATGGGCTTGAAACGTTTCACGAAAACGCAACCATTTAATCCAAAGGCAGCTCGACAATTGATAGCGACAAAATTAATAGAAGAAAATACATACTGTTTTTAACTTTTGTAAACACTTACAGACGAGCAATTTGTTTATTTTCGTGTGAAATACCCTCACATGAAAAATCGTTACGTCTTACCTGGCATTCTTCTTTCTATTGTTTTTCTAATTGTTGCAGGATTTTTTATTTCACGAAGTGTAGCTGAATCTGGAAAATTCAAGGAAAGCAAAAATGAAATTGTGAAAATTCTCAACTTCAACGACCGTCTTCTATCATTTAGAGATTGGGTCTTCAGCGAAGCGGCTTGGGAAGAAAAGAAAGAAGCATTCGACGCAGTCAATGTTGAAGCAGAAGCTCATTATCAAGAAGCGTTAAGATATGGCTACTATGTAATCTACAGTTGCCTTGCATTTTTTGTGATAATGATGGTGATCTACGCAAGACGACGGCTGTATTTCGGAATCACATTCGCACTTTCTATTATCTGCTTTTCTTTAATTGGAGAAGGAGTTTTAAATCCTATTCTAGAAATAGCAGCTTTCAAGGAGGACATGACCATCAAAGTGTATGTCAAACCAAGCGACATCCCCTATTTTGAAGATGCGATGGACTATTTAAGTGAGGCAAGTGATTTCACGAAGGAGATCGTTGGCTACATCGAATACATTCCATTTGTTGGAGGTGATATCGCAGAATCATCACAAGCTTTGATTGAAGAAGGTGAACAATACCTCACACTTGACCCCAGCACAGAAATTGGCTTTGACAAAGTCTTTCCAGGCTATACCTACTTCTACTATCAAAACAAAGGGATTATGGATGTAATCAAACTTCTTTGGCAAAATGACAACAAACTAGTGGCCAGTGCCATTGGAACTTTCAGTGTGATTATTCCAGCCATCAAGCTAATATTTACGCTAATTATTCTGTTGTTCCCGATAACGGGCTGGAAAAAATTCAGAAAAGTGTTGAGCTACATAGCCAAATGGAGTATGGCAGACGTATTTGTTGTGAGTGCCTTTCTAGCCTTCTTAAGTTTTGCAAACATGAGTACTGGAGTTGAAATGGATGCGAGCGTGCTATTCGGTCTCTACTACTTCGGTAGTTATGTCATAATATCTATTGTTCTTGGCTTTTTACTTGATCGAAGTATCAAAGAAAAAATTGCCCTATCAGAGGCTGAGGAAACACAAAATGCTCTCCCAAAAGAAGGTTCTGAGAACGAATTAATTGAATAAAAAAAGCGTGACTAACAGTGTTAGTCACGCTCAAATAAAATTAATTTTCTACTTCTTCAAAGTAATTCCGTCTGCTTCGAACCCAAGTTCAAACTTTGGCTCAGTGATTAAAGCAATTTCTTCTGCAGATTTTCCTGCATCCTCAGCAAAATGCTGTAGCAACTCAACTGAAACAGTGTCCCAATGCGCAAGACCATGGAAATATGCACCATTGTCGATCTCAGTTGCCGGAGGGATTGTAAAGTGATCCTTGAAGCGAACCATGAACGTTTCTCCATTTCCTTTATCAATGTTTACCCAGCAGCCAGCCTTTGAACAAACTTCTTTCAAAGTTCCTTCAAAGGTAAATTCCATTTCTTCTGTTTGTCCTTCATAAGCAGTCAACATTTCTTCAACGCTCATTGCGTCATCAACGTTCACTTCAAATGGACCGTAACTCTCACCAAGTTCAGCAGACCCGCATGAGACTAGTAGCAACGCTGTTGCCACAAATAATGTAATTGATTTCATATTAATAGGTTTTTTAGTCATGCAAATATCGTAAGATCTCAGGGAATACTTTAAAATCAATCCATAAAAAAAGCCCTCTATCGTTAAGATAGAAGGCTTCTAAATAAGAGCGAAGATTACTTCAGGTAATCTTCGATAAATTCGTCAATTGTGATTAATGTGTCATCGACACGAATGTTATGTGTTCCACATGCAGTTAAAAACCGTGGAATAACGTAACGTGATTGAACTGTATTATCAACCATAGTAAGTTGAGCAACTTGGGTGCTTTCATCAAAAACAACCGTCATAGAACTCGTGTAATATTTTGATTTGTTAGCTACATCTTCACCCGTAATTCCTTCAGGAAGTGTAAACGTATACTCTCCAGATGTTTTACTTGCCAACAATTCTGTATTTCCTTCAGAAATTGTAATGTTTGCTCTTCTATCTGCTTGCGCCATTGCAACTGAACCAAATCCAACCAATAAAACAAGTGTGTACAATAATCTTTTCATTTTTCGCTATTTTAATACATGACGATGTTTAGAATTAAAAAGTTGTATCATGTACAAGGCTAAACTACAATTTTTTTGCCAACTTTATATTCGATGAGTAAGCTTTTGTCTTTTAAAGATTGGAATTCTATCGAAGCTGGATGCGACGAAGCAGGCAGAGGATGTTTGGCGGGCCCGGTAGTTGCGGCTGCAGTTATTCTCCCCAAAGATTTTAAAAATGAAATTCTCAACGATTCAAAGAAACTATCTGAAGCGAAAAGAAATCTCCTTCGTCCTATCGTTGAAAAAGAAGCCATAGCATTTGGGGTAAGTTTTGTGTTTCAAGAAGAAATTGATGAAATCAATATTTTAAATGCAAGTTTCATGGCAATGCATCGCGCCGTTGATCAACTTAAAGAACGACCAGATTCATTACTCATTGACGGAAATCGATTTAATCCGTACCCAGAAATTTCACACGATTGCATCATCAAAGGAGACGGTAAATACTTGTCTATTGCGGCTGCTTCCATTCTCGCAAAAACTTACAGAGACGAGTACATGAAAAAGATTCACAATGAATTCCCTATGTACGATTGGATCAATAACAAAGGCTATCCAACAAAAAAACACCGAAGAGCAATTTTAGAGCACGGCGATTGCAAACACCACCGTAGAACTTTCACCCTGCTGCCAGCGGATCAATCGTCACTATTTGATTAAACAAAACGTTGTTGATTTCTAAACTTCAGAATCTAAGATGTACGCTTCATTCTAAGTACTTTTGAAGCAAAGTCAAACTCTGATGGTTAACAGAATTCTATTGTCTATTATTCTACTCGCAAGCCTTGCGTGGATTGGATACGTCAGTTCCGATATTCTGAGTGAGAACAACAATTACTCTCCAGAGTTTTTGTTTGGTGAACAAGATGGACAATTATTGATCATCAATCGGTCAGGAGAAACAGATCTCTATTTACTAGAAGATTTCATGACGGCCCCAATGACCGAAATGGAAGCATTATTCACTGACAATCAATACGAAACAGGATATTTAAGTTCTCTTCGCTCTCATGCAATGTTTACAAAAACTGAGAACTGGACAGAAGAAAATATTCGGGTTTTATTGAGTAACCAAAATACAGGTCTCACTTTCAACGGGAACTCATTCAAATTTGGTGAATTCAATGAGTTTGAAGGAAGATTCTACAAAAAGAACTTGTACATCCATAGTGGGAAAATTGAATTGAATCAATCACCAGTGGAGTACTTGTATGATAAAAAATCCAGTGCATCAATCATTAAGTTTGGAACAGGAAATACGGTCGAAACAGTCTCCGACATCTATTTCAAAGCTGATGGACAAGTAAATTACGTTACCTATAATGACAATATTGAACAGGGAAATCAAGTGAAAGACGAAGTAGTTTTCGCCAGTACTGTCACTAAAAACTTCAGCGCATACCATTTCTACGAACGTGATTATTATGGCACGTTAGATTCAACCTTCGTGCAAGGACCTATGTCCAAATGGATTCAGAATGGGTTTCTTGAGTTAGAATACAATGGCTCCACTGTCATCATCACCGACTACATCATGGGTCAAGATCCAATTCTTATTCTAAACGATATCAACCAAACATACGATACCAGTATCTTTAATATTCCACTTACAGCTACTTTTCCTTCGAGTGGCAAATCCTATCATATAAAATATCTTGAAGATCTTGTTGTATTGTCTGAAAGTGAAAGTGCGTGTGACGGTGTTGTAGCAGATTACAAATTAGGAAATACAATCGCCTTGGATCAAACTTCACGAGCGATGATTTATGGCGCTTTACCAAGTAGTGTTTCCGAACGTATTGTTACAGAAGACAAATCTTATTCAAGGGCAGTTTACCGAGGAAAAATCCTTGAAACGCTAATGGGAGCACCTTCGGTTCGATCTCCAGAAAACACTGTTCAACGAGAATCACTTGCCTTTAATTGTGGATTTGACATACGTGATTTCGTCACACTGAGTGGAGAAGGTAATCTTGTTGCTCTTGGGAAGAATGGCGAATTAGTACGTTTTAAAAATGGAGATGTCGATTGGAAACAAGCCAATGGTGAAAGTCCAATCGGAAAGCTTCAAATAATCGATTTGCATGAGAATGGGGAGAAATTCATATTATACAATACTGAGACAGGGGTACATTTAATTGATCTCGCTGGTAATTACCACTCAGGGTTCCCAATTGATTTAGAACAAGACGCGACAAACGAAGTTAAATTCTACCGTTGGAAAGGCAAAAGTTTCTTCCTTCTAGCCAATGATGAAAACAAGGTGATGCACTTCGATTCAAAAGGACGAGAATTGAATATTATCTCTTCCAACATTAACATTGATCGGCAAATAGACGTATGGGCCAGTCAAGGGAAATTATTTGCTGGATTTACAAATGGTGCCCAGTTCGCGATGTACAACATGGATAAAAATGAAATGCACAGAGAATTTCAAATGCCGACGTCGTGTATTCCAGTAAAAATTCCAAATGAGCTTATTCAGTTCGGACTGAGAGATAAACGCTTGGTAAAGGTTGATCAGAAAGGAACCATCTTCGAGTTTATGAATTTTGAACGTGCAAAATTGATTGACGTTGTAAGCGATAATAAAACGGTTACTATTATTGTTCAATCAGCCAATGAAATTCACCTTCTTAATTCGGAAGGAATTCCCTTTAGTCAGATAAAATTACCATTCAATGAGGTTGAAGATGTATTCATTCACACCATTAATTCAGGTAAAACTGTCATAGCAGTAATTGATGGTCTTGAGAATAATGTATATTTGTATGGATTGGATGGTGCATTGATGTCTCAAACACCGCTGGAAGGTCAGACCAAAGTTGTTATCAATTCTACTGGAAGCAACTTGATCATCTCGGCAGTTGTAGATCAATATATAGTTCAATATTTTGAATAACTAAAAAACTACTCTAGCATGAAATCATTAAAGCGAATCTTAACGCTTCTCGTAATTGGATTGTCCTTTTACGGAACCTCTCAAAATTATTTAGGAGTCCTCCAAAGCAACTATGCAGGTGTTATGGGAACTGATTTAAACCCAGCAAGTTTTGTTGATGGCCGTTTTAAGGTGGATATTAATTTGGCAAGTTTCAACGTTGGAGCTTGGACAAATGGAGCACATTTTGACCCAAGTGGTATGCCTAAATGGTGGACAAAGTCTTTTAAAGGAGATGTTACTGGAGCGACCGACGAAGGAGATCCAACGTACAGTACAATTCTCGGTGGAACCAATTCATACAATGATTGGCAGTTAGAAGTAGATTCCAATGGAGATACTGTTAGTGTAGTTGAAGACAATTATTTAATAAGAAATTATGATCTAACAAGTACAAAGACAATTGGCTTATACAATAACGTGCAGGTTGATGTTTTAAACTTCATGTTTCATATCAATCGAAAGATTGCTGTTGGATTTACAGGTAGAATCAGATCTGTCACTAATCTTAGCGATGTTGATCCTAAGTTAGCCATGCTATTGGAAATGGATTTCTTGAGAGATTCTACTGACGAGGTTACTTATGCAACGAGTTTATGGGGACAACAATTCAATGAAGAGTTGCTTGACTTTAACCATATGACTTGGGCTGAATATGGAATAGTATATTCTCAGGTATTGAAAGATGATGGTGAACACTTCATGAAAATAGGAGGAAAAGCTAAGTGGTTAGAGGGTTATGCTGCTGCATACATTCATACTGACAATTTCGATTATGAAGTACTCAATGATTCAGTATTCACATCTGTATCCGGAGACTTTTCTTACGGTCACTCTACAGGGATTTTGGATCAAATGGGGCAAACGGAAACAGTACTAGATCCTCTTACAGGAGATCCCGTGCAACAACAAGTAGAAATTGACTATAAATCTGCATCTAATTGGGGATTAGGTCTAGACCTTGGGTATGTGTACGAATGGCGTCCAGATTGGAAGGAGTACAAATACGATATGGATGGTGAAACGAATCTTTGGAGAAGAGATAAAGACAAGTACAAGATTCGTGCAGGTATTTCATTGTTGGACATTGGTGGTATTAGTTTCAATAAAGGTGGTGTTAGCCAAGATTTCTCTGTAAACAATGCAGCTTTGTTTGACTTTAGAGACGCTTTTGATGGAGATGATAATCTAATTGAAATTGACCAATCAATTGATAGTCTAATTACAAACAATGGCGCAATTACTCAAGGAGCTGACCAAGAAGAAACATTCTTCATGTGGGCACCGACTACATTGAGTCTACAATTCGATTATAACATTTGGAAATGGATTTATGTAAACGTTACGGGTAACATCAGCTTGCAAAGCAGAAAGAATCCACACCGTGTTAGAACTCCTAACCAAATTTCTGTTACACCAAGCTTCGATTACGCTTGGGCTGGAGTTGGTATTCCAATTTCATACAATTCATATTCAGGCTTCAAGGCAGGTGTTGGACTTCGATTAGGCCCTTTAACTGTTGGTGTTACAGATTTCAGAACACTATTCGCCTCAGGTAAAATTAAAGGAGCTGAGGTTTACGCTGGTTTGCGTCTTCCTATTCTTTATGGACACCCAAGTGATATTGATGGTGACCTTGTCTCAGATAAATTGGACAGCTGTTTAGTTGTTCAAGGTTTATGGGAATTCAGAGGTTGCCCTGATACTGACCGTGATGGAATCAAGGATATTGATGATCACTGTCCTAACGATCCAGGTCTAATTGAATTCAACGGTTGTCCAGACAGAGACAATGATGGTATTCCAGACAAAGACGATTCTTGTCCTGATTTACCTGGTGATGCTGAATTCAATGGTTGTCCAGATAGAGATGGCGATAAAATTATTGATCCTAAGGATGACTGTCCTGACACTCCAGGTTTGGAGAAATTCAAAGGATGTCCTGATACAGATGGTGATGGAATAACTGATGCTGAAGATGCATGTCCTGAAGTTCCAGGTCCTGTTGTAAACAACGGTTGTCCTGATACGGATGGCGATGGTCTATTTGACTTCATCGATGAGTGTCCAACAGAATTTGGACCTCAAGAGAACAATGGATGTCCATGGCCAGATACAGATGGTGACGGAATCCTTGACAAAGATGATGACTGTCCTTATTTACCAGGTCCTAAGAGCAACAATGGTTGTCCTGAGGCTGATACTGATGGAGATGGAGTATTGGACAAAGATGATAAGTGTCCTAACACTCCTGGTCCTGTAGCTAATGAAGGATGTCCAGAAATTGAAGAAGCAGTTCTAGAGATCTTGAATACTGCCTTTGAGAACCTTGAGTTCGAAACTGGTAAAGACATCATTAAGGATGAGTCTATTCCTTCATTGACTGAGTTGGCTGAAGTGCTTGTTAAGAAGCCAGAGTGGAAACTTCAGATTGCTGGTCACACGGATAACGTGGGTGCGGCGCAAGGTAACTTAGTATTGTCTAAGAAACGTGCTGAAGCAGTGAAGGCCTTTATGGTTGAGCAAGGTATTGATGCTGAGCGATTGTCAGCACTTTACTTCGGTGAGACTGATCCAGTAGCTACCAATGACACCAAAGAAGGTCGTCAGAAAAACAGACGTGTAGAGATGACAATTATTTTCGAATAACAGTCGCTCACTAAAATACCCAAAGGTCGGTTCACCAGTTGAACCGACCTTTTTTTGTGTCCACTTCTTTTTTTTCGTATATTAATATGAACACAAATTCTGCTACGCCCATGAAATTCCTTAAAAAAGTTGCTATACTTTTAATAATGGCTACTGCTCTATTTTTAATATTAGCGCTGTTCGTCAAGAAGGAATTTGAGGTGAGTCGAAGTATAACTGTAGAAGTTCCTGTAGATCAAGCCTATGATTACTTGAGGCTCCTCCAAAATCAAGAGTATTATTTTCACCCAGAGCAAGCTGGAAACAGGATTAAAGGATCAGTCTCTAATACAGACGGAACTGTTGGAGCAACATATGGGTGGGATTCGACGTCCGATCTAATCGGCAATGGAACAGAAACCATTACTCTTCTAGAGGAAAACAAACGTATCGAATTCAACTTGGAATACACTGAGCCAAGAGAAATGACACGAGTGATGTTCTTTAGTCTTCAACCAAATGAAAATTCGGCTACAACTTCTATTACTTGGGGTATAAAAGGTGAAATTTCATATCCCTGGAACTTCTTGTACATCTTTAAAGACGTCGATGCTGAACACGGCCCAATGCTAGAAACTGGTTTAGAGCAAATCCAGTTAAATCTGAACGAAGAAGAATAAGTTCCAGAACTCAATTGAATTCATTTTTTAGGCTATTTTTATGCCGTGACTAAATTAACCCGTACACAGCGTTACTTATTAAGCATCCTTTCAGGAATGTTGATGATTATCGCTTTTCCGTACACAGGTAGTCTGACTCCAATCGTATTCATTTCATGGATCCCTTTGTTGCTAGTAGAAGGTGACATAGCCAATCAAAATTACCGTTCAGGAAAAGTGCTAATTCATGCCTACATTACTTTTATTATTTTCAATTTAGGATCAACATGGTGGGTGCTGTATGCAAGTGCTGGAGGTGCTGCTATGGCTTTTTTGCTTAATAGTCTCTTAATGGCTGTGACCTTTTACGGTTTTCATCTCACAAAGAAATACGTTGGCAACAAAGAAGGATATCTGGCCTTGCTCATCTACTGGATTGGATTTGAACATTTTCATCATAATTGGGAAGCCTCTTGGACTTGGTTAAGTATAGGTAACAACTTCAGCATAGTTCCTTCATGGGTACAATGGTATTCTTATACTGGAATTCTAGGCGGAACATTGTGGGTATTGGTAATTAACCTTCTTCTATTCAGAATAGTTCAAAATGTTTATCTCAAAAAAGAAACTTGGAAAATTCAAACTCCGCTGATATGGTTAGCAGGATTGTTCTTTGTAATCCCAATGACAATTTCTCTCAGTATGTATTTCTCCTACGAGGAAGTCGGAGAGCCTCTTGAAGTTGTTGCATTACAACCTAACATCGACCCTTACGATGAAAAATTTGATCCAGACATGTTTCAAGATCAACTGAACACTTTGGTTGAGTTGGCAGAAAGAAAAGCAACTGATAATACTGGTCTAATTGTAGCGCCTGAAACGGCAATTAGTCAACCATTCAACGAGCTTGATATTAAGAAGCAGCCATTTTATCATTTTTTAGTAGACCACAAACATCAGCTAAATAATGCACCATGGTACATTGGTGCTTCTACCAATAGAATCTACGATGAAAAGTACTCCAGAGCTTCGAGGCCGATGCAAGGAAGTCCTTATTGGTATGAAAAATACAACGCATCGCTATTAATCGATGAAAATGATGAACCCTCTTTTGTCCATAAATCTAAATTGGTTCCTGGAGTCGAAGTACTTCCATTTTCAGAAACATTTCCTTTTCTGGAGAGTTTGGCAATTGATGCAGGTGGTATTTCCGGTACACTAGGAGTTGAAGAATCACCCAAAATTCTTTACACAGAAAATTTTGCTTTTGCCCCAGTTGTCTGTTATGAATCTGTTTATGGAGAATGGGTAACACAACAGTGCCGTCAAGGTGCCGAATTAATTTGTGTAGCAACGAATGATGGTTGGTGGAGAGATACTCCAGGATATAAACAGCATATGAGTTTCTCACGATTGCGGGCGATAGAAAACAGACGTTGGGTGGTTCGATCCGCCAATACTGGCATAAGCTGTTTTATTAACCAGCGTGGTGATGTATTGAAACAAACCAAATGGTGGGTTGCTACGTCAATAAGACAAACTGTAAACCTCAATAAGGAAGTGACCTTTTATTCGACCTATGGAAATGTTTTAGGAAGAAGCTTAGGTTTTGTTTCATTATTGCTTTTGCTTTTTACTTTTGTAAAACGATTTAAAACTAAGTTCATATCAAAGAAGGAGACGAAATAGATAGAGACCAACTGGTAGAAGAGCATAGCGACTACCTACTCTCCTTTGCGATGTCTAAATTACGAGACATTGACTTAGCGAAGGATTTGGTTCAAGATACATTTGTATCTGCATTGACTAAGCTTGACACGTTTGAGCAACGTAGTAAATTACGTACATGGCTTACCAGTATCCTCAATCGTAAAATAATTGACCATTGGAGAAAAGCTGAAACACGCTATACAGATCCAATTTCATCATTCTTTAATCAGGATGATAAATTCGGTCACTGGATTGAAGACAAAGCTCCAAATACAAGTATTCAGAACATTGAAGATCAAATGACGCATGAAGAGACCATGTCTGAACTTCAAGAATGCTTAAACACTCTTCCAGACAAGTGGAGAGGAATTATGAGCTCAAAATACTTGGAAGAAAAAGAAAGTGATCAAATTTGTAATGATTTCGACATTACCCCTTCTAACTTGTGGGTAATCGTTCACCGAACCAAATTGCTTTTACGCGATTGCCTCCAAAACAAACTTGATACATGAAGAATTGCCAAGATACTACACAGGATATTGAACGCTCAAATTTTGAGCGTCTTTCTGGGAAGGATCGTCTTGGAATTCGTCTCCATGTTGCGATGTGCAGAGCGTGCCGCTGTTATTTACGTGATAGTAAAAAGATCGATCATTTGTTGGATAAAAAATTGCGTAATCTTGATGAATACAAGTTCAGTCGTGAGGAAAAGAGCAATTTAAAGCAGCGAATCTCGCGTTAATGATTAAGGTTTAAGAACCCTATTTTTTCTTTCTTTCCCCAAATTGCATAGAGTAAGATGTGCGCCTCTGGATAATTCACATTGAATAATTTAGGCACCGCCAATGCTTCTATTTCTGTTCTGCCAAAAAAGGGTTTTCGTTCTGTTTCACCAGTTTCCAAATCTATCGAAGCTAGCGCTACGACGTTATTCTTTCGTCCATAATTCGAAACGTGTAACCTGTCCACATCTATAAAATTTCCATTCTCATCGAAGTTCTTGACATTATCGTTAAAGATGAAATGAACCTGTCCATTATCAATGAAGGTTTCATAGCTACTAAAAGGACCACCGTCATTTGCCGAAACTTGTGACTTTCTAATTTTTTGTACCCAACCAAACTTTGAATCAGTGCCAATTTTATACGCAATAATATCATTGTAATAATAGTAATAGGTATTTGACGATTGTCCGGTACGTACATTGCTAAATGATCTTACCTGAACGTAATATTGTTCCATTGTACCAACGATACTACCATCCGGCAAAATCGTAATTTCTCTCATTTGATAGTTATACAATTGTGGATCTCCTTTTCCTTGGTCAGCTCTTCGCTCAGCACGTTTCACTGCTCTATCAGACCAACCTTCAGTGATAAAGTCTTCTTCGAACTCCATGAATCCCTCATCTAGCTTCTTTCCTGTGCTTAAATCAACACGCTGATGAAATACTCCTGAAACCCCCTGCTCTTCCATTTCACCGTAAATCCCAGTGAGAATGAACACATTGCTGTCATTGGATGTCATAGCCATTGCTTCCACTCGTTTCCCCCCAAGATCCAATTCATAATCAAGCAAGCCATCTTCGGCAATATGGAAAATATGCAAAGCCTTATATTTTAATCGCATGCGCTGAAACACCTTTCTTTCCTTTTCTTCATACTCAGTTAAGGCTAGGAAGTAATCTCCCGAGTTAGAGATATGGTGCGAGTGAATTTTTGATAAGTCTCTATCAAAAGGAACAGGATACTCCCCTTCATTGATCACATTCAATTGAGTATCAAAAATTTTAAATCCGTAAATGTTTCGTGCATCCTTCTTGCCCTTTATCTCCCACACAACAGCAAAAAATTCTTTATTGGATGACATTCTTATGTCAAAAGAACCTTTCCCCATGTTTCGATCTAAATCATAGGAAGCTAAAAGAATTGCCTGATCAATGAGCTTTAAGTCATCGTCATAACGCTTCATGTACAAATTGTTCTTACCATCATGTTTGTCTGAGAGAAAAACAACAAACTGCCCACCGATTACTCGAGCTCCTTCAAAATTTGCGATACTGTTGTTGGCATACAATTGTAATCTGGCTGAACTCACCAGCTTTAAATCTTTATGTCGAGACACTTGATAAGTACCAAATAGTTGACCTCCAGACCAACGCAAGGCATAAAACTCATTTGAATCACTCGGTAAGAGGTATATAAGCCTTCCTTTGGAACGCTCCAATCCACTCCACTCAACATCATATTGCTGCGCCATAGAGGTCAGCGACAGCAGACAAACAATTAAAAGAGAGAGGGTTTTTATCATTTACTTTTTATTGCTCCTTCTTACAAATGACGATCCAATGATTACTTCACCAATTGAATCCCAGTATAATTCTGAGGGGTAATTTTCTTCAATTCCGCTTTAAGATCGGAAGAAACATCCAAAGTATCAACGAAATCGTGAACTGTTTGCTTAGTCACGGCTTCATTCTTTCGAGTTAAGCCTTTCAAAGCTTCATATGGTTTCGGGAAACCTTCTCTTCTCAATATCGTCTGAAGTGCTTCTGCAACAACTGCCCAATTTTTTTCCAGATCTGCTTCAAATGCTGCTTCGTTCAATAGCAATTTCTCTAGTCCCTTCAGTGTAGACTTAAACGCTATAAAAGTATGAGCCATTGGCATTCCAATAGTTCTTAAAACGGTAGAATCAGTCAAATCTCTTTGCAATCTTGAAACAGGAAGTTTTGCTGATAAGTGTTCAAAAAGTGCATTCGCAATTCCGATATTACCTTCTGAATTCTCAAAATCAATCGGGTTAACTTTATGTGGCATCGCTGAAGAACCTACTTCTCCTTCCTTTAATTTTTGCTTAAAGTATTCCATAGAAATGTACGTCCACATATCTCTGTCCAAATCCATTACGATGGTGTTGATACGTTTCAATACATCAAACATTGCAGCTATATTATCGTAGTGCTCAATTTGTGTCGTTGTCTGGCTTCTTGATAAACCTAGGATGTTATTCACGAAATTATTCGCAAATCCAACCCAGTCATCACCTTCAAAAGCAACATGATGTGCGTTAAAGTTTCCTGTTGCACCACCGAACTTAGCCGAATGAGGCACTCCAATCATTTGCGCACGTTGCACATTCAAACGCTCCACAAATACCTGAATTTCTTTTCCTAAACGAGTTGGTGAAGCAGGTTGTCCGTGTGTTTTGGCCAACATTGGAATGTCTTTCCATGCCTTGCTATATGTTTCCAGTTGAGCAATCAATCGATCTAATAATGGTAAATATTGCTCTTCAATCGCTTCTTTCAAAGACAATGGAATAGATGTGTTATTGATATCCTGAGAAGTTAATCCGAAATGCACAAACTCAAGGTAATTGTCCAAGCCCAATGCACTCATTTTGTCCTTTACGAAGTATTCAACGGCTTTTACATCGTGATTCGTAATCTTCTCTGTATCCTTAATGATTTGTGCATCTGCTTCAGAAAAGTTCGTACACATTGCTCTTAAGTCCACATATTTTTCTTTCGGGAAATCAGCCAAGGGTTTAACTCCACTTTCCACCATTGCAATAAAGTACTCTACTTCCACTATTACGCGGTACTTTATTAATCCAAACTCGGAAAAATACGGTTGTAACTCACTTGTCTTACTCTGATATCTTCCATCAACTGGTGTAATGGCCGTTAAACTACTGAAATTCATGTTTTATGTCCCTTAAAGGTTAAAAAAAGCAAAAGCCAAAGATACAAAAGCCTTGTGAAATAACCGATTTGAAATTCCTTTGATTAATTTTGAGCATGCAGTTTTTTCGCAATTTCTTTTTTGGAATCAAGTCGTACGTTAAGGCGGTGAAATTCATGATTGAACATAAACTGTATTGGTACCTCATCATTCCCGCAATTTTAATGATTGTGATTTACCAGATTGGAGCAATGATTCAACAACATTATGTCGCTCCAGATGTTGAAAACATGAATGAGATCGTTTGGCATTTAATTTATGTAATGCTGGAAATTGCCATTGCAATATTGCTGATGAAATTCGCTAAATACCTGGTAGTCATCCTTCTTTCACCCTTGATCTCGCACTTGAGCATGAAGACTGAAAAAATCTTGACTGGTAATACGTATCCTTTTGAATTTAAACAATTGTTGAAAGATGTAAAACGAGCAATGCGCATTGTTGTGAGAAATCTGATGTGGGAATATTTCTTTTTCATGATAATTCTAGTGGTTTCCTTCCTCGGTTGGGAAAACCCAAAATCTTCACCAATATTCTACCTCACCTTTGTAATCGGATTCTTCTATTATGGTTTTGCATTCTTAGATTACATCAACGAACGTAGAAGATTGAATATTGACGAAAGCATTGTATTTGTGCGAAAACACAGAGGTCTAGCCATTGGTATCGGCTGTATCTATTCTTTATTGATCTTAGTTCCTGTTGACGTAGGTGCATTATTCGACTGGTCAAATTTCAGCGAAGCACCACTCGCTTTTATCGGTAGACTCTTATTTCACTTGTTGTTATGGCTCTGCGCATCTGCTGCTCCAATCGTTGCAATTATTGCCGCAACCATTGCCATGAATGATTTAGTCGATTTAAAATCAAACGTGTACTCGAAAAAAGTGGATAATTAAATCAAGGTTTCTGGTCAAAATTTCCCATTTTTATATTCTTTTGCATAACTTTTGCTTACAGCGGGGTTGTATTAATAAAAATCATCATGATGAACAAACTATTTCAGATCACCTTATCACTTCTTTTTGTAGTAATTGCAAGTGTTTCTTATGGACATGAAAACCTTCCTGTTCCACCGGACACAACTACAAGTGTGGTTGACAAAGCTGCTGCACTTGTTATTATTGAGCAAGGAAAGACAATGTACGGTGCAGGAAAAATTAAAGATGCTTTGATTAAGTTCAGAGAAGCGGGTGTGAAAGATCCTAATAGTTGGAGAGCTGCGTATTGGATTGGAAAATGTCACTACCGTATGAATAGTTATGGATACGCATTACAATACGCTCAAAAAGCCGTTGCTTTGGGAGGAGATAAAGTGAATGATGAAATATATTTCTCATTGGCACAAGCTTATCATCGAGTTGGAGAAATTGATTCCGCTTTGGTGAATTACCAAATGGCCTTGAAAAAACTATCTAAGATTCGTTCGAATGAACTATTGGTGCAGCACCACGTTGATGAATGTAATTTTGCTTTGGAACAATTAAAGACAGAGGCTAAATTTAAAAAGGTGCGTGCTGAAGGAACAATTAACTCTGGGTACGACGATTACAATGCAATCATAGCTGGCGATGGAAAAACAATGTATTTCGTTGGTCGAAGAAGTAATACGACTGGAGGAGGAATGAACCCAGATGATCAGCGCTTCTTTGAAGATACGTATAGAGCTACTTGGGACGATGACATGCTAGAATGGGACGATGTAACCAATGATTTAGGAAAAATTAATTCTGTTGGATTTGATGCTTTGAATTACATTTCTCCTGATGGTCTTTACGGTGTGATGACATTGAATACCACTGCTTCTGGAATGAAGAAAACGACTCGTGGATCAGATCTTTGTGAATTGAAGCTGAGTGACAAGAAAACATGGAACACTCCTAAAATCATCAAAAATAAATCAATCAACACTTCATTCTTTGAAGGTTCAGCAACTTTGACCGCAGATGCTCAAACGATGTACTTTGTATCGGACCGAAAAGGGGAAAGAAGTTCAACAGATATTTATGTTGTTCACCGTTTGGGAGAAAAGTCTTGGGGAGAGGCAAAACCACTTCCAATGACAGTTAATACACGAGGTCGTGAAACAACACCATACATAACACCTGATGGTCGTTACTTATTCTTCAGTTCAGATGGACATACTGGAATGGGAGGATTGGATGTTTATGTTGTTGAAAATTTAGGAGACGGTTGGGGAACGCCTATCAACCTTGGAAATGGAATTAACTCTGTAAATAACGATACTCACTTTACGTATTATGCCGAAATGAAAAAAGCATTTATGGCTGGATACGAAATTGTTGGTCAGAAATCAAGTATTGACATCTACGAAGTAGACATGACAGATTTCGTTTTTCCAAAGCAGTAATTTAAACCAATAATTGAAAGCGCTCATTTCTGAATTTTCGGAAGGGCGCTTTTTCTTTGCGACAACATTCTATTATCTTTGAGCTGTGCAACGGTATTTTATAGAATTAGCGTACAATGGAACTGAATATTTTGGGTGGCAACGTCAACCCAACGATATTTCTGTACAGCAGGTTGTCGAAGAAGCGCTTTCAAAGTTAAACTCTAATAAAGAAGTCAAGGTAGTAGGTTGCGGAAGAACTGACACTGGTGTTCATGCACATCAATTCATTTTGCATGTTGATTTACCTTCAATTGAACATCCTGAAAAATACATGTATAAGTTGAACAGCATGTTGCCCGAGTCCATTGCAATATTCAAGATCAAAGAAGTTGAACATGAAGCACATGCTCGATTTCATGCAACGTCGAGAACCTATCGTTACTTTATTCACAGGATGAAGAATCCCTTCAAACAAGATCAAAGTTGGCATTTGATTCAAGCACTTGATGTAGAAAAAATGAATGAAGCAGCTAAATTAATGATTGGCAGCAAAGACTTTACTTCCTTTTCAAAAGTAAATACAGACACTAAAACCAACATTTGCGTAGTAACTAAAGCCGAGTGGATTGTAGAATCTGATACAGAAATATATTTCGAAATCACTGCTGATAGATTCTTGCGAAACATGGTTAGAGCAACCGTAGGGACACTCGTCGATGTTGGCGTAGGAAAACTTGAGCCTGCTGATATTTCTGCAATTTTGGAAGCAAAGGATCGAGGGGAAGCATCTACATCTGTCCCTGCTCATGGGTTGTTTCTATGGAAGGTAGATTATTAGTCCCAAATTTAAGGCAACTTTTTTAAGAATTCAAGAGTCTTTGACATTGAATAGCAATATTCTATGTTATTCTTACTCGTTTTCGTAATTTAGGAACGCTAAAAAACTACTATGAAACTCTTACTTCTCATTACAACACTATTTTTCAGTTATCAAGGTATTTCCCAATCATGGCAAGCCGTAGGTCCAGGCAATCAAAGTAATAGTACGCATGGCTTACTTACTTGGAATGGTTTATTGGTAGACCTCGGAAGTTTTAACAATAATCCTTGCGATAGAGTTGCCACTTGGGATGGAACTTCTTGGAGCTGTCTTGCTGGCGGTGTAGGAATTGTAGCCAGAGCGGGTGTAGTTTGGGATGGTAAACTAGTAGTCGTAGGAGATTTTTGGAATAATTTTCAACCCTGCGTTGGATGTAACGGGGTTGCCGTATGGGACGGTGTTTCATGGTCGCCTTTGGGCAATGGTGTAAACAATGATGTTCTCACGTGTACTGTTTGGAATAATGAACTCGTCATAGGTGGAGATATGACGCAAGCGGATGGAGTTCCAGTCGCAAGAATTGCAAAATGGAATGGAACAATTTGGGAATCCGTTGGGCCAATAGGAAGTTTTAGCAACGATATTCGTTGTATGACTGAATTTGAAGGAGAATTATGGGTTGGTGGAGATTTCAATAATGTTGGTGGCACTGGATCGCATGATGGTGTTGTAAAATATGACCCAAACACAGCTGGATGGACTGGTGGAAATAGTGGTGTTGATTTAGTAGGTGGAGTGAACGAATCGGTTCGGGTGCTATACGTAAATCCAAATGACGGAAACTTATACATGGGAGGAGAATTCCCTGAATTGATTGATGGAAACGTAGGTGTTCAGGATTTTGATATGGGCGGAATTGCTATGTATGATGGTTCTGATTGGACATCACTAGGTACAGGATTAAATGAATATTGTAGAGCAATACATGAATACAATGGAGACATTATCGCAGGTGGTTATTTCACCGATGCCGGTGGAACTCCCGCCAATAAAATTGCCAAATGGGATGGAACCAATTGGAGCGCAATGGGGCTAGGGTTTGATGCGTCCGGAATAGATGAATATGTCAAAGCAGCAACAACATGGAACGGAATTTTCTTTGCTGGAGGTGCCTATACACAGGCTGAAGGAAATCCTATGAATTATATTGCCCAATGGTATGAACCAGCGACTTCTCCACCCGTGGCATGGATGACCCCTTCCAGTACAACCTTATGTGGTTCTGGGTGCATTGACTTCGTTGACAACAGTACAAACGGACCAACTTCATGGAACTGGACATTCCCAGGATCCAGTACCCCTACCTCAACAGATCAAGACCCATTGAATATCTGCTGGACAAGCCCAGGGACATATACCGTGTCATTACAGGCATGTAATGCAATTGGATGTACCACACAAGATATGGATATCGAAGTTACCAATGGAGCAACCGTATCGGTAAATGATGAATCACTTTGTGGTGCTGGCCCTGTTACCTTAACGGCAACGCCTTCTGATGTAGGTGGAACATTTCTATGGTCACCTGGTGGTGAAACAACAGGAAGTATTTCTGTAAACCCTGGTACGACAACTGATTATACTGTAACGTACTCATATCTGGGATGTACAAGTATGGATGTTGGAACTGTAACCGTTGGAGTGGGACCTGCTGTTGGATTAACAACAAGCAGCTCCATTTGCTTGGGGCAAACAACAACATTAGTAGCTACTCCTTCAGTAGGTGGTGGTACATATTTGTGGATGCCAACGGGAGAGGTTACAGCGTCTATTGATGTTTCACCATTGGTAACTACAGCTTATACTGTGGAGTATACACTAAGTGGATGTACAAGTCCAATCGAAACAAGTACGATTACGGTTGTTACTGCATATAACGAAGTAGATAATCCGCTAATATGTTCTGGAGATAATTTCACTTATCCTGATGGAACAACCGTGACCAATGTGGTAGCGAGTGAAACACATGTCTCCAATTTGACATCTTCAAATGGATGCGACAGTATAGTAACTTCGAATCTTACTGTCACACCAGATTACAATCTTAATGATGCGGTTTCCGTTTGTAGTGGTAATGATTTCACTTACCCTGATGGTAGCACTTCCACAAACATTACGGCAAATGAAACGCATGTTTCCAATTTGATCTCAGCGGCTGGTTGCGACAGTATAATTACTTCCAACCTTACGGTAAACCCTATCTACAATTCAAATGAAGCAGCGACTATTTGTCAAGGTGCTTCAATTACTTATCCTGATGGATCATCGGAGGTAATTACAGCAAACACTACACATTTAAGTAGTTTGACATCAGTAGCTGGATGTGACTCAACAATCATGACTACAGTAACTGTAGGAACTATCTACAGTGTTACGGATAATCAAGATCTTTGCTCTGGAGCAAATTTTATGTATCCAGATGGAGCGACATCTACAAATGTAACGGTGAATGAATCTCACGTATCGAACTTATCAGCAATAAATGGATGTGACTCAACGGTTACTACGAATTTAACTGTGATTACAGCGTACAATCTCGTAGATAATCCTAGTATATGTTCAGGTGGGAATTACACCTATCCGGATGGAGCAACATCAACAAATATACTGGCAAATGAAACTCACGTTTCGAATTTAATTTCTTCAAATGGATGTGATAGTATTGTTACTTCTAATCTTTCGGTAGCTCCTGATTACAACCTTTCAGATGCTGCATCAATCTGTAGTGGCTCAAATTACACGTACCCTGATGGATCGACTTCAACAAACATTACGGCAAATGAAACGCATATTTCGAATTTGACCTCAGTGGCTGGTTGTGATAGTATAATCACTTCCAATCTTACCGTAAATCCTATCTACAATTCAAATGAATCGGCGACCGTTTGTCCAGGTACAACAGTTGTGTATCCAGATGGATCTTCCGAGGTTATTACGGCTAATACATCTCACACAAGCAGTTTAACTACAATGAATGGCTGCGACTCAACAATCATGACTAATGTGACTGTGGGAGCAATATTCAACATAACTGATAATCAAGATATATGCGCTGGAGCAAATTACGTCTACCCAGATGGATCAACTTCAACAAATGTAACGGCGAACGAATCGCACGTTTCCAACCTTACGACTGCAGGCGGCTGTGATTCAATTATTACAACAAGTTTGAATGTTGTTGCGGCATATGCTATCACTGATGATGTTAATATTTGCTCTGGTGATAACTACACCTACCCCGATGGAATGGTCTCTACAAACATTTCTGTGAGTGAATCACATGTTTCCAGTCTGACTTCATCTACTGGTTGTGATAGTATAATTACTTCAAATATCACTGTCGCTCCTGACTACAATCTTTCGGAGTCCGCATCAATCTGTAGTGGCTCAAATTACACCTATCCTGACGGATCGACTTCAACAAACATTACAGCAAATGAAACGCATATTTCGAATTTGACCTCAGCGACTGGTTGTGACAGTATAATTACTTCCAACCTTACCGTAAACCCTATCTTCAATTTAAATGAATCGGTAACAACGTGCCCTGGTACAACAGTTGTATATCCAGATGGGACTTCCGAAGTTATTACGGCTAATACAACACACACTAGTAGTTTAACGACGATTAATGGATGCGACTCAACAGTCTTGACTAACGTGACGGTAGGAGCTACATACAATGTAACTGATAATCAAGATCTTTGCTCTGGAACAAATTACACGTACCCAGATGGATCGACTTCAACAAATGTGACGGCGAATGAATCACACATATCTAACGTCACAACAGTTAACGGTTGTGACTCTACAGTAACGACTAACTTAACAGTTGTCACAGCTTATAATATGACACAAAATGAGAACGTCTGCTCGGGTGAAAATTACACATATCCTGATGGAACAACTGTAACCAATGTTGTTGCCAACGAAACACATGTCTCTAACCTAATCTCATTAAATGGGTGTGACAGTATAATTACTTCAAATATTAATGTCGCTCCTGACTACAATCTTTCAACGTCCCCATCAATCTGTAGTGGCTCAAATTACACCTATCCTGACGGATCGACTTCAACAAACATTACAGCAAATGAAACGCATATTTCGAATTTGACCTCAGCGGCTGGTTGTGACAGTATAATTACTTCCAACCTTACCGTAAATCCTATCTACAATTCAAATGAATCGGTAACGGCGTGTCCTGGTACTACAGTTATGTATCCAGATGGATCTTCCGAGGTTATTACGGCTAATACAGCACACACTAGTAGTTTAGCGACGGTTAATGGATGCGACTCAACAGTCGTGACTAACGTGACAGTGGGAGCTACATACAACGTAACTGATAATCAAGATCTTTGCTCTGGAGCAAATTACACCTACCCAGATGGATCGACTTCAACAAATGTGACAGCGAATGAATCACACGTATCTAATGTGACAACAGTTAATGGTTGTGACTCTACAGTAACGACCAACCTAACAGTTGTTACAGCATATGTCATGACCGACGATGTTAACATCTGTTCAGGGGACAGTTATACATATCCTGACGGAACTGCATCAACAAATATTACCAATGACGAATCACATGTTTCAAACCTTGTTTCTTCAACTGGATGTGATAGTACCATTACATCAAATTTAACAGTTAATGATCCTTTCAATGGTTCTGAAAACATAAGTGTTTGTGGGTTTACTTCTATAACTTATCCAGATGGAAGTACAGAGTCAATTACAGCTTCGACCACACATACAAGCAATTTAACCAGTACCGCAGGATGTGACTCTATCATTATCACGAATGTTACATTCAATGATATCTACTCAATCACTGATGAGATATCATTATGTGTTGGGGATAATCATACATATCCAGATGGAACAGCATCTACTAATATTCTAGTAGACGAATCTCACACTTCAAATTTAACGTCAGCAGCAGGGTGTGACAGTACGATCACAACAAATATTACAATCATCACTGCTATTGATAATACCGTTAGTGAATTAAACACTGTTCTCACAGCCAGTCAAGGTGGAGCTACTTATCAATGGGTAGATTGCAATGATGGTAACGCACCAATCAACGGAGAGACAGGACAAGTATTTACACCAACGGCTAATGGATCGTACGCGGTAGAAATTACAGCAGGTGGTTGTTCAGACATCAGTACTTGTACAGTTATTACCACAATTGGACTTGACGAATTAAGTTCACTTGGCTTCACTGTCCATCCAAATCCAACTACTGGAACAATTTGGATTGATGGGAATGAGATTATACTCTCATCCTACGAAATTATTGATGCAACAGGTAGAGTACTAATGAAAGGTGAACTTGATGAAAATCAAATGATCAATATGCATGAGTTAACTCCTGGAAGTTACATTATTCGCTTTGGTGATATTGGGATGATACGAATTGTGAAAGAATAAGAAAGCAAGAACTTAGATGGTTAGAAGTCAGAAGTCAGACAATCTAATTCTCTGAAATCTGACAAGCTAACAGCTAACAAACTGAATTTACTCTATCACCAATAGGTAATTGTTCTTCTTACCCTTGCTTAGAAGTACGTACTTATTATTGATCAATACATCTTCTGTAATAGAGAATTGATCATCAACCTTTTCTTTATTTACTGAGATCGCATTTCCTTTCAGTTCCCGTCTAGCTTCGCCATTTGAAGACAAGAATCCTGTTTTCGCTCCTAAGGCGTCAATGATTCCCAAACCAGCATCCATTTCACTTCGAGAAAGTGTAGCGTACTTAAAAGCACCCTTCATTGCCTCAAAATCTGCTGGTGCTAATGATTTAACTTCTTCCGGTGTTGCCTTACCGAAAATGAGATTAGTTACGGCTTTAGCTCCTTTCAAAGCATCTGCACCATGTACACGTTCAGTGATATCCGCAGCCAATGCCTTTTGTAAAACTCTCATATGTGGAGATTCATTATGCTCGGCTATCAACGCTTCAATTTCTTCTTTTCCTTTCAAGGTGAAGATTTTGATATAGTTTTCAGCGTCTTGATCTGATGAGTTTAACCAGTATTGGTAGAATTCGTACGGCGATGTTCTTTTGGCATCCAACCAAACATTTCCACCTTCTGTTTTACCGAATTTTGTTCCGTCGGCCTTCTTTATCAATGGCGTTGTTACAGCATAAGCCTCTCCACCACCTTTACGGCGAATCAACTCAGTACCCGTTACAATATTCCCCCATTGGTCAGATCCACCCAATTGAACGATACAGTTTTTATGCTTATTCAAATGGTAGAAATCGTATCCTTGAACCAATTGATAAGAGAATTCAGTGAAAGACAAACCTGTTTCCAAGCGCGACTTTACCGAATCCTTGGCCATCATATAATTCACTGTAATATGCTTCCCCGTATCTCGAATGAAATCCAAAAAATTCATGTCTTTGAACCAATCGTAGTTGTTCACCATTTCTGCTGAATTCTCACCACAATCGAAATCTAGAAACTGCTCCAATTGCTTTCGTACGCAATCAACATTGTGATTCAATGTTTCAGAATCTAATAAATTTCTTTCATCAGATTTACCCGATGGATCACCTACCATTCCAGTTGCTCCGCCAACCAAAGCAAAAGGCTTATGTCCTGATCTTTGGAAATGCACGAGGATCATGATTTGCACCAAGCTTCCAATATGCAATGAATCAGCAGTTGGATCAAATCCAATATATCCCGCACTCACTTGTTTGTTCAACGCTTCTTCCGTTCCAGGCATCATGTCGTGGATCATTCCTCTCCACGTCAATTCTTCAATAAAATTCTTTGGCATATTTAATTATTTCGTCAGACTCTTGAATACTTCTTCAAGTGATTTTTCTCTTGTCTTCAACGTCAATACTAGTAAGTCATTATCCTGAGCAAATTGGGCCACAACCTTTCGCAAATCTCCGGTTTCCTTCGATTCTAGTAACCAGCCTTTTTTCGCTTGATCGACTTTACTTACGGCTGGAATATTTTTTAATTGATTCTTCGTTATGTTCCCTTCAAATTCAACGTATACAATTTGAATTTTTGTGTCAATATGAAGATCAGCTACCATTTCATCAGCAACAATTTCCCCTTTATTGATAATAACAACACGATCGCAAATTGCTTCTACTTCCTGCATAATGTGTGTCGAAAGCATCACCGTTTTTTCCTTTCCAATCGTTTTGATCAATTCACGAATTTCCGACAATTGATTTGGATCAAGACCTGATGTAGGCTCATCCAATATTAAAACGTCAGGGTCATGAATTATCGCTTGAGCTAATCCAACACGTTGTCTATACCCTTTGGATAATTCACCAATTCTCTTCTTTTGCTCCACTTCCAATCCGACCAATTTGATCATTTCTTCTACGCGCTCTTTTATGTTATCAATCTTGTAGATTTTTGCAATAAAAGTAAGGTACTCCTTCACGTACATATCTAAGTACAAAGGATTGTGCTCCGGCAAGTAACCAATTATACGTTTTGTATTCAAAGAGCTAACCGTTACAGGCATTCCACATACCTCAACACTTCCTGAAGTCGCAGAAATAAATCCAGTAATTACTTTCATTGTAGTTGACTTCCCTGCTCCGTTTGGACCAAGAAAACCAACGATCTCACCACTGTTCACTTTGAAAGAAATATCCTTCACTGCTGCTTGGGTTCCGTAATACTTGAATAGGTTTTTAACCTCGATTGACATATGTACAGTTTTGAATAAGCGAATTTAGTGATTTCTTTTATCTTTAGATGTAAACGGAAAGCACTCACATCAATAAATTACACATATGAAAAAGGTTACATTTTTTGCATTTCTAATAATTCTCAGTTTTAGTTCAAATGCGCAGTTTTATGCAACCGTTCAAATGGATGAACCAATCGAAGGTATGTGTGGAGAAACGTTGTATTCTCTTTTCAGTGGACTTGAAGAACAGGAACAACCAAAATGCGATATTTCAGAAGCTGATTTAATTGCAAAGATGGACACTGAATTAAGATCATACTTGGAAGAACATCCCAAATTGAAAGCAAAAGGCGTGGTTATGAGCATTGATCTTAACTGCGAAGGTGAAATCATTGGAACTAGTTCAGGAATTACCGATAAACATGCTGAATTAGGGGCTTTGATTGAAAAATTTCTCGTAGAAAATGGACATTGGACTCCTGGAGTCTTTTATGGTAACAATGTAGATTGTCATGAGCTAATTGGATACCGAATCAAAAAGGGCATGATCTACTTGGATTAACTACCTTTGCCGAAATGTTTGAGAAAGGTAAAGTATTAAAATCTACAGGTAAGTGGTACGACGTTGAACTCAACGATGGATCATTGGTGAAATGCCGAATCCGTGGAAAAATGCGCCTAGATGAACTTAAAACGACTAATCCAATAGCTGTTGGAGACATCGTTCTTCTCAATGACACTATCGACGAAGAAGGAAACCGATTAATTGAAGACTTTGAAAAAAGACACAATTATATAGTCCGTAAATCGACAAATCTTAGCAAGCAACAACAGATTTTAGCCGCAAATATTGATCAAGCTTATTTGTTAGTGACCATTCATTCTCCCGTTACGCATTTGGCATTTATTGATCGTTTTTTGGTGTCAGCAGAATCATTTCGAATTCCAACAACTCTTCTATTTAATAAAGTAGATGTGTGCTCTGAGGACGACATGGAATACATAGACGCATTGGCATTCATGTACGGACGCATTGGTTATCCGTCTTATAAAATATCTGCAACTGATCCTAAAAGTGTTGACTTCTTAAAAGAAGAAATCAAAGGGAATCAGGTTATGATTTCAGGTCATAGCGGTGTTGGAAAAAGTACTTTGGTCAATGCTTTGGATCCTTCTTTGGATTTGAAAACAGGAGCAATATCAGATGCGCACAAGCAAGGAAAGCACACTACTACATTCGCAGAAATGCATAAACTAGCTTCTGGCGGTTACATCGTTGATACTCCCGGCATACGAGCTTTTGGAATTGTTGACATGGATAAAGCAGTTATTTCGCATTATTTCCCTGAAATGAGAGCATTGATGGCCGATTGTAAATTCAATAACTGTCAGCATATGAACGAACCCAAATGTGCAGTTAAAGCGGCTGTTGAAGCTGGCAAACTGGACGAGAGTCGTTACCATACGTATACTCAATTAATGGAGGAAGATGAAAACGACATTCATCGTAAAAATGATTTTGCATGAGAGTTTTAATTCAACGTGCGAAAGATGCTTCCGTGACCATAGATGACAAAATCAATGGTGCTATCGATCATGGGATGGTTGTGTTGCTAGGTGTTGGACAAGACGATGATCAAAGTGACGCAAACTGGTTAGTCCAAAAAATAATTGGCTTGAGAATTTTCAATGATGCAGAAGGAAAAATGAACTTATCCTCAGCAGATGTAAATGGAAAATTTCTTGTGATCAGCCAATTCACCTTACATGCATCAACTAAAAAGGGCAATCGACCGAGCTATATCAATGCTGCAAAACCTGACGTTGCAATCCCCCTGTATGAGTACTTTGTTGAACAACTGAAACTTGTGAGCAATTCTGACGTACAAACAGGAGAATTTGGTGCTGATATGAAAGTTGCTTTAATCAACGATGGTCCGGTAACAATCTGGATCGACTCAAAAAATCGTGATTAGTCCAACCTAAGTCGCACCTCAAACCTATATTATGAGATTACTAACAACTACTATTGTTCTTCTAAGTGCATACTTTTCTTTTGGACAAACAATTAGTACGGATGCTCCATCAGTTTCTGCCGGAGCTACAACCGTAGGGCAGGGTGTTTTTCAAATTGAAAGTAGATTTCAATACACTAGAACTCGCAATACCAGTAATTCAGTGAATGATTTCCAACTTCCAAGTATCTTGTTTAGAGTGGGACTTGGCAAAAATTTTGAGCTACGATTGATCAATGGAATTGAATTACATTCTTCAACTTTTGGTTCGAATGCTTCTTTGTCCAATTTCGTGTTGGGAATGAAGGCTCAATTGCTTAACAAACCTGACGGGAATACTCAAATAGCATTTTTAGTCCATGCCCAGGTTCCAGAAATAGAGAACACGTATTTCAGTGGAACAGGGACATTGGCGGTAAATCACAATCTCAATGAAAACAATTCCTTGGGGTACAATGTAGGCTTCACTTACTCAACACGACCAACGTCTTATGAATCCCACTCTGTTGATCTTTCATTGATCTATTCTCATACTATTACATCTCGTATAAGTTTATTTGCTGAAGTCTATGGTGGATATCGAAATACAACGACCCCAAATTTTAACGGCTCAACATACTTAGATTTCGACGCAGGATTTATGTTCTTACTTAAGGACAATATCCAATTGGATTACTCTTTTGGAGCTAGCATTCTTGACAAAAGCAATTTCCATGCATTGGGGTTGAATTTTATGTTTGGAGGAAAAGAATAAATCATGGAGTTAAAGCAAGTTCAAAAAACAGTTGACAATTGGATCAATGAGTATGGCGTGCGCTATTTCGACGAAATGACGAACACTGTTATACTGATGGAGGAAGTGGGTGAAATCGCGCGCATCATGGCTCGGCGCTATGGTGAGCAAAGTGAAAAGGAAAGCGATAAAGACAAAGACCTTGGAGAAGAAATGGCTGATGTTTTATTTGTCTTAGTCTGTCTTGCCAATCAAACGGGTATTGATCTTGAAGAAGCGATGACTAAAAATTTAGAAAAGAAGAGTAAACGGGATGCAACTCGACACAAAGAGAATGAGAAACTCAAATGAAATAGAAGTGATGAATGATGAATTTATACCTCACAATTCGAGAGCCTCAGTGTTCGAGTTCAACTTGTTAAAATGAAATAAATTCGATTTTAAACCCATTTATATAGTATCTCCAATAATTATTATTTTTAAACTAACTAATCACGAAAAACATGAAATGCCCTGAAGAAGACGGATTATATCAAGAGATCCAAAGTCAAATTGCATTTATCTTTCGAAAAAAGGAAAGATATACTCGTTGGAAGAATTTTGCACGAATTTCACTACTTGTCCTGAGCGCTATTATTACACTTGTTGCTGGTTGGGATGCTACGCAATCAGATCCAGTATCCGTTTCAGTCTCCAGTTTTCATCTTTCAGAAGGACATGTGATTTTAATATTAAGCACATTGGTTACTTTTCTAACTGCGATTGAGGCATTTTTCAAATACAGCGATAAGGCCAGCACATATGGTTTGATGCATTTTGAGTTTCGTACACTGCAACGAAAAATGTGTTACGATTTTGAAAAGGATGCTGAATTATTCACAAATAGCAAAGACGAGTACTTTAAAACGTATCAGGATATATTAAGTTCTCAAAAGGAATTGATAGATAACTCAGATTCATAGTTCATCATCTCTGACTTTAGTCGGTGAAGTACATTTTTTGCTTTCCCTTTCCTTTAACATCAATTTCTCCTCGGTATGAGCAGTTGACCTTCTCCTTAATGAGTAAATACGTCGATTCTGAGATATTGATTTTTCCTGCTTCTCCGTTAGATTCGATGCGTGATGCTAGATTAACTGTATCACCCCAGATATCGTATTGAAATTTATTGATTCCAACAGTTCCAGCGATTATAGGTCCAGTGTGAATTCCAATGCGAAGGTTCAAATAGTCCGTTCCATTCTCAATATGTTGCTTTTTTCGGATCTCCATGAAGTCCACGATTTCTTTTGCGGCCTTGTAAACATCAAATGGGTGTGAATCATTGGACACGGGCAATCCACCTGCACACATGTATGCATCTCCGATTGTTTTAATTTTTTCAACACCATGACGCAATACAATCTCATCAAATGCACAAAAACACGCATTCAATTCTTGCACTAGTTCTTCGGGAGATGTTCCCTCAGCATAACTTGTGAACCCAACAAAATCCGTAAACATAACAGTAACACTGTCAAATGAACGCGGTTTGGCTACACCATTCAACTTGAGTTCCTTTGCGATTTCCTTTGGGAGAATATTTTCCAGTAAATGATCCGATTTTAATTTTTCTTGAGCAATCTCTTGTTTCTGAGATTCAAGCTGTTTCATTTGTTGCTGGATGGTTTTAAATGAATCCCCCAATTGCAACATCGAAAGAACGCGGGCCTGAAACTCCAGAGGGTCGACTGGTTTTCTAATATAGTCAACGGCACCAGCATCCAACGCTGTTTTCAAGTTAAGTGAAGACGTCATGATCCCTGTACACATAATTACGGGAATCTCTCGTGTATATTTACTGATCTGAAGCGCTTCAATGAATTCAATTCCATTCATATCTGGCATTTCCCAATCGGTAATAATTAAATCAGGTACTTCCAGTTGAGCTATTTCAAACGCATTTCTAGCATCTGTCTCTTGCAAAGCCTGAATGTTCAGGTGCATTCTCTCCATCTGGTCTACGAGCGTTCGCAAATTGTCAGGCTTATCATCCACCACCAATATTTTATAGCTCTTCGCTTTCTTCATCTAGAATGTCCTGAATAAGTTTATTAATAACGTCACGATTTGCCAAAGCAGCTGCCTCGGTGAATTGCTGAATCCATTTGTTTACGTCTGATGTCATTCCCTCTGGAACCACAATCTCCTGAACAGTTTTACGCAATGTACTTATCTTGTAATATGGAATTTTGTTCAACTCCTCAGCATACGGTTTCAAGAAAGATTGTGCTTCAGCGGTGAGTGTCAATTTTGCCTTTGCCGTACTGGTCATAGGAGCATCTACATCCACAATTGTGCTGTTATCCATTATTGGAAGTTCAAGCCAAAAACATGATCCCTTTCCATGCACACTCTCCACACCAATAGATCCCTGATGGGCCTCTGTTGCCATTCTACAAAAAGTGAGTCCAAGCCCCGTAGAACGTATGCCGCCTGAATCAACGCTTTTCAATTGCTTAAATTGATCAAAAACCGAATCAAGATATTGTGCTTCTATTCCCGTTCCGTGGTCAACCACCTCTATTTTGAACCTATCCTTGACTATATTCCCCCTCAGTTCAACGATACTCATTGTAGGGCTGTACTTAAGTGCGTTCGTCAATAAATTCACTAGGATTCTTTCCAACACTTCCTGATCACCTAATACGGTTGCAGATTGCGATAAGTGAATTTGAATCTCCGTGCTTTGTTCATGCGCTAAGTATTTAACGTCTTCAACAGCGCCCTTCATTAGCTCCGACATGTCAACAGGTTCCTGATCCACTTCCATTTCGGAGTTCTCATATTTATAGACATCCAAAATGTTTAATACCATCGTAAGCATTTGTCGACCAGACTGCTTAATACGGATCAGTTGCTCTTCAGTAACCTCATCCAATACGGTATTCAATATTGCGTTCAATGGATTTTTCAAATCATGCACAATCATTGAGGTCATACTTTCCTTAAAGCTGTCGAGCTCAAGCAATCGTTGATATGCATTTTGCAACTGATTGGATTGTTCTATTATTTCATCTTTCTGCTTGCGTACTTCTGCTGTTCTTTCAGTCACTATTCCTTCTAGAATTCGCTTTTCACGGATCAAGCGTCGGCTATTCAACTTCACGATCAACCACAAGAGAAAGAGTCCACCCAAAACAAACACACTATATGCAGCAGTTGTGCGGTACCATGGCGGCAGAATCACAAAGGAATACGCTGACTCTTCGCTGATATTTCCATACACGTTTCTCGAACGCACTTTAAAAGTATACTCCCCTTCTGGAAGGTTTGTATAATTTACCTCCACTGCTTCTCTCCAACTTGACCAAGCCTCATCTCTCCCTTCAAGCATTACACTAAACTCCAACTCAGTATCTGTTGCGTAATAAGCGGCGCCAAATTTAAAAGTGATGTCATTTTCTGCATACTCAAGCGTTGGAATGTAGTTTTCTGGTTGCACAACGGTTGGGAATCCGTTTTCATCCGAATAATTCCCAGCAAAAATTTCTTTGGTGTCGTTCACCACAACACTTCTGATAAATGAACGGTACGAAGAATGGTAATCAAACTCTACTGAAGGATCATAGCGCACAACTGCTTCAGTTCCACAGATCCAAACCACATTGTCATCGTCTTCATAAATTTCCCAAACGTCAGAAATCGGTGCACGAATAATGGGTAGGGAATCATAGATAAATGTATTGTCTGCTTGCTTGCGTAAAAGTCCTGTTTGGTTGTTGGTGGTAATCCACACGTCACCGTTCCGCATTTCAGTGAGGTTGTACGCCATGTGCGAACCATCACAAAATTGCTTCCCAAAAATAGGATCTGGAATCAGTTTTTTGGTACTGTGATTATAAGAGTACACGCCAAGCTCAGTTCCGAAAAGTACTTTCCCATCTACAGTTGAGACTTCTATATAGCCCATTTCTTCTGTCAAACCACTGAGACTATCCAGCGTAGTAACCCGTGGCGCGTCAAATCCTTCGGAGAAATCGATGTGCGAAATGCCGTCGAATGCAGCCCATAGATCACCATTTGATAGTTCTTGCATTGTATAAACAAGATGAGGCACTAGTATTTCTTCAGCTAATACCTGATGAGAGTTATTATCAATTCGAATAGGTATAATACTATTGTTGTAACTCACATAAATGACATCAGCATATTTCATTGAATTGGTCAATGCACTACAAGGGACTTGGTTCGGTATTTCAATTTCGTAGTGATGACCCAAATCAGTTACAACGCTAAGCCCTTCAGAATTGGCAATCACCAGCTTATTTCCTACATGAGTTAGCCCAAAGATTTGTCCCATTTGGTTCTCATGGGGAACAAACTTCCCTCGTGTCGTCAATGGATCTCCTTCCACCCAATAAGCACCCTCATAGGTGCCAAGAAACAAGCGATCTTGAAATCGTGTCATACTAATAGGAAAACCGCTCAAACCGTTGTCTTCATTTAGAACTGAAACGCTAACAGGGTATTCAATTTGGCTAATCCCGGAATTCATGGATACCCACAGGTTCCCATCAGCGTACAATGGAAATATAGCAGCGTTCCCGTTCAACCCCATTGATTCATTGATTACCTCCAATAATGTTCCGTGGTTATCAATAATCACCACACCCATTTCGTCAGTGGTTAACGCTATTTTGGTTGGTGTAATCTCGCAGGCATTTTTAATGGTAATTGGCCCGATATCAATGGGAATTGCACTGAGACTCCCATCATGAAGATAGAAAAGCCCCTTTTTTTTAGTAATAACTAGCAGCGTATCTTTTGGACCTTGAAATACTGCTCGCCAATTCGGGAGCGCCCCTTCAGGTGAAGTTATGATTAGGTTCAAGGAATTATTTTGTATTTGGTACCATTCGGACCTTTCTGAAACAAACAGACCAGCAGAACTGCTCACCAACTTGTAGAAATTTTCTTTTGGTTTCCAGATTTTTAATTCACCATTGGAATACCGAATGAGATGGCTCTTGGAGCGAAAGAAGACATCACCTTCAAAAGCAACAACATTGGTAATTCGACCAAAGTCACGATCCAATGAATCCAACTGGTCGAGTAACGAGTGATACAGCAGAATTCCCTGTTCATCGGCTTCTAAGAAACCAAGATCTCCCAAACCTCCGGTCAAGATCCGTCCATTGCCGTCTTTCGCCAATTTATAGAACAATTTTTCATCCGTTTCCCGAATCATTTGCCAATCCTTCCCATCATAAACAAGAATCCCAGAGGTATTGGCGACCACGATTTTACCGCTTATATCTTGCTCTATACACCAGTTTTGTGGACTAGAGTTGTAGGCATTCGATGAATACGAAAGAGGCGGAAAATTTGTAACAAAAGGCTGCCCTTGTTGAGCCATAATCTCACTGACAGACCAACACCAAAAAAGAGTCAAACAAAACAGTTGTTTAAATGTCAACCAATGTTTAAGAGAACGTATTGTATTGAATATTTCCATGGTGGTTGGATTAGCAGGTAGAAATATAGTAATAATTTGCTCGCTTGAAATGAAATAGCTACATTAGAAATTCAATACTATTACTCACTTTAAAAACTTTAAATTATGCCAGGACATGGAGCAATAATAACAGGATCAGACGGACAAGATGATATCTCTTTGTGCATTGACAACAATAACGAATCATCGAATTATGCAGTAGGAACGCAATCTGCCTTGAATTCTACAGGCGGTACAGTAAACAGTGGAGACGTAGTTACTGTTGATTGGGACGAACGAAATGGCTTGGAGGTAACCGCCGTTGGTTCGCGGGCCAAGGGAGATGTAAACTCTTCGGGTACTCGAGTAACTATTACTAGCAGTGGAGATACAGCCTTGTCAGGTACAGTAGATATTTCTTCTACTCACGGAGAGAATGAAGGTTGGGCTGGAACTGAAGGTGTATATTGCGCAAACGTAGATGGTGAAGCTGCTTATTTGAGCGAATAAAATTTTTAATTAAGTAACCTTTAAACTCTCTTTGCCTTTGGTGAAGGGAGTTTATTTTAAAATAGACAATTATGCCAGGACATGGAACAGTAATCAATGGAACAGTAGGAGAAGATGATGCAACCATAGACGTTGACAATAACGGAGGCTCCACCAATTATGCCACTGGAATTCAAACAGCATTGAACAAAACAGGTGGTACAGTAACTTCAGGGGATGTAGTTGAAGTAGATTGGAACACCCGAGACAGTAAATTGGAAATTAACAGTATTGGTAGTCGCGCCACGGGCAATGTAAATTCGGAAGGCACACAAATCACCATTACCGATAGTGGAGACACGGCCTTATCAGGAACTGTTAACATTTCGACTACCTATGGAGACAACGAAGGTTTTGATGACCAAACTGGAGTCAGATGTGGCAATGTGAATGGCAAAGCAGCCTATCTTTCCTCATAAATTTTCTCACAAACATTTGAAAACTCTCTTCGCCATTGGTGAAGGGAGTTTCTTTTATCCACTACTATGATTAAACAACTGAAAAAAAAGGTGTTTTCTGTTGCACTGCAAAGCATCGACTTTTATCATGAGGAAGCAGATTGCACGAACAGTTCATTAAGCTTACTGCCATCAACACTTTCTTGGGTTCCTGAACATTTTTCGTATGCGGCATATTCTATTGCAGATGCAAAAGAGGCCGTTGAAAAAGATCAGTTAAAAGTCTGGGCGCGTTTTTATAAGAAGACTCCCAAAGGCTCAGTTCAGATTCGCGCAGTCAATACCACACCAAACCTACCCGATGAATTAAGTAGAAAAGCATTTGAACGCTTTGCTGGGAAAGATGCTTTGGGAGAGATTGAGCCGACCCGTGTGTTCTTTGGAAGTAGTGGTCAGTCAGTCTTTAGAGGGAAAAGAAGCAATGTTCCTTTTAAAGTTTCGGGTTCTAAATTCCCAGAATTGGGCGTTGGGATTTATGACAACATATGGCGCTGGGACTACCGTACTTTGTCTTCTAAATCTACCGATGATGAAGCCGTCTGGAACAAGACTTGGATTCCCTTTGATGTTTCACAACACCGTATTTTTATAACACTTGATCGACCGAAGTCACCATGGTCTACCTCCTCATTTAAAGAACTGAGGGGAACTTCATCACCAGATTCACCCATTTGGACAGAAGCGCTATACATAGCGTGCCTCTGGGCATCCGGAAGCAAAACAATTGAGGAGGCCGGAAAAAAAATAGCAGATGAGTTGTTCAACTGCGGAAAGTTTGTCTACCATCCAGATTCACATTATTCTAAAGATACCGACAACCAAGAAACAACCTTCTTCCTGTCAAAGGTCATAGAACGCATTCAAGGCGGAAATGGCCTCGGAGAAAAAGTCAACTGTGTGGATTGTTCATTGATCGTATCTACCCTTACCAATGTACTTGGTGGTAACTTACGTATAGGCAAACTACAGCATACATCGGATACCAATTATAGTGATCCTGAAATAGTTAAAAAGAACCGTTTTGAAATCAATACGATTAGAGCAATAGGCATAAAAGACACCGCAACCACAATGGCGAGTTTAGAATCGGAAGGAAAACACTATTTCAGTTTTCATTCGATAGCATGGCAGCCAGCAGACAATGAATCTCCAAATTTTGATGACCCAAAGAATATTATTTACGATGCATGTGTACAGGTCATTACGGGTGAAGAGAATGCGGAAACTGAAGTCGAAACGGCATCGAGAATTCCAATGGGAGAAGACGACAATCCATCAGGATATCGTTCACAACTGGCCGCACCAACCAAACAGGGAATTGCAAGTTGCATAGCCCAAGATTCTACCGTGCGTAAAATTCTGGTGCAGTAATTGTATTTTTGATTCCGTGAAACATCTGGAGTTTTGATGAAATAATCTTACAGAAACAAACGTTTAAATAGTATCTCCAAAACCAAACGCATGAAATTATTCCTAATTCTTTCAACGATCCTTCTTGTTGCCCATACTTCTCAAGCACAACTTTCCAGCGGAATGAAAGCTGAAGAAGCGCGCGATATGATTCAGCTTTGCAACAGCTATACCTACCTCGAATTGTATGGTGACGATTCTGACATTATTCCAAATGGATACAAGCGCATATACACTTCTCCAACACTTGGAATGGACAATAAATTTCAAGTCTACGTAAAAGGAGGAAACATTGGTGTCATCAATTTTCGTGGATCAACAGCAAAGAAGATCAGCTGGATGGAAAACATGTATTCGGCTTTAATTCCAATTCAGGGCGAGATTTCCATTCAAGAACGCACGTACCAGTACAAATACGGGACAGATCCAACCGCATCTGTACATAGCGGTTTTGCCTTAAGTCTTGCTTACATGCACGATGAAATTATTGATCAAATTGTTCAATTGAACAGCCAAGGAGTATACAACATAATGATCACTGGTCACAGTCAAGGAGGAGCTTTGGCTATAATGCTGGCTGCATCCCTAAAACATTCTGACGAAATTAGCGCTAAAAACAAATTCAAAGTATACACTTTTGCTCAGCCAATGAGTGGGAATTACGAATTTGCCCGTGAGTACAATCGTGATTTTTGCGCACGTGGAATGAGCTATTCGTTCATCAACCCAGCGGATTTTGTGCCAACATTACCGATGTCGTACAACGATTCTACTTTCTTGCGTGACAACCTTATCAGTATGGTTACAGACAGAGAGGGAATGAATAAACAAGAGCTCATTATGGAAGGGTTGAAAGCATTGCTAGGAGATAAATTAAAACCAACCGCTTCTAAATTTGGAGCTTCCGTAGAGAATCAAATTAGGGAGGAAATGGGCGATATCACACTGCCAAAACCAAGTGGTGAAATCAATTTTTCTCAGGTAGGAAATATCACTGAGTTACTTCCACCAGAATATCCGCTTGAATTGAAAGATCCAAGTGTAATGGATGATCGAGAGTTTTTAAAAACTCATCCACGGAAGAATGGAGTGTTTGAGGACAAGTCTGTGTACAAGAAGGTGACAATGGCCCAACACCACAAGCCTTACAACTATTACACAGGTATTTTACGCAAGTACTTTCCAAATCAATACAGGCGCGTCGACCCTAAATCATTTGGTCTGTAGACTTTTCAATTTTGTTGCAACAATTTTATCGATTGGGAATGTGAATAGCTCCTCTGATATTTCAATGAGCGGAACCCATCTGAATTTCTCACCTTCCTCCGTGAGTGGACGTTCGTATTTCGCCGTTGAAATTCGTTCGAAGTCAATGTAAGAAACGAAGTAGTAAAAACTGAATAATTGTTCCGTTTTCCTGAACGCAGATTCTTGAAAAAAATCGTTCACATAAAACAATTCTCCGATTTCTGAATCTAATCCTATTTCCTCAAGAATTTCACGCTTCAGAGCATCCTTGGAGCCTTCACCCCAATCTAGTCCTCCTCCTGGAAACTTAGTCATGGCTTTGCCAAACTTCATCTCATCAGAGATCAAGACTTCTTGCTGATCATTGATAATGATTCCGTAAACGCGAAGGTTAAACATATTTGACTATCCGATTATTTGATTTCTCGATTATTCGAACTATCGAGAAATCGGATTTTTAGTTCTCCAAAATTGCCTTGATATCCGGTCTGAAATATTGATCTGATTTCATCACTTTTCCATCTTCACGGTAAATTGGATTTCCTTCCTTGTCTAACTTACTCATGTTAGAACGTTGAATCTCTTGAAAAACCTCAACAATTTTATCTTGCATTCCGTGCTTTAAGATTGTTCCACACAAAATATAGAGCATATCGCCCAATGCATCAGCAACTTCAACTAAATCACCTTCTTTTGCTGCTTCAAGGTATTCTTCATTTTCCTCTTGCATCAAACGATGACGTAATTCGATCTCTTTCTCAGAAATCTCAGTAGTTGGAGCGTAGTTATTCCCTATTTTAAAGGCTGTGTGAAACTCTTCGACAGCACTGATAGTATCTTTTAAAGTCATAATGTCTTGTTTGTTCAACAAAGATTGCAAATTAGCCAGTCTTTACAAAACCTAAAACTGAAATAAATCACTTCAATTCAACGTTCTAATAGAACACCTTTTAAAACAACGCGATGAAATAGACGACTACCTAACCAAAGTAGAATAAACCATGAAAAAAGTAGTCGTTTTAGCCTTATTAACGATGGTGTTTACGCCGTCCTTTGGGCAAGAAGAAGAGGAAAAAGCAAAGATCATCACTTTCGGATTTAATGCCGGAATCAACCGATCCAATTTATCATTTAGTTCCGATCGAGAAAATGGGTCCGACATAACCAATGGACTTGGATATCGTTTTGGACTCTTCACCAATGTAAGATTAGGAAAGCGTTTCTCCTTCGCTCCTAAAGTCGAATTGTCTTTCAATGCGAGCCAGTTAGATCAAGACGGGGTCAGTTATGAAGTGAACCCTATGAATTTGGAGTTTATTGGGCATTTAAAGTTTAAATTTTTCAAGTCAAAGTTTAGTCCATACATCATTGCTGGACCGAATGTCCGTATCCCAATCAATTCAGGTAGAACCAATTTCCTGCCCACCAAAAGAGATATTGCAATTGACGTCGGAATAGGATTGGATATTCCAATTTTCAAGCTGAAGATTGCACCAGAAATTCGCTACTCCTTTGGGTTAATGGATATTATGGAAAACTCATCTATTAGTCAAGTGAAATATCACAATATTGCTTTAGTACTGAACTTTTCAGGTCATTAAATAGAAAGCCCTCCAGCAAAATTCAATCGCATGGAGGGCTTCCTTCAGTAAATAAAGATCCTATTTGACGATGGTAGCAACAACTCTAAATCCAACAGTCTGACTTGCCGAATTGAAATCTTGAACGCTTTCATTTCGAATGTCATAGCCTGGAGATCGCCAATCACCACCTACTGCGATATTTCCATCAGAAACCATCTCGGCAACATTCCCATTCATATTGTAGAGCCCATATTGATTCGGCCAATAGGATCTTATCGGTGCGGTAACATGCGCAGTTCCTGTAAAATCATAATAGGCTTCGTAACCAACTCGTGCTACTTCAAATCTTCCTGTTTCTTTATTTCGTGTTATACATTCCGCTCCATTTCGAATACAGTTCGCCATCAATTGACCATCTTCATTCGTAATCAATGCGCTATCCCAAGAATAAACTTTTCTATCGACATCACCTTTTGCCGCTCGAATCCATTCTGCTCGAGTTGGTAAGCGAAACGTCAATTTCAATTCTCCGTTCGAAAGGCTATCGTACTCTGCTGAGAGCCATTCACAAAACAATTCAGCACCTTCTCTGGTGATATTGACAATGGGGTAATTCTGAAACGCTGGATGACTATGATAAAAATCTTTATACTTATTTAATTCACCCGTTGGGGATGCATTCCACAATGAAGAGTCATACATCGCAATTTTTAACTTGTCCAATTCTCCACGAACCTTTAGATCATTTAGAAATTCAGCATACTGAAGATTGGAAATTTCACTAGAGCTCATGTAAAAATCTTGAACAGATATTATAGTATCTTCAAAGGTCACCGCTCCATTAGGAACAAAATTGGTGAAGCCTTCAAGTGTCTTCATTGCAAATTTTAGTGATGGTTTTCTTGCTGAACTGAAACTGAGCAGAAGCAAGCCTACCGCGATGCCGGATAAAAATAATTTCGTTTTCATATGATGGAGTATAAGTAGTTATTTAAAGGATGTAACGATGAAAGCGAATCAGGTTACAATGACGCACGAAAATTCTCGTTAAGTTTGTAGAAACACTTCTGCTTTGAATATTTACCTCACGTTGGATTATGAATTGTTCTTTGGAAACACTCCTGGAAGTGCTGAGAAGTGCATCCTAGATCCGACGCGTCGTTTAATGGAAATCACAAAGCGGACGGGAGCAAGAATGACGTACTTCATTGATGCGGGCTATTTGTGGGCACTCGAAAAATTCAAGATTGAACACCCTCAATTAGAGAATGATTTCAACGCGGTTACGAATCAGATCAAGGGCTTGGTAGAGCAAGGAAACGATTGCCAATTGCACATTCATCCACATTGGGAAGATGCAACATTTGAAAATGGGCAATGGAAATTCCCTGTGCATCGCTACAAATTGATCGACTTCTCCCAGACTGAAGTGCTTGATATCTTCGATCGTTATTCTTCAGTTTTGCACTCGATTAGTGGACAAATGATTCACAGTTATCGAGCTGGAGGATGGTGCTTGCAACCCTTTTCTCATGTGAAAGAAGCGTTTGAAAAACATCAAATCAAGATTGACTCAACAGTATTCCCTGGTGGATACAATGAAAACGAGGTTTACTCTTACGATTTTCGGAAAGTTCAATCGAACAAAGCTTATCAATTCGAAGATGACCTTTGTGAGACAACTTCAAACGGACAATTTTTAGAACTTCCAATTGCTAGTCATACCTACTCACCTTTCTTTTTCTGGCAACTGTATGGTTGGGGACGATTAATTCCTTCTAGACATAAACCTCTGGGCAATGGATTTCCGATCAGCACAAAAGGTGAACGCAGCAAGCGCTTGACTCAAAGTAGTCGATTGTCTGTTTCTATGGATGGCTATTTTGCAAATTCACTTTCGTCAGCTTTGAAGAAAAATCAAGAAGAAGATTTTGTTGTGATCGGACATCCTAAAGCTTGCACGTTATTTTCCCTAGAACAATTAGAGAAGTTTATCAATAAGCAGAGAGGAAGTCATCAGTTCTTGACATTCAGCGATCGTTTGAAATCAAACTCGTAAGATCATCCCAGAAACTAGGGTAACTTTTTGAAACAGCTTCGGCTCCTCCGATAGTCAATCCGCCTTCAATCTTAGTTCCCGCAATACCCAAACACATTGCTATGCGGTGATCATTGTGAGAATCTACGTTTCCAGAAAGTACTTTCCCCGTTCCATGAATATGCATTTCATCAGCTTCCAAGTCAATTGTCACACCCAGTTTCCCGAATTCCTGTTGAAGAGCAATACCTCTATTACTTTCCTTGTTTACCAAACGTTCCGCTCCTTGAATCGTAGAAGTTCCCTCACAAAATGATGCCAAAACCACCAATGCTGGGAATAAATCTGGACAATGTGTAGCATCAAAAGTAAAGAACTTTCGTGCACTTCCATCAATGCTCAATACTTGGTCTTCAACACTTACTTTACACTGTGCATTTTCCAACGCTTGAATCATTGCACGATCTGCTTGACGACTTTGAAAATTTAGTCCTTTCAATTGTATCGAATGTCCAATTGCCGCAGCAACCATCCAATAACTAGCAGAACTCCAATCACTTTCAATGGTATAATTCGTTGCTGTGTATTTTTGTCCTCCACGGATTCGGAATTCTTCTAAATTTGTATGCTCGATTTCGATTCCAAACGACTTCAAAGTATCCAATGTCATTTCTACATATGGTTTACTATTTAAGTTCTCAACCTTGAGTATAGAATCTTCTTCAACCAGTGGCAGTGCCATCAATAATCCAGATAAGAATTGCGACGATTGACTCCCATCCACAGTATAGTTTCCACCAAGCATTTTTCCTCTGAGGGTAAAAGGCAATTTGTTCTCATTGGAAAGAAAGTCAACACCCATATTTGGTAAAGTATTGCCAAAAAATGTATGCTCACGTTCCAATATCGAACCGTGCCCATTGATGCTTTTTAATCCATCAAATGAAGAGACTACACTAGTCAATAAGCGCAAACCTAAACCACTTTCACCGCAGCTAATGATGGTCGCTACAGGAATTTCTGTTGTTCCATGAATTGAAATTCCATTGTCATTCGTTGCTGCAATTTCTGCTCCCAACTCACCAACGTTTTCCAACATTATTCGTTCATCATCGCTCTTTCCTAAATTAATAATGATGGAGCCTCCTTTGGCCAATCCAGCACACAATACTGCGCGTTGACCATCACTCTTGGATGCAGGAATTGCAATCGTTCCTTTTAAGCTAGATTCTCGGATTTCTTTATCCATTTTTCTTCCCCTGTGGATTCATTACTGCCGTTTGATGACGAATTGACTCTTGGTGAATCGCATCCATCAATTTACGCACAAACTTCTCGGTTAAGTTCAAGTCATCACTGTTTTCCAAACGAGAACTGATTATATTTCTCCAGTGCTCTTGCTGTAAAATCGTGATATTGTTTTCACGTTTCAACCGTCCAACCTCTTCACTTAGCTGCATACGCTCACTTAAAATCTCGAACATACGATCATCCAATGATCCAACCTTGAGACGAATATCATCAATGATTTCAGCTACATCAGTTGAGACTTCTTGTGTTCTTAAAATTAAGTTGGAAATAATTTCTGTCAATCGATCTGGAGTCACTTGTTGAGCTGCATCCGACCACGCATTGTCAGGATCTGGATGTGTTTCAATCATCAATCCATCGAAGTTCAAATCCATTGCTTTTTGACTTACTTCAAGCAATAGATCACGGTTTCCAGTAATGTGGCTTGGATCGCAAATGATAGGTGTATTCGGACGAATTTCTTTCAGACCAATTGGAATCTCCCAACTGGGAACATTTCTATATTTCGGGTGATTGTAGACGGAGAAACCACGATGAATTCCAACAAGATCTGTTATTCCCGCTTTCTCAAATCGTTCAAAGGCACCCAACCATAATTGTAAATCCGGATTTACTGGATTCTTAATCATTACCGGAACATTAGCCCCCTTCAATGCATCTGCAATTTCTTGAACGGCAAATGGATTTACAGTCGTTCTAGCTCCAATCCATAAAATATCAACGCCAGCTTTAAGTGCAAGTTCAGCATGTTTTGCATTTGCAACTTCCGTTGTAACACGCATGTCTATTTCCTTTCCAGCATTCACGAGCCATTCCAATCCTTCTTCTCCAATTCCCTCAAATGAGTTTGGTCGTGTACGTGGTTTCCAAATCCCTGCTCGGAATATGTCTGCTTTACCAGCGGATTTTAGGCTTCTAGCCGTTTCCATTACCTGTGCTTCGCTCTCTGCACTGCAAGGTCCAGCGATCAAGACTGGTCTTTCAAATTCTTTAATCAAACTCATGCTCCTACTATTAATCTGCCCGCTAAGACACGTTCTACTTCATTTGCTTGATTCATGCGATTCTGCAATTCGTCAAACTGATCTTCCTCTAAGAGACCCTTAAAAATATTCAATTGTTCTATGTATTCGCCCAATGCGACAAGTATATTCTCTTTATTTGATCGAAATATTGGATTCCACATGTCCGCAGAGCTTTTCGCTAGACGAACTGTTGATGCAAATCCTGACCCAGCGAGGTCAAATATTTTCTTCTCATCTTTCTCGATTTCAAGGACTGTTAACCCCAAAGCAAATGAGCTAATGTGCGATAAATGTGAAACATACGCCAAGTGCTTGTCATGCTCTTCAGGATTCATTATTTCCACAGACATACCCAATAATGAGTACAACTCAACAACCTTCTTAAGGGCCTTCTTATCTATCTTTCCAACTGGACAAATGATTCCAGTTTTGTTCTGGAAAAGTCCGCTTTTCGCATACACTGGTCCGCTGTGTTCGGTTCCCGCAATCGGGTGTCCAGCAATAAATTGATGACCGTTCTCGTGATTCCGAGCAAGTTTACAAATTGTCCCTTTCGACGATCCAACATCCGTAACGATTTGTCCTTCCGAAACCTCATCCAACACAGATGGTAGAATTCGTTCGGTGATGTTCACTGGTGTCGCCAAGATGATAATGTCTGAAGTGCGATAAAGTTCATTCAGGTCTACAAGATGATCCACAATTTTCATGCGGCGTGCGCATTCCTGATGATCGCTATTGATGTCAAATCCGATCACTTTTTGAACAGAGCCAAGCGATCTCAAGTCGAGTCCCATGCTTCCTCCAATTAATCCCAATCCAATAATTCCTACTATCATTTTTAAATTTTATAGCACAAAAAAAAGCCTCCACATGGGAGGCTTTTTCGTATGAATTTATACATAACATGCTTCCCTAATCTAGTTTCCTAAACCAATAAAAGAATGTATATGAGTCTTGCATTTTCATGAGAACAAATCTTTCAAATAATTATTCTTAAATCCTAATGATAATTAGCAAAAAATAATTCTTTACTACCCTTTACCTACGGTAAAGAAAAATTGATGAAATTTTTATTTGCAGAATTCAATTTTTATTTCCAACATTTGTGGAGTCAAACGACGAAAATGAAATTAAGAAACTTAAATACAAAGTATTGGTGGCACTCAACGAATAGTTGGTGTGCATGGTCCTAGTTTGTAGTTAACAATATTTTCGCAAGCGGCTTGTCACATCGACAGGCCGCTTTTTTTGTACCCCATATTTTTTACTAATGAGAATTTATACACACATAACCCCATTCAACGCTGACATCCACACTCCTGTGAAGTTGTACTTGTCATTGCGAAATCACTTTCGGAAGTCGTGTTTACTGGAAAGCAATGACTACCAATCACGGCAGAATAGCAAATCATTCATTGGTTTCGAGCCAATTATTGAAATTCAACAAGTAGATCGCACAATCGAAATCCGAAATCAAGTAGAGATTCAACGCTTTGAACTTCACTCAGAAGAGAAGCAATCGAAACAAATTCAAAAGATTTTAAATGAATTCACTTTTGAGCATGAGCAATTCAACGGTCTCTTTGGAAGATTAGGGTTTGAGATGAGCCAAAGAGATGAAACCCACATTGAATCAGATTCTGGTGAACATCAGATTCCACTGGTTCACCTTTCCATATTTCGGTATGTCATCGTGATTGATCATTTCACCAATGAAGGATTCATCTTGGAAAACAGCCTTGATCAATCCTTCAATGAAAAAGTAGTTGACTTGGTGCTTAAAGAAGAGAACTCCGTGGACTTACCATTTGAATTATTTGGCAATGAACGTGCAGAATTTACTGATACAGAATTTGAACAAAAAGTAATCAAAGGAATTGATCATTGCCGCCGCGGAGATGTATTTCAGTTGGTGCTTTCCAATGCCTTTGAGCAATCATTTTTCGGTGATGATTTTCAAGTTTACCGCCAACTTCGAAGATTGAATCCTTCCCCTTATCTATTCTATTTTGATTTTGAGGAATACCGCGTTTTCGGTTCTTCACCTGAAGCACAGTTGATTGTCAAAAATGGAGAAGCTGAGATTCATCCAATTGCTGGAACCATTCCTAATACTGGAATAAAAACAACGGATGATGTGCAGTTGAAATTTCTATTGAATGATGAAAAAGAAAATGCTGAACATACCATGCTAGTTGATTTGGCACGAAATGATTTGAGCCGTGATTGCACCGATGTTAAGGTTGAATCCTATAAAGAAATACAACGTTTCAGTCATGTCACTCATCTCGTTTCGAAAGTCAAGGGACGATTGAAAAACGACCAATCCTTCGAAGCACTTTGCAATTCATTTCCAGCTGGCACACTATCAGGAACTCCTAAGCCAAGAGCACTAGAACTCATCCACAAACACGAACGATCTCCACGTGATTTTTACGGAGGGGCAATTGGTTTACTCACGCCAAATAGAGATGTAAATATGGCAATTGTCATCCGCAGTGTACTTAGCAAAAACAATATTCTTCATTATCGAGCTGGAGCGGGAATTGTTCTAGATTCAGAGCCATCAAGAGAAGTGCAAGAAGTTCACCACAAGCTCAGAGCTATACGCAGCGCCATTCTGAAAACACAAGCACAATTTGATCCGATTAAATCCGCAATCCAATGAAAATAGCAGTAATTGATAATTATGATTCATTCGTGTACAATCTAGTACGATACGTAGAAGAATCAATAGAAGGCTCTGTCGAAGTTTACCGCAATGATCACATTGATTTTGAAGCATTAAAAACGGTTGACGCAATCCTCCTTTCTCCAGGACCAGGACTACCTTCTGAGGCTGGAGATTTACTCAGAGTGATTGAAGAATATCATCTAAACAAGCCAATGCTCGGTGTTTGTTTAGGACATCAGGCGATCACGGAATACTTTGGTGGAACGCTGATTCAAAACGCTACTCCATTGCATGGCAAAGCGAGTGAAATTCAACATTCGAATAGTTCACCTTTATTCGAAGGAATCGAAAAGAGATTTAGCGTTGGAAGGTACCACAGTTGGTCTGTCTCGAAAGAACTACCAGAAAATCTTTATCCTATTGCAGCGACTGATGATGGAGAAGTGATGGCTATTGCTCACAAGAATCTAAATGTTTTTGGTGTACAGTTCCACCCCGAGTCAATTCTAACACCTAAGGGAAGAACAATGATTGAAAACTGGATTACAACATTAAACAATTAGGACATGAACTATTTATTAGATAAAATCTTGAACAAAGAGATCTTTTCCTTCGAGGAGGCCTCTGCATTTATTCATGCGATTGAAGAAGATAGGTTGACAGCCGAAATTATTAGTGGAATTCTAATTGGTATTCAATTACGCGGTGTACAACTGGAAGAATTGAAGGGGTTTAGACAAGCTTTATTGGAGCTCAGTATTACTCCTGATATCGACGTATCCGAAGCAATTGATTTGTGCGGAACTGGAGGAGATGGAAAAGACACTTTCAACATTTCCACAACATCTGCATTCGTTCTTGCGGCAATGGGGAAGCGTGTAATCAAACATGGGAATTATGGTGTGAGTTCATCCTGTGGATCCTCAAATGTTTTAGAAGCATTAGGCGTAAAATTTAGTTCAAATTCCGACGAGTTGAACAGAAGTTTAAACGAAAGAAATATTTGTTTTCTACATGCACCATTGTTTCACCCAACCATGAAAAAAGTAGCTCGCATTCGGAAAAACTTAGGTGTTCGCACCATCTTCAACAGCCTTGGACCTTTGGTGAATCCAGTTCAACCGGAATATCAGTTGACCGGAACCTACTCCCTAGAACTAGCGAAGGTGTATCAGCATCTATTGAAAGATCAGCGGACCGATTTTCGTGTTGTTTACGGTATGGACGGTTATGATGAAATTACCCTCACCGATGACACACGTGTATTTGGAAAGCATGTAGACACTTTGATAAATGCTGCTGCTTTCAATGCAAACTCAGTGGACCGATCTGAAATAATTTCCGGCTTGAGCATTAATTCTTCTGCCCAAATCATTCGAAATATTTTAAAAGGAAAAGGAACACTTGCTCAAAATCAAGTTGTAGCAGCCAATGTCGCAACTGCTTTGCAAGTCACTGACACTACTCAATCACTCAATAATTTATTTGCCAATTCATTGGAATTTATCAAAAGTGGAAAGGCAATTCAACAACTGAATTAAAATGAAAACAATACTAGACACAATCGTTGATCAAAAAAGAAAGGAAGTTGCAGCATTGCGTTCTCAATTTACGTACGCCGATTTCGAACGGATGCCAAATTTTGAACGAGCTTCAATATCCTTGGCTGATTCTATTAAATCATCTGGATTTGGAATAATCGCTGAGATGAAACGCAAATCACCAAGTGCCGGTGAGATTCTAGAACAACTCGAGATTCAATCACAAGGTGAAATCTACGAACGAGCAAAAGTCGCTGGAATATCATGTCTCACGGATAATGAGTTCTTCGGAGGATCGACTGAAGATCTTCAACTCTTGAGGGAAACGGTAAAAACACCTATTCTTCGAAAAGAACTTATCATTGACGAGATTCAATTGTTCGAATCAAAAGCTTATGGCGCAGATGCAGTTCTACTGATTGCTGAACTATTATCATCAGAAGAAGCACTTCATTTGACAATTATCGCACAAAGCTTAGGCATGGAAGTCATTATGGAATGTCATGATTTAGCCAATTTGAATAAAATCAATGATCAAGTGGACATTATTGGGGTGAACAATCGAGATTTACATTTGCAAAAAACGGATATTCAAACATCTAAAAATCTCTTCCCGTATTTACCCAAAGACAAAGTTTTAATCAGTGAATCTGGAATTCGATCACACTCAGAATTACTGGAACTAGCTGCTGTAGGATACGATGGAGCTTTGATCGGAGAGAGTATTTTAAAGCAATCAGATCCTGCGAAATTCATTGCTTCCCTCCAACTTAAAAAACAAGCTATATGTTAGTTAAAGTCTGCGGATTAAAATCTCCTGAACAAATACAAACGATTGAAACAATTGCAGATTGCATCGGATTCATATACTATCAAAAGTCGAAACGTTTTGTGAACTATCCACCGAAAAGCAATCAAGCAAAACGGGTTGGAGTATTTGTAAATGAGACGCTGGAATTTGTAAAGGCTGTCATTAACCGTGATGAGTTGGACATTGTTCAATTACATGGAAATGAATCTCCCACCATGGCTAAAAAATTACGCAAGCATGCCACCGTGATTAAAGCATTTGGAATGGATGACGAGTTCAATTTTCGTCAGTTGTTTGATTATGAAGGTAAGGTCGATTATTTCTTGTTCGATACTAAAACGCCTCTTCATGGTGGATCTGGCAAACAATTCAGATGGGAAATTCTCAACCGCTACAATTTAACCACGCCCTTTTTCTTGAGTGGTGGAATCAAACCAGAATCACTGGAAGAGATTAAAGCACTAGAACATCCTTCACTAGTCGGAATTGATATCAATAGTGGATTTGAAATAGAGCCCGGAAATAAAGACATAAACGCTGTAAAAACATTTATTCATGCGCTCAGAAACAATTAATTACACCGTGCCCGATGATCTGGGGTTCTATGGTGAATTTGGTGGAGCTTTTATCCCCGAATTACTTCGTTCCAACGTTGAAAAATTGGCAGAATCGTATGATGTATTGAAAGAAGATCCAGCTTTTCATTCGGAGTTCATTCAATTGCTAAAAGACTATGTTGGGCGCCCTACTCCACTCTATTATTCAGCAAAACTGAGTAAGAAACACGGCTGTTCGATCTACCTGAAACGAGAAGATTTAAATCATACAGGAGCCCATAAGATCAATAATGCACTCGGTCAAATATTGTTGGCCAAGAAAATGGGCAAAGTCGAGATTATCGCAGAAACAGGAGCCGGACAACACGGTGTAGCAACTGCAACGGCCTGTGCATTGATGAACATGAAATGTATCGTCTACATGGGCGAGGTAGATATAAAACGACAAGCTCCAAATGTTGAGCGGATGAAATTCCTTGGTGCGAAAGTTATCCCAGCCACAAGTGGAAGCAAAACATTGAAAGATGCAACCAATGAGGCAATCCGTCACTGGATCAATCATCCACAATCGTATTATTTAATCGGAAGCGTAGTTGGGCCTCATCCTTATCCGCAAATTGTAGCCGATTTTCAGTCCATCATTTCTGAAGAGATTAAAACCCAGCTGTACGAGAAAACGGGGAAAGCTTCACCGACAAAGATTATTGCTTGCGTCGGAGGTGGAAGTAATGCAGCTGGAGCATTTTATCATTTTTACGAAGAGGAAGTTGAACTCATTGCTGTTGAAGCATCAGGATTAGGCCTTAAAAGCGGTAAGTCGGCAGCAACTTCACAATTAGGAAGTCTGGGAGTTTTACATGGCAGTATGACACTATTGATGCAGGATGAATTTGGACAAGTTACCGAACCTTATTCCATTTCGGCTGGTCTCGACTACCCAGGCATTGGTCCTTTGCATGCGTATTCAATTCAGTCAGGAAGAACAAAAGCCATTGATGTGACAGATCAAGAAGCAATCTCTGCCGCCATTGAACTCACAAGAACAGAAGGAATTATTCCTGCTTTAGAAAGTGCTCATGCTTTGGCAGCTTTGAACAAAATTGAATTATCGGAAAAAGATGTTGTCGTTATTAATTTATCTGGGCGTGGAGACAAAGATATGTCGACATACTCCAAACACATTTAGTTATGAATCCTTTCATAAAATCTAAGAAGCAACTGAGTATTTTCATCACAGCCGGATATCCGAAATTGGAAAGTCTTCCTAAACAATTGGAACTTCTAGAAAATGAAGGAGTCGATTTTATTGAGGTCGGAATCCCATTTTCAGACCCAATGGCAGATGGTCGGGTAATTCAAGAAACAAGCACTGTTGCGCTAAACAACGGAATGAATTTAGACATTCTCTTTGAGCAACTATCTTCTCGGTCAACTTCGGTTCCTATTGTCTTGATGGGCTATTTGAATCCCGTGATTGCATATGGAATGGAGCGTTTTCTTGAAAATTGTGAATCAGTTGGAGTGGCATCAGTTATTCTTCCAGACATGAGTGTAGAAATTTACGAACGATTCTATCAGAAACAATTTGAAAATTACGGAATTACTCCTGCCTTTCTGATTACGCCAACAACAAACCCTGAGAGAGTCCAGCACATTGCCAAATTATGCGTGCGAAGTTTTGTCTATTTGGTTTCTTCCAATGCTACAACGGGAGGATTAAGTAATTTCAATCAAGAACAATTTTCCAAAATGAAATCACTTTGCGGCACTACTCCATTGTTTGTAGGATTCGGAATAAAGACGAAAGATGATGTGCAAAAAGTACAAAGTTGTGTGGACGGAGCAATAATTGGCTCAGCCTATTTAAAGGCGGTTGCGAAGAATGAAGAACTTGATTTTCTACGAAAGATAAATCCTATGCCTTCTTACCAACAATAAAGTCTTTGAGATAAAAAGGTTCCCAGTAAGCAACATCTTCGAATTCTTGATCATTGAATTTCTGAAAAGCCATTGCTACTTGTCCAGTAGCCGACGACTTAATCTCTAGATCGAATGTGCAATCTTTGGAGCTCCAGATTTCCTGTAGTTTTTCGGCACCATCACCGAAACATACAAAAGGTGTGAAATTGTTATACGAACCATCATCAATGATATCAGCAGAAATCTCTTTTAAGGGTTTTCCGTTTTGATCCATGACCAAATTGTATACCTCCATTCGACGAGCATCAATGACTGGACAAAGATTCACTATTGGATGTTTAACCTTTGCAATCTCGGCTAATGAAGTCAATGCATCAATGGCAATTAATGGAATTTCCAAGCCATAACACAGTGCTTTTGCAGTTGCTGCGCCTATGCGCAATCCAGTATAGGACCCAGGACCAGAAGCTACCGATACGGCAGTCAATTTTTTGGTTGAAATAGCCGCTTGTTGTAAAACGTCTTCGATAAAAAGATTCAGGTTTTCTCCATGCGAGTAACCATCTTCCAAAGTCTCCTTTTGAGCTATTAACTTGCCATCTCTGGAGAGCGCCACAGAACACACTTTTGTAGCCGTTTCTAAATGTAAAATGTATACCATTAAATATCTTCTTCGATATGCTTTGGATTGTCCCAATCATCCAGTTCTACACATGGATCATGGTCAGGTCCTAATTTAGAACCTACTGTAAAGTACTCCTTTTTCTTCTTGAACCACACGTAAGCTAGATCAATTGGTTCTTCAACGATCTCACCATTTTCGTTCTTATATTTAATGTAGACTTCATAGTAATTCTCATAGTTAGTAAACTTCGCGGAGACCTCAATCACCTTCACCAACTTTGGTTCTACGATAGAGCAACATCCACAAAACAAGTAGATCTTCTTCTTTTTTGAGATGAATTCTACAGCTCTCTCTGCATCTGCTTTTGATATGTAAGCTAACTGATCTGCAAATGAGCAGAACGATACTAACAAAACAGCGATAGTCAATAACTTTTTCATTCTTCTACTTCTAATTTAAATCCTATTCCGTGCACATTTGAAATTTGAATTCGTTCATCCTCTTTCAAGTACTTTCTCAATTTTGTGATAAAAACATCCAAACTTCTACCGACAAAATAATCGTCTTGTCCCCAAACTCCATTCAAAACAATTTCTCTGGCGACAACTTGATTCTTGAATTTGCACAAAATCTTAAGAATCTGCGCTTCTTTCTTTGTCAGGCTTTTTTCAAAATTTTCATGCTTCAAGTGAAAATTGATTGTGTCGAAGGTATAGTCACCCAATTGAAAAATCGATTCATCTTTGGCTTCAGGTTGAATATTTACTCGGCGTAACATAGCAGCTACGCGCAATTGCAATTCTTCTACATTAAATGGTTTTGTCAAATAATCATCACCACCGGATTTAAATCCTTGCACTTTATCTTCATCATTTGACTTGGCTGATAAAAATAGAATAGGAATATTTGCGTCAATTTTTCGAATGTCTTTAGCTAAAGAAAAACCATCTTTCTTTGGCATCATCACATCGAATATGCACATGTGAAATGTATCTTCATTGAATCGTTTAAAACCTTCTGCACCATCTGTACAAAGCGTTACACTGTATCCATCAGATTTCAGTTGGTCGGAAATGATAAAGCCTAAACTGGCATCATCCTCTACAAGTAAGATTTTTGTTTTCATAAAGCGTAGTTCAACGTGATTACTAAGTTATTAAAAGTGACCGAGGCCATCCTAAAATTACAGACAAAAAAAATGCCAACACGAATTGTGTCAGCATTTAAGATTAAAATAACATTTATCAGAAATGTAAATCTATTTGTAAACGGTACATTAAGTTTTTATCAGGCGACCCTTCAGCCATTGTATAATTGACATCTGCTTGAACTTTTAATGCATGTCCTACGACATATTTAGAAATTCCCAATCCGATTTGTTGTTCTGTTGTTCCATAATTACGAGCATCAACACCTGTATAACGTGCTGCAACTTCCCAGTTTTTCTTAAATAAATAACCAGCTTGAAGATTCATTGCTGTTCCCACTTTCACTCTACCCGTATGAATATTTCCTGCATCATCTAAAGCAGTTGGGTTAACGTTATCTGCATCTCTTAATGCAAATTCACCCATAAATGAGAATCCTTTCCACTTGAACATCAAATCAGCGAATACTGTAGTAATATTCGATTGAAAATAACTGTCGTTCTCACCATCTCCATCTCTGTCAAACATCATGTAACTTCCTTGGTTACTTCTATCCTTAACGGCTCTTTCGTTGTAATCATATGTCACACCGATAGCTAACTTAGGCTTCTCTTCACGTTTGATATCACTTCCAACATAATCTCCCTTACTTGCGAATTTACCAAAAGGTAAAAATTCCAATCGTCCGGTATATTGCATTCCACCAAGGTTGGCTTGAACTAAGTTTCTCCCTTCACCTTGAGCGAAAGAGAATATTTCTCGGATAAGAAAACTCTTTCCAATAGTAAAGTGGTGACGTAACTGCAAACCTATATCACGATCAATGTTATATCCTGAATTCAACATTGAACGGTCAACGAACTGCAAATTTGCCGATGAAATTACTCGCTCTCTGTTTCCTGGTAGTTTAGTTTGACCCGCCCAAACTGAGAAATTTTTATAGAAGTTCCATTTCACCACCGCATCTAATATCATACGCGGGGCAAAGTTGGTTCTATCTGTAGCTTTACCTAAGTCTTTTTGAGAAAGACCTAACTCTATTTTATATGTGAACTTAGGAGAGAATGCAAATCCACCAAACTTCAAACGGGCTCTTCTTATTAAGAAGTTATTCTCTGCATCTCCAAACCCAGTATTATCATTCATATCTACATTGCCAACGTACAAAGATTGAATACGAAGTCCAAACTTCATACTCCATGAACTATCCGCAGATATAACATTAAAGATTCCCTTTCCAAATTTCGAATCTATTACTCTTTGTGAAAAACTTGTCACTGAAATCATTAAGAAACAAGCGATTAATACTTTTTTTACCATTATTTTTAGTTTATTATTCTGAGGCAAAGATGGGAGGAATTAAAATACGGCAAACATTGGAAACACATCGTTAACATAAACTTAATCTAGAAAACATTTGATAACGTTTTGGTAATATTGAAAATGATGGTAATTGGAATTTGTACTATAAATTCGCATCAAAATTGTTTAAAACCGAAACACACATGTTTAAGAAATTCCAAGTATTATCTCTTATCCTTTTAGCCTTAGCTTTTAATGGATTTAGTCAAGGTCCAGACACAACAATTGTTGCGCCGAGTCCCTTTACAAAGTTAAGTGCAGATCTATTTAGTAATTATATCAACGAGGAAGATAGAACTGAGAAACTAAAAGTAGGTTCTGTTGTTTTGCATTGGGACGGAGATGTCACTGCTGAAAGCCTTAATATTCGTTACCGTGTTCAAGGTGAACAAAAGTGGACATATTCGAATAAGTTCTCTTCGGATTCATCAAACTATTTAGTTGAAAACCTAAAAGAGAACTTGTTTTTCGATTGGTCTATCGGATATGATGGACAATGGACACCAGTCGAGGAGTTTCATACTCTTGGGATGCACCTTTTCGAAAACCTCGTTGCTAAACCTGGTCCAGAAAGCATGAAGTTAACTTGGAGTATTGATTACGATATAGCGGCAAAACTAAAAGACAAGGGAATTAATGCAATTATAAAATACCAAAATGACATTGCTAAAAGACGCTCTAAAAAAGGAGTCGTTGGTGGAGATTGGCAATACACCGCGGCATTTTCTATTCTTGATAAAAAAGCAGAAATACTAAACCTTAACGGACATGACAAGTACACCTTCAAAATAGGTTTTGCTCCAGTTGGTAATACAGAGGTATTAAAGGAAGATAAATCGAAAATGATTTGGTCAGGCAAAGTTGCCAAAAAGACAGAAAGAGGTTGGGGAGTTGCCAAATTATTAATACTTATTGGAGCTCTTGCATTTTTCATTTTTGGTATGAAACTCATGAGTGAAGGTTTACAGCAGGCTGCGGGAAGTAGACTTCGTTCAATGTTAGGTTCGATGACTTCTAACAGATTCAAGGGAGTATTGACCGGTTTCGGAATTACTTCAATTGTACAATCTTCTTCGGTAACCACTGTTATGACAGTAAGTTTTGTTAATGCAGGACTTATGACACTTCGTCAATCGGCGGGAGTTATGTTTGGGGCAAACATCGGTACAACCATCACTGCTTGGATAATTGTATTGCTTGGATTTAAACTGAGTATCGGTGATTATGCCTACATGATGATTGCTTTGGCCGCGCCACTTTTATTTATTTCAAAAGGATCAGCTAAAGCATGGGTAACCGCAATCTTCGGTTTCTGTATCCTTTTTATGGGACTTGGTGCTTTAAAAGATTCCGTGCCTGATTTAGATGCAGATTCAGCATTGGTTCAGTTCTTTTTTGATTTTAAGAATGCATGGTATGGCCCTGTAATGTTTGTAATGCTTGGAGCACTTGTAACGATGATAATTCAATCATCTTCAGCTGCGATGGCGCTTACATTGACAATGGTGGCTTCAGGAGCACTTCCTTTTGATGTGGCTTGTGCAATGGTATTGGGAGAGAATATTGGAACAACTATTACCGCTCAACTTGCCTCACTAATTGGAAATGTGCATGCAAAACGTGCTGCGAGAATCCACATGTTCTTCAACGTTGTAGGAGTCGTATGGATGTTACTAATTTTCCACCTCTTCCTAAGCGGGCTTTCAATGCTTGTGACAGGTGATCCATATACGGATACAGCCGTAGCAGCAACAGCCATTGCTTTATTTCATACACTGTTTAACTTAATCAATGTATCCGTACTAATATGGTTTGTTCCTCAATTAGTATCCTTAGCCGAAAGATCCGTTAAATCTAAAGGTGAATCTGATGAAGAATTTAAATTAGACTTCATTGATGGACCTCTAGGGTCTACTGCTGAATTATGTATTCTAGAAGCGAAAAAAGAAGTTGCCAAATTTGGTATAACTACAGCTAGAATGAACGACTTTACACGAACGTATATTAATTCTTCTGAGAGAAAAGAGAAAACCAAAATGCTTGGAAAAATTGAAAAATATGAAGAGATTACTGACCGTGTAGAAGTGGAAATTGCTGACTATCTTGGTCAAACGGCACGACTTGAAATGAGTAGTGAAGCATCAACAAGAATGAGAGGGATGCTTAATATAACTACTGACTTGGAGCGTATTGGAGATATCTTCTTCCAAATAGGTAAGACACTTGAGCGAAAAGACAGTAATAAGATTTACTTAACCCCTGAGCAACGTAATGGCTTAAACAGAATGCTGGATGAAGTTCAATCAGCATTCGAATTAATGAATGAAAATCTAAATTCTGAATACGGTACGATTTCTATTGAAAAAGCAATTGCACAAGAACGAGCAATTAATCAACTGAGAGATGAACTACGTGAAGAACATTTAGAAAGTATTGGTTCAGGTGAAAATATGGACAATGCATTGGTCTACAGTAATCTCTTCTCGTCACTTGAGAAAGTAGGAGATCACATCATTAATGTATCAGAACATGTCGCTGATAAAAACATAGATTAATAATTTATAATTAAAAAAAGAGGGGGCTTTGGCTCCCTCTTTTCGCATATGGAAAAACGCAAAAACCTTAAGGAAATAGCTCTTGTTTTTTTAAAACTAGGAACCTTTGCATTTGGAGGGCCGGCAGCGCACATTGCAATGATGGAACAAGAGATCATAGAAAAGCGTAAATGGATTGACCGACAACATTTCTTGGACTTAATTGGAGCCACGAATTTAATTCCTGGACCAAACTCGACTGAGATGACTATGCACTGTGGTCATGAACGTGGTGGTACACTTGGATTGTTCGTTGCGGGAATCAGTTTTGTACTTCCAGCTGTTATCATTTCAGGGTTTCTAGCATATTTGTATGTGGAGTTTGGACATTTACCCAACATCAAACCCTTGTTCGTTGGAATTAAACCAGCTGTATTAGCAATTATTGCTGGAGCCATCTTCAAACTTGGTAAAAAGGCTTTGAAAAATTGGGAACTAGCAATTTTGGGACTACTCACCGTCACAGTGACTCTCCTAGATAGAATGGATGAGGTAACCGCTCTACTTACTGCGGGATTAATTGGAATGATCTATTTCTATATTCGATCAAGTGGAGAGGCCACTCCCAAGCCTAAAAAGAAGGATCCAACTACAAAAAAATCATGGATGCCGCTCTTCTTATTCCAAGCATCTGCAGGAAGTATATTCACAGGCGCATCCTTTAAAATCTTCCTTACTTTCTTGAAAGTAGGTGCAATATTGTATGGAAGTGGCTATGTACTTTTCGCGTATCTGGATGCAGAGTTGGTTGAGAATGGGCTTTTAACAAGACAAGAATTGTTAGATGCAATAGCTGTTGGACAATTCACTCCAGGGCCAGTATTGTCAACCGCCACATTCATTGGCTATCAATTGAATGGTTTTTGGGGAGCTATTGCTGCTTCTGTAGGGATTTTCCTCCCATCATTTATGTTTGTGTTATTGTTGAATCCATTGGTTCCAAGAATGCGTAAATCTAGATTGATGCGTGGATTTTTGGATTCAGTAAATATCGCCGCGGTTGCCATTATGATCTCGGTACTTTTTCAAATGGGACAAGATACATTGGTAGATTGGAGAACCATCACAATCGCTGCAATTAGCTTTGCGGTAATGTTTGGATTCAAGAAAGTCAACAGTATGTGGATAGTACTTGGAGGCGCAGGATTGGGCTACTTGTTCTACTTGATATAAAAAGAATGGGAGCCTCAAACTGGCGTTTGCGCTCCCATTACACTAATCAACCTAACCTACTACTACAATTCAAAGGTAACACTTGAATCCACATAACAAACAGAATTATATATTTTTTTGAATTCGCCAATTTTTAGCTTTTTAAGATGTCCAACAAAAGAAAAGAGTATTATTTAATGTTATGTAAACATAATTACTTGATTCTACGGGCTCTGTGTGATTCTTGGTTGATAAATCGGTTTAGTAAAAAAGTGTTAGGAGTCCAAAATATTCAAAATAAGATTCCAATATTATCTCTATCTTTCGTACAAATTAAACTGCTTAGTACGTAATATTAACAGATGGAATCAATTCTAATTATCGACGATGAAGATGACATCCGAGAAATTCTTGGATACAATCTAAAGAAAGAAGGATATTTGGTGCACACCGCATCGAATGGATTAGAAGGTCTTAAGTCAGCTGAAAGAAACCTGCCTGACTTAATACTCCTGGATGTAATGATGCCCGAGATGGATGGAATTGAAGTATGCGAACAACTTCGTTCCAATAACCTAACAGCCAACATCCGCGTTTGTTTTTTGACTGCCAGAAGTGAAGACTACAGTCAAATTGCAGGTTTTGATGCTGGAGCAGATGATTACGTTACGAAACCTATTAAACCAAAGGTTCTAATTAGTAGAATTAAAGCAATTCTTCGACGATCAAGTGGCTCTGATAATTCCGAGACAACTTCGGACGTACAATCCTTGGTCATTGATCGTGAGCGCTATTTAGTAATCCTGGAGGGGCAAGAAGTGCAGTTCCCACGCAAGGAATTTGAATTACTTTCTTTGCTCGCTTCCAAACCGGAAAAGGTTTTCGATAGAGATCACATATTGGAAAAGGTATGGGGTTCAGGAGTTGTGGTTGGTGACAGAACCATTGATGTTCATATTCGTAAGCTCCGTGAAAAAATTGGCAACGAACGCATCCAAACTGTGAAAGGTGTTGGATATAAATACTGTAACAAATAAAAAAAGGTGGACGAATCCACCCTCTCTGATTTTAACCTAAATTATCCTTAGTCTTTCTTGCGACCTCTTAACCTGTATGAGATGGATGCTGAAACAGACATTCCTTGATTAAAATAATCGTACACTTGACTTTCGGCGTTGTAAGATTCATAATGCTTTTGTCGAACACTCATTAGCAAATTCTTAGCTGTAATACTTACTTGCCAATTCTTTGCTCGATCAAGCGTCTTAGATGCTTTGAAGCTTAAACTGTGAAATGGCTGTTCGTATACATCGGGTAAACTTCCAATTCCAATCACTGCTAACTTCTTTCCCTGTACGTTGTAGCTTAAGTTTAAAGACAATCCAAGTGAGTCGTTTTTAAACGTAAGGAAAGCGTTGATAATGTACGGCGACTGTCCATACATCGGACGGTAGTTGCCAATTACTTCTCCTTCTCTAGCATTCTCCAAACGAATCTCCCTTTCTGTCTTAGTTATATCTCCTGTTGTGATGTTCACTTCATTCATGTTAATTCTAGAAAATACATATGTGAAGTTTGCTCCAGCCAATAAAGAAATGTGCCTAAATTTTTCTTTCTTGAATCCAATTGCCTTTCTGATTTCCAATTCACCTCCAAATACATCTGCAACTCCAGCATTTAATGGTTGTACTTCGTTCGGTGCCGAATTGAATGCGACCAATTCAATTGGATTGATAAACTTCTTGTAGAATCCACTTACAGAAATAAGCTCGGTTCTTCCAAAGAACATTTCCCATCTCAAGTCAGCATTGTGAATTGTCGTTTGCAGAAGGTCAATATTTCCATTAAACGTTCGTCCTTGAATTGGATCATAGATTTGCGCAATTGACTTTTCTTTGAATGAAGGTCGAGCAACTGTCATAGCATAAGCAGCGCGAATATTGTTTATCATTTTATTTCGGAAGATCGTATTTCCGCTTTTACGATGGATACTATCTGCATCTCGTTGCAATTTGTAAACGAGGTTAATAGACGGCAATACATTCCATTCGTCGAGTACAACTTGGTTATCATAAATGACTGTCCCAGTGTTGTTCTGTCCCGTATACCAGTTTGTTACTTTTTCAAGACGAACACCATAAGTAGCGTTGAATTTACTTGAGATCGGTAGATCATTCATTATGTAAGCTCCAAAAACATTTTGAGATGCTAGATACGTGTTAGCTGCCTCCTTGTTTCCTTTAACGTATGTTCCTGTATCTGATTCCGGTGTCCAAATATTCTGTGCTTCAAAATACCAATTTGGATCACCACTGTATTCAGAGGCATTCTCTACATCAAACAAGTAATCATAGACTTCAAAGCTTCTATTCTTATACGTATCAAGGGCTCCAAATGAGATTTCACTTTTCAGTCCTCGCCACGATTCATTCTTTGATTTCTTCCAAGGTGTAAATGCGTATGTTACATCAAAACGACCGCTAAAATTGTATTCAGTTAAATATCTCCAAATACGTCTTATTTCAGAACCTACTGCGGGCGTATAGTTGTATACTGTTTCTCCATTTGCATCTTCAGTTACTTCAAGAACTGTTGATCGCACATCTGGATCCTGAATTCTAGAATAAGTTGGACTTAGTTTCCAATCTAACTTCCATTTCCCTAACGAATCCAAGAAGTGTCTTCCTGAGAGGTTTGCATTCGTAACAGAACGTTGTGAATACTGAAGACTTTGTTTAACAAGTGTAGAAGGATTCTGTTCGAAGTTTCTATCTGTCAATTGAGCCGAAGAAGAATTTCCATTTTGTGTATGGAACAATGCCAAAGAAATTTTCGTTCTTCTAAATTTAATAGATTGACCGATAAGCCCTGTCCAAATTACATTGTTCTCGGCCAAAATTCCAGAAGAAGCTCTGAACTTATCGAGATTATCGACTGGATTACCTTCATCATCAAATACTCTTCTGTACTCGCTGTACTGAACATCTTCGTAAAATCTGTGGGTATTTCTATAATTTAAAACAAGATTATACCCATAAGTAACCCCCTTGTTTTTCTTGAAGTTTATTCGATCACCATAAGTGAATGCATAGTTTTGATCTAAAAAATTTGAAGCTCGCTCAGTTGCCATAGTATTACTAAACAAACGAGTACTTTTCTCCAATTTCTTATCTCCTTGTACTGGATGAGAAAAAACATCTGTTGTTCTAACCGGCAAAGCTCTTGTTCCGTCGTCAAATCCGAGAAAGTCTATTGCACCACCTGAATAAGAAATATAATCCTTGTTAAACGTAGCCATAGAGTTGAATCCCAATCCAATTTTCGCATAAATTGTTCTTTCTGATGGAAAATCCTTCGTTGTTATATCCACTAATCCTCCTGTGAAATCTCCAGAGAAGTTTGGCAGAAATGTTTTGTACACTGTGATATTGTCTACTACTGATGCTGGAAAAATATCCAACTGAACAGCGTTTCTATCTGGATCCAATCCTGGAATTTCCATCCCGTTCAATATTGTTTTCGTGTACCTATCTCCAAGACCTCTGACGTAAACATTTTTTCCATCCTCCACAGATAGACCTGGTGAAGTTTGAAGAGCATCAGCAACATTTGTAACGCCTTTTTCTTCCATTTCTTCGGTTGTCACGCCATCAGTCGCACCTCTCTCTTCTTGGCGTTTCAAATCTTGAGCAACACGAGATGTAGCCCCTTCAGTTCGTACTCCAGTAACCACTACTTCTTGTACATCTTGCCCCTTATTCATCTCAACATCAAGGATAAAAACCTCTCCATCGACTACCTTAACATTCCTTCTTTGGTCTAAATATCCATCCAATGAAGAAATCACGATCTCGTACGATCCAGGTTTGATGTTGATTTCAAACTCTCCATCAAAATCCGTGGTTGCGCCAGTGTTCACACCGTCCACTTTCACCTTTGCAAATGGCACTGGTTCAGTCGTTTTTCCATCAGTAATGGTTCCACGAATTATTCCTTGTCCGAAAATGTTACTTACAGATCCTAAAACAAATAAGAGACTAAAAACTATCTTGTACATATAACAACTTGTTATTTAAATTCTTTATACCACTAAATGCCGACCGTTATTCGGCAGGCATATAGTGACTTTCCCCATCGGGGTTATCTATTAATATTATAATCTTATAGCTTTCCATTAACTCCGGCCCAAGACCATGATGTAAATCCAGATACATCTGATCCAGTTGCTGTTCCTGATGTCATTGCACTTTCAGCTGCTGTTTGATCAACGGCAAAAACTGTACACGCTGTTCCCGCTCCATCGTCAGAAGCAGTATAAACAGTAACAGATGAAAATTGAGAACCTGTAAATGTTAGTGTTGCAGAAGCATCCGTCAAATGCGTGAATGCGTCAGTCTTAGTATCTACACAAGCATTTTGGTAAGATGCTCTAATTTTTGCTCCTCCCAATATCACATTGTTCACAAATCCTTGTGCCTTCGATTTAAAATCTCCGTTTGCATCAGCTCCACCAAAAGTATACACGGTTCCGTCTTGTAATGTAAACATACCACTAGTGTATGTAGTACCTTCTGGACCATCAATTTCTAAACCTTCATCCGAACTTGCTCCATTAATAACAGTAAAGTTTGAAACAGTTCCTGAGTAGTTCATATCAATATCAATACCGTCATCACCTTGCCATCCAACTAAAACGTTAGACACATCAACAGTACCTCCAAAGAATTCAATTCCATCATCCAAATTCGAAACTACTTCGATATTTGAGATAGAAGTTCCAGAACCAACACCTCCTAGTGTTAATCCATTGATTTCGTTTCCGGCACCAATTAAAGCTCCTCCATGTCGAATAGACACATAGCACATTGATCCAGAATTATCAGAAGCATCACTTCCTCCAAATGCCCCGTACGTATCAGTTGCTGGAATTCCTTCAATTTGCGAAAGGTTATCACCATCAGCAGCAGAAATAGGTGCATTTCCTAGAACAATAATTCCACCCCACAAACCTTGATCATTTTCATCTAGATTAGTTCCAGTCAATTGACCTGGTTGAATATCATCCAACTCAGAAGTAAAAATAATTGGTTGAGTTGCTGTTCCACAAGCATTGATCATACCTCCTTGTGCTATCACTAGCGCAGAAGCATTTGCACCTGAACCTTGAGCTCCTGTCACTATCGTACATGGCATAATAGTTAATGTAGCGCCTGTCTCGACGATCACTTTTCCTGTTATATGATAGATGCTATCGGATACCCATGTTTGGTCACTATATATATAACCTGTCTTCTCAACCACAATACCTCCTTCTGCAGGGGCATAAGTACAAGAACCATCGTCCTTATCAGCTTCGCTATTGTAGTTTGTGGCAGTACCGTCTGTACAACCTTCCTTCTTACATGAAACCGTTCCTAATGTTAATGATGCGGCTACGATCATCATTCCAAGTTTCTTTTGATTTACTTTCATCTTTTCTTTTATTCCTTTAGTTTTTTCTTGGTACAAATATCAGGGTACAACATGATTTGAAGCTTTCGAAATACTTATGATTCCATCATTTTTATATTAACCATATATTAAGATGTTAAGGGGATGTTTCGTCGAAAGAGATATTTATTAGTTAATCTTTACAATTCGCCTAACATTCACTTAACATAGGGCTGTAAATGATAACCTTAGTGTAAACTTCTGCTAACCTCTTTGATGCATTTCCTTCTTAGCTTTGTAGTAAATACAGATGAAAATGAAATCTTCGAATCAAAATCATACTATATTACTCATCGACGACGAGCATGACATTTTAGAGTTTGTGTCCTACAATTTGAAAAAAGAGGGATATCGAGTCTTCACTGCAGACAATGCAATAGAAGGAATAAAGCTTGCCAAAGAGATCCAACCCTCCTTGATATTTTTAGATGTCATGATGCCTCAGATGGATGGTATAGAAGCTTGCCAAATTTTGCGTGAAGAAATGAGTTTAGAACATCCCATTATCACCTTTTTAACTTCGAGATCCGAAGACTATTCACAAATTGCTGGATATGAAGCTGGAGCTGATGATTACATATCGAAGCCTATTCGTCCCCGTCTGCTTATTAGTAAAGTTGAAGCATTACTACGCCGACTAGAGAAATCAGAAAGTGAAGTAAAAAACGATGACATTCGAATAGACCGAGAACGTTATCTAGTGGAGTCTAAGGGAAACAAAATGATATTACCCAAGAAGGAATTCGAATTATTGGAATTGTTAGCTAGTAAACCTGGTAAAGTATTCACTCGAGATCAAATCCTCAATATTGTTTGGGGCGACCATGCCATTGTGGGCACTCGTACAATTGATGTTCATATTCGAAAATTGAGGGAAAAGCTTGGTAATAGCTATATTCGTACAATAAAAGGTGTCGGATATACCTTCAACGAATTTTGAGAAACTTAAAACCCATATATATTGTATTAGGCGGAAGTGCTTTAGTCGCTGCCGTCTCATTGGTGGTTTTTCTTTTCCTACCAATTTCAAAACTTCTGGCTTTGATACTTTCGATTGGAATTGGTCTTGTCTGTTTTTTCGTTTTTTACTTCTTCATTAAATTATTTATTACTGCGAAACTAAAAGTATTATACCGCTCCATTAGAAAAGGAAAATTTGGAGATGGCCTAACTGATTCATTTAGCTTACAGGAAGATGTTATTGAAAAGGCTGAAGAAGAAACCAAGAAGTGGACGGAAGATCGCATCGAAGAGATCTCTAAATTGAAAGAGCAGGAAGAGTTCAGAAGAGAGTTCTTGGGCAATTTAGCACATGAATTGAAAACGCCTGTATTTTCCATTCAAGGGTACATTTTAACTTTATTGGACGGAGGACTGGAGGATGAATCAGTAAATCGTATGTTTTTGGAAAGGGCATCAAAAGCCACTGATCGAATGACCGCTATTTTAGAGGATCTTGATCAGATTACGAAAATGGAGGTGAACAAAATAGACTTGAATATAACCTCTTTCAATATTAAAAAACTTGTAGAAGAAACATTTGAAGCGCTAGAATTAAGAGCAAAAGATAAGAACATCACCTTGCGCTTTGCAAAAGATTTTGATCCTGTTATAGTGGCTGCAGACAGAAGTAAAATAGGGCAGGTCCTTTTAAATTTATTGGGCAATTCCATTTATTACGGCGACAAAGATGGGGTGAGCGAGGTTCGTTTCTACAAAATGGATGATATTGTAACTATCGAAGTATCTGATACTGGTGTAGGAATTGCTGAATCAGAGATTTCTAGATTGTTTGAACGATTCTATCGTGTTGAAAAGAGTCGAAATCGTAATGAAGGAGGCTCTGGTCTCGGATTAGCGATTGCCAAACACATTATAGAAGCGCATGGCCAAACAATAAGTGTACGAAGCACACTTGGCGTTGGTAGTACATTTACCTTTAGTTTGGATCCCAGAAAATCTAAAAGAGCATAGTTTCTTCAGCTTACATCTCTCTAAAGCTTCAATTTCACTTAAGCGTTTCTGTTACATCAGTTTTATTTTCGATAGGAATGGAGGGAGTGCAGATTTAAAGCGTTTTATATCTTGGAATAATCAGACATAAGATCCATTGAAATTTCACAAAAGCTATGTTGCCCTGATAATGAGTTCTACTCTCTATTGAGTCAATTTATTCAGGATGTGTCTTTGTAGCATTCTTTCTCTGTTCATTGGAGACAGACAGACAGACAGACAGACAGACAGACAGACAGACAGACAGACAGACAGACAGCACAACCATAAGTTCAAGTGCTTCGTATACTTTAGGGCATAAAAAAACCCTGATTCCAAGAGGAATCAGGGTTCTAAAAGCGGCGTCGACTTACTCTCCCACCCTCAAAAGGGCAGTACCATCAGCGCAAGTAGGCTTAACTTCTCTGTTCGGAATGGGAAGAGGTGGACCATACT
>JASJHD010000005.1:0-124185 GCA_033791225.1 Crocinitomicaceae bacterium
TTGGGGGAATGTCGTTTACGAATGTGCAGAATCTACTGGTAGTTGTTACTGGGACGGACGTAGTCAAGGTGGAGTATTTGTAGAAGAAGGAACATACTTCTACATTATTCAAGCTGTTACAGAAGGAGGAGAAGAAATCAACAAACATGGATTTATCCAAGTCGTTGATTGACACACTATAATCTTACGTAAAAAGGGTGATTCAAAATTGTTTGAATCACCCTTTTCTTTTGCATGGAAATTCACTATTTTAATTAACTTGAATACCTTTGATAACTAAAGTGAATAAATATGAAAATTGTTGGTGTTAATGGATTTGGTAGAATAGGAAGATACTTCACTCGTATGGCCTTGGAGAGCAATTCAATCGACGTTGCTGTTGTAAATGATTTGGCCGATATCGAAACGCTTGCGCATCTATTTAAATACGACAGTATTCATAGAAGATTACCTCACGCATTCACTGTTCAAGGGAATAGTATCGTATTTGAAAATGGTAAGTCTATTTTATTTACTTCAGAGCGCGATCCGTCTAATATTCCTTGGGAAAAGCATGGGGTAGAAATCGTTATGGAATCAACAGGTATCTTTCGCACCAAAGAATTAGCTTCTAAACACTTAAGTGCTGGTGCTAAAAAAGTGATTATTTCAGCGCCCTCAAAAGATAATTTGGTCAAAACGGTTGTTCTAGGGGTCAATGAAAACTTATTGGAGACTACGGATCTTGTGGTGTCCAATGCTTCCTGTACAACAAACTCAGCCGCACCAATGGTGAAGGTCATGAAAGAGTTGTGTGAGATCCAAAGTGCCTTTATTACAACAATACATAGTTATACATCGGATCAACGTTTACACGATGCTCCTCATAGGGATTTAAGAAGAGCTAGAGCCGCGGCTGAGTCAATTGTTCCTACAACAACTGGTGCTGCTAAAGCACTGGCTAAAATATTTCCTGAATTGGATGGACATATTGGAGGTTGCGGTGTCCGTGTACCGGTTCCGGATGGTTCAATGACTGATTTGACGTTTGTAGTAAAAAATCCTCCAACAGAGCAGGAGATTAAGGATGCGATGAAAAAAGCATCGCAAAATGAATTAAAAGGTATACTGGATTATACGGAAGACCCAATTGTTTCCGTTGATATAATAGGCAGTCCCTTCAGTTGTATTTTTGATGCGCAATTAACAAGTGTTATCGGAAACATGGTAAAAGTGGTTGGCTGGTATGACAATGAGGCGGGATACTCTAACCGCTTGATTGATTTGGTAAACAAACTCTGACATTTGAAATTATTTAAGATCCTTATTGTCTTAACTATTCTCCATTCTAAAAATGTAGTGGCGCAAAATTCATTTGGCGCATTACATAGCAATTATACTCCAACAAATGGCCTTTACCTAAATCCATCAAGTATGCTGGATGCAAAGGTTTGGTTAGATGTGAATATCATTGGATTCGGATCTTACGTAAACAATGATTTGGTCTATTTAAAAAACCATAGCGGTATTAGTGCAGTGCAATCTGCTACTCGTGGAACTTCGACCATTACCGATGATGACATTGGCTACAACCAAAGCCGTAAAAAATACCATGCGTATAACCGAAATTTTGTTGCTGCACCAAGTGTTGTTTGGAGTCAAGGTGATCATGCTGTTGGACTCTCATTAGGAGCTAGAAGTTATACGGCAATACGAAAAGTGCCCGATTACATGGCGCAATTTATTGAGAATGGTGTGCCCGATTATACGAACCAGCATGATATCGATTACCAAGCAAACAAAATTAGAATGGCTTCGTTGCATTTCGCAGAGATTAAATTGTCTTACGCACATACTTTTTTGAAAAAAGGTGAGCACCTGTTCATGGGTGGAATTTCTATTTCAAAATTTATTTCAATTGCTGGTGCCGGAGCAAATGTGTACAATTTTGATTTCAGAGTGGACAATGATACTGTTGCAGATGTTAATAATCTCGAAGCAGACGCCATGTATACTCCTCAAGGTGAATTTTATGGCAAGGGTGGAATGGGACTTGATATTGGTTTTACGTATCAGAAAATGCTCGGCAATGCAACAAATTATTTTCCAAATTCTCCAAAGATGGGATGTGAGAACATGGACTACAAATACAAGATCGGATTATCAATTATTGACATTGGCTCATTGAAATTAAATCCAGAAACTGTCTCGTATGCTGGATATGATTTTGATGATTACAATTGGCAAAATTATGCGCAAGCTGAGGCGAATGAGGATAATGTGGTAGATCTATTTGAGCAACAGGAAACGAATATCGGTGACGGAGTTGTGAAAAAACCTTGGAAGATTCAATTACCAACATTTATTTCAGGTCAGTTTGATTACAATCTATGGCAATCCAAGGTGTACATAAATGCAACGATCATTCAAGGGTTTACTCCAAGTAAGAAAAGATTCGGTTTACGGCATGCTAATAGCTTGAGTATAACACCTAGGTTTGAGTCTTATTGGTTCGATTTTGCATTACCGTTAAGTCTCTATGAGTACAAATACCCGCAATTGGGCGCAAGTATGCGTATAGGGCCATTGACTATCGGTACGGATAAACTTATTAACTGGATAACGAAATCCAAAATATATGGTGCCGATATATATGTGTATTTGAAAATCCCAATTAGATATCATCCTTCTTGTAGATCCAGAACAAAGAGAACTCGTGGAAGGAATCGCAATAATTCGCCTACAAACTGTACGATTTAATTTATTTCCATTCGTACACCCAGCCATTCGGTGCGACTTCTTTGAGATTTGTCAATGCGGCATTAGCTTCGGCTCGGGTTGCAAAAGATTGAACACTGACAAGATTCATTCCTCGCCCTGTCCCAACCTTTACTGAATATCCTTGCGAGCGTAATTTATCTCCAAAGCGATTGGCATTCGCCTCAGAAGAAAATGCTCCAGCAATTACGTGAAAAGGCAAATCAGAACTACTTCTCGTTGGTTCTATGACTGTTTCGATTATAGGTTCTTCTTCCATCACCTCCTCAGGAAGCTCTTCTGGAATAACTTCTTCTAGATCGTTCGTGGTTTCTTCCTCAAGGATTTCTTCTTCCACTTCCTCTGATACGGAACCGTCAATATTGCCTTCGAGGATGTCCTTCATATCCTCTAATTTACTTTCATCTTCCTGCGGCTCTTCGGTATCTGCTAAGAACGGAATGTGCTGCTTTAAAGAATCGAAATTCAGTCCAACATACGTTCCGCCAGCAATAATGAGTACGAGAAAAATCATTAGCATCCAGAATCCTGCTCCACGTTTTTTACGTTGAGGTTTCTGTTCTTTGTTTTTCTTTAACCGCTCTAGTTTTCCCTCAACAGCAGCCCGTTCCTCTTTTTCGGGGATATTCAATTCCTTTTCTTCAACAACTGGAGCAATTACCTCTGGTTCAACCGAAGGCTCTTCAATCTTCTCCTTTTGATCTTCTTTTGTTTCTTCAGGAGGGATTTCTTCTTGCTCGCTAGCCGCTGGGACAATTTCTTCTACAACCGGTTCTTCCTCAATTTCTGGTTCAATTTCAATTGGGATTTCTTCCACTGGAACCTCAATTGGAGCTTCTTCGGTTTTTGGTTCTTCGACGATAGGTGCTACAATAGGAGCACCTTCATCTTCTTCCGAATCTTTCCAGTTTACAAAGTCTATATCATCTCCATCTTTTACGAATGAACCAAACTGAAACATATCGTATGAATCTCCCTGATCAAGTTTGGTAATAATTTCACGAACGTACTTTGCGATGAAATTCTTCGCATCATTTTCTTCCCAATCTTCTTTTTCAGCGATATAAGATGATAATTTACTATCGTCATGTTTTAAGTAAGACATGAACATTATCTCTCCTGTATCATGGTTCGTAATAGTTAACGCACCAAGTCCTGGGATAATAATAGTGTTGACATCTTTTAGAATTTCTAATAGGTACTTATCCATAGCGATCGATTAATTGGAGGGCTTTAAGTTACAAAATTCAAAACATTTCTGAAAAGCTGAAGGTGTCCTTCAATCGAACTCCTTTCTCAGTATGTTGCAAATTGCAACATTGATTTATGGCGTCATGCTCCAAAAACAAGACAAAATCCTTATCTGCCGCTGTATGCAGGAACTTTTCTTTCTCTGATAATGTGAGCAAGGGACGGGTATCATACCCCATTACGTAAGGTAAAGGGATGTGTCCCACGCTTGGCAACAAATCTGCCATAAATACGAGCGTTTTCTCTTTGTAATGAATGTGAGGAATCATCATGCTATCGGTGTGTCCATCAACGAAAAGAACATCAATATTATTGAATGCATTAGTTGTGAAATCACCTGTACGCTCGATAAACTTTAATTGACCGCTTTCTTGAATTGGAAGAATGTTTTCCTTTAAAAAGGAAGCTTTTTCACGTGGATTAGGTTCTGTTGCCCATTTCCAGTGTTGTTCTGTACTCCAATAGGTTGCATTCTTAAATACTGTCTCAAACCCTGTTCGATCTTTGTTCCATTTAATTGCTCCTCCACAATGGTCAAAATGCAAGTGAGTGAGAAAAACATCCGTGATATCACCCAGCTCGAACCCTAATTTTTTGAGGTTAGGTTCAAGGCTGTTTTCATCCGAAAGGAAATAATGTGAAAAAAACTTTTCCGATTGTTTGTCTCCAATCCCAGTGTCGAGCAGTATCAAACGATCTCCATCTTCTATGAGTAAACTGCGCATTGACCAGTCGCACATATTGTTCTCGTTCGCAGGGTTAGTTCTTTGCCACAATGACTTTGGTACAACACCAAACATGGCGCCTCCGTCCAACTTAAAATTCCCAGTACTCAATGAATGTATGATCATAATTGAAGATTAATTACAACTTGCAATATACAAAGTTGTGATGGCTAAAATCGCTGAAATCAATCCAATAATTTTTCTAATTGTCGCCTTTTCTTTAAATGCGATAAATCCAAATATGGCAGAACAAAGTACCACACTCACGTTTGTTATGGCCAAGACAGTTGTATCGTTCCATCCTGTAGATTGGTAAGAAAGGAGCAATAAGTAGATGGAAAAATAATTTGGTACGCCCAATACAATTCCGGCTATGATGTTCTTTAGTGCAATTTTTTCTTTGCCTCGGATTAGATTAACAAGAAGAATACTGAATCCAATGATACCCGCGGTTCCTAATCCAATAGCCGTAAATAGAGGTAAGGGCATTGATCCCAAACTGAATTTTTGAACGTAATTCAACGTGAAGTCTAAGATTCCACTACCTAGAAAGAGCAGCACTAGCATCCAGGCAGCACTGACAACATTCTTGGTCTTTTTGGAGCTAGATGATACGAGATACACGCCTAAAAAAGCGAAACCAATGCCGAGTATTTTCTTCCAATCCAGTGACTCATCGTAAGCTTGAATCATAATGATCAGTGAAATAGCCATGCTCATTTTTACGGCAACTGAAGTGGAAGCGACACCGTTCACTTGAGAGCTTTTGCCCATGATAAAGAACAAGCCAATGAATAGAAATGCAGTGAAGCCGGCTGCAATCATCCATGAAGATTCCTGCATTGCCTGTGGGTTCCATTCATCATGAAAGAGTGCAAATCCCAAAATAGCAGCTGTAAAATAGTTCACAACAATTGCTTGGAATGTATTTATTCCGAAGCGTTGAAATAACTTAAAAATGACAAATATGAGTGTCGAACTTAATATGGAGAGAACCAAAGGGATCATAAATTCACATAGGTATGAATGAGGTCACCGAAAAACTCTTCCGATGTCTGTGGTTGTTTATTTAATTCAGGGGCTTTTGTTCCGTTGTCAAAGGTCTGCTGACCTATGATCACTTTTGCTTCATCCCATAATCCTACGTCAATGAATGATTGAAGTGTTTTCCTTCCACCCTCAATGAGTACTGATTGGATGTTCTTTTCGTACAAGGCGGAAAGAATAGTAGCTGGACTAATATCTTCAATCTGCACATAGTTAATATGACCTTCCTTTGTATCTCGTTCCGTATTCAGTACAATTGTCTCTGCTTCATCATTGAAAACTGCTGAATCTTTTGAAAGTACATTTTTGGAATCCAATACGATCCGAGTAGGATTGTTTCCTTTAACTGCTCTAACAGTCAATGATGGATTGTCATTCTCAACGGTTTTCCGTCCGACCAAAATGGCTTGGTATTCCGCTCTCCATTTGTGTACCAATGTTTGAACTTCAGGAACAGAAATCCATGTTACAGTCCTTCTAGGACTCGAACCCGCGACCCCATTTTGGTCAATCAATCCATTGCTCGTTTCTGCCCATTTTAGAAGGACATAAGGTCGTTTCTTTTGATGAAATGTAAAGAAGTGTGCATTCAACTTCCGGCATTCATCTTCTAACACGCCTATGGTAACTTCGATGTTCGCGTCTAGCATTCGTTGAATTCCTTTTCCATCAACTTTACTATGTGCATCTCGACACCCGATGACAACCCGTTTAAATTTCTTCTCAACCAATAAGTCGGCACAGGGCGGAGTTTTTCCATGGTGCGCACACGGTTCAAGCGATACATAAATTGTTGATTCGGAGAGAAGATCTAAGTCTTTAACTGATTTAACAGCATTGACTTCGGCATGAGCTTCTCCAAATCTTTGATGGTAACCTTCTCCAATGATTTTTCCTTCATGTGCGATAACGGCTCCAACCATAGGGTTCGGTGCAACATTTCCTCGGCCAAGTTTTGCCAATTGGATGCAGCGTGACATGAATTGTTCATCAAGGCTCATGGAACGAATTTAATGATAATAAGATGAGATTTTGACAATCATTTCTAATTTAGTGGAGCCCAAAGTTTTGACAGCTATGAAACTATTTTCATTTATCGAAAAAACATTCAAATCATTACTACCATCGCCATTTACGATAGCGCTGTCCTTAACGTTCATCACTTTTGTTTTGGCTTGGGTTTTTACTGATTCAGAAACAACTGGATGGGCACGTGGATTGGAATTGGTGGGTTTCTGGGAACAAGGACTTTGGCAGACGAAACTACTTGCATTTGCAGTGCAAATGATGTTGATGTTGGTTCTTGGACATGTTCTAGCGCTGACAAAACCTGTTGATCGATTTATTGGATACGTAACGCAATACTGCAATACAACGGCCAATGCGGCCTTATTGGTTACGCTTTTAACGGTTTGCATGTCCCTCTTTAATTGGGGATTAGGGTTGATATTCGGTGCGATTTTAGCGCGAAAAGTAGGTGAGCATGCAGCGAAAAGAGGTCTCAAGCTAAATTACGCATTGATAGGTGCCGCAGGTTACAGTGGATTGATGGTTTGGCACGGCGGCATATCAGGTACAGCACCGATTATGGCATCCGAAGACAAGCATATCTCAACGATGATGGAAGGAGTTGTGAATTCAGATCAAATGGGGTCTATTCCATCCAGTGTTTCTATGTCAGAAACCATTTTTGGGTCCATGAATATTACCGTGATGATTGCCCTGATCATTTTACTTCCCCTTTTTATGTATTGGATGGGGAAGCGCTCCAAAAAAACGACGGCTTTGCCGCAAGTACAGGAAGAGGTAGAAACAAATGAGGAAATAGCAGAAGGAGCGGAGAAGTTAGACAAATCACGCATATTCGCCTTGTTTTTTGGCCTTTCCTTTCTGTCCTATGCAATGTATCTAGCAGTGGATGGTTATGTAAATAAAGGACTCGGATTTATCAGTCCAAACTTCATCAACCTACTCTTGCTTGGACTTGGGTTTACGATGCATCAATCAGTGAGTTCTTTTCTAAAGGCTGTTGACAAAGCAATCGGAGGCACTTCCGGTATTCTTATTCAATTTCCATTGTATTTTGGAATTATGGGAATCATGAAGCACTCTGGAATGGTCCATGGAATGTCTAATTTCTTTGTTGAAATCTCGAATGAAGTTACCTTTCCTATATACACGTTTTTTAGTGCTGGAATTGTAAATGTCTTTGTACCTAGCGGTGGTGGACAATGGACTGTACAAGGTCCAATTATTATCAAGGCAGCAGCTGATTTGGGTGTCAGTATTCCCAAAGCGATAATGGCCCTTTCGTACGGAGATCAGCTGACCAATATGCTGCAACCGTTCTGGGCACTTCCCTTGTTAGGAATAACTGGATTGAAGGCAAAGGCTATTCTCCCTTATACTGTTGCTTTAATGGGAGTGGGGATTCTAATTTTTGTCTCTTTCCTTCTGCTATTCTAGTAACCATGAGCAACAAACTAAAGAATTTTATTAAAACACTGGGGCCAGGAATTCTTTTCGCAAGTACGGCCATCGGAGTCTCACATTTAGTTCAAAGTACGCGTGCTGGAGCCAATTTCGGATTCGCGCTGATTCCAATTATTCTCGCGGTAAACTTGTTTAAATATCCCTTTTTTGAATTCGGAAGTAGGTATGCAAATGCAACAGGTGAAAGTATCATTGATGGCTACAAACGAATAGGTAAATGGATGTTGTGGTTATATTTCTTGATCACTCTTGGAAGCATGTTTTTTGTCTGTGCAGCAGTAGGCGCCGTAACTTCTGGTTTCCTTCAAAATCTATTCGGTGTCGCAGATTGGGGAATATGGTTTACAGTAGCATTGTTTGTAATCAGTGGGGGAATTTTATTTCTTGGCAAATACGGTTTCCTTGATTCCCTGATAAAAATTATAGGATCGGTTTTGCTCATCTCTACCTTGTCTGCTTTTATTTTGGCGCTTATCAAAGGTCCAAATCCTGGGTTTGAAGCATTTGAAGGTCCAAACCTCTGGGATAATAGTAGCATGCTATTTATTATTGCCTTAATGGGATGGATGCCAACTGCGGTTGATTTGAGCGCATGGACAAGCTTGTGGACAATTGAACGAATTAAACAAACAGGGTATAAACCAACTTTAAAGGAAACCTTGATGGACTTCAATTTTGGGTACATCATTTCGGCTTTACTGGCAATTTGTTTTGTCACCATGGGAGCATACATGTTGTATGGATCAGGAGAAGCTTTGCCAGATGGTTCTGGAGCATTTGCTCACTCCATTATTGGATTGTTTACAGGGTTTATTGGTGAATGGAGTTACATCATTATTGCAATTGCCGCGTTCTCTATTATGTTCGGGACATGCATAGCAGTATTTGATGGTTACTCGCGTAGTATTGAGCGTACGATTGATTTACTTTTTTTCCGAGAAGATTTTACCGAAACTCCAATTGTTGACCATGGCTATATGGAGAGCGATTTTGTTGAAATTTCGGTAACTGAGTTAGAAAAGCAGAAAGCTACAACGACCAACATATACAAGATTGCTTTGGGTATTGTTCTTCTCGGAGCTTTTGGGATCGTTTACTTCTTCGGCAAACACCTTAAAGCCTTGGTAGATTTAGCGACGACGATAAGTTTCTTAATCGCTCCAGTCATTGCAATTGTAAACTTCCGATTGGTAACGAGTAGCTTTGTAAAGCAAGAAGCGCATCCTAAAATGTGGTTGAAGGCCCTAAGTATACTAGGTATTATTTTCCTGACTGGTTTCGCACTTTATTTCATTTGGGTGAAGTTTATCACTTCCTAATAAATTCAAACCTCCAAGTGAGTTCCCTCGTGTCGGGCGTATGTGTTAATTTCAGTATTTTATTTTCGTCTGAACTGTATTCCATTCCTGTTGCTAGATATGTAACCCCTTGTGGTGTCACATATTCGAATTCATTTACATGTAAGCCAATGTCTCCTGCAATACAAACAACATCAATGTCTTTTTGCTCAAGCTTGACCAAATCAGGATAAATTTCTTGCAAATAATTGTTCGGGTGAAGGCAGAAAATCCAATTTCCCATGGGACCATTTGAAATAGAATCAATTTGGTTATGTAACACAGGATCATCAACCATCCAGATCATTTTGTGGTGAAGAATGACCAAATGAGAGGAAGCGCTTATGGTGTCAATGACATTATCGAACATCTGTTTCTGTTCTCCAAGTATAGAGCAACTATCCATTTGAGTATCCAACACCATAAAGCTTATTCCGTCTTGATAGAAAGTATAAAATGTAGGGCGTTTTGTATAGCTCGATGCCAGAGGTACGTCTGTGTAATCATGGTTCCCCATTGCCCACAATGTAGTTGGTGCTCCTAAATCAAATTGTGCGTCCAACAAACTCAGTGTGGTAGTGTCTTCTGAGCTCAGCAATGCTAAATCGCCACCCAACATTAAAAGGTCATATTGCAGCAAATCATTGTTGATGACTTCTTGAGGCAAAACCAAACTTGAGTCTGTCCGAGTTCTTGAAATACAAATGTATTCTTTCACTTCAAGTTCTTCATCGGGAACAATTGTTTCCTGACAAGCTGCCAAAACGAGCGCGCAAATAACAAAAGTAATGGATAAGGTTTTGAGATTCATTTCACCAAAGATATCACAAAAAAAACCGTCCTATTCAATAAGAATAGAACGGTTCAATATTATTTAATAATGATTAGTGCTTCGTTAAGTAATCTGCAACTCCGTCAAAAGAAGCAGTCATACCGTCGTCACCTTTTTGCCAGTTAGCAGGACAAACTTCCCCATTTTCTTCGAAGAATTGAAGTGCATCAACCATACGTAACGCCTCATCTACATTTCTTCCCAATGGGAAATTGTTAACCAATTCGTGCATCACTGTTCCCTCCTTATCGATCAAGAACAATCCTCTGTACGCGATCATTGGTCCAGAAGCGATCAAGTTTCCTTCAAGATCATAATCGTACTCTCCAGCTAATACACCGTAGGCTTCAGAAACCGTCTTCGCTGTATCTGCAACTATTGGGTAAGTAATTCCTTGAATTCCACCTTTTCCTTTTGGTACTTGTAACCATCCCCAGTGAGATTCTTCTGTATCCGTTGAGCAAGCTACAACCTTAACTCCTCTTGCTTCGAACTCTGCAAGTTTGTTTTGAAATGCATGCAATTCAGAAGGACATACGAATGTAAAATCCTTTGGGTAAAAGAAAAACAATACGTGATTCTTTCCTAAATATTGATCTAAAGAAAAATCAGCTACGATTTCTCCTCCGTTTACTACTGCTCCAGCGCTAAATGATGGTGCTTTTTTCCCTACTAATACTGCCATATTTCTTTGTGTTTGTTGATTTAATACTTTACTTCAAATTTAGTAATCATCTCTTTAGATAGGTCAAAGATATAACCTTATTGTCATTGAGTGTATTGATTAAATTTATATTTGTATAAATAGTTTTTATAATGATATCCATTCAACAGATCGATTACATATTAACCTTGAGCGAAGAATTACATTTTCAACGCGCTAGCGAATTGTGTTATGTGACCCAGCCTACCTTATCCATGCAGCTTAAAAAAGCAGAAGAAATGTTAGGCGGTAAGCTATTCGATCGATCTAGAAATCCTTTAGAGTTGACAAGTTTCGGCAAGGAAATGTTGCCGATTTTCCGAGATGTTCGAAATGAATATGAGCGGATTTCAAATGGTGTTCAACGTAGTAAAGGGATATACAAGGAGCAGATTCGTTTGGCGATTATCCCAACAATTACTGGTTACATGATTCCTGACATGTATGAAATATGGAACGAGGAATTGGAGAATGTTCAATTGACCATTGAAGAAATGAAGACGGAGGATCTATTACTGGCTTTAGAACAGAAGAAGATTGATGTTGCGATTTTGGCAGGACCTCATTTGAGTCAGAGATTAAGAACCATTCCTTTGTTTCAAGAAGAAATCAAGGCATATTATCCATCTCGAAAGAAGACCACGGTAACGACATCTGATTTAATGAGTGAACATCCATGGTTGTTGACTCAAGGGAATTGTTTGCGAACGCAAATGATGCATTTTTGCGGCTTGCACGATGAGCAAAACGAGGATTGGGATTACGAAGGGGGAAACATGGATTTATTGCAGCAAATGGTACGCTCTCATGGTGGATATACACTTGTTCCATCACATTGTATCAAAGAGAATTCAAAAGACTACAAAACGATTACTTCTGAAAATGGAGAGGTTCCCGCTCGAGAGATTATTGCTTTAACGTATAATAAAACGGAGAAATGGGGGAGTATTGAACGATTGATTCGGTCAGTGCAATTGAAATACGGAAGTCAAAAGCAGGAAGAAAACCTGAATATTTTGAGTTGGAAGTGATTTAAGCAAAAACCGCTTGGTAAATTTTCTCGGAAGCACCAGCATTCATTGCAACAAATTCCATTTCTCGTTGTTTCAATTCTCCTCTGTTCGCTTTAATGGAATCAATACCCTTGGACAATTCTTCGGTTGTCGCTACAGAAATCCCAAAGCCACGTTGAATAAAGGTCTCAGCTTCAGGGAAACGCTCATGCTTCGGACCAAATATAACTGGAAGCCCAAAAACCGCAGGTTCTAATATGTTGTGCAAACTTCCAGAAAAACCGCCACCAACGTACGCAAACTCACCATAGGCATACGCATTTGCCAATTGGCCTATTGTATCGAGAATCATTACTTTTTCTTTGGATAGATCACCGCTTGCCTGTGTATAAAGAACAGCATTCGCAACCTTAGACAAGATTCCTTTCACATGCTCTTCATCCACATTATGCGGAGCAACGAGTACTTTTCCAGATTGCGCATTGATCCATGGAGCCAATATTTTTTCATCATCGGGCCATGAACTTCCGATAATGAAGAGTTCTTCACCATTTTTAAATTGCTCTATAATTTCGTTGTTTTCAACCTTCGATTTGTTTTCAATGACCCGATCGAATCTACTGTCACCAGTAATAGTTACTTGATTTATGTTAATAGAATTAAGCAATTGCTTCGAGTCTTCATTCTGAACAAAAAAATGATCGAATTGTTGTAAGGTTCTTCTGAAGAATCCGCCATACCATTTAAAAAATCGATGCTTTTGTCTAAACAAGCCACTCACATTGTAGAATTCTGTACCGTTCGCTTTACCAGCAAAAATGTGATTCGACCAAAATTCATACTTAACAAAAAGTGCCTTGTTTGGTTTGAAGTGTTCAATGAAGCGTTTCGCATTTCGAGGTGTATCCAGAGGTAAATACATCACATGGTCTGCCTTGTGCTGCCTCTTATGATGAAAATCCATCCCCGAAGGTGAGAAAAAGGTAATCAGTAAAAAAATAGATGGATCTTCTTCTTTAATCTTGTCCATTAATGGCAATCCTTGATCGAATTCTCCAAGGGAGGCGCAATGGAACCAAATCACATTTTTACCTGTGACTTTTGGCAAGGTATCAAGGATCCCTTTTCGACCTTTGACCCAAGCCTTTGCCTTAGGATTAAACAACGAAGCAATTCGAATTCCTAGACCATAGAAGAGAACGCTTATGTTGTACAGTGAATGCATTAATTATAATAGAATTGTTTTGGCATTCGTTTGTAGACTGGAATTAACCAAGCAACACGGAATCCATATTGAACATCCAGACGCAGGTCAGAAGGTACGGGAACATCCGGTTGATCATAAAAGACTTGTCTACGGTTGTATGTAAATCCTTCTTGAATATAAAATCCAGCGTAGAAGTTCACAACACCTTGATTTGCCATAAATGCATACCCAACAAATTGATCGGTATTCAATCCCGTTGTTAGACGATCATATCCTTTTTTGTATTCTTCTTCAATCTGCGGAATTACTTGGTCTTGAGTTTCAACCCGTAGATTGTAGGACACATAGCCCAAGCCTAATCGCAGGTAAATTCCAGAGTTTTTATTTGGACTGAGCACGGGAAATATTTTTCCAACCTCCGCATTTGCATGCCATCCTCTGGCCAAAACACGAACTATGGCGATATCTCCATTGATATCAGTGATGTTTCCGTGGGAATCAACAAGGTGGTCGAATAAGCCCTCTGTTCTTACGTCGTTTCCGAACATAAAACTTCCTTCTACACCAAAAACCCAGTTTTTATTGGTTTTATATCCCGCAAAGGCTCCAATACTATTCATCAATCCCATGCGATCTGAAAGATCACCAGCCGACCAACCTAGTCCATAATGAATTGAAATCCATGGTGTGCCAATTACAGTGTCGCTAACGTTTCTCTGCGCAGTTGTTGTGAAGGACAATGAAGTGATAAAAACTACCAGTCCAAGTAAGTAAAGTGATTTTTTCATAGTACACCGCTAATTTACGGTTTTTGTAGTGCTTAAGTCATCAAGGACGGATTTATACGCCGATTTATTGTGTGAAATAACATTATTTATGAATCTAGTGCTGAAATTATTTAGTTCGGGGTGTGAACAACCAAATAATTCTGGAAAAAAAATGGTTGAGAAAAAACACACTGTCTGGAAATGCAAATGTCTCCCAATTTTTTGGCCGTACATTTCTTTGGATGACTCCCTTGAACCAACCAGAAACACCTCCGAATAAATAATTTACTTTATGATGCAGTCGCATCCTAGTGATTCGCGATTTTCGATCCTCGAATTTTGTTAAAGATGTATTTAAAACAATCTGTTCAATGCAGATTTCAGCAAGTTTACTAGAGCGTTTACTTATTTCGTTTGGGAATCCTAATTCTTCCTCCAGCTCAGGATACAATTGCACCAGTAATTGAAAAGTAGCCATCACTGGCGTCAACAAATTTTCTTTTTTGGACAGAGCGACTAGTTCATTTATGAACGCATGGTCTTTTGTAATTAGGTGATGATAAATGTCTGCCACCCAGTGTAGTCGGAAATAACAGTGTTTGGCACCGTGCACGCACAAAAATAAGGCTTCATGCAATGGTGAAAGAACATTGATTTCTTTTCCTGCGATGGATATAACATTATGATTCGACCAAATTATATCGGATGGCAAGAAATTATTATGTGACGATATTCTCCAATGAATCTCAACAGTAAGGTCTTTCTCTGGATGATAAAATTCGAAATGATGATAATATTCGAGTATGGTTGAAAATTGCTTTGGTGTGGCAAATTTAATCGTCAGTTTATAACCTTCAATTTTCATTAATTCTAATGCTGATTTTACGTCTTTCAGTCGAATTAGAAGGTCAATGTCACGTCCACTGCGTTCCGTTGGGTCGCCGTACAACTGTTGACTTAGAGCAGGGCCCTTAAAGCTGAGGAATTCAAGATTATCACTTTTGAAGAGTCCATCCAACCTTACCAATTCACCTGTGAACTTGAGTTGCTTCAGCTTGTTATCGGTATAGCATTGTTCAATTTCGGAAGGTACATTGTTGGGTAATGATTTGTGCAACAAGCCTTCTAAACGATGTAATTTGGTCAGTATTACAAGGGCAGGAATATCACTATTTTGCATTAGAGTATCAGGCACTACTTTGTCCTTCGAGATACTCTCAATAAGGATTTTTAATTCGTTCGAAAATACTGCTGGGTGCTTTATGATCTCAATTTTATAGACAGTACAATGTACTATTTTCCCTCCACAATGGAAATAAGCTTCATGCCTTTGAGTTCTTGTAGGAAACTTTTGACTTGTGTTGAGCAGGCATCTTTTTCAATCTCGTAGATTTCCATGAGTTCAGCTACAATTTCTTCACAACCTTTGGGAGTCTCAATGATTTCCCAGATTTCTGAGGCAACAGGATTCAAAGAGAAGTATTTCCCAAGATCTATATCAATCATCACGAGTTCTTCGTGCAGTTTACTAGCTACCGTATTTTGATTGCGATGATATGTTTTCATTTAGCCTCCATTAAAAATTGAGCGAAGTATTCCGTTAGCCCAAAACATTTTGTCAATGGCGATAAAGTTATTGAATAATTTAGAAATCACCTTTCTTGCAAGCTTAGAATCTGTGCAATTCGGTGTAGTCAGTTCCTCTAGCAACTATTTCTATTCCGCCAGAGGTAATCCATGCATGTGCTTCAATAGATCCTTTCTCATTTTTTCGTACGCCAAGATATGCAACGGAAGGATTGGAGCGTATGTTCATCATCCAACGCGCGGTGAGGGTATTAACAAGGCAAACATTTTTCCAATTATGTAGCTTGTTGGATCGGAGGATAGCTTCTTGTATTTTTTTTACTAGGATGTGATCAACTTCTGCGGACTCGTCACCATCATACTTAAACCTGTGCGATAATTTTTTAAATGAAAGGAAGATGAGTAGCAATTTACAATAGTATATTTTCCAGAGTGCCTCTCGAAAGAGTCTCCGTTCATCTGGAGCTAGAGTCTTGTATTTTTTCCAATTGCTAGCCACTATAGAATTGTATCAGAGATTTTTTTAATCAACTCTGAAGGATCAATTTTCCGAGGTCTTTTTATTTCAAAGACGGGCACTTCATTGCTGAGTTGTATTAATGGATGCAGGTATTCTGCTTTGACCTCCTTCATTCCGTCAAGGTACTCATTTCGATAGACCTGATTCAAAAGTGACTCGAACTTTTCCGTACCTGAAAGTTCTCGCACTTCAATGATTTCTATATCAGAAGAGATGAGGTGAATGATCACATCTGGAGCTATTGGAGACGTATGTTTACTTTCTAGGGAGTAATAGAATTTGTTCCTTTCCGGTTGAATCTCTCGAAGTTTTTGCGAAGGAATTTCCAATTCATCCACAGTATCTTTCCATAATTTTAGACTGTCAGAAATAGGGGAGATTCTAGGGACTCCATCTTGAAAGATGAGGGGTGTAATATCATCGGTTAAAAATTCTCCGCCTTGTAAACAGAAAGCTGCAGTGGTTGTCGATTTCCCAGCTCCGGAGTTGCCACACAACAAGATCGTTTTACCTGAGTAGATAAAACTGCTGGCATGCATTGGTAAAATTCCTCGCTGATGAAGAATGGCACCTAACACAGACCCATTAAGGTATAATTCGATAATTTCCTGTTGCGGTTCACCGTGAATTTGAATTTGAATTTCAGTTCCGTTTTGCGCTGAGATCGTCGCAACTTGTGGAATGTTTATCTGGAAAGAATTCGGTGTCAGATGTACGAAGGCATCTTCATAGATAGGACAATCAATTGGCTCAATTTTTTCAACAACATCGATAATAACGTCATGGAGTAAGAACCGAAATTTCATAACAGAATTACTTAGAAAAAAGTCGTTTGTACCAAGGCTTTTCAACCTTAATATTGCCGTAACCATAGCCGTAACCGTAACCAATCGACTTTTTAAAATTTACGGCGTTGATCACAATACCAATGTTTTTTATTTTCCCTTCATTCCGTAACTGATCGGGAACAGAAAGTAATTTCTTTTCTAGGTAATTAGCACGCACAACATAAATAAATGCATCTGCCATTTCACTAATAAGCAAAGTGTCAGTTACTAACCCAATCGGTGCGGAATCTATAATGACAATATCATATGACTCTTCAAGTGTGGTGATTAAATTCTTTAATTCGTCGCGCATTAATAGTTCCGCTGGGTTGGGCGGATTAAGTCCCGAAGGAAGAATAAACAAATTCTCTGTTGTTGGAGAATTAATTATCATTGAATTTAAATCGATTGATTGATCAAGAAGATAATTTGTTACACCAATTGAATCTGGTAAATCGGAATATTCTAAAAGTTTTGGAGCGCGTAAATCAAGTCCAACAACAATTGTTTTCTTTCCGCTCAAGGCGTATGAGGTTGCCAAATTAAGAGCGACAAATGATTTTCCTTCTTTTGCAATGGTAGAAGTAGTAATTATCGTTTTTCCCTTACCCGTATCTGGACCAAGAATGAAACTAGCATTTGTTCTTAGGATTCTAAAGGCTTCAGCTTCAGGAGATGTATTTCCCTTGGAGATTACAATTTTCTTATTGCCATCAATTTTTGGAATTGTTGCTAGGTGTGGTAGTCCATGTGCATCTAAGTCAGCTTTTCCTTGTACTTTATTGTCCAAGGCACTTTTCAGGTAGAAAAAACCGAACGGTACAATTAAACCTAAAAGTAGAGCAATAGCATAGTTCGTTTTTTCTCTAGGAGAAACAGGAACACCATTACTAAATGCATACTCAATAACTTTCGAGTTTCCTTCTGTTACAGCCGAGGCGATTTCATTTTCTTCTCTCTTTTGCAGCAAGTAAATGTACAACGCTTCTTTCACTTGTTGCTGCCGATCCATTGATCTGAGCACCCTTTTATGTGTTGGAAGACTAGAAATATTGATATTCAATGACTCTTCCATTGACCTCAATTCATTGACCTTAATCTCAAGGGCATATTTGTAGTTTTCCAAACTTAATTTTAAACTGGCCTTGATGTTCACAAGATCATTTTCAAATTTAATAACCTCTGGGTTTTGCTCGCTTGAATGGTTGAGCACTCTTTTCTTCTCTAGCACAGTTTTGTTGTACTGAACTGTAGCTTCAACAATGGAGTTATCGTCGAATCCGAGATTGGTAGGCAGCAAGGAATTATTTTCAGGATTACTGATTAAATAATCGTACAAGAAATTAACAAGTTGTGATTGGATTTCCGCATCCACGAGCTTTTTCTCATTGATTAAAATTCTGTCATAAAGTGATTTTTCACTCAAGAATACATCTGAAAAATCAAAGCGTGATTTGTATTCTTCATCTTGCATTTCAACATCTGTCAGCTCGTCTGAAAGATGTTCGATTCGATCATTTATAAATAGAGTAGTATTACGATAAATGTTTTTTTGATCGTCTATAGTTTGATTGTTATGTTCAGCTATTAAGGCATTCAGAAATTCATTATTTTGTTTAATTACAGCACCACGAACACTTAAGGATAATATATCCATATGCTCATCCAGTACTTCAACATTTAATTTGGTTTGATAAATACTGACACTGCTTTCTAACGATCGGACAGAGATTGAAATACGGGTGTTTTCGTTTTTAGCAAAATAATATTTGGTGGTAGACAAAGTAAATTTGCCCAGTTCATCAAATTCCAAAGTATCTCCGAAGTTGTATGTTACAGATTTAAATGTTTCGGAATCGACAAACTTAAACTCTTTGTGATTCAGTATTTCTACGGTAAATACAGCACCCGATAAATTATCTGATGAATCAGCTTTTAAGAGTTGAATTTCTAATGGCGAATTTTTGTAAAATTCATTTCTCTCAATTCCAGTTTTGGATCCTACCAAAAAGTATTGAATATTGAGTTTCAATTCACGAATAACTTGTTCTATCAAGGGGCGAGATTGCAATATCTCCATTTCGTTGTACAAATTATTGTAACCTCCCATGCCGTCAAACATTCCAAGGTCTTGAAATGCGGAAAGCTCCGAATATGACCCTGATTGTTCAAACTTGATCAATAATTTTGCCTTAGACTCGTACTTCTTTGGCGTGTAACGCAACATGAAGAAAGTACCCACGAAGGCTATGGTTAGTGCAAGGGCAAACCATTTCCATTTTGCCAAATACCTATTTAGTAAATCGCGTAGATTAATTTCATCCTGAAAATGATTATGTATGTCTTTTTGCTTGCCCAAAATGTTATCTGAATATCAAGATTAATGTAGATATTATTAATGATGTGGCAGATATAATAACACCTCCTGCCGATCGAAGTAATGAAGAATCGTATCGTGATTTTCTATTCGGAGATACGTAAACGACATCATTTTGCTTTAAATAATATGCTGGCGATGAAAATAGCTCATTCGAAGTAAGATCAATAATGTATTCCTTTTTCTCACCATCAATATGTCGAATTACAAGTACGTTTTTTCGTTCGCCTGTTATTTTTAAATCATTTGCAATGCCAATTGCTTCCAGAATTGTTACACGCTCGTTTGGGATTGAGAACGTTCCAGGGGTTTCTACTTCTCCTAAAACTGTAATTTTAAAGTTAAGTATTCGCATGGAAACGTTAGGTTTTTCTAAATATTGAGCCAAGATGCTTTCTACCAACTCAATTGCACTTTTCCTAGTCAAACCTGCTACTTTAATGTCGCCAATGATAGGCATGGAGACAGTACTGTCGGAGCTTACTAGATAGCCGTGTGTTGCTGGAACTCCATTGTCGTAACTTCCAATTTGATTGCCTTGACGAACTAGTTCGGCCTGATTGTATGGAGAAGCAACATCAGGGTCAGTTCCAGTTACCTCGATGGAAAGAACATCACCAACCTCAATTTTTGGCACAAATTGAACAGCTATTGCCTGTGAAGAACCATTGACACTATCTTGAAAATAAACTAATTTTTTCTTCGAACCACATGAGTTCACTGTAATGCAGGTGATTATCAACAGTATGAACAATTGAAACTTGTGTATTTTATATTTTGTCTTCATTCGTACTATTTAATTAACTATATTCAAACCACAAGAGCCTCCTTCTACATCTAGTATTAAATGTACTATGGTCAACCGTAAAATACGGAATTTCGTCACAAAATTGGTAAAACACACCAAGCTTCTCTTACTGTTCATAGATATTATTCTACTGAATATTTCGTTTTTTGTTGCACTTTTTATTCGATTTGGTGGATTTAAGTTTCCTTACGAAGATGATTACTTGAGATTGTTATTTCTTGGAAACATTATGTGGGGGCTACTTATAGGTGTTTTTGACGGTTATAAAACACAAAGATCTGAGCCGGTAGAAGCTACGCTAAAACGGATTATCCGAATGGTATTCGTCCATTTCCTCTTGTTGATGATGGTCTCTTATGTCATTGATACACGGCATTCTTCGCGCTTAATGCTTTTCATTTTCCTAGGGGTATTTATGTTTGGCGCTATCGCATATCGCGTAATTATGTTTCAAATGCTCAAATACCTTCGTAGAAGAGGTGTGAATCATAGAAACGTAGCAATTGTTGGATACAATAACAATGCGAAGGAAATCTATGAGGTATTGACGTCAGATATATCCACTGGTTATAGAGTGCGTGGCTTTTTTACAGATGAAAATGTAGATGAGGAAGAAATAAACTACTTGGGGAACATAGATTCGATTGAAGAAGAATTAAGTAAATGGAAGATAGAAGAGTTGTACGTCGCTCTGACCACTACAAATGCCAATCGAGTAAAGCATATTTTTAAGATCTGCGATCGAAAAGGTGTAAGGCTGAAAATTATTCCAGATTTTCATAAATATACTTCTTCGCATGTAGTTCAAATCAGCTATTATAATCATATCCCTGTGCTTAGGATGCGCGGTGAACCATTGGCGCGATTCAGAAATAAATTGGTTAAGCGAAGCTTCGATATAGCGTTTTCCTTGATCGTTGTTTTAGGATTTTTATCATGGATTTTCCCGATCGTTGCGATTCTTACAAAACTTACAAGCAAAGGGCCGGTCTTGTTTAAGCAACAACGCTCTGGGTTGGATGGTCATACGTTCACCTGTTTCAAGATTAGAACAATGGTTACTGAGGCTGAGTCAAAAGGTACAGGAACGGTTAAAAATGATCCTCGTGTCACAGGTTTCGGGAAGTTTTTACGAAAGTCGAGAATTGACGAACTTCCACAATTTGTGAACGTTTTGATTGGAAATATGTCTGTAGTCGGACCTCGACCGCATATGTTAGTTCATACAGAGAAATATGGTGAATTGATCAATGCGTTTATGGTTCGACATTATGTGAAACCAGGCATAACTGGATGGGCGCAAACAGTAGGAGAACTGGATCCAGAGCATAAACTAACCGAGATGCGGGAGAAAGTAAAGAATGATATATGGTATATCGAAAACTGGTCATTCCTTCTTGATCTCAAGATAATAGTAAACACCACTCTTAAGGTGCTTTTGGGAGATAAAAATGCAAATTAGTTAGTCGTCAAATTCTAAACATCGAGCTTAATTATTTTCGCTTTCTGCCAATCGACACGCTTTTCTGCTTCTGAAATATCTATGAATTCGAATTCAGTTAACCATTTTTCCAGTTTTGCCTCGCATTTGTGCAATCCAACATAGGACTTGAATTTTCGCGGCAAGGCCAAATCTTTAATCATTGGTTGCTCGGGGTCAAGATCACGTGGATGAAAATAGGTCATGACATACTCAGAAGATTTTGTCCATTTCCGAACTACCGAGTAAGGTGCAATTCTGAAGTAACCACCACCAGAAAAAATTACATTTTTCCCAGCCAATTTAACCGTGTTAATTGGGAATTCTTTCAACTGAACTCCATTCACATCAATTATTGAAGGACAGGCTTCGCCATATGAAGGGAATCCACCATGTCCTCTATTAGCAGGGAATATGGAGCTGTCAATAGTTATTCCTATATCCACTAATTCTTCAAACGCCCATTTAGTCTGTTCTGTAATAGAAAAACCAGGAGCCCTGTACAATTGGATTTTTTTTCCTGACAAATCTTCTAAAGTGTGGATGGAGCGCTTTAAATCTTCACGAAACTTTAATTTATCCTGTTCATAAACCAATTGATGAAACATTGAATGACTGCCGATATCATACCCGTTTGCAACAATTTCTTTTACAACTTCTGGATATTTTTCCGCAATCCATCCTAAAACGAAGAAGCTTGCTCTTGTATTTGTACGATCAAGAAGATCGAATATGCGGTCCATATTTTTATGGATGCGCGAAGGATATTTCAACCAATCGGCTTCATCTTTTGTAGATGTGTTGTCCAATATATGGAACCATTCTTCGATATCTAAAGAGAGTATGTTCATTAAAGATCGTCGGAATCAATCCAAGTTAAATGCCAATTTTGCTCCTTCATTATTTCAGTAAAATTCAATGCGGAATTGAGTTGCTTGACTATTAAATAGAATTTGAAAGGAGTTCGCATAAAAGAGCTTCGCTTCAGCTTATACTTCTTCATCCAAATTTCACTCATCATCGTGAGGAGAAGTTCACTTCCGTTTCTTTTGGAGATCGCGATCAGTTCGTTTACAAGGATATTCGCTTTGTCATGGTATCCATCTAGCAGTGCTAACTCTAGTATTCCCATGCAAGGTACTCCTTCCTTTTCTACTTCACGCGCAATCAGTACACCTACAACTTCTGAGTTATTTCGAAGTGTGAGTATGTGATAGTTCTTTTCGGGAGCGCCTAGCCTCCATTTTAAAAAATCCAAATCCTTAATTAGACTTATTGGAATTTCGTTGCTCCAATTGGAATAGAATTCCTCAAGTCCAGGAATGTTGTCTAATTGCTGATTATTATGTACAGTAACGTCCAAGCTTCCCTTTTTTCCATTCGACAGTTTTTTAAAAGAAGTAACTATTCTGTATCCTGCATTCATGAACGGAGCGAGAAATCCAATCTTCCGTTTTTTTAGAAAAGAATTGAACCGAATAAATCGACCATAGAGTGGCAGTTCAAAATGTTTCTCCCAACCGGCCTTCATGTGTCCAGGAATTACTTCCTCTCGGATCGGGTAACCTGTCGTGAAATCGAAACCATTTCCTGCCATCGCTTCAGTGGAATGAATTCCCAATCGAGTAAAAACTCCTTTGCCTCTCGCCTTAATTCCAGTCATTACATCGCACACCATAGCAGCATTGAGCACTGTGTCCTTGTACGCATATGAATAAGGAATAGCGGCGTAATATCCAACAATATCATTGGCATCACAAGCAACAAATTCATTGCTGGTTTTAGCACCTGGTTTTGTATGAAACTTCCACGTGTAGTGGAAGCTTTCCATAACTGGAGTTCCAATATTTTCAGGGAAGCACTCTTGAAAAAGACTACGTTGAGCTTCGAGTTCTTCTTTGTGATTAAATAGTCTGAACTCCATGAATACTTAGATTAATCCACCACTAACATCAATGGAATTTCCAGTAATATATCTGGTTTGTCTTAAGTAATTCACCGTATTTAAAATGTCTTTCGGTTCGCATAAGATTCCTGCAGGAATTTGATCAATTATACTTTTGATGAATTCTTCTGGCACCATTTCAATCATTCCTAATTCAGAATAACCCAAATTTATATTGTTGATAGTTACATTAAGCGCAGCGTTCTCAATAGCAACTGATTTGGTCAAGCCCCATAATGCAGATTTTGATGCCGAATATGCGCTGACGCCAGCCGTAGGCTTAATAGCAACGACTGAAGAGAAATTGATTATCCTCCCAAATCTCTCTTCGCGCATTTTAGGCAGAATACTCCTGATCATATTATAGCTGCCAATCAAATTAACGTCAATAACATCTTTCCATTTTTCTTGATCACTTTTATGTGTGAAAGAGTTATACGTAATACCAGCACAATTAATGAGTGTAAGATCAGTTAGATCATTATCAATCATATCAATAAATTTTTGGACATCCTCATGCTTGGTAATATCAAGCTGGTAATACAATTCCAAATTTTTGTCCGGTTTTGTATTGTTGTAGATACCTACAACTTTTTCGTTCGTATTCTCTAAAAAGTGATTGAACAGATAATGTCCAATTCCCCTTGATGCACCTGTAACTATTATCATTAAAACTATTTAGGTCGATTTTTTCTTGTTTGCTGATCGATCAAATTTGTAAACAATGTACTATATTTATTTGCCATATTTTGCCAATTGTAATATTCGTTGATCCGGTTTAAAGCGGATCTTTCAATTACTGATCTCTGTTCAGAGGACAGTTGCTCGATGGAGTCAATGGCCTCGGCAAAATTCTGCACATTACTAAAGTAAAACATTTCGTTCATTGTGACTTCTCGATTGAAGATATTGTCATGACATATACAAACATTCGATGAGCCTAGAGCTTCCAATAATGATGGATTAGTTCCACCAACTGAATGCCCGTGAATATATGCGGTGCAGGATGTTCTCAAAGCAGAGAGTTCATGTTGATTGTAAACCCCACCAATAAATAGGACCTTTTCATTCGCCAATTGTTGAACAGATTTTACGTAATCATTGTCGATAAGATTGCCAATGATTACAAGTGGCAATGTACTTTTTGATGCGAGATAACCTTTAATAATTAACTGAATATTATTTTCTGGTTCTAAGCGACTTACCACCAAATAGTAGTTTTGAGAGACCAGATTGTATTTGTTTAGTACTTCTGGATCTACAGAATTATTCACAGGTGCTCCGTATTCAATTGTGTGAATTTTTGAATGGAGATTTTTTGAATATTTATCTGTTAGGTAATTTTCAATCCCTTTTGAATCAGCAATTATCGCAGTTGAAAAACGCATTGCAAAAGATTCGGTGAAGCGAATAAAGGTTTTCTTCAAAAATCCCCATTTAGCTCTTCTTGATTCTACGCCGTCACAATTCGTAATTATTTTTTTTCGGCGAAAGAAGTTTAAAAAATAAAAAAATGCACCGCCAGTTCCTGTTACCAGTACAATGTCAGAGGTTTTTAGGCCTTCACGAATTGTACTGTAATAATACAAAAGTGGATTTTTCGATTTTGTTGTTCTGGAGTATTGAAGCTTAACACCATTAAATGATTTTAATGGTTCAGAACCTAGTTCTGGGGCATCGCAAAATACGGTAACTGTCCAACCTTTTTCTACTAGCAAAACACTGATCTCCTGAGCGAATGTTTCAAATCCTCCATAATTGGCAGGGATGCCTCGAGTTCCTACAATTGAAATTTTCATCTACAAGTGTTTAATTTGTTTTCCAATTTCAATCCAATTATACTGCTCATCAAGCATGGTCATTGCATTTTCTGTTAGCTCATTTAAGGATTCGCTCTGATCCATTATTTCGATGATCTTTTTTGAGAGTTCAAGTGAATTTTCTGTTTCAAAAAGACATCCTGTCCTGCCGTCTTCTATCAATTCTTGGAAGGGAGGAAGGTTGGAGGCCAAAACTGCTCGTCCCATACTCATTGCTAACAATGCGACACCACTTTGGTAAATCCGCTTATAAGGTAGTACTACAATGTCGGCGTTGGCAAAATACCCATTAACTTCTTCGTTTGGAATGTATTCAAATCTGCTCGTCACATATTTGGTTAAGTCATTATTCGAAATCTGTTCAATGTACGTATCGGCACCTCTGCGCCATGGTCTACCAGCAATTGTTAAATGAATATTTTGTCGAGTCTTCACGACCTCAGTTATTGCATCAAGCAAAACCGCCAGACCCTTTTCTTCTTTAATTTGTCCAAAGAAGAGCAAGTTTAAATGTCCATCGTTTTTCCGAGGAGGAAGTTTTGAAACGAATGGTATATAATTACCATGCGGAATGACGTAAATTTTCTCACTTTGAATGGACTTTTTTTCAAGTTCTATCTTGCTGAATTCATTGTGTACAATAACTGTGTCAACCAGTTTGTAAGACCAAGTATGTAAGAAATTTGCAGATTGATTGGATAACGGATCAACGTCATGAAGGGTTAGGACCTTTTTAAATTTGAAAAACTTTGCCAAAAGCAAGACAAGTAGATTGATGAATCCAATTTTGAAGAAATGAAAATTAACCGTTTCAACCTTATTTTTTTTCGATTCTCTAAAAGATCGGTAATAACCCCTAATAAATGTTGAAAATTTACTTAATCCTTTTTTTGACCATACTCTACCGAAGGATTTAACAGTAGTAACATTTTCGATTGTCTGCACTTTTGTTTCGTCGCAGGTGTAGAGCCAAACATTCATTTGGTTTGCCGCCAAACCACTCGCTAGACCATAATTATAGAACTCCATGCCGCCATGGCCTCCTACAGGCTCAATAATCGAAATGCGTTCTTTATTCATACCAGTGTTCCAAATTACGATCGATTAATGATGCTAATTTGACAATATCATTTTTGTATAAGGTGTTCAAATGCTTTTTTGTGTTCGGATCCATTTGTTCATCCTTTCCTTTATTAAAACCTACCTTAACGATTAGCTTCCGAAGCCCATTAGAGGTAATTGCTTTGACCCCCTTTCTTAATGTCTGACTTTTGTAGAGAGAGTTAATTAATCCATTCTTTGAGCTTCGCGAGTTATTGTGTTGCTCGAAATTATTGATCTGAAAAGATGAGTCAACGTTTAGAAAACCGTAGACCTTTTCCATTGTTTGTTCAGGCGCGCTGATTAAATCTTCCATCAAGAGAATACAGACTTGATCTTCAGGAAATACTTCCTTGTATCTCTGGACTTGCTCATGATACATACCCAATTCGATGTATTGTTGATAGTGCAGTTTGTTCTCTTCATTTCCGCTGCCAGCATTCACAATCTCTGAGAAAGGAGTATTGACAAGTCCCAGACGTTTATCCATTTGATAGTGTGAGTAGGCCCTACTCACCGGATTCCGGAGTATGATAATGATTTTCGCCCCCGAATTGTAATCGTAAATTTTCTTGGCAGTTTTCTGATAAAATAAATACGATACACTGGCCTCTCCAATACACGGCTCGGTTTGATCTTCAAATAATGATTGATATTCTTCTAGTAAGGTAACGTCTTCCGATTTGTAATAGAGGTTTTGTGCCTTGATTTCTTCATGACTGAAAAAATTTGGTTCCTTGATACCTAGCATATGGATATCTGGATGTTCATGCAAATACTGTTGCATTGAAGTCGTACCAGCTTTTGCGGCACCAACGATAAAAAAATTTGGGAAAGTCATTCCTTGTTACCTAGCATTACTTTTAAATGTAGTACTTATTTTAATTTCATCTGTACTAATTGAATATATCATCGTTTATTTTGAGCAATTCGCTTGACAGTTTTAACGCTTGTTTTTAAGATTGAAAACTTGCCGTTAAAAATCATCCAAAGATTCAAGTAAATGAACTTCATCCAGTAGTAGAACCTAAACCTAAAGAAAGCGCCAGATGAAAGCTGTTTTCGCATAGTTATGTATTGGTTTGAAAGCATGTGAAAGAACAGAAAGTGAACATTTGGATTTTGAGGTCGAAGTCCCTTTTCTTTGCGATCTTTTGAGCCATGGAAACTCCCTTGAACCTTGTGATAAATGATAGATTCCGAATTGTAAAACAACTTAAATTTTGACTTTGTTGCTCGAAGACATAACTCCAGATCTTCACAATACATAAAGAAGAGTGGGTCAAAGCCTTTTAGTGCAAGGATGGATTCCTTCGAAAACACCATTAAACATCCAGAAATAAATGTGACATATCGCGATTGGTTGGCTCCTGTTTTAGTTGGAGTGGAATTCATATCGGATATTTCTGGCCATCCTTTTACTAGGTTAATATCTCCTCCTCCATACCAGACAAGTGTAGGATCATCTAAGTACATTATTTTTCCGGTGGCGATGCCAATCTCTGGGTCAGAATTGAGTGTAGCAGTTAACTTCGAAAGAGCTCCATTAGTTGTAATGGTATCGTTGTTTAATAAGGTGATGTACTGAAAGTCTAAATTAGACTTGATCCATTCAATTCCTGTGTTGTTTGCCATTCCAAAACCAATATTCTTTTCTGAATAAATGATATGAAGATTTTTGTACCATGATTTGAACTCGTCAAGAGAAGTGTTTTTTGGAGTAGAGTTGTCAACGATTACGGCAAAAGGTGGACTTTCTTCATGCTCGAGAATACTCTTTAAACAAGAACGCGTGTCTTCTTCATCGTTGAAATTAACGAGTACCACAGCCATTTCCACCTTTATAATTTCATTCAGCATTTTCTGAAATTAATTTTTGTGTTCGACTTGCCTCAAAAAGTGCCACAATGATTAGAAATTCGGCTGGTGCATTCAAAGTAGAACCTGTACTGATGGTTCGTAAAAGCATATACAGAATGTAGATGAGTAGGCCTAATTCAATATCACTTAGTTCATTTACTTTATTTATAAACCGCTTGAAGAAGTAGCGCCATTGGAAGAAGTAGAGGAATGCTCCTATAATACCAAATGAGTAATAGACTCCAATGAGTCCGATGTCGGATACATAGAAATGGTCTAATTTGATGTATTTATCTTTCTCTGAACTACGTATTATTCCAACTCCAGTAATAGGATGCTTTTTTATGCTTTCTATGGCGTATTCAGATTCGTAATAGCGCACTGTAATTGATGAATCATCATTGTTTCGTTTGTCCTTATCATCTTCAAATATTTGGAAAATATAAGAGATTTTTTTTTCAACCATTTTCCCAACTTCTGTGTTCGCACCAATCGTGAAAATAATAGGGGCAAGAATCATTGAAACCATTAAAACCAATGTGCTAACATTTTTACGGCGGAAATAGAGCGTAAGAATCAGAAAACATGCGATATAGGCAAATACAATAATCCTTTGGAAGTCATACCAGTGATTCGTTGAGAATAATAAGAGTGAGAAAAAAAGGTATGCGAAGTGTTTGCGTTTAAAGAAAAAAGCGAGGTAAATGATTGCCCCAAAATTGATGAACCCTTTTCTTAAAGCTCTTTCGGATGATTCTGTAACTAAACCGATATTAGTTCCAATTAGATATACCAAAATAAGTGCAAAGAAAACAAGCCAAGATGTTTTGGTAATAGACTTGGTAACAGAATTGAATTCTATTTTATACTTAATGATTAAGTAGTAAATAAGAAAAGCAGACCCTGTGATATAAAGACTTGAGCTTGCTATAACTCCTGAATATAGTGATTGTCCAAAATAATTGTGCGATGAATATATTGAGAGAAGGAATAACGCAATGGAAAGGATGCCGAATTGCCTTAAGAGCTTAGGGAATGTTTTGAAATAGAAAACAAAAATGAGAAAACCTAAAGTGCTTGTTACCATTGAAATTCCCCAGAAATAGTTAAAAAGAGAAGTAAGCATAAAAGTTTCATACCCCAACACTATTAAGATGATGACCACGATTGAAGCTATTTTCTTTTTTGATATCAAACTTCTTGTTTAGTCTTGCCAATAGGAAAAATCCATTCCTGTTAGTGATTTCAATAGTTCAGGTTCCTGTTTGAAGTGTTTTTGATAATAGTGAGTCCTTTCTTCCTCAGACAGACTGTTGTTAGATGTTATTTTACGACTGTTCCAATTCGACATTTTTTGCTTAATTACTCTTCTTGTTTGAGATGGAATTATTTTTTTTAGTTGTCGTTTTACCGGATTACTTTCATTAATAAACTGTTGAACTTTCTTGGATGAAGTTTCAGAAGCAACGTTACTCTTAATAGCTGTATTTAAAGGAACTACTTTCGCTCCTAAGAATTCTTGAATTCGCACAATAGTTTGGTCAATGTTTTGTTTGATATCGTTTTCAAAGGATAGAAACAATAATTGATCTGGCTTGAATAACGAAGTATACCGCTCGATTTGAACAGAATACCTGCCACGATCAATGTAGCTGTAATTGTCTCGTTCAAATTCCCCCAGTTTGATTCGTTCGGGTTCTGCTTCAATGGCTTCTGCGAAGGTCAGCTCTTCATAGCCTCGGCGTTTTGACATTAAATAGTGAGAATATGCACGGTCAATAGGGTTTCGAAGTACAATGATAATCTTTAGGTCAGTTCCCAAATGCTCAACTATTCGTTCAGGTACTTCTTCGTAGTATAAATACTCAGGAGTCATGGTGCCTGTGCATTTTTCGTTCCGATGATTTTTAAAAAACTCACTGTACCACCAATCCAAGCCTTTCGTATAGCGCTCATCTTTGTCAAAAAAATGAGCTTCTTTGGCTTTTGGTAAATAGATTTCTGGATGATGTCTTAATATATCATGTAGACTCGTAGTACCAGATTTCTGGGCTCCGACACAAAAAAAGAAAGAAGTATTCAACTTATTCACGGTGCCGGATTAGTTTAGCTGGAATGCCTCCAACAATAGCATTTGCTTCAACATCTTTTGTCACAACAGAGTTCGCACCTATTATTGCTCCAGAATGAATAGTAATCCCTTTTGTTATTACCGCTCCATGACCAATCCATACATTGTTTTCAATAATTATTGGGGCAGTAGTAACGCCCTGTTCAATCATTGGAATATTGAGATCAACAAAGTTATGATCAGTATCTCGAATGGAAACATTTTGCGCAATCATTACATTTTCACCAATTTCGATTTTATCGTTTACACCAATAATAACATGGTGACTCAGAAATGATCTGTCACCAACGGTAAGTGTTCCTTTTCCTTGAATTATAACTCCGTATCGAAGATTACAACCCTTCCCAAGATTTATTTTGAGTTTTTGCTTTGAAGTACTGAAATTTCGACATTTAAAACCAGGATAGATACCTGTTTTTCCTTGTGTCGAAATAATATGGCTGTATTTAACAAGGCAGTATGACGTATGCAATTTAAGTGCGACCTTTCTTTTTAGTGCATATAGTTTGAGAAGTACTGACATCATTAATCGTTTAGAAAATTGGTAATGGCTTGATTATCGATTAAGTTTCTTTTTGTGAAAAAAGGAGTTAATAAATAACTGGCATAAATCAGAGTTTTTTGTTTCAAAGCAATTGATGGATGTTGATTGTATTCTGTTTTTCTGAATCTATTCAAATAGCGCATAGCTTTGGTCCTTTTCGTAGAAAATGCTTGACCTACTACTTCCTCTGTTCCAAGAGTTTCAATGTTTACGTCCGCCCCTAGGAATTGATTTATCTTGGTGATAAAAGATGATTTGTCTTCCTTGAAATTTTCGAATTCCAATTCCAATACGTTTTGCTCGCCAAACAAATGGGTGTAAGTGGACACTGCATCTTGCTGTAAGAAATAGGCTTTCGTTGCTCCAGCTGTTTTCCAATAGTTGAAAAATAGAAAATCCTGAAGTTTACCTCGATACCCTTCCCGAATCAGTTGTTTGTACGCAGATTTCACAAATGACTGTGGAGGCCTCGTGACTATAATTACTTTAGCTGTAGGGGATACCTGATGAAGACATTTGGCAATCGGTTCCATATCGAAACCTCCAGATATTGGATGACCAGCCAGTCGTTCAGCGCTGATTACATTTATTTTATCGTCAATTTTTCGCTCTTCAATAAGCTGTTGGCATTTCTCAGGAGATCTGTTGATAATAATTTCTCTGCAAAGGACATCATCCCATGGCAATTTAGTATCGTTTAGAAGATGGAATTGATCTTCTGCCTGAAAATAATGTTGTTGCATCCAAGTAGATCCAGTTTTATGATGACCAATATGAAAGACTAAATTACTCATACATTTTGTGTTAAGACACAATCATTATTTGTTGCTGTTCATGTGCTTCCTTCCTGTAATAAAAGGGAAGTAGTACGTTTTAAAATTCATTTTTCTACTAACATGAAAAGTACACAATATATTCCAAAGCATACCCGCGGCAGTTGCGGCAATTGCTGCTCCCAATATATCCATAGAGGGAATTAAAATAACAGCTAAAACACATTGAACAAGCAACGCAATTAGGGCCGTGTTTCTCAGTATTTTCTGATTGCCACTCATATTTAAAAAGAGCCCCACGGAACCAGTAGCGGCATTAAATAACTGTCCTAGAACCAGAATGATGAGTGTTAGTTGTCCTGCTTCGAATTCTTTACCGAATACCCCAAGAATCCATTCTGAGCCAAAAATTACAATAGCGGAAAGTGCCAACGACGACCAAAAAATTAACTTGACACTCTGACGGATGATCTTTTGGAGCTCTTGTTTCTTCTTTGCCCAAAAAAGCTCTGAGAACTTAGGTGCCGAAATGGTATTTACAACGATTAAAGCAATTGAGATTAGTTGAGCCAATCGTAACGCAACACTGTAAATGCCAACATCTTCCGTGGTGCAATAGAATTCGATAAAAAATAGAGAAAGCGTTGACATCAGAATTGCTGAAACAGCTGTAACCATCATTGGTGATGATACTTTTACTAGCTCTTGCGTGCTTAACTTTGGTGTGTCTGGTCGTTTAATCTTGTTGAGGAAAAACAGAACACTTCCAGTGGACAACAAAGCATTAAGTGCCACGGCAAAGCCTATAAAGTAGATGATGTAAATGACAGGGATAGTATCGTTCCAGAAGAGTAAAAGACATGTGATTAATACTAAGGGTCGAGAAACACTTCTAATAAACTCTGAAATTTGAAGTTTTTTTAATCCTCTAATGAATTCAATTCCAACAGTGTAAAGTGCAAAGAAAGGAAGGGCTAATCCAACAATTCGAATTCCTTCAGTGTATGTCAGGCTTTTAAAAATATACTGAGCAATTGACGGGGCAAAGAAAAATACAAATATTCCAAGAGCAATGCTAAGTGGCACAATGATTCCCAAGATTCTTCGATACAAAGTGTGCATTTGTGGTGCGTCATCTGAGTTGTTGTATTGTCCTACCAATCGTAATACAGAGGTATTGGTTCCCAAAACGGATATCACTCCTAAGATGAGTAAAAACTGATTGATGAGACTGTAATACCCAACACCATCTGCACCGTTTTTCTTGGAAATAAGATATACAACAACATAGCCCAAAAACATGCCAAGCATCTTGAGCGCAAAAGTTATAGCACTTCCTTGCAGTAACTCTTTTAAGTTGGAGTCGCTGTTGAGTTTGGATTTAAATTTTTCAATCATTGATTCCCCAATTCACCAGAGGATATCTAAAGATAGATGAAATTAAAAGCGTTTAAACATGCGGGACATGGAATTGTTCATACTGCGATGTGGATTCACTTAACCAGAAACCAGTTATTGAGGAGTTGCTCTCTATTGTACAACATGCTTTCTTTCGTTTCCCAGTCGATTACATCAAATCCGGCGTGCATGCAAATAGCCTGTCCTGCGGCTGTGTCCCATTCCATTGTTGGTGCAAAACGAGGGTAGCAATCTGCAGATCCTTCAGCAACCATGCAAAGCTTCAAAGAACTACCTTTTGAAATAAGGTCAACAGTTCCATGTTCTTGCTTTAAATCGGCAATGTATGTTTCCGTTTCTGGAGAAAGGTGTGAACGACTCGCAACAACCGTAAATGGTCTGGTATCATCTACTTTCGGCAAGGCAAAAGAATTTGATTGAATCAATTCCATTCCGTTGAAATCACTGATAGATTCAGTTTTAAATGCGCCATTTTCTATAGATGAATAGTATAAAACATTCAAAGCAGGAACGTAAATGACGCCAAGGATTGGTTTATTGTTTTCTATAAGCGCAATGTTTACAGTGAACTCACCATTTTTCTTGATGAACTCTTTGGTTCCATCAATCGGATCAACAATCCACAAGGTATTCCAATCTTTACGCTCGTCGTACGACATTTCCTTGCCCTCCTCAGAAAGAACCGGAATCCTCGTTTTTTCTAAAAACGACATGATGATATTATGAGAGGCGATATCTGCTTTTGTCAACGGCGAATTGTCACTTTTAAAATCCACATCGAAATCTTCGAAATTATAGATTTCCATGATTCTTTTTCCAGCTTCGATCGATGCTTCAACAGCTATTGAAATGAGTTCGTTTGTCTTCATTTAATCAAATTATCATACCTGCTGCAACTGTTTCATTTGTTGCCTCATCAATAAGAATAATACTTCCTGTAGCTCTATTGTCGCGGTATGAATCAATCATCAAAGGCTTCGTTGTTCTTATTTTAACTCGGCAAATGTCGTTCATATTTAAATCCTTGTCGTCGGTGACTCTATTCAACGTATTAATGTCAACTTTGTAAATCACTTCTTGAATCATTGCTTTTTGTTCGTTCGAAGTATGCATAATCGTATACTTTCCTCGAGGTTTTGCCGGACTATTATTTAACCAACACAACATAACTTCAAGATCTTGCTTGCATTCAGGTCTGTTTTTAGCTTTGACAATCATATCTCCACGGCTAATATCAATGTCGTCTTTCAATGTAATAGAAACAGACATTGGTGCAAATGCTTCTTCAAGCTCACCACCATCAGTATCGATTGATTTGATTGTAGATGTAAAGCCTGAAGGCAACACAATAATTTCATCGTTCGGACGGAAAATTCCACTTGCAACTCTACCAGCATATCCGCGGTAATCTATGAATCCCTCACTTTGAGGTCGAAGAACCGTCTGTACGGGGAACCTAGCATCAACCTTATTGATGTCACTACTGATGTGCATTGTTTCTAAAGTGTGCAGCAAAGGTGCTCCCATGAACCAATCCATATTGGTAGAGCGGTTCACAACGTTGTCGCCATTCAAAGCACTGATTGGAATGTATTGAACATCCTTAATCAACATTTTTGATGAGATCATTTCGTAATCCGCAACGATTTTGTTGTACGTCGCCTCGTCATAGTCCACAAGGTCCATCTTGTTTACACAAACGACTACATGAGAAATCTGTAGCAAAGAAGCAATAAATGAATGTCGTTTCGTTTGCTCAATTACGCCATGTCTCGCATCAATCAGAATAATTGCTGCGTTAGCAGTAGATGCACCAGTTACCATGTTTCGGGTATACTGAATATGACCAGGAGTGTCCGCAATAATAAACTTTCGCTTTGGCGTTGTGAAATAGCGGTATGCAACATCAATTGTAATTCCTTGTTCACGCTCGTCTCGTAAACCATCTGTGAACAGTGCTAAATCAACACCTGCATGTCCTTTTCGTTCACTGGTTTTTTCAATGGCTTCTAATTGGTCCTCAAAAATGGATTTTGAATCATACAATAATCGACCGATCAATGTACTTTTCCCATCGTCAACGCTACCAGCCGTTGTAAATCTTAATAATTGACTATTATCTAATTTCATAATGACTGCTTAAAAATAACCTTCTCTTTTCCTGTCTTCCATAGCACTTTCCGAACGTTTGTCATCTGCTCGATTTCCACGTTCCGTTTGACGCATTGCTGCGACTTCCGTTACAATTTTCTCCATCGTGTCAGCTTCGGATTCAATTCCTCCTGTAATGGTTATGTCTCCAAGTGTTCTAAATCGAATTCTCTTGGTTTCAATCACATCCTTTTCGTTAAGTGTAATAAATTCTGAATTTGGAATCCATGATCCGTTTCGCCAAATAACTTCTCTTTCGTGCGCATAATACAGTGACGGAAGTTGGATGTTTTCACGTTTCAAATAATTCCATACATCCATTTCAGTCCAGTTGCTGATAGGAAAGACTCTGAAATGTTCACCTTCGTGGTGCTTTCCGTTAAACATGTTCCAGAGTTCAGGGCGCTGATTTTTTGGGTCCCATTGTCCGAAATCATCTCTATGTGAAAAGAACCGTTCTTTCGCTCTTGCTTTTTCCTCGTCTCTTCTAGCTCCTCCTATCGCACAGTCGATACGTTCCTCTTCAATCGTGTCGAGAAGTGTGGTGATTTGCAACGTGTTTCTTGATGCATTTTTCCCTTTTTCTTCAGCCACGCGACCGTCATCAATTGATTTCTGAACAGATCCTATGATCAAGCGCACTCCCAATTCTTCAACAATAGTGTCTCTGAATTCAAGAGCTTCTGGAAAGTTGTGGCCTGTATCAACATGTAGAAGTGAAAATGGGATTTTTGAAGGGTAAAAAGCCTTTCGCGCTAAATGCGTTACCAAAATTGAATCTTTACCTCCGGAAAACAAAATCACAGGGTTCCGGAATTTTGAAAAAACCTCTCTAATAACATAGATGGCTTCCGCTTCCAATTCGTCCAAATAATTTAAGTAATATTTACTCATGATTCTTTAATTTCTGTTCAATCTTTTTGAGGATGATTTGTGTTGCTTCTTCCACAGAAGTATCAGCCGTATTAATTCTTACATCTGGAGTGAGAGGCTCCTCATAAGGTGAGTCAATGCCTGTAAAGGATGAGATTTCTCCCTTGCGCGCTTTAGCATACAATCCCTTTACATCTCTTTTTTCGCATGTCGAAATAGGTGTGCTCACGTATACCTCGAAATAGTTTTCAGGACCAACAATTGCTCGAATGCTTTGTCTGTCTTTTTCGAATGGAGAAATGAATGCTGCAAGAACTACAGTTCCAGCATCTACCATTAAATTGGCAACTTCCGCAATTCTGCGAATATTCTCAGTTCGGTCCTCTTCATTAAAGGAAAGATCTTTATTTAAGCCCTGTCGAACATTATCACCATCAAGCGTGTAAGTATCGATTCCTGAAGTAAACAACACTTTTTCAACCTCATTGGCGATGGTTGATTTTCCTGACCCTGAAAGACCAGTGAACCATATTAAAAATGAGCTATGCCCTTTATTGTTTCTGCGTTGAGATCGATCGACAATAAAAAATTGTTTTACCGTGTTGTCACTCATTTGCTTTTACGTTTTTGCTTGTCTAAACCAAAATCGGCTTTGTACCATGCTCGTTCGTGGAAATAATATAAAATCATTTTAATAAAAGCCTCGGCAAGTGCTATTCCTGACGCCTTTTCAATAGCATCTTCATTGTCCTTAAAAAACAAGTATGCCAACGTGAACGTGGTCACAGAAGCTATTAGCCGCCAAGTCACGGCTTTTGCAATATGTCTTTTCTTGGATTGATCCATAGAATGAGATTTGTGACAAAGATAAACTTATGCAAGACTTTTAGGGTTAAAATTAATGTATCTGATAGAAATCTACCAATTTAATAGGGTAATAGACTTTCGTCGAAGGAAATGACACTCTCGTCCAATTGTCTATTAACTTAATGTTAAATTTGTTACCTTGTTATGAAAGTGAAAAAATTAATGCGGCTACTTATTATTTTTCTGCTGTTTAATACGGCCTTTTTCGTGCGCGCTCAAACTGAGGACTACAATAAATGGTCTTTGGAGGGAGCAATTGGTTTCAACAATGCAGTAGGGCCATATGCCGAAGGGTATAGTTCAAATTTTATAACTTTTCTTCATGCAGATTTGGGAGTACGTTATATGGCGACTAACAAGTTTGGAGCAAAACTGGACATCGGTTTTGACAGAATAACGGAGGATAATTGGGGAGGTACCAATGGGCCAAATCAAAATGTACCCTCATACGATTTTGAAACTCATTATTTTAGAATTTCATTACAGGCAGTTTTAAATGTTGGGCGTGTTTTTGAATTTGAGAAACTCAATGAGAATTTCGGAACTTTGCTTCATTTAGGATTTGGTTTTTCCAGTTTGAAAAATCAACAAAATTCGGTGTGGTTCAAAGACTGGAGAACGCAAGGGACAGATGAAATGATGAATTTTATTGTGGGAATCACACCTCAGTACCGTATTCATGATGATTGGTCTATCTATGTTGATTTAACAATGGTAGCGAATGCTTGGCAGTCAAAAACATGGGATTTCACAGAGGAAAATTTCGATAAAGGACTACATGCGAAACTCTATACTTTTTCAATTGGAGCCGCGTATTATTTTGGAAAGAAAGAAAAGCATTTGGACTGGGTGTATGGCTTGGCTCCGTTGGAGGCAAGTGTGGATAGTACTCCAAGACCAGACACGATCAGAACAATTCGCACAATTGAAACAATCGAAACAATCGAAACAATCCAAGTGACTGGTGATGAGCAAGCTTCCGTTCAACTTCCAGATGAGGACAATGATGGTATTCCAGATAGCGAGGATAAATGCCCATCTATCTTTGGGAAAGGAGAAAATGGCTGTCCAAATCACGATAGTGATGGGGATGGTGTTCCAGACTCTGTGGATGACTGTCCTGATAAGAGAGGGGTGTTAGAGAATGATGGTTGTCCGGAATTGGATTTGTACGTGAAACGGGCAATAAACAATGTGCTAATTTCTGTAGAATTTGAGCAAGGGGGTGATGTCTTGCTTGATGAATCACTTGAAGCCTTGGATAAAATGGTGAAAGTGTTGAATGAGTATTCCGAATTTAAGTTGGATATCGGTGGTCACACGAATAATTCTGGTCACACGGAGCCTAATATGGTTCTTTCACAAGCACGTGCTGATCGGGTATTGGAATACTTTATAAATAAGGGGATCAGTGCGGATAGATTGCAGGCTTTGGGCCACGGTGACACCCTGCCAATCGCGGGTAATTCTGATCCTGCGGGACGTAAGCAAAATGAACGCATAGAACTAAAAGTCCGCTATTAATTTCACATCTTTTAATACTTTTTCAGTGGAGCTAAATCAAATTAGTTCTGAATACTTCGATTTATTCACAATTCGTGGTTATATTCTTTCGTTTGTCTCCCTGTAGTTTGACGACTATTTTTTATCTTTAACGCCTTATATAAAACAGTAAAGAACATCACTAGATGAAAAAAATTCAAATGGTTGATTTGGTAGCGCAGTATCAGAAGATTAAACCTGCGGTGGAATCAGCAATATCGGGAGTTTTAGAGTCAGCCCAGTTTATCAATGGCCCTGAAGTAAAAGAATTTCAAACTGAACTTGAAGCTTATTTAGGAGTGAAGCACGTAATTCCATGTGCAAATGGAACGGATGCTTTGCAAATAGCATTGATGGCACTTGGCTTAAAGCCAGGAGATGAGGTGATAACCCCTTCCTTTACGTTCATTGCGACTACGGAGGTGATAGCTTTGTTAGGATTAAAACCAATTTTTGTTGATGTTGATGTTGATACGTTCTGCATTGATACGGCACAAATTGAAGAAGCCATTACTGCTAATACGAAAGCAATCGTCCCTGTACATTTGTACGGACAGGCAGCGAACATGGAAGAGATCATGACCATAGCAAAGACACACAACCTTGCAGTTGTTGAAGACAATGCTCAGGCAATTGGAAGTGATTACCATTTGGCTACTGGAGATGTTAAGGTTGGTGGAATTGGTCATATTGGATGCACATCTTTTTTTCCTTCAAAGAACCTGGGTTGTTATGGAGACGGAGGAGCAATCTTTACGAATGATGACAAATTAGCAGCAGAAATGCGCATGATTGTAAATCATGGGCAGAGTAAACGATATTACCATGATCGGGTTGGTGTCAATTCGAGATTAGATAGTATTCAAGCGGCTGTTCTAAGAATCAAATTACGCGAATTGGACAATTACATTGCAGCAAGAAGAAAAGTTGCAGATTATTACGATAACTATTTTGCAGAATTCGAAGGGATTAAAACTCCAGTGAGAGGTAAACAATCAAAGCATGTGTTTCACCAATATACTTTAACCTTAGAAGGGATCGATCGGGATGGTCTAAATGCTTATTTGGCAGAGAAAGAGATTCCATCGATGATTTATTACCCAGTTCCTGCGCACAAACAAGAAATGTTTGCCTCGTTTGGCAGTGCAGCAACAGAGTTGCCTGTAACAGATTGGCTAGGTGAGCGCGTATTGTCGCTCCCGATTCACACCGAAATGGAAGACGAGCAATTGGAACTTATTTGTTCTAGCATTGCCGAGTTCATTAATGTTCACGCATAAATTAAATTGATGAAAAAAATTGCAGTAGTCGGAACCGGATACGTAGGGTTGGTTACAGGTACTTGTTTTGCAGAAACAGGTAATCAAGTGATCTGTGTAGATATCGATGAAAATAAGGTTGAACGCATGCGTCAAGGCGAAGTCCCAATTTATGAGCCTCATTTAGATGTTGTCTTTGACAGAAATATTCAAGCAAATAGAATATCCTTCACTACTGACTTGAAAGAAGCGGTTGATTTTGCTGAGATTATTTTCTTGGCCCTACCAACTCCTCCAGGTGAAGATGGTTCAGCGGATTTAAGTTACGTTCTAAACGTTGCCCGCGAATTAGGAAACATAATGACCGAATACAAAGTGATTGTAGATAAGTCTACAGTTCCAGTTGGTACAGCGGATAAAGTTGATGCTGCGGTCAGAGAAAATGCAACTGTTGATTTTGCTGTTGTTTCAAATCCAGAATTCTTAAGAGAAGGTTTTGCGGTAGATGACTTTTTGAATCCTGATAGAGTTGTTGTCGGGACTTCAGATGAGAAAGCTGTAAAAATAATGACAGAATTGTATTCTCCTTTTATTCGCGATGGTCATCCATTGATTATTATGGATGAAAAATCTGCAGAGCTAACAAAGTACGCTGCGAATTCATTTTTGGCAACGAAAATCACCTTCATGAACGAAATAGCAAATTTCTGTGAGATAGTGGGGGCGGATGTGGATAAAGTGAGAGAAGGGATAGGTTCAGATTCTAGAATAGGACATAAATTCTTGTATCCTGGAATTGGATTTGGAGGAAGTTGTTTCCCAAAGGATGTTAGTGCTCTTGTAAAGAGTGGAGCGCAATCAGGATATAATTTTGAAATCATTCAAAGTGTTTTGGATGTGAATGAAAGACAGAAAGTAGTATTGATCGATAAGGTTGCCAATTATTTTGGAGATCTATCTGGAATGCAGTTTGCACTTTGGGGACTGGCATTTAAGCCAGATACAGATGATATTAGAGAGGCTTCAGCATTGTACATGATTGAAGCGTTATTGGCTTCGGGAGCTTCCATTGTTGCCTACGATCCGGAAGCAATGGAAAACGTAAAGCGTGTGGTTGGTGATTCCATTGAATTTGTGAATGATCAATACGAGGCCCTGAAAGGGAGCGACGCTTTATTAATTGCTACTGAATGGTCCGCATTTAGAAATCCAGATTTTGATAAAATTCGTGATTTGTTAAACCAACCTGTTATATTCGATGGACGAAACTTGTACGATCTCGATAAGATGAAAGACCAAGGGTTTTACTATAGTTCAATTGGTAGGAAAGCAGTTACCTCATTTGTAAAAGCAGAAAATTAATGGCTGACAGAAAGCGCATATTAATCACTGGAGCAGCCGGGTTTTTAGGGTCTCATTTGTGTGATTTTTACATCAAGAAAGATTTTCATGTTATCGCAATGGATAACTTGATTACTGGTAGACTCGAAAATATTGAGCACCTATTTCCATTGGAAAATTTTGAATTTCATAACCATGATGTTTCAAAGTTTATATATGTATCTGGAGAATTAGATTACATCTTACATTTTGCATCTCCAGCAAGTCCTATTGATTATTTAAAAATTCCAATTCAAACCTTAAAAGTTGGGTCCTTAGGAATTCACAATTGTCTTGGATTGGCGAAAGCAAAAGGAGCTAGGGTTTTAATAGCATCTACATCAGAAGTATATGGAGACCCTGAAGTGCATCCACAAACGGAGGAGTATTGGGGGCATGTGAATCCAGTTGGACCACGTGGAGTATACGATGAAGCTAAGCGTTTTCAAGAAGCGATAACAATGGCCTATCATACTTTCCACGGTTTGGAAACACGTATAGTTCGAATCTTTAACACATATGGTCCACGTATGCGACTGAACGATGGGCGAGTGCTACCTGCATTTATTGGTCAGGCATTGAGAGGAGAAGATTTGACAATTTTTGGTGATGGTTCTCAAACAAGGTCTTTCTGTTATGTAGATGATTTAGTCGAAGGAATTTACCGTTTGTTAAAGAGTGATTATGCAGAGCCTGTAAATATTGGTAATCCATCAGAAATATCCATAGGAGATTTCGCAGAAGAAATTATAAAGCTAACTGGAACAGATCAAAAGGTGATCTACAAAGATTTACCTGTTGATGATCCAAAGCAGCGACAACCAGACATAACAAAGGCAAGAGCATTGCTAAACTGGGAGCCAAAAGTGGGTAGAGCGGAAGGATTAGAAAAAACGTATGCATATTTCAAGAGTTTGAGTACTGAAGAACTCAATAAGAAGGACCATATCAATTTTGAGAAGTACATTATTAAGTAACTAATAGCCGTTAAAACACGATTCAAGTATGTCTGATTTTTTCGCGCATGAAACAGCAGTTGTTGACGAAGGTTGTCAAATTGGTGACGGAACCAAAATTTGGCACTTTTCTCATATTATGCCTGATTGCAAGATTGGTGAAAGATGTAATATCGGACAAAACGTCGTTATTTCTCCAGGAGTTGTTTTGGGGAAGAATGTGAAAATTCAAAACAATGTTTCAATATACACAGGAGTAGAATGTGAAGACGACGTTTTCTTAGGACCTTCAATGGTATTTACCAATGTTACGAATCCTAGAAGCGCTGTGAATAGACGGGGTGAATACGATAAAACAATTGTACGAAGAGGCGCAAGTATTGGTGCAAATGCGACTATTGTTTGCGGACATGATATTGGAAAGTTTGCTTTCATTGGAGCCGGTGCTGTTGTTACGAAAACAGTTCCCGCATATGCATTAGTTGTCGGGAATCCTGCACGTCAAATTGGTTGGATGAGTGAATATGGACACCGCCTGGAATTTGATTCTAATGGTAGGGCAATTTGCGCTGAAAGCGAAGAAGAATATATCCTAGAAGGACAGGAAGTGATAAAAAAATTGAAATAACAATGAACGCTGAAAGAAAAATAAAATTTGCCATAGTAGGTGCTGGACATATAGGAAAGCGCCATGCTGAAATGGTTCGCCGCGAAGGTGAAGCAGAGTTGGTTGGAATGGTGGATATTCGTTCGAAGGAAGATTGTGGGGCTCAAGATTTTGATGTGCCATTTTTTGGTTCAGTTGAAGAATTACTGAATGCAGGAATTGAAATTGATGTAGTGAATGTTTGTACTCCAAATGGGCTGCATGCGGAGCAAAGCTTAAAAGCCTTAACTGATGGGAAACACGTTGTGTGTGAAAAACCAATGGGCCTTTCAAAAGACAATTGCGAAAAAGTAATTTTTAAATCACTACAAATGTCGAAGAGTGTTTTTTGCGTTATGCAAAATAGATACTCACCACCCTCAGAATGGATCAAGTCAGTGGTAGACCAAAAATTATTGGGCGATACTTTCATGGTGCAGCTAAACTGCTATTGGAATCGCGACGATAGATATTACAAAAAAGGTGGATGGAAAGGAACAACGGCATTGGACGGTGGAACGCTCTTCACTCAGTTCTCCCATTTTATTGATATCATGTACTGGCTGTTTGGAGACATTGAAAACATTCAAGGTAAATTTGCTGATTTCACCCATGCCGATTCTACAGAATTTGAAGATTCAGGGTTTGTTAGTTTTGATTTTATCGATGGCGGAATGGGAAGCTTGAATTATTCAACAGCTGTGGCAAACCAGAATTTGGAAAGTTCAATGACGATCATTGGAAGTAAAGGGAGCGTTAAAATTGGCGGTCAATACATGAATGAAGTAGAAGTTTGTAATATTCAGGATTATGAAATGCCTGAATTAGCGGCAGCGAACCCAGCCAACGATTACGGGCCATATAAAGGATCAGCAGCAAATCATAATTTCGTGATTAGAAACGTAATTGATACATTAAAAGGAAGAACAACAGCAACCACAAATGCTTTAGAAGGTCTTAAGGTTGTTGAAATTATAGAACGAATTTATAAAGTAAGAAATGAGCAACTCGATTTATAATAAATTAATAGATAAGGAAGCTACCTTAGCTGTCATTGGTTTAGGATACGTAGGATTACCAATCGCACTTGAATTTGCAAGAAAAATCAAGGTAGTTGGATTTGATATCAACAACGATAGAGTGGAGTTGATGAAAAATAACATTGATCCTAGTAACGAATTGGAAAGTGTAGCCTTTGAAGGGTGTGATATCACTTTTACTTCTAAAGTTGAAGATTTACAAGATGTTCAATTTTTTGTTGTAGCAGTACCAACACCCATCGATGAGTCGAACCGACCAAACCTTTCCCCCCTTCTAGGTGCTAGTAGAACGGTAGGAAAAGTATTGAAAAAAGGTGATTACGTTGTGTTTGAATCAACGGTATATCCTGGATGTACTGAGGAAGATTGCGTTCCTGTTCTTGAGGAAGAATCTGGATTGAAATTCAGAGATGATTTCAAGATCGGATATTCTCCAGAGCGTATTAATCCAGGGGACAAAGAACACACACTACAGAATGTAATTAAAGTAGTTTCAGGATGCAGTGATTCATCCTTGGAAGAAATTGCCAAAACCTATGAATTAGTAGTTGGCGCAGGTGTTCACAGAGCTTCTTCAATAAAAGTGGCTGAGGCCGCAAAGATTATTGAGAATACTCAACGTGACGTAAACATTGCATTGATAAATGAATTATCGATTATTTTCAATAAGCTCGACATCAATACATTTGATGTTCTTGAAGCGGCTGGAACAAAATGGAATTTCTTGAAGTTTTCTCCAGGACTAGTTGGGGGTCACTGCATTGGAGTTGATCCATATTACTTAACCCACAAGGCAAAACAAGCTGGATATCATTCAAAAGTTATCATTAGCGGTCGATATGTAAATGATTCCATGGGATTCTATATCGGTAAACAAACGGTAAAGAAGATTTTGGCCACTGGAAAGCACATTCAAGATGCGAGAGTATTGGTGATGGGAGCAACATTCAAAGAAGATGTTAGTGACATTCGTAATTCAAAAGTGATCGACATAATTTCTGAATTGAAGTCATTTCAAGTAGATGTTGATTTAATTGATCCACATGCGTCTTCTGATGAGATGGAGCATGAGTATGGAGTTGCATTAACGGCAAACCCAACGAATGACTATGATGCAATTATAGTTGCTGTAAATCACAAAGAATATCAGACAATGTCTGAAGTTGATTTTATCAAAATGATGCGCGATGATAAAGGAGTATTTGTTGATGTTAAAGGAATTTTCAAGGACAAAATAAAGAACTTAGAATACTGGAGCTTATAATTATGAGTTGGAAAAAAAACATTTTGGTTACAGGAGGTGCAGGGTTTATTGGATCTCATCTCGTTCGATTATTGGTGAATAAATATGATAACTACCGAATTATTAATTTGGATAAGTTGACATACGCAGGAAATTTGAAAAATTTGACGGATATCGAAAATTCGGAAAATTATGCTTTTGTCAAGGCCGATATTTGTGATCAAAAAGCCATCCAAGATGTTTTCACCAATTACCAAATCACTGATGTGATTCACCTTGCTGCTGAATCACATGTTGATAGATCAATCGAAGGCCCTATGGAATTTGTCATGACCAATGTGGTTGGCACAGTTAATTTATTGCAAGCTGCTAAGGATTATTGGGAAGGAGACGATCACGTTTTCCACCATGTTTCAACTGATGAAGTATATGGCTCCCTAGGTGACGAAGGATTATTTGAAGAAGTAACAGCTTACGATCCAAGAAGTCCTTATTCTTCTTCCAAAGCCTCTTCAGACCATTTTGTTCGTGCATTTCATCATACCTATGGTTTGCCGATAAAGATTTCTAATTGCTCAAACAATTATGGAAGCCACCAATTTCCAGAGAAGCTAATCCCGTTAATGATCAACAATATCGTAAACAAGAAACCACTACCAATTTATGGTAAGGGAGAAAATATTCGCGATTGGTTGTGGGTAAATGATCACGCAAGTGCTATTGAAACCATTTTTCACGAAGGAAGGATCGGTGAGTCATACAACGTTGGTGGATTAAATGAGTGGACGAACATCGACCTTGTACGTTATTTGTGTAGAATACTAGATGCAAAACTAGGAAGAGAAGAAGGTGAAAATGAGCAATTGATCACCTATGTAACAGATCGTGCAGGACATGATATGCGCTATGCGATTGATGCGACCAAAATTGAAAACGAATTGAATTGGAGACCATCTTTGAAATTTGAAGAAGGATTGGAGAAAACAGTTGATTGGTACTTGTCAAATACAGATTGGATTGAAGAAGTTACGAGTGGCTCGTACAGAGCGTACTACGAAAATATGTACCAAGATAGATAATGGGTTTTCTAGGAAATCTTTTCAGTAAAAAGGAGGTTCTTCCTCCTATAGACTTATCGATCTTCAAGGTTGATATGCACAGTCACTTAATCCCAGGAATTGACGACGGGTCTGCTACAATGGATGAGACAATTGCCATGCTTGCAAAATTTGAAAGTTTTGGTTACAAAAAAGTGATTACCACACCTCATATCATGAGTGATTATTATAGAAATACTCCTGAAATAATTCTCTCTGGACTGAAGGAAGTACAGAAAACGGCCGCCGAATTGAATCTGTCAATTGAAATTGAAGCAGCCGCCGAATACTATTTTGATGAGACTCTAATGGAACGATTAGAGAAGACGGAAAAGTTGCTGACATTCGGCGATAATTATGTGTTATTCGAATTTTCGTTTCATACCGAGCCAAATCAAATCGACAAATTATTCTTTGAATTAATTACACAAGGATACAAGCCGGTGCTGGCACATTTCGAGCGCTATGCATTTTTGTTTGGGGAAATCGAAAAGGCCGCTAAATGGAGAGAAATGGGAATCAACATCCAAATGAACTTCAATTCACTTGGGGGGCATTATGGTCCAGAGGTTAAGAAACAAGCAGAAGCCCTTGTAGATAATCAATTAATAGATTTCGTTGCTACAGATTGCCATAGAATGGATCATTTGATGGTCTTGCAGGACAATTCTTCAATGCCTTATTACCATAAGTTACTTGATTTAGATCTAAAAAATAATTCACTACTTTAACGAAATTGATTCACATTGCACTTTTTTATTCCCAATGTATTTACCGTGGTAAATAAAAGTGTATATTTGCTGAAAATCTTATTGATATGACAACAGTTTTGATTCTTTCATTTATTTGCATTGGCCTTACCGCAATTGTGCTCCAAGCGAAGTCTGAACGTGATTTTGGTGATTTTCTGAATCTTCTAGTATTAGTTGCGCTTTCGAGTGCTTTGATTACGGAAGTAGATGTAGACAACAAAGGAACAGTATTCGCGCTCATGGGGATTGGAGCAATTAATTTTGTTGCTTCTCAAATAATATTTTTACGAAAGCCAGCTGTACGAATTTTAGTTCCGCTTATTTCTATAATTGCCTATTTTTTAATGTTCAAAGATGTTTCGGTTGTCTTTACTGGGAAAGCCTATCCACTTGTGAATAAATTTCTTGTAATTGGCGCAATTATCAGTGTTGCTGGATATGAATTTGGGAAATTAAAACTGAAAGTAATCAGTAAATTATTCGGAGAAGTTGAAGAAGAGGAGTTGATAAAGTCAGTGCTTATTTTCTTTGTTGGTGTAGCAGTGTTTTTAAGTGTCTTCCAATCAGGTATGCTCGGTTTGTTAGTTGTTGCAACAGCATATTTGTCAACATCTTTTTACAGATCAGAAGAAGGTAAAACAATTTCATCAACCCTGTTATCATTGAGTGTCATTCCTTATCTTTTGATTCAGTCAGATTATAACTCGGTTAATCTAATGGGTGGAGATGTTTTGGCAGGTCTGTTTTTTGGAGCATTTGGTGTGTATTTCTTGCAGAAGCTATGGATGTCTAAAAAAAGAAATATGGCGTTGATCCTACTCGGATACGTAATTGTGCTTGGAATCAGTTATGGCCTGCTATACGGACATATGATTCACGCAAATATGGGTGGTATGGATGCTTTCATCGGAATTATTATTGGAGCCGCTCTAGTGATAGCTGTGAAAGGCGTTGCTTACGTTGGAACTAGTCTGATGGCTTTCCTAATAGTAGGAGGCATTTTAATCCCGCCATACATGATCAATAACGAAGCTGCTGAGTTTGAAAACGATAGAATTATTGTTGATGAATTAAGTGAAGATGGAGAGGAAGCGGTATATGTTAGTCTGGGAGAAATGATCGGAGATTATTCCGTTGATGAAGAGAAGTCATCCATTGCCTTTGTTATGGGAGAAGAGGGAGAAACAACAGGTGCTTTTAAAGCATATAGTGGTAAAATTTCAATTGCTGAAAATCTTGAGGAATCGTCCTTTGAAATTTTATTGGATCTAGAGAATTTCACAACCTTTAATAGCTTCAGAGATGGATCATTGATGGATGACACCTATTTGAATGCTGAAAAATTCCCAACGATGTCATACAAAGGAAACTCAATCACTTCTCTGGGAGATAACACCTATGAAATCCAAGGCGAGTTTACAATGCTTGGAGTGAGCAAAGATCTTACGGTTTCACTTTTCTGCGTTGAAACAGAAGAAGGAAATATGTTAATCGGAAAAGGTGATATTGACAGAACTTTATTCGGAATGACACCAAGTGCCGAAGAAGGAGATGTTGTATCTTTTGATTATTCCGTGGGGCTGATCGCTAAGTGATTAATACCCAGTCCAACTTCCCATCAATTTCCCATCACGAATCAGTAATGCTGGGAATGGCATTTTTAGGTAGTTGAGTTGTTTTAAGAGCATTTTTAACCATGGCTTTTTCACTGGGATTCTACTAAAGTCAATGTCCATTGAAAACAAAAATTCACGCTGCGAAAAGTATTCTCTTCCAGTGGCTTCATCTAAATAATATTCTTCTGAACCCACCAATTTTTCATGAGCGCTATACCCAACAGAAAAGCACAGCCATTCTGGGTACTTGCTGTCTTTTAAAAATGTCCCAGGACTAAAACTTAGCCAATAAGTTTGCCCATTGTAATCCTTCAAAAGAGATTCATACCAAGCCCCTCCAAGAACATTAGGACGTACTTCTGAAAACTCAGTTGGTGCAAATGAAAATTTAGGAATTATACGCTCTTCTCCCCAAGCAAGCTGTTGTCCCATATATCCCAAAGTTCCAACAGTATTGGCCAACATATCGCTCCAAGAGAATCCCCATTCTTTCGTCTGTGCATCGAGGATTTCTAGTGTAGCTTGATATCCAAAACTGACGCCAGTACCAATCCAAAGTGATTTACGATCGTCTAATCCCGTCCAGCGAAACAAGTCGGTGTTGAGTTGGTTGAGTTTGTATGCCGTATAGAAGTGTCCCACTTTGTCCATTTGCAACCAATTCTTGGAGTCGTCAAAGCTGTGCCAACCTGTTTGTTCAGCGTTTTTGTACCAGAATTGCCATAATCCAATCATGGATCCTCCCCAGACTAAACCAACACCAGTTGACACGCCAATTAGACGTCCTTTATTTAAACTGTCGGCATGCTGAAAAAATGATTGTTGCGCTTGCCCTGAAAAAAGGACAATTGTGAATGAAATACAAAGTAGTATGCGCATCATGCGTCCAATTTACTGCAAATGATTTAATGTTTGTTAATGGATTGATAATTTTAGCCCCATTTCTGCGTTATAGGGTATATTATGCTAAATTTGTTTCGCACCTGTTAATGGGGCTTTAAGAGTTGATTTGGCAGACTAACCACACTACTTTTCACAAGAACAAATACATATGAATAAGATTATTAAGGATTGGAATGAGATAAAAATCAACGATAGTTGGGCGATATTTAAAATCATCGCTGAATTTGTTGAAGGATACGAACGCATGGCGAAAATTGGCCCATGTATTTCAGTTTTCGGATCCGCTCGTACCAAACCAGATAATAAGTATTATCAAAAGGGGGTAGAGGTTTCTCGTTTGTTGGCTGAAGGAGGATATGGTGTTATTACAGGCGGTGGACCCGGTATCATGGAAGCTGGAAACAAAGGAGCGCAAGAAGGCGGAGGTAAATCTGTTGGATTGAACATTGATCTTCCATTCGAACAAAGTCACAATCCATATATTGATCCAGAGCACAATTTGCAATTCGATTATTTCTTTGTGAGAAAAGTGATGTTCGTGAAGTATGCACAAGGTTTTGTGGTGTTGCCTGGAGGATTTGGCACATTGGATGAGTTGTTTGAAGCCTTGACTTTAATTCAAACAAAGAAAATAAATAAGCGTCCTGTTGTGCTTATAGGCTCTGAATATTGGACGGGATTAATGAATTGGATCAAGACAGCAATGGATGAAATGGAACATAATATTTCGTCTCAAGATCTTGACTTAATAAAGATTGTTGATACCGCTCAGGAAGCGTATGATGCAATTGATGATTTCTATAAATCTCATCAACTGTCACCAAATTTCTAAACAGTATATTTGCAGGCGATAATGGCACTACTTAAGAAAATAGGAAATTATATTTGGAGCAAGAACTTTGTGCTCAATTCCTTGGCGATTGTTCTCGTGTATTTTCTCGGATATTACTTAGTACAATCTATGCTGAGTTCAAGAACCAATCTTGGACAAAAGATAGAGGTTCCGAATTTATTAGGGAAGAATCAAAATAATCTCGATAATATTTTTGCAGAATCGGAAATAACATATGAAATCTTAGACTCATTGTATTATCCTGATATGATTGAAGGAACAATTGTAGAGCAAGATCCAATGCCTACTGATTCAACAAATGTTTGTGTGAAAGAAGGAAGAGTCATTCGTGTTCGCGTTTCTAAAAGAACACAGTTGGTAGAAATGCCAGATCTTGTAGACGATTCTCAACGTTTTGCAGAAAACATATTGAACAACCGAGGATTTAGATACTCGATAGAGTACAAGCCCTCAAAGGAAGCGGCAGGTGCAGTTATGGAGCAATTGTTCGATGGGAAACCGATCGTAGCAGGGATAAAAATTCCGATTGGATCAAAAATTAAATTAATTATTGGGCGTGACCAAGCCGGAGAGCCATTGCCACTACCCAACTTATATGGACTATCAATCGTTGAAGCTACACAAAGGATAGAGAGCATAGGCGAACTTGGTGTTTACGTCAGATGCAATGCTTGTTTAACGAGAGAAGATTCTTTAATGGCAACCGTATTTGTACAATCTCCAGAGTATATGGAAGAAGGCATTGTTGCATCTGGATCTACCATTACTATAATTGCGGCAAAACAGGAAGCAATACCAGAATAAATTAACGACTTAGAATGAAGAGAATAGGAATAATAGTTGTTTTACTGTGCATCTCGCTTTTTTCAAGCGCACAAGGGGAAGGAGTTGAGGCAATAACAGGGAACCCATATTTGCAAATGAAGGCATCGCAGCAATTTCAAAGAGTCAATGTTGGAACCTTCGATAGTACAATTATTTATACTCCAGATACGCTGACCCTTCCATTTTTTGATGAGTTCAGCACCAATAGGTTTCAAGTGTTTGATCCAGATCCTGCACAAGGCGGTGCAACTTTTGATAAGGTGTATGGCGTTTTAGATGACTTGGGGGTTGAAATTGCAAATAATGTTTTTTATACTGAACAAGTTACTTTTCGAAGAACTGTAGATTTGGGGGCAGGGACATACTTTGATGCCGACTTTTCACCTGTTACAGTACAAATTGGAGACCTGTCATCATATCCAGTAGTGCATATCCCAACGGATGCTTATCCTCCATATTATATTTACGACACCGTTGATATTGTAGGTGATCTTTCAGATACCGTTTGGTTAACACCTGATATTTATCAAGATTCGGCGACGCAATTCTTTGCAGATGTTGTCGATCCAAATGGTCTATGGTGGGACAGGCAAGCGTATCATAATTATTCAATGGCAGTTGACCCTTGGTCGCTCGGAGTTGTAACTTTTGATGGTTTGGATGAACATGGTTATCCATATCAATTAGGAAGCACGATTACCAATTATGCTGATATGCTGAATTCAAAACCTATAGATATGTCAGCTGTTACAGCAGGTGACTCTGTATATTTCAGCTTTCTATGGCAGGCTCAAGGGTTTTGTGATCCTCCGGAAGATGGAGACTCCTTAGTGCTTGAATTTTACGCAAGAGATTTAGATCAATGGAATAGGGTATGGAGTACGAACGGCGTTGCGTTGGCTGATTTTGAACACGAGCACATACGAATTTCCGACGCAGATTATTTTAAGGATGGATTCCAGTTCAGGTTTAGAAACTATGGCGGACTTTCAGGAAGCCTAGATCATTTCCATATAGATTACGTTAATTTGAGAGCACTGTCGGGATATCAAGATACAATCATTCGTGATTTCGCATTCGTTTATCCTATTTATACGTTACTTGATACTTATACATCAGTGCCATGGGATCATTATCAGAATAATCCTTTAGGGAAGATGTCCTCGAACGTACAGGTCGTTGTTCGTAACAGTGATAATGTGCCGGAAAATGAACAAGATGGATCGACAGTAATTGAATACAATACTGTGCAGGAAGGAAGTTTTGTGCTTTTGGAAAACTTGTTGAACAATGGTGATTTGAATTACTCACCAATGACAACCTATTTCTCATTCCATGATTTTTCGGGAGGCGATCGTTTTGATGAAACTAAACCAGGGCTATTGGAAGAATTTGATGTGATTTCTGGAGCAACGCACCAGAATTCTAATTTCACTTTGAATGATTCGACCTATAGTAAGCAGGTGTTCGAGAATTATTACAGTTACGATGATGGTACGGCAGAGATTGCCTACGGTCCTGCTGGAGTCGGTGTTCAACCACGTTTAGCTATTCAATACACACCGTACGAAGCTGATTCTGTAATAGGGGCAATGATTCATTTCGTCCCTACAGTTCAAGACATTTCGGATGATTTATTTTTGTTGACAATTTGGGATGACAACAATGGTGAACCTGGGAATGTGATCTATGAAGACAATCTTTTCTTTCCGCGTCAGCCTAGTTATGAGTACGATAGAAACATCTTTACAACCTATTACACTGAGGATACTACTAAAGTTCCCGTGAATGGGACTTTCTACATCGGATGGCGGCAGCTTGATGAGGAAAGGTTAGGAGTTGGAATGGACATGAACATCGATAATCATACACATACGTATTATAGTGTTAACAATGGAATATCATGGTCACAGTCTAGTTTCCTAGGTTCAGTAATGATTAGACCTATATTCTCGACTTCATTAGATGCATTCTTGGGAGTTCCAGAGACTATTTCAGAACGAATCAATGTCAAGTTGTATCCTAATCCAACTAGAGGCGATGTGAACATTGAAGTTGAAGGTGGGGACTATCAAGGTGTTGAAGTATTCAATATTCAGGGTGTTAAAGTTCTTGAATCGTTGGATCAAAAAATAAGTCTTTTGGAGCAGCCGCAAGGTGTTTATTTCTTCCGGATTTTAGGTCACCCTGAAACGTACAAAATCATCAAACAATAGAGTTTAACCATAATTATGGAAACGAACAACGAGGTAGATTCTGAGCAGGATTCTAGCAATGGGGAATTGTATGAACATCACAATTTTGTTGCTGATCCAGGTCAAGAAATAATCAGGATAGACAAATTTCTGATGGACCGAATCCCAAATACATCTCGAAGTAAGATTCAGATGGCTGCCAAGAGTGGGAGCATTTTAGTGAACAATGTTAAGGTTAAGCAGAATTATAAACTCAAGCCAAACGATGAAATCTCAATAGTCCTTCCTTATCCTATAAGAGAAGTGAAATTGATTCCAGAGGACATCCCGATAGAGATTGCTTACGAAGATGATCAGTGCATAGTTGTGAACAAAGTCGCAAATATGGTCGTGCACCCCGGTTTTGGTAATTATAGAGGAACCTTGGTAAACGCCTTGGTGCATCATTTCGACAATCTTCCTCAAAAGAGTGATGAGTTTTATGGTCGACCTGGACTGGTTCATCGTCTAGACAAACATACAACAGGATTACTCGTTGTGGCAAAAACGGAACAAGCTTTAACTCATTTAGCAAAGCAATTTTACGACCGTACCACGGAAAGACGTTATTGGGCTTTAGTGTGGGGAGATGTTGAAGAAGGTGGAACGGTTGAAGGTCATCTTGGAAGGTCATTGAAAAACAGAAAATTGATGACTGTTTTTCCTGAAGCAGATTTTGGAAAACATGCTGTCACGCATTATGAAGTGATCAAACGCTATGGTTATGTAACCCTTGTTGAGTGTAAGCTAGAAACTGGTCGAACACATCAAATTCGCGTACACATGAGGCACATAGGCCATCCATTATTTAATGATTTGGAGTATGGTGGAGATAAAATATTGAAAGGCACCACCAATGCCAAGTACAAACGCTTTATCGAAAATTGCTTTGATTTGCTTGAGGGACAAGCGTTACACGCAAAAACATTAGGGTTTCAGCACCCCGTGAAAGATGAATATATACGACTTTCATCCGACCTTCCTGAAGGATTTCAAGGGGTAATTGACAAATGGGAAAAGTACGTAAACCCAGACTAGTGTATTTTTAGGCGTCTAATCTTTAATCTGAAATATGTTTAACAGAGTTTTAATCCATTAGAAATTTTGTTACTTTTACATTCGTGAAAAACTATTCTTACCTGATTTAGGTGGATTTTTATATAATTTGAAAAAGACATTTTATGAAATTTAAAATTGCCTTAGCATTTGCTCTTCTAACATTCTCAATGACTGTGTCTGCGCAAGCAAAATATGTGGTAAAAGCGAATGAGGCTTATCAAAGTCAAAATTATAGCGATGCCGCTAAGAAATGTGGTGACGCCTACAATAGAATGAAGGCCAATGGTAGAAATCAAATCAAGAAGAAAGGTGACATGGCATGGAAAACTGCTGAATGTTACCGTTTGACTGAACGCTACAAAGAGGCGAATGAATGGTACGAGAAGGCCGTTTTGTTGGAATATTACACTACCATTCCAGAAGTTTACCTATACAATGGGGACATGCTCGTAATGATGGGTGAGTTTGAGAAAGCGAAGAAGAATTACGAAGAGTACCTGAAATTAGTACCTGAGAGTGAAAGAGCTTTGGCGGGTGTTGCAACCTGTGATGGACGCGATGATTTCATTATCAATAAATCACGTCACGTAATTGAGAACCAAGCGATCTTGAACAAACTTGTATTTGATATGGCTCCTGCTATTGGTGACCGTAAAGGAAATAAGATATACTTCAGCTCAAGTAGAGAAGGAAGTACAGGTAATGATAGAGATCCAAGAACTGGAGAGCCATACATGGACCTTTGGGTTTCTGAATTGGATAAGAAAGGAAATTGGACGGAGCCTTATTTAGTTCAAGGTCAAGATATCAATACAGTAGATAATGAGGGGACGGTTTCATTTGATTCACGTTATAAGAAAATGTTCTTTACACGTTGTCCTAACATGAAGAAAAAGAACTTAGGTTGTGATATCTGGGTTGCTGATGCTAAAGGAAAGAAAGCGTGGGCTGTGCCTGTTAAGATTGAAGGTTTAAAAACGCATGATTCAATTTCAGTTGGTCATCCATGTACAATGGATGGTAAATATTTAATCTTTGCTTCCGACCGCGCAGGTGGATACGGAGGAAGAGATTTATGGTTTACAACGTATAATAAAAAAGCGAAGTCTTGGTCTACACCACAGAATATGGGACCAGAGATCAATACTAGCGGAGATGAGTTGTTCCCTACATTTGCAATCAACGGAGATTTGTTCTTTGCATCAAACGGGCGCCCAGGGTTGGGAGGATTAGACATCTATAGAGCTGCACGTGTTGGAGAAGAGAATAAATGGGAAAACGCGACAAACCTTGGATCACCCATCAATAGTGAAAACAATGATTATGCGTTAATTGAGGTTGAAGAGAAGAACGGACAGATGAAGTACGGATTCTATACTTCTGAGAGAAAGTCAGTTTCTGGAGTGTACAACCCAGATATCTATTCATATGATCTTCCACCAAATATTTTCGATTTGAAAGTAATTGTTAGTGAAGTTGAAGATCCATCAATTAAAATCGAAGATGTAAAAGTTGTAGTAACAGATACTGTAACGAATGAAACTTGGGAAGGATATACAGATGCCAACGGTTCCGTATTCTGGGATAAGAAACCTGGTGGAGGACGTTACATTAACGAAGAGTCTGTTTATAAGATCAATATTTCTAAAGAAGGATACCACGAAGACAAGAATGGTTCAACAATTTCAACTATTGGATTGATCTACGATCAGAAGTTCGTAGTTGATATGAACTTGTTGCCTAAGAAGCCAATCAACTTGCCAGAGGTACGTTATCCATTGTCTCAATGGGTATTATTGGTTGACACAGCGGAAACTTCATTGGATCCGATCAATTCGCCAGATTCATTACAGTTCGTATTTGACTTGTTAGAAGAATACCCAGGAATGGTGTTGGAGTTAAGTTCTCATACGGATTCACGTGGTAGTACCAGAGCCAACCAGAGATTGTCTGAAAATCGTGCTAAAGCATGTTACAAATTCTTAGTTGAAGAGATGGGGGTTGACCCAAGAAGAATTGTGCCAGTAGGTATGGGTGAAAATGAACCAAGAACAATTTGGAAGCGAGGTGAAGCATTTATAATGAAGAAACCAGCAGATGATAACATGGATGGTGTTGAAGAGATAAGCTTAACCGAAGCCTATATCAACAAGTTCAGAAGCGACAAGCCAATGTTTGAGCGATTACATCAAATGAATCGTCGTACAGAAGGTAGAATTGTTACAATGGACTTTGATCCATCAGGTGCAGAGCCTGCAGATCCTGACCACTTGATATTTGGAAAATATCCTATCTAAACGTAGGACAATATAAAATTGAAGGCGCTGAATTTATTCAGCGCCTTTTTTTGTATCTTAATAGTACGTTGGACATATTTCCGACAAACCTATTAACCTACCTATCATGACTGAATCGTACCTCCAGTACATTTGGGCGAACCGACGTGTGCCAGCTCAAAAACTTAAACTTTCCGACAAAAGACCTGTTACAATACACGATGTAGGCTCACATAATACACAATTTGGCGGCCCAGATTTCTGGTTTGGTTCAATAACAATAGATGGTATCCGTCTTTATGGTAACATAGAAATTCATGTCAAAGCATCTGACTGGTATCGACATAAACATGAGCTGGACTTGAATTACAACAACGTAATTTTGCATGTGGTTTATGAGAACGATTGCGCAGTGATTCAGAATGGAGTGGTAATACCCACAATCGAATTACAGAGCCATATTGACACCGAGCATCATGAGAATTTTATCAATGAACGGATTCAATGCAAAGATTTCCCCTGTCAAAATTTAATGCACGAAATAGACTCGATGTATTTAGCTTCGATGAAAACGAAAGCCATCTACCAAAAATTGGGATCGAAGACTACCGTGATTGATCAAAGTGGTTTGAAGGAAGAGTCTGCAATTTTATACCATCTCGTTGCTCTTGCTTTCGGAACAGCCATTAACAAACCAGCCTTCGCTCAATTATTAGAACGAGTTCCGTACGAATCATTAGTTGCTATACCCGAACATCAGCGGTATAATTTAATAATGAGTGAGAGTGGTATCATTCAATCTAGAGGGGCTCAACAAAAACGTCTTTGGCATTTTAAGGGAACACGCCCAAGTAACTTCCCAACGATTCGCGTGCAACAATTTGCCTTCATGAGTGCGCGTTTTGATTTCGAATTGACACTGCTCAATGTGTCGCCCAGCGAGCGCCTGAAAGTTTTTGAGGAAATGGTAAATAAATTATGGACAACTGACACAATAGTTCCAAAGCTTTCTGTAGGATTTATGCAGCACTTATCAATCAATGCATTAGTTCCCTATCTCTGGTATTTAGGAGAGAAAAGAGAGAGTGAACGAATTCAATCAGAAGCGCTTGAATTGTTACGTCTCATTCCATCAGAGAAAAATGCAATCCTTAACCGCTGGAAAAAGATTGGTGTGCAATCAAAAAATGCATACGACTCACAGTCGCTATTAGCGATGTATCGATACTTTTGCTGTCATAAAAAATGCCTATCTTGCGAAGTAGGAAATAAGATTCTTAATCCTTAATAATGATACAAAAAGTAATCTTCTTTTTTGAAATGAGATCCTTCGGTGTCTGCGGCTGGTGGGCAAGAAAATTGGGGATTAGTAGTTCTAAAGTAAGATTAGGATTTATTTACTCGTCCTTTATTGCACTTGGATCTCCGTTGCTTTTGTATTTAATCATGGCTTGGATTCTTGAGCATAAACACTATTTCAAACTACAACGTAAAACAAGAAACACGATCTGGGAGCTCTAAATTATGCTGTTTAATTACCGATTATTTTCTAGGGTCTATTACTTCCTTTTATTGCTGTTACTCATAACGGCAGGGGGGACAATGGGTTATATGATTATAGAGGGATGGAAGTTTACGGACTCTTTCTATATGACAATTATTACCATTTCAACGGTAGGATTTCGTGAGGTACAAGACTTAACTGTTTACGGTAAATTATTTACGGCCTTTCTGATCATTTCAAGTTTTGGAACTTTTGCGTACGCAGTAACTTCTATTACGACTTATCTTGTAGGGGGTGAGTATCGGCAATACTTTAAAGAATATAAAACAATGAAGGAAGTAAAAAAGATGAACAATCACGTAATCATTTGTGGGTTCGGTAGAGTAGGAATGCAAGTTGCTGAGGACTTAAGCGCACATGGAAATGATTTTATTATCATAGAAAAAGACAGCGATATTGTGATGCACGAGAAGGAGCATGAAAAATTTCTTTTTCTAGAGGGAGATGGCACCAACGATGACATACTTAAAAACGCGGGAATAGAAACTGCATCAGCCGTGATTACATGTCTTCCAAAGGACGCGGACAACATTTATGTTGTGCTGGCTGCACGCGAGTTTAAACGTGATATAATCATTGTAAGTAGGGCTTCATACGCTTCAGCTGTTTCTAAGCTCAAAATGGCTGGTGCTAATAACGTGATAATGCCAGATTCTCTTGGAGGATCACATATGGCTTCATTAATTGCCAACCCTGACGTTATGGAATTTTTGGATATTATCCGTGTTCAAGGATATCATGGAGCAAATATAGATTCCATTTCTTTTGAAGAGCTTCCAACTTCTTTACAGAACAAAAGTATAGAAGAGTTAGAGGCGAAAAAAATTACAGGAGTAACGATTATTGGATACAAAGATCCTGCTGGAGAATACCATATTAATCCTCCAACGGAAACTATTATAGGTCCAAAATCAAGATTGTTTGTATTAGGAAGCGATAAACAAATAAAGAAACTTGTAGAACACTTTCACCTTTCTCATTAATGAAATTATTGATTACTGGTTCCAATGGCCTGCTTGGGCAAAAGCTTGTGAGTTTTTGTTTGGCAAATGAAATCTTATTTGTTGCTACTTCTAAGGGAGAAAATCGCAATCCTGATTGTCCAAATGAAATGTATTTGGAATTGGACATTACCAATAAAGAGAATGTTGATGAGATGTTCAACGCCGAAAATCCAACGCATGTAGCTCATACGGCTGCCTTAACAAATGTTGATTTTTGTGAATTGAACCCTGAAGAGTGTGAATTAGTCAATGTAACCGCGACCCAGTATTTGATTGAAGCAACAAATACTATTGGAGCTCATTTTCAATTTGTGTCAACCGATTTCGTTTTTGATGGAGAGCAAGGGGATTATAAGGAAGAAGATAAAGTAAATCCTTTGAGTGTCTATGCGACTTCAAAAGTGAGAGGTGAAAACCTTGTGCAATCATTGTGTGTTAGCGAATGGTCCATCGTGCGTACCATTATTGTTTACGGCATAGGGCACAATCTCTCGAGATCGAATCTAATTGTGTGGGCAAAAGGAGCTTTAGAAAATGGAGATTCCATAAATATTATTGATGATCAATTTCGAGCCCCGACTTATGCCGATGATTTAGCGGCTGGGTGCATGGGGGTAGTCTTGTGTAAACGCCAGGGGATATTCCATATATCAGGACCCGAAACACTTTCTATCTATGGAATTGTTGAGCGAATTGCAAAACACTACAAGTATTCTATGGACAACGTAAATAAAATTTCCAGTTCAACTTTGGATCAACCTGCGAAAAGACCGCCTAGAACTGGGTTTGATTTGAGTAAAGCATACGCTGAAATTGACTACAAGCCCAGAACAATAGAAGAATCATTAGACCTTATTTTCTAGTCGAAACTGCTCGAATAACGAGGGGTTAAGCCAGCGATTTTTATTGCTATATTTGTTCCTCTCAGAAATTAAACTAACCATTTTTAAATTTAGAACATGAGATATATTATTGGGTTTTTGGTAGCAATGCTTCCAATGTTAAGTGTTGCGCAAGACCAAGCTTCTAAGGAATTGATTAAAGTAGATAGTTACTTTAATTTGGTTTCTGATACAGCTAACTCGAATGCGGGTGTCTTAGAATTCAAAAGTGATTCTACTTGGTTGGTTACTGAGCCAGGAATTGATGAAAAAATAGATCGTGTATTTAGACCTATAGCCGATTTTGTAGGAGCAATAATATTTTATCCGATTAAAATAGGTTCGGTTAATGAGAACTGTAGCTTCGAAGTGGCAGCTGAGGATTTTGATTCAGTTAGCGATAGCCTTTTGGTGAAGTTTGGTTCGTTTAAGGTAAATGAATCAAAGACGGTTGAAGATTTTGAATTGATCAGTGGAAATGGTACTGTAAGAAAAATAAATGGAGAATTATACTTGGTAGTACATGATCCAGGAACATACGAACTGTCATTATCTGGAACGTATTTGAGCATGCCATTGGTATTAATTATTTTGATAGCTGGAGCTTTATTCTTTACAGTATTCTTCAAGTTTGCCAACTTCACATTGATAAGAACAGCAGTGAAAATTGTCAAAGGAGATTATGATGACATAGATCACCATACTGCAGATATAGCTGAGGGTGATCCAACACCTGGAGGAGATGTCTTTGAAACTATTGCAGTTGAGGCAGAAGGTGAGGTATCGCATTTTCAAGCCTTGACGGCTGCACTTTCAGCCACGGTTGGACTCGGGAATATCGCTGGTGTTGCAGTTGCAATTTCTCTCGGTGGTCCTGGAGCAACGTTCTGGATGATTTTAGCTGGATTCCTCGGGATGGCAACCAAATTTACAGAATGTACACTAGGTGTAAAATACCGTGAAGTAACTGAAGATGGTACTGTACATGGTGGTCCAATGTATTATTTATCGAAAGGACTGAAAGAGAAAGGTCTGGGCGGAATTGGTAAAGTCCTCGCTATATTCTTCGCAATCATGTGTATTGGAGGTTCATTTGGTGGTGGAAATATGTTTCAAGCCAATCAAGCTGCGGCACAAATTGCCGGTAAGTTTGATTTAGATGGTGGTTCAGCCGGTTTGGTAATAGGAATTTTAATGGCAATCATTGTGGGTGTGGTAATTATCGGTGGTATCAAGAGAATTGGAGCAGTGACTGAAAAGGTTGTCCCTTTCATGGCCGTTATATACGTGGGAGCAGCATTGGTTATTTTAGGAATTCATTATGCATCCATTCCTCAAGCATTTGGCCTTATTTACGATGGAGCATTTAACTCAAGTGCGGCAGTCGGTGGTATTGTAGGTGTTTTGATTGTCGGATTCCAAAGAGCTGCATTTTCGAATGAAGCAGGTGTTGGGTCATCAGCAATTGCACACTCAGCGGTAAAAACGAAATATTCTGCAAGTGAAGGTATTGTTGCACTTCTTGAGCCCTTCATTGATACGGTGATCATTTGTACAATGACGGCATTGGTACTTATCATTACAAATATAGACGGTGGTTTTATCGATTATGGAAGCGATTCTGGAATTGGTGGAATTGAGTTGACAGCAACGGCCTTTAATAGTACTATACCTTATTTTGATTGGGTATTAATGGTTGCAGCTGTATTGTTTGCGATTTCTACAATGTTGTCGTGGTCTTATTATGGACTTCAAGCTTGGAAGTACCTATTCGGAAGAGGGAAAGTTGCAGATACTACATACAAATTAATCTTCTTAGTATTCGTTGTGATTGGAGCTTCCATCAGTTTAGGCGCTGTAATCGACTTCTCGGACGCAATGATATTTGCAATGGTATTCCCGAATATAATTGGATTGATCCTCTTGGCTCCAAAAGTAAAATCGGAATTGATAAGATACAAAGCTGCTATTAAGAAATCCTAATTAGAAAAATGCCACTTTCTAAACGAAATAGGAGAGGGTTGATTTGGCTATTAACCTTAGGGTTGATAATTGCATATAGTCCGAGGATTATTAGTGGTATTTTGTCCACTGATGCTCCGATTATTTCACATGAGTTGATTCTGGAGGCGCATACTGAAATCGTCGAGAATGAAGAACAACGATCTCAGGAAGAGATGGAACCTGAGAGGACTAAGTATTTAGCCCCGAGCAGTAAATTTGATCCAAATACATATTCAATTTCCGATTGGCTTGCCCTGGGATTATCTGAGCGCCAAGCTGAAGTTGTTGTAAATTTTTCCCAAAGAGGTTTAAAATCCAATGAAGATTTGAAAATGATCTTTGTTTTCCCAACAGAGTTATATGATCTAATCAAAGACTCAACCATTTATCCCTTACCGGAAGTTGTCAATTACGATGAAGGTGAAGTATATACGTTTGATCTCGTCGAAATCAATTCCGCGAATGAAATTGAACTAGATAAAATCCCTGGAATTGGAGAGTTTTATGCAATTAAAATTGTGGAATATAGAGAACAGCTTGGTGGATATATTGGACGTGAACAGCTCCTAGAGATTTGGAAGTTTGATCAAGCGAAACTAGATGAAATTACTGAATACATTTATTTGGAACCAAGAGTATTCACTAAAATCAACATTAGTACAGCGAGCGTGGAAGAACTTAAGGAACATCCATATATTACATACTCTGTGGCAAATTCTATTGTGAAAATGAGAGCTCAGGGTAATTTTGAAACAATTCAAGACATCCAACGGTCGAAGCTAATCGATCAAGAGTTAATGACTAGACTAATACCTTATCTAACCATAGAATGACAGTAGAAGAAAGAGTAAAGGAATCCATTCGAGATATTCCAGATTTCCCCAAAAAAGGAATTATTTTCAAAGACATTACACCAATTATGAAGGACGCAGAGTTGTCCAATGCAGTGGTGGAATATTTGTTTGAACTGTACAAAGATCAAGAAATTGATGCCGTTGCTGGAATTGAAAGCCGAGGTTTCCTTTTTGGTTATCCGTTGGCTATGAGGTTGGGAATTCCATTCATTTTAATTCGAAAGAAAGGAAAACTTCCATACGATAAAATTAGTCACGATTACGATTTGGAATACGGAAGCGCAACAATCGAAATGCATACAGATGCTGTTGAGAGAAATCAACGCGTTTTAATCCATGATGATCTTTTGGCCACAGGTGGCTCTGCGGAAGCAGCTGCTATTTTAATTGAGAAAGCAGGAGCGCAAGTTGCTGGCTTTAATTTTCTTGTGTCTTTGGATTTTTTAAATGGATCGAAAAAATTGGAAACGTTTTCAGACAATATTGCTAATTTAGCGGTCTATTAAATCGACACTAATCAATTATATAATACCATAACAAATGGATTTCGATGTAAACGAAAATCAGAAAATGATTGCGCAAATGGTGCGCGATTTCGCTGAAAAAGAAATTAGACCTCATCTTAATAAATGGGATGCAGAAGAGCATTTCCCTGTTGACGTAATGAAAAAGATGGGAGATCTCGGATTGTTGGGGATCTATATTCCAGAAGAATACGGTGGAAGTGGCTTTGGTTACTTCGAGTATGCAACTGCTCTTATGGAGTTGGGGAAAGTTTGTGGAGGAGTAGGGCTTAGCGTTGCTGCACACAACTCTCTTTGTACCGGACATATTTATTATCACGGAACAGAAGAACAAAAAAGAAAATACCTTCCGAAATTAGCTTCAGGAGAATTTATCGGAGCATGGGGATTGACTGAGCCAAATACAGGTTCGGATGCCATGCGTATGAAAACGACTGCCGTGAAAGATGGTGACGATTGGATCATTAATGGAGCTAAAAACTGGATAACTCACGGGATTTCAGGAGACATAGCAGTAGTTTTGGTAAGAACAGGTGAGTTGTTGGATAGTAAAGGGATTACAGCCTTTATCATTGAAAAAGGAATGCCAGGATACTCTGCAGTGAAAATCAAGGATAAATTAGGAGTAAGAGCTAGTGAAACAGCTGAGCTTATTTTCGACAACGTTCGTGTTCCAAACGCAAATGTAATTGGTGAAGTTGGAAAGGGATTCATTCAGGCAATGCAGGTATTAGATGGTGGACGTATTTCGATTGCAGCTCTAAGTTGTGGTATTGCACGTGGAGCTTATGAAGCTTCAATCAAATATGCAAAAGAGCGTGAGCAATTCGGTAGGCCAATTGCGCAGTTTCAAGCAATCGCTTTTAAATTAGCGGACATGGCAGTAGAAGTTGAGGCCGCTGAGCTATTAACATTCCAAGCAGCATACTTAAAGAACAACAAAATGCCAATGACAAAAGAAGGTGCTTATGCTAAGTATTTTGCTAGTGAAGTATCAGTCAAATGTGGTAACGAAGCTGTGCAAATTATGGGCGGTTACGGATACACAAAAGAATATCCAGCAGAGAAATTCTTGCGTGACGCTAAGCTAATGACAATAGGGGAAGGAACGTCGGAAATACAGAAAGTTGTAATTTCTCGCGAAATTTTAAAATAAGGCATTGAAATTTAATTTATAGTTGTATCTTTGCCGTCCAATTATAGAACAATAATACACGAGATATGTTAATTATTCCAGTAAAAGAAGGAGAGAACATCGAGAGAGCGATTAAGAAGTATAAGAAGAAGTTTGAGAAAACTAAAGTAATGAGACAACTTCGTAGTCGTAAAGAATTTACTAAGCCTTCTGTTACCAAAAGACAACAAAATATCAAAGCTGCCTACAAGCAAGGATTGGCATCTGCTGAGATTTAATAGTGAAACATTTCTATTGAAAATACGTTAAAGGAGCTATATGGCTCCTTTTTTTTTGCTTGATGGTTTTCTGCAATATCTCGTAACAGAGAAGCGCTTCTCTGAGCATACTTGCATAGCCTACAAAAAGGATCTCGAACAATTCATTGAGTTTACTGGAATTGAATCTGAAGCAGACCTCATCGAGGTTAACTCGAGAATCATCCGTGGCTGGATGGTGAGCATGCTCGAAAATGAATACACCTCCGTTTCTGTAAATCGAAAACTTTCTACATTGCGAACCTATTTTAAGTGGTTGCTCAAGGAAGAAGTGATTTATACAAATCCTATGCGAACCGTTAGTGGTCCTAAAACATCTAAACGATTACCATCATTTGCGCAGCAGCAAGAATTACAAGTAGAAAAAATCGAACCTCTCTTTGAAGATGGTTTTGAAGGGAAAAGAGATCGTTTAATTTTTGAATTGCTGTACCAAACGGGAATCCGTTCCTCTGAATTGATAAACTTGCAAGACCGTAATGTTGAAGAGAGCAAGATAAAAGTCTTGGGAAAGAGAAATAAGGAACGAATAATTCCTATCTCAGTAGACCTGAATAACTTAATAAATGAATACCGAATATTAAGGGCTGAAACTGGTGTCGAGGGCTCATTTTTCTTTTTGTTAAAGAGTGGTAAAAAACTATATCCCAAGTTTGTATATAGAAAAATAAATAGCTACCTTGGAAAGGCGACGGAATTAGAAAAAAAGAGTCCACATGTGCTTCGGCATACATTTGCAACTCACATGCTAAACAATGGTGCTGGTTTGGAAGTCTTGAAAGAACTTCTTGGGCATGCAAGCTTATCGGCCACACAAGTGTATACACATAATTCCTTTTCGCAGTTGACAAATATATATTCACAGTCTCACCCAAGGGGACGAAAAAAATAAACGATATGGATTTTAAAGTAAACACAGTACATTTTTCGGCAGATGAGAAATTGGTAGACTTCATTCACGAGAAGGTGAAAAAGTTAGAGTTGATGTACGACAACATAATTGCAAGTGAAGTTTATTTAAGAATCGATAATAATGATTCAAATGAAAATAAAGTGGCTGAAGTAAAGGTTCTCCTGCCAGGTAATGAGTTGTTTGCTAAAAAACAATCTAAAAGCTTCGAAGAAGCTACGGATTTAGCGGTACAGGCATTAAAAAAACAAGTAGCAAAACACAAGGAGAAGTCAGCGTAACTTAAATAAAATAAAGCAGTTAAATATGGACGTCAAATAGGCGTCCATATTTTTTTTGAAAAAAAATTAATTTCGTTATTGTTATAATAGATAAGTTTCATACATTTGCACTCCCGAAACGGGAAAACAAAATTAAGTTCTTTAAAATATTGACAGAATAAAAACTGACGCCGATGTAGCTCAGCTGGCTAGAGCAGCTGATTTGTAATCAGCAGGTCGGGGGTTCGAGTCCCTCCATCGGCTCAAAGTATCGGGGAGATACTCAAGCGGCCAACGAGGGCAGACTGTAAATCTGCTGGTTTTACCTTCGCAGGTTCGAATCCTGCTCTCCCCACAGTATTTATTCTGGATTAATTATAAGCGGGAGTAGCTCAGTTGGTAGAGCGTCAGCCTTCCAAGCTGAGGGTCGCGAGTTCGAATCTCGTCTCCCGCTCAAAAAAAAGGAACTGGTTAGCGCCGGTGTAGCTCAGTGGTAGAGCGCTTCCTTGGTAAGGAAGAGGTCACGAGTTCAATTCTCGTCATTGGCTCGATTAACGGGATTTAAAATTTTTTCATCCATAACAGGGTGAAATTTTGCATATATAAAAGTTTATATTTTTAACTAAGAAACAAAACACAGAACAATGGCTAAGGAAAATTTTGATCGTTCCAAACCACACGTAAACATTGGAACTATTGGTCACGTTGACCACGGTAAAACTACTTTAACAGCTGCAATTTCTGCCGTATTGGCATCAAAAGGTCTAGCTGAAACACGCGATTTCTCTTCTATCGATAACGCACCAGAAGAAAAAGAACGTGGTATTACTATTAACACGTCTCATATTGAGTACTCTACTGAGAATCGTCATTACGCTCACGTTGACTGTCCAGGTCACGCGGATTACGTAAAGAACATGGTAACAGGAGCTGCACAAATGGATGGAGCTATCTTGGTAGTTGCTGCTACTGACGGACCAATGCCACAGACTCGTGAGCACATCCTTTTAGGACGCCAGGTTGGTGTTCCAAGAATGGTTGTATTCATGAATAAAGTGGATATGGTTGATGATGAGGAGTTACTAGAGTTAGTTGAGATGGAAATCAGAGAATTACTTTCTTTCTACGATTATGATGGTGATAACGTTCCAATCATTCAAGGTTCAGCTCTTGGAGCATTGAACGGTGAAGAGAAGTGGTCAGCTGCAATTATGGAGTTGATGGATGCTGTTGATACTTATATTGAGATTCCACCTCGTGAAATTGACAAGGATTTCTTAATGCCAGTTGAGGATGTATTTACGATCACTGGTCGTGGTACTGTTGCAACAGGACGTATCGAGACAGGAATTATTAACTCTGGAGAGTCTGTAGATATTCTTGGAATGGGAGATGTTAAGTTGGATTCAACTGTAACAGGTGTTGAGATGTTCCGTAAGATTTTGGACAGAGGAGAAGCTGGAGATAACGTAGGATTATTATTAAGAGGTATAGAGAAGGCTGATATTAAAAGAGGAATGGTAATCTGTAAGCCAGGTTCAACAACTCCACATGCTGACTTTAAAGCTGAGATATACGTATTGAAGAAAGAAGAAGGTGGTCGTCACACTCCTTTCCACGATAAGTACCGTCCTCAGTTCTACTTCAGAACAACTGACGTAACAGGTGAAATCTTCTTGACTGATGGTCGTGAGATGGTAATGCCTGGTGATAACGTGACAATCAACGTTAAGTTGATCGTACCAGTTGCGATGGACAAAGGTCTTCGTTTTGCAATCCGTGAGGGTGGTAGAACTGTAGGTGCTGGACAAGTTACGGAGATCATATCGTAATCAGATATTGATACAATTATATTAAAAGGGGAGCTCGCTCCCCTTTTTATGCGGGTGTAGCTCAGCTGGTAGAGTAGTGGATTCCAAATCCATTGGTCGTGGGTTCGATCCCTACCGCCCGTGCAAAATAAAGGAAATGGCAAACATTAAAGAATACATCAACGAAACGGTGACCGAAATGGTTCACAGAGTTACGTGGCCAACTTGGAAAGAATTGCAAAGTAACACGATCATTGTCGTTGTTGCTTCGGTGCTTATATCATTGATCATTTTTGTAATGGATTTCATCTTTGGAATTTCTAGCAGTAGTGACTCAATGTGGCAAGGTGTCCTCGGGTTTATTTATAAAATGTTTTAATCGATAAGATGGCAGAAATAAAGAAACGTTGGTATGTTGTCCGCTCAATCAGTGGAAAAGAGAAGAAAGTGAAAGAGTACTTAGAGTACGAAATCTCTCGCTTGAAGCTTGACGACTTTGTTGGTCAAATTTTAATCCCTACTGAAAAGGTATTTCAAATCCGTAAAGGAAAGAAAGTCAGTAAAGAGAAAGCATACTTGCCAGGTTATGTATTGGTAGAAGCTTCTTTGTCTGGAGAGGTGCCACACATTATCAGAGGAATTCCTAATGTTATTGGATTTTTAGGAAATGAAAAAGGAGGAGATCCATCCCCAATGAGATTGTCAGAAGTGAATCGTATCCTTGGTAAGGTTGATGAGCTTTCAGAATCTGAAGAAGAAATGAAAATTCCATTTGTTGTGGGAGAAGCTGTTAAGGTAATTGACGGTCCTTTCAACAATTTCAGCGGTGTGGTCGATGAGATCAACGAAGACAAGAAAAAGCTGAAAGTAATGGTGAAGATATTTGGTAGAAAGAACTTGCTAGAGCTAAGCTATATGCAAGTTGAAAAAGAAGTTTAAAGAGTATATTAACCGTAGGAGTGGTGAAAGCAATTAAAGCTTCCTGTAAGTAACCATGTTTGACTACACAATTTAAAAACAAATGGCTAAAGAAGTAGCAGGTTTGATCAAATTACAGATCAGAGGTGGTGCAGCTAATCCAGCCCCTCCAGTTGGCCCCGCACTTGGTGCAAAAGGTGTCAACATTATGGAGTTCTGCAAGCAGTTTAACGCTCGTACGCAGGATAAACCTGGAAAAGTTCTACCAGCAGTTATCACGGTTTATAGTGATAAGTCTTTTGATTTCGTAATTAAAACTCCCCCGGCAGCAGTCCAAATTTTGGAACAAACTAAGCTTAAGAAGGGATCCGCTGAATCCAATAGGATTAAGGTAGGAACCATTTCTTGGGACAAAGTGCGTATCATCGCTGAAGACAAGTTGAAGGATATGAACTGTTTTACCGTAGACTCTGGAATGCGCATGGTTGCAGGTACAGCACGTAGTATGGGAGTAATCGTTAAAGGTGGTGAAGCACCAGCAACTAAATAATTGTAATGTTATGGGAAGAATATCTAAAAAGAGAAAAGACGCTCTTGCGAAGATAGATTCGGAAAAAGCGTACTCCTTGACAGAAGCATGTAACTTAGTTAAGGAAGTTTCAACAACAAATTTTGACGCCTCAATTGACATGAGTATTCGTCTTGGAGTAGATCCTAGAAAAGCGAATCAAATGGTGAGAGGTACTGTAGCTTTGCCGCACGGTACAGGTAAGGACGTAAAAGTTCTTGTATTGTGTACTCCAGATAAGGAGGAAGAAGCAAAAGCAGCAGGTGCTGATCACGTTGGTTTGGACGATTACATCGCGAAAATTAAAGGTGGTTGGACAGATATCGATGTTATTATTACTATGCCAGCTGTAATGGGTAAAGTGGGTGCTTTAGGTCGTGTATTAGGACCAAGAGGACTTATGCCGAATCCAAAAACAGGTACAGTAACAATGAATGTTGGACAAGCTGTAACTGATGTAAAGGCAGGTAAAATTGACTTTAAAGTTGAGAAAAATGGAATCGTTCACGCGATGATAGCGAAAGCTAGCTTCGATGGAGACAAAATCAAGGATAACGCTGATGAATTGTTGCAAACAATCATTAAGTTGAAACCTTCGTCTTCAAAAGGAGTGTACATTAAGAGCATTTACATTAGCTCAACAATGAGTCCTAGTATTTTAATTGACGAGAAGTCTGTAATTGCTTAAAACTTACGAATATGACAAGAGAAGAAAAAGCAAAGTATATTGATGAGTTAGCTGCTGATTTGGCAAACAACAATATCATTTACTTGACAGACACAGCGGAATTGACTGTAGAGACTGTAAACAATCTTAGAAGAAAGGCCTTCAATGCAAACATTAGCATGAGAGTAGTGAAAAATACACTTCTTGAAAAAGCAATGGAAAAAGTTGAAGACAAAGACTTCGGAGATTTGAAAGATACACTTGCGGGTGCGACTTCAATTATGTTTGCAGAAGTTGGTAATGCTCCAGCAAAACTTATCAAAGACTTTCGTAAGAAAGAAGATAAGCCAATTCTTAAGGGAGCTTGGATTGATGAAGGTGTTTACATTGGCGATGACCAAGTAGAATTCCTTGCAGATATCAAGTCGAAAGAAGAATTGATTGGAGAAATTATCGGATTACTTCAAAGTCCTGCTAAGAACGTTGTTTCTGGACTTAAGAGTGCTGGCGGAACATTGGCTGGATTACTCAAAACGCTCGAAGAAAGAGCATAGAATTATTTATTAAGAATTTATTTAAAACTGAATAAAAATGGCTGATTTAAAGAAAATCGCAGAAGAGTTAGTTAACCTTACAGTAAAAGACGTTAACGAATTAGCAACAATCCTTAAGGATGAGTACGGTATCGAACCTGCAGCTGCTGCTGTAGCTGTCGCTGCTGGTGGAGCTGCCGGAGGTGGTGAAGCTGCTGAAGAGCAAACAGAATTCGATGTAGTTCTTTTGGCTGCTGGAGGATCTAAGCTTGCAGTTGTTAAACTTGTAAAAGAGTTGACAGGAGCTGGATTGAAAGAAGCAAAAGAAATGGTTGATAGTGCACCTAAAGCAATTAAAGAAGGTGTATCTAAAGACGAAGCTGAAGGACTTAAGAAGTCTCTAGAAGAAGCGGGAGCTGAAGTAGAGGTTAAGTAATCTTCATACTATTTTAGGAAAAGGCATTCGTCATTTTGACGGGTGCCTATTCCTGTTTTTGCATAACATACATTGTGTACAATTTTTTTATTCACTAATAAAAACGTTTGGATTTGGCATCATCAAACAGTATTTCGACAAGAGTGAATTTTGCTTCAAGCAAAAATCCATTTGCGTATCCAGATTTTTTGGATATTCAATTAAAGTCTTTCCAAGAGTTCTTCCAGTTGGAAACAACTCCAGAGAACAGAGAAAGTGAAGGACTTTTTAAAGTTTTCTCTGAAAACTTCCCAATTACCGATACACGGAATCAATTTGTATTGGAGTTCTTGGACTACTTCGTGGATCCACCACGTTACTCTATAGCAGAGTGTATCGACCGTGGGTTAACGTACAGCGTCCCATTAAAAGCTAAATTAAAATTGTACTGTACAGATCCAGAGCACGAGGATTTTGAAACTATCGTGCAGGATGTATACTTAGGTACAATTCCATATATGACTCCAAAAGGATCATTCGTGGTAAACGGAGCGGAGCGCGTTATCGTTTCTCAATTGCACCGTTCTCCAGGAGTTTTCTTTGGGCAAAGTCGTCACGCTAACGGTACTAAATTGTACTCTGCGCGTGTGATTCCTTTCAAAGGATCATGGATCGAATTTGCTACAGACATTAACAGTGTGATGTATGCATATATCGATAGAAAGAAAAAATTACCAGTAACAACTTTGTTCCGTGCTATCGGATACGAAAGCGATAAAGACATTCTTGAGATCTTTGATCTTGCAGATGAGTTGAAAGCGACAAAGACGAACTTGAAAAAGGCGTTGGGTCGTAAGCTTGCAGCAAGAGTATTGAAATCATGGGTAGAAGATTTCGTTGATGAGGATACAGGAGAAGTTGTTTCTATTGAGCGTAACGAAGTATTGTTAGACCGTGAGACTGTTCTTGAAGAAGATCATATCGATTTAATTATCGACTCTGGTTCTAAAACTATCATCCTTCATAAGGAAGATGTGAACAGTGCTGATTTTACAATCATCTACAACACATTGCAAAAAGATACTGCCAACTCTGAAAAGGAAGCAGTTGAACATATTTATCGTCAATTGCGTAACGCTGAGCCGCCAGATTATGAAACGGCAAAAGGAGTATTTGAGAAATTATTTTTCTCTGATACACGTTATGACCTTGGTGAAGTAGGACGTTTCCGTTTGAACAAGAAGTTGAAAACCAATATGGATGAAACTTCAAGAGTTTTAACGAAACCTGATATGATTTCTATAATCAAGTACCTTATCGAGTTAATTAACTCAAAGGCTGATGTGGATGATATCGATCACTTATCAAACAGACGTGTTAGAACTGTTGGTGAGCAATTGTACTCTCAATTCGGTGTTGGACTTGCACGTATGGCAAGAACAATTCGTGAGCGTATGAACGTTCGTGACAATGAAGTATTTACTCCAATTGATTTGATTAACGCGAAGACATTGTCTTCAGTAATTAACTCATTCTTTGGAACGAATCAGTTATCTCAATTCATGGATCAAACGAATCCACTGTCTGAGGTAACTCATAAGCGTAGATTGTCAGCACTAGGACCTGGTGGACTCTCGAGAGAGAGAGCAGGATTTGAGGTGCGTGATGTTCACTACACGCACTACGGTCGTCTTTGTACGATTGAAACACCAGAGGGACCAAACATTGGTTTGATTTCTTCATTGTGTGTATTTGCAAAAGTGAACAAGCTTGGATTTATTGAAACTCCATACAGAAGCGTTAAGAAAGGTAAAGTTGATACGAAAACTGAACCAATTTACTTATCAGCTGAAGAGGAAGATCAACAAATCATTGCACAAGCTAACGCGAAGATGGATGATAAAGGAAACTTTGAAACAGACGTTGTAAAAGCACGTTTGGGGCATGATTTCCCTGTTGTTACTCCAGATAAAGTAAACTTAATGGACGTTGGTGCTAACCAAATTGCATCAATTGCCGCTTCTTCAATTCCATTCTTAGAGCACGATGATGCCAACCGTGCTTTGATGGGATCGAATATGCAGCGTCAAGCAGTTCCATTATTACGTCCAAACTCTCCAATCGTTGGTACAGGAATCGAAGAGCTTGTCGCAAGAGATTCACGTGTATTGATTAACGCGGAAGGAACAGGAGTTGTTGAATACGTTGATGCGAATGAAATCGTAATCAAGTACAACTGGACAAAAGAAGATAAATTGGTAAGCTTTGACGGTGAGGTAACACGTTACCCACTGACTAAATTTGCTAAAACCAACCAAGGAACTTGTATTAACTTGAAGCCAATCGTTGAGAAGGGTGATAAAGTTCAGATAGGGCAAGTACTTTGTGAAGGATATGCTACACAACAAGGAGAACTGGCTCTTGGTCAAAACTTGAAAGTAGCCTTCATGCCTTGGAAAGGATATAACTTTGAGGATGCGATTGTAATCTCTGAGCGTGTTGTACGTGACGATGTATTTACATCAATCCACATTGATGAGTACTCACTTGATGTACGTGACACGAAGCGTGGAATGGAAGAGTTAACTTCTGATATTCCAAACGTTTCTGAAGAAGCAACAAAAGATCTTGACGAACACGGATTGATCAGAGTTGGAGCAGAAATCAAGGAAGGAGATATCTTAATTGGTAAGATTACACCAAAAGGAGAAACAGACCCATCACCAGAAGAGAAGCTTTTGAGAGCGATCTTTGGTGACAAAGCAGGCGATGTTAAAGATGCTTCATTGAAAGCAGGACCTTCTTTAAGAGGTGTAGTTGTTGAGAAGAAATTGTTCTCTCGTGCAATTAAGGATAGAAAAGCGAAAGCACAAGATAAGCCAGTATTGGAGAATCTTGATTCTGAGTATGACAAGGAATTTGTAGTTCTTAAGGACAAGCTTGTAGATAAGTTAATGGAAATCGTTGGAGACAATAAGTCTGCTGGAGTTTCAAACAACTTTAAAGAAGAAATCATTAAGAAGGGAACAAAGTTCGCAGCACGTAACATGAACGCAATTGATTATTCAATTGTTAACCCTACGAATTGGACGGATAATGAAGACGCAAACACTTTAGTGGGACGTGTAATTCATAACTTCAATATCAAGGCAAACGATTTACTAGGAACATACAAGCGTAAGAAATTCCATATTTCAGTTGGAGATGAACTTCCTGCAGGAATTGTGAAAATGGCGAAAGTATACGTTGCTAAGAAGCGTAAATTGAAAGTTGGAGATAAGATGGCGGGTCGTCACGGTAACAAAGGTATCGTAGCGAACATCGTACGTCAAGAAGACATGCCGTTCTTGGAGGATGGAACACCAGTTGATATCGTGTTGAACCCACTAGGGGTACCATCACGTATGAACCTTGGACAGATCTATGAAACTGTTCTTGGATGGGCTGGTGAGAAATTAGGAATGAAGTTCGCAACACCAATTTTTGATGGAGCACATCCAACAGAGATTGATGGTTACTGTGAAAAAGCTGGAGTTCCTAAATCTGGAAAAACATACTTATACGATGGTGGAACAGGAGAGCGTTTCGACCAGACTGCAACAGTAGGAGTTATCTACATGTTGAAACTGTCTCACATGGTTGATGATAAGATGCACGCGCGTTCTATCGGACCATACTCTTTAATTACGCAACAACCACTTGGTGGTAAGGCGCAGTTTGGAGGTCAAAGATTTGGTGAAATGGAGGTTTGGGCACTTGAGGCATTCGGTGCAGCAAACATCCTACAAGAAATCTTGACAGTTAAATCTGATGATGTAATGGGTCGTGCAAAAGCGTACGAAGCGATTGTGAAGGGAGATAACATCCCTGAACCGGGAATTCCTGAATCGTTCAACGTATTGTTGCATGAATTGAGAGGATTATGTTTAAGCGTATCCATGGATTAATCGTTAGAAGTTGAATTTTAAGAAATAAGCAATATTATGGCTTACAGAAAAGAAGCACCTAAAAAACAAAGTAACTTCAACAAGATCACGATCTCTCTTGCGTCTCCCGAGACAATTTTAGAAAGATCTAGTGGTGAAGTATTGAAGCCGGAGACGATTAACTATCGTACGTACAAACCAGAAAGAGATGGTTTGTTCTGCGAGCGTATCTTTGGACCGGTTAAAGATTACGAATGTCACTGTGGTAAATACAAGCGTATCCGTTATAAAGGAATTGTTTGTGACCGTTGTGGTGTTGAAGTAACTGAAAAGAAAGTACGTCGTGAGCGTATGGGACATATCTCTTTGGTAGTTCCTGTTGCGCACATCTGGTATTTCAGATCACTTCCAAATAAGATTGGATATTTGCTAGGACTTCCTACAAAGAAGTTGGATCAGATTATCTATTATGAAAGATATGTTGTTATTCAACCAGGTATCGCAAGAACCGCGGAGGATGAAGAGTTGACAAAGTTGGACTTCATTACAGAAGAAGAGTACTTGGATATTTTGGATGTTCTTCCAAAGGAAAACCAATACTTGGAGGACACAGATCCAAATAAATTCATTGCAAAGATGGGTGCGGAAGCACTGTATGATTTGTTGAAGAGATTGGATCTTGAAGCTACTTCATACGAATTACGTCACAAAGCAAATACAGAAACTTCAGTTCAACGTAAGAACGAAGCATTGAAACGTCTGCAAGTTGTTGAGGCAATGAGAGATTCTCAGACACGTATCGACAACAGACCAGAATGGATGATCGTGAAGGTTGTTCCAGTAATTCCACCAGAATTACGTCCATTGGTACCATTGGATGGTGGTCGTTTTGCAACGTCTGATTTGAATGACTTATACAGAAGAGTAATTATACGTAACAACCGTTTGAAGCGTTTGATTGAAATCAAGGCTCCAGAAGTAATTTTACGTAATGAGAAGCGTATGCTTCAAGAATCTGTTGATTCATTGTTTGACAACTCTCGTAAGTCGTCAGCAGTTAAAACTGAATCAAACAGACCATTAAAATCTCTTTCTGATTCATTAAAAGGAAAGCAAGGTCGTTTCCGTCAAAACTTACTTGGTAAGCGTGTGGATTATTCAGCACGTTCTGTAATTGTTGTTGGACCGGATTTGAAATTACATGAATGTGGCCTTCCTAAAGATATGGCTGCAGAGCTTTACAAGCCGTTTATCATCCGTAAGATGATTGAGCGTGGAATTGTAAAGACAGTAAAATCAGCAAAGAAAATTGTAGATAGAAAAGAACCAGTTGTTTGGGATATTTTGGAAAACATTTTGAAAGGACATCCAGTTCTTTTAAACAGAGCCCCTACTCTTCACAGATTAGGTATTCAGGCATTCCAACCAAAATTGATTGAAGGAAAAGCGATTCGTCTACACCCTTTGGTAACAACAGCCTTCAACGCCGATTTTGACGGTGATCAGATGGCGGTTCACTTACCATTAGGTAACGCTGCAATTTTAGAAGCTCAATTGCTAATGTTGGCTTCACACAATATCTTGAACCCTGCGAACGGTGCACCTATTGCTGTACCATCACAGGATATGGTCTTGGGTCTTTACTATATTACAAAGGCCAAAATGAGTGTGAAAGGTGATATCGTGAAAGGTGAAGGTGGAGTATTCTACTCACCGGAAGAGGTAATCATCGCACACAATGAAGGAGCATTGGATTTACATGCTGCCATAAAAGTGATGACAATTGATCTTGACGAAGAAGGTAACCAAGAAACAAGATTAATTGAAACTACGTGTGGTCGTATAATCTTTAATGAACGAGTTCCAAACGAAGCTGGATATATCAATGACGTAATGACTAAGAAAGCATTGCGTGATATGATCGGTGAAGTATTGAAAGCATGTGGTACCTCTCGTACTGCTGCATTCTTGGATGATATTAAGGAATTAGGATATCACATGGCCTTTAAAGGTGGATTATCATTCAACCTTGAAGACATTATCATTCCTAAGGAAAAAGTTGAATTAGTTGAAAAGGCTGAGACGGAAGTGAAGGATGTAATGATGAACTATAACATGGGTCTTATTACAAACAACGAACGTTACAACCAGATCATTGATATTTGGACGCATACAAACTCTAGATTGACTCACACTTTGATGGAGCAATTGAAGAACGATATGCAAGGGTTTAACTCAATCTACATGATGTATGATTCAGGAGCCCGTGGTTCTAAAGAGCAAATTCGTCAGTTATCTGGAATGCGTGGTCTGATGGCCAAGCCTCAGAAATCTGGAGCTTCAGCACAGGATATTATTGAAAACCCAATTCTTTCAAACTTTAAGGAAGGACTTTCGATTCTTGAATACTTTATTTCTACTCACGGTGCACGTAAAGGACTTGCAGATACAGCCTTGAAAACGGCCGATGCGGGTTACCTGACACGTCGTTTGGTAGATGTTGCACAAGATGTTGTAATTAACTCTCCAGATTGTGGAACGCTTAGAGGATTGGTTGCTACTGCGTTGAAGAAAAACGATGATGTTGTAGAGCCATTGAGCGATAGAATTATTGGTAGAACAGCAATTCATGATGTTATTCATCCAGAAACGGAAGAAGTTTTTGTTGCTGGAGGAGATGAGATTACTGAGGCTGCAGCTGGTAAAATTGAAGCTGCCGGTATCGAAGAAGTTGAAATGCGCTCAGTATTGACGTGTGAACTGCGTCGAGGAGTATGTGCTAAATGTTATGGTAAGAACCTTTCAACGCTGCGTCCTGCGCAGATTGGTGATGCTGTAGGAGTAGTAGCGGCTCAATCGATTGGTGAACCTGGTACACAGTTGACACTTCGTACGTTCCACGTTGGTGGTACTGCGTCGAACATTGCTGACGAGTCTGACTTGAAAGCGAAGACTGCTGGTTCAATGGAAATTGACGGGCTGAGAACAATTGAGCGTAAGGACAAAGATGGTAACGATGTTACTGTTGTAGTTGGTCGTGCTGCTGAATTGAAGATTACGGATTCGAAAGGAAACGTAACTATGAATGCTAATATTCCTTACGGATCTGAAATGATATCTAGCAATAAAGCTAAATTGAAAAAGGGTGACGTAATTTGTAAGTGGGATCCATACAATGCTGTAATCATCTCGGAAGTAAAAGGTAAGATTCACTTCGAGAACATTCTTGAAGGGTTTACATTTCGTGAAGAAGTAGATGAGCAAACTGGATTTACTGAAAAAGTAATTACTGAAACAAGAGATAAGAAGAAGATGCCGGCGATTCACATAATCGATCCGAAATCTAAAGAAGTGTTGAGAGAATACAGTTTACCTGTTGATGCTCACATTTCTGTAAAAGAAGGTGACAAGATTGAAGCAGGTGAGATCATGGTGAAGATTCCTCGTAAGGCTGGTAAGTCTGGGGATATTACCGGTGGTCTTCCACGTGTAACAGAACTGTTCGAAGCACGTAACCCTTCTAATCCAGCGGTTGTATCGGAAATTGATGGTGTTGCCGAGTACGGTAAGATCAAGCGTGGTAACCGTGAAATCCAAATTACTTCGAAGACTGGAGAGGTACGTAAGTACTTAGTTCCATTATCGAAGCACATTTTGGTTCAAGAGAATGACTTCGTGAGAGCAGGTCAACCACTTTCAGTAGGAGCGATTACTCCAAACGATATTCTTAACATTGAAGGACCGACTAAAGTACAAGAGTACTTGGTGAATGAAATTCAGGAGGTTTACCGTTTACAAGGAGTGAAGATTAATGATAAGCACTTCGAGGTAATTGTTCGTCAAATGATGTTGAAAGCAATGATTGTTGATTCAGGGGACACTAAGTTCTTGGAAGGACAGTCAGTGCATAGGAAATTCATCTTGGAAGAAAACAATTCTGTTTACGGAATGCAAGTAGTAACTGAAGGTGGAGAATCTGATACTCTTAAGGCAGGAATGATTATTTCTGCACGTAGGTTGAGAGATGAGAACTCACAGTTGAAGAGAGGAGACAAAGCATTGGTTGAAGCACGTGATGCTGTTCCAGCAACGTCAACTCCATTACTACAAGGTATTACTAGAGCATCATTGCAGACGCAATCGTTTATCTCAGCAGCTTCCTTCCAGGAGACTACGAAAGTATTGAACGAAGCAGCAGTGGCAGGTAAGGAAGATCATTTACTAGGATTGAAAGAGAACGTTATCGTTGGTCACTTAATTCCAGCTGGAACAGGTGTTCGCGAGTTCCAAAAAATGTTGGTAGGTTCTAAGGAAAAACTAGAAGAATTGACTGAAGCAGCAGCTGAGTAATCAGTTGTTTGAAATACTTGAAAAGGGGTGCTCGTTGAGTGCCCCTTTTTTGTTGCTGTGTCCCGTCCTGAAATAATCTGTCAATCTATTTTAGGACGACTCACTGTAACAAATCCCCCCTCTAATCTGTTCTAACTATTGAACTCAATTCAATTGTCATGAACAAAAAGAATCTACTTCGAATCTCAGGCTTGCTGATAATGGTAATTTTCCTTTCTATCGGTTGCCGTAAAAAGCTAGATACTATTGCTATTGTTGTGGTGAAAGATCATGACAATATTGCTGTTCAGGGGGCAATCGTAACTGTATTTGGATCTGGAACTGCTGGAGAAGTAACCGTTAACGAAGAAGCGACAACAAATTCAAATGGTGAAGTAACTTTCAATTTCAATAATGAATATCAATTGGGACAAGCTGGATTTGCAATCTTGGATATCAGCGTTGAAAAAGACAGCGAAATTGCTACTGGGATAATTAAAGTTGAACCTGAAACAACAACATTGGAAACAGTATTCATTGGCGTGTAAACGCAATTTTTTATTTCTTTTTCGGACCTTGATTGAACAGCATAATACTCAATCCAGAAATCAAGATTGGTAGTGCAAGTCGTAAATTTCTACCTCCTTGCGCAAGAATAATCAAGGCTATCAGCATTCCTAATATGCTAATGACTAGACCAAGCATTCTCTTTCTTTTGCGAGATTCATATTTTCCCTTTTCATGTTCATCCATACCGACTGTTTCGACCTCTTCTTTGGCTTCCGCTTCGTGTCCGATAATGTCGAAAATGTTAATCCCTTGCTCCGCCAAATCAAGTTTGATCTCATTTAAGGGTGCCCCGTCTTCCAACTGTTCGGAGATGTAATTTTTGATTTCATCAAATTTCTCTTGATCTGACTTGGTTTCTTGACCGCTGCCAATGAGGAAAACCTGAACCCGATCAGCAAGTTCATTTTCTTCACGATTGTTAAATTCCTCGAACAAGGCGTGAAGCGCATCAATACGCATGGTTTCCATGTCGCTGAGTAATATCTCAAGTTCTGACAATGAATTTTCTGTGTAATTTTGCTTGATTTCAGTAATGTCCATAGGGAAAGTTAGCGAAAATAAAAAAAGGTCTTGCGGTTGTAAAATAAAGGATACAATTAAGAAGACGAAAATCATTAATTTAGCACTATGGAAGAAAAGAAAGACAACCAAGTAAATATTGAGCTTACAGAAGAGATTTCTGTTGGTGTATACTCTAACCTTGCAATCATTACGCACTCACCATCGGAGTTTGTGAATGACTTCATACAATTGATGCCTGGAGTTCCTAAGGGTAAAGTAAGGTCACGTGTGATCATGACGCCGCAAAATGCAAAACGATTAATGCATGCATTGCAGGACAACATCCAGAAGTACGAGAAAACTTTTGGTAAAATTGCGGAAGTGGACACACCTCCAATGCCTCCAATGAACTTCGGAACACCAACTACACAAGCTTAAAAAGAAACCTTTTCGGAATTTCTTACGTTTAATAAGTAGTGAACAAAACAATTTGCTGCTATGAAAACACAATCGTCGAAAAGATTTTTATCAAGTTTCGTTCTATGGCTACTTCTGGCGATAGTATTGATTTCATGTGATAAAGTAAGCCCAGGAAAAGTTGAACGAAAAATAACAAAAGATAGCTGGGTTATCGTTACGTTCAATTACGAATCGAATGATATTGCAAGTGATTACGCAAATTATAGATTTGGTTTCGCAGAAGAAGGCGGGAGTGTAGCAGTATTCATAAGTGGATTAAACACAGGGCAACCTGGAGGATGGTCTATTGGATTGAACAATGACCCAACCATTCTTTATTTAGAGGGTTTTGTGAATGTACCTCTAACTATTCTGAACAATGATTGGACAGTTACTTCCATTTCCGATGATAATATGAATTTGGAATCTGACGGGAATACAATTGGGATGCAGCGACTGGAATAATTATTTAAAAGTAATCGTGCTTTTCCATTCGTAAACGTTGCCACAATTGTCCTTCACCAGAAGCACAACTTCCTTCTCACCAACAAAATCTGGGTTTCTTGTGTAAGTGACAAGTCTATTTTTGTACTCGTACTCGAGCAATTTCCATTCTCCATCTATGTAAAGATCGTAATCTGCAAGACCGGAACCTGTATCTGAAATCCTCCATTGCATGATGTTTTTTGAGTAAATCGTTGTCGAGGAGCTAAATCCACTTGGTACAGCTGTAGGTAAACTTTCATCCCTTTTCAATTTGTAGGTTCCAAAGTACTTCGACTCACAATGGATAAAATCACCATCATATTCTACGGCTAATGTGCGAGTCCTGCCCTTAGCAGTGATCATTTCAATGTAGTAATCTGTAACCGTTGGATCTGGGTTTTTCAAGGTGATCCGATACGCGTTATGTACTGGCTCTTCTCTACTGCCAATTAAATGATCGATTGTCTCATAGTCGATTTTCATTGGTTCGTATACGGTACCGATCCCAAATTCAACTTCGATTTCATCTGAATTCACTCGCATTGGTTGACTTGGTTGCAAGTAAGTTAAATCTGGAACCAATGCGTCATCGAGATTTATTCCCCCTGTTGATACTTCTATTGCAAAACTGATTTTGGATTCATTTCCCTTGACATCAAAAGCTACGAAAGTGATATCAAAGTGGTCGCCAGGTTTTGCGAAAAGTATTCCTAGTCCTTCTTCAGTATAGATGGGTAAATCATTTTCTCGAGTTCTAAATGATTTATGGAATTTACGTTTGTTTTGTGCATACTCTTCATAATCTTTATGACAATTCACGTACCTAGTTGATTCAAATGGAATTCGATCCGTTTTTTGCCCGAACAAGGTATCTCCGTCAACAATTAGATAACTTCCATACAATCCACATTGATTTCCTGCGCCATCCAAACGGTCAATCACATCAAACGCTAATCCCAATCCACCTGACGGTGATAAATAATGCAATGGAACAGTGATTTTGTTCTCAGAAATGAAATATCCTCCCGTTCCTTTTTGAGCCGTTCTACGCAATGCATCTCCGGGGAATCGATAGCCATCCTCAGAGATTCCATAGACTTTCACCCCTCTTATTTCTGGTGCTTTGTGATCTTCCATATCAAATCCATAAACCAATGGATTCAAGGCATGTTCTGTTTCTGTATCCCTTAATTCAAAGTGAAGGTGTGGAGCAGTAGAACCTCCAGTATTTCCAGAAATGGCAATAATCTCACCGCGTTTCACTTTTATCTCATTCTTTTTTGGGAAAACCTCAATGGCAAAATTCTCTTCGGCTATTTGGGTTGCTCGCACTATTGAGTCGAGACTTCCCTTAAATTCACTACAATGAGCATAAACACTTGTCACCCCATTTGGATGATCTATGTAAACAACTTTTCCGTAACCGTATGGCGAAACTTTGATGCGAGAAACGTAACCCTCCTCAACAGAGTATAGGTTGTAACCTATACGACCATTGGTTTTAAAGTCCAATCCCATATGGAAATGGTTAGGGCGTAATTCACCAAAATTGGATGCTAGAATTAACGGAATTTTAAGCGGTGGGTGATAATCGTACTGTGATGGAGTTTGCGCACTCAATGTTGTGCTAAGAAGTAGAAAAAGAAGATGGAAAATCAGGAGTCTATGCATTTGTCAAAAATAGATTATTGATAAGTTATCGGCAACTATTGACCCAAAAATCTTGGTCGTGTGTATTACAATACTATTTTTGTATTAAACGTCGTTTTTATGTCGGATCGAATTCATGAATTGATTGATGGAATAAGAAGTAAAGCTACTTCTTTGCGAGATCACCTTTCGGTTGAAAGCACTAAAAATGAAGCACTTCAAAAAGAAGTTGAAAGCTTACTTAATCAAATCTCTTCCAAAGACGAAGAGATGGCTAAGCTTCAATCGAAAATTTCTGAATTGGAATTGAACATGAGCGCGACGCAAGAACAAGAAGTCATTGTTTCAGATGATACAGGAGTATCAAAGGAGCAAATTGATGAATTGGTGAAGGAAATTGATTACTGCATAGAGCAGTTAAAAAAATAAAGCATGGCGAAGTTGTCATTGAAAGTTGTAGTTGCAGGTAGAACCTACCCGCTTTCGGTAAACGAAAGTGAGGAGAAAAAGGTTTTGAGTGCAGCCGCAGATATCAATAAAGCAATCAAATTATTGCAAGACAATTACGCTGTAAAAGACATGCAGGACTTACTGGCAATGACGGCCTTACAATTGGCGTCAAAATCAGACGGGGATGTAACACCATCTACCGACACGGCTGCACTGGACGATATAGAAGCTAAACTAAATTCTCTGTCAGAAGATTTGGATTAAATAGTTCGGCGCTTTCTTTTTTAGGATTTTCCCACCTTTTCATACAATGACGTGTGAGGGTGGGTTTTTTATTTAAAAAAATTGAATTATGGAATTAGTATACGGGATTATTGGAGTTGTAGCAGGAGGCGTATTAGCCGTTGTGATCCAAGGAATCTTATTAAAAAAACGTAAAGAGCAACTGCTAAAGGATGCTGAAAAAGAAGGTGAAAACCTTAAACAGAACAAGATCTTACAGGCCAAAGAGAAGTTTTTAAAGCTGAAAGAAGATCACGAGCACAAAATCAAAGACAGAGAACGAAAGCTTCAATCAACCGAAGACAGAATCCGCAGTAAGGAGAACTCGCTGTCACAAAAGATCGAAGATGCTGGACGTAAAAGCAACCAAATGGAGAAAAGCCAAGCAAGCTTGGATGGTAAAATCTCTGCATATGACAAGAAAGAAAGTGAATTAGACAAAACGCATCAAAAGATTGTTGCTGAGTTGTCAAAGGTGAGTAGTATGTCTGCCGAGGATGCAAAAGAAGCATTGATGACATCATTGAAAGATGAAGCGAGAACTTCAGCCATGGCAAGTATCAACGAAATAGTTGAAGAAGCAAAAATGAACGCGAATCGTGAAGCGAAGAAAGTAGTGATTCAAACAATTCAACGTGTCGCAACTGAGCATGCGATTGAAAATTCAGTTTCAGTATTCAATATTGAATCGGACGAAGTGAAAGGTAGAATCATCGGACGTGAAGGGCGTAACATACGTGCCTTGGAAGCTGCAACAGGAGTAGAAATCGTTGTAGATGATACACCAGAGGCAATTATTCTTTCTTGTTTCGATCCAGTAAGAAGAGAGATTGCAAGACTGGCGTTGCACCAATTGGTTTCAGATGGTCGAATTCACCCAGCTAGAATTGAAGAAATTGTTGCGAAGACGAAGAAACAACTTGATGAAGAGATAGCTGAAACAGGAAGAAGAACTTGTATCGACCTTGGAATACACGGATTACACGCCAATCTAGTAAGAATGGTAGGTAGAATGAAATATAGATCATCTTATGGTCAAAATTTACTACAGCACTCGAGGGAGGTTGCAAACTTATGTGCAACCATGGCTGCTGAGCTTGGGTTGAATGTTAAAGTAGCGAAACGTGCTGGACTATTACATGATATTGGTAAAGTTCCAGATGATGAACCAGAATTGCCACACGCAGTCTTGGGAATGAAGATGGCAGAGAAGTATGGTGAAAAACCAGACGTTTGTAATGCAATTGGAGCTCACCACGACGAAGTTGAAATGACAACATTGATTGCACCCATCGTACAAGTTTGTGATGCTGTTTCTGGAGCGCGCCCTGGAGCACGTAGAGAAATTGTTGAATCGTATATCAAGCGTATCAAGGATCTTGAGAGTCTTGCATTGGGTTACGATGGTGTTAACACAGCATATGCAATTCAAGCAGGGAGAGAATTGCGTGTTTTAGTAGAAAGTGATAAGGTAACTGACGCAAGAGCTGAAGAGTTGTCTTTTGAAATTTCACAGCGTATCCAAACGGAAATGACTTATCCAGGACAGGTTAAAGTAACTTTGATTAGAGAGAAAAGAGCAGTAAACTATGCGAAATAATAGCAAAGTAGAAATCGCCATACAACGACTAAAGGACAAGCACATTCTGGTTACAGGAGGAGCGGGATTCATTGGGTCCAACTTGGTTGAATTTCTATTGAGCCATTCTATCCGTGTATCTGTTTTAGATAACCTTTCAACTGGAAAAAGGACAAACCTTGACGAGTTTGAGGGCAATTCTCTGTTCAGTTTTATTGAAGGAGACATCACCGATTTTAATACTTGCTTAAATGCTTTGGATGGAATTGATTTAATCAGTCATCAAGCCGCTTTAGGATCAGTACCTAGATCGATTGAATTCCCACATAATACGCACAACGTAAATGCAACGGGTTATTTGAATATGTTGCATGCTGCAAAGGAAAAGGGAATCAAGCGTATGGTGTACGCTAGTTCTTCCTCAGTGTACGGAAACAGTACTCAATCACCTAAGAAAATTGGTGAGGAAGGTGAATTGCTTTCGCCATATGCTGTTACAAAGCGCTTGAACGAGGAGTATGCAATGGTATATAATAAGTTGCATGACATGGAAACTGTTGGATTGCGTTACTTCAACATATTTGGGACGAAACAAGATCCCAATGGAGTGTACGCTGCTGCAATTCCGAAGTTCATCAGTAAAATGCTGAAAGGCGAGGAAGTTATCATAAATGGTGACGGAGAACAAACGAGAGATTTCACCTATGTTTTAAATGCCGTTAACGCAAATGTTTTGGGGTTAAGTACAACCAACTCTGAAACTTTTGGAAACGCATACAACATAGCGTGTGGACAATACTTTTCATTAAATGATGTCATTCAAGTTATCAAGGATAATTTGATCGAGCGAGGAGTGTATAACGATGCAACAGTTATCGTGAATGGCCCAGCTCGTAAAGGTGACGTTCTAGATTCACTAGCAGACATAACAAACACAGCTGCACATCTTGAATATGAAGATCCGATCTTATTTGATGAAGGGATACGCAAATTATGCTCGATATTCGAAAAATAGAGTCTCCAAGAAGTACTAAAACACTAGAACTTCTTTTTCTGATTTGGCTTCTAACATTGCCTTTTGTCGCGATGATAGGATCTGTATCTATTGGGTTCCTCACGCTGTACCCAAATCTTATCTTCACAGGAATTCTGTTTGTAATGGTAATCGGTTCTTTCCGTAGCTGGAAAAGAATGGCGCAGTTGTTTTTTGCATTTCTATTTCTGTGGGCAGTGTATGCCATATGTTACCCTTTGATTAGTGATATTGGATTCAATGATGATTGGAAAATCGATGTACGCACATTATTACTTCAGTGGTCTTTCGCTGGTGTTTTGTTTGGAACCTACTCTCGCTTCGGGCATACATTATTTGTAAAACTGCTCAAATCAGGTGTTATCTATTTTTTAGGAATCTTGCTCGTGGCAGGAATATTTGAATATTATACTGGAATCCACATAGCTGGTCGTTATACGGACAAATTATTAGAGCAGGGTGTGGTGGATTACAATTTCTATGCGCCGATATTTATCCACGATAATTCAAATGACTATTTGGTATACCTACTAGGTATTTCCGTTTTGTTTTTAGGATTGTTAAAAGAAGATCTTGCCAATCAATGGAAGTCCGTTGCGCTTCTAAGTCTTGGATTTATTTTCGCTAAAACGGCAAGTTCACGGATTGCAATCTTTGTATTCGCAGCATTGATAATCATTCAACTCGTAATCATTTTAGTCCAACACATTCGTAAACAAGGGAAGTTAGATTTGGTAATGCTCAGCGTTGGAGCAGTTCTATTTTGTGTTCTGATTTTAACCAATACGATGTTCACTGGAACAAAATTTTCTACAGGAGATTCTACAACGAGTGGTGAATACGTAAGTTTTCCAACAACAAAACCATTTGAAGGACAATCATCGGTGGATGTGCGCTACCATTTAACCTTGAATGCTATTGACTTCATTAAAGAACAACCAATATTAGGAATTGGACCAGGGCAATTTAGACAACGACACGCAACATATGATGTGAATTATCCTACTGATACAGTTGTAGGACCGCACAATTTCATCCTTGAATTAATTACGCAATACGGAATATTTGGCTGGACGTATTTGCTATTACTGGCTAGTATCTTTATTCAGCAAATCCGCACATTTCTTCGGGAAAGGAAAAATAGTTGGATGTTGTTCATATTGCCTGTGTTTGGTTTGATTTCCTTTCTGCCTTCGAGTTTCTTGTACATGGACCTCAACTGGTTCGTAGTTCCGATACTCCTTCTTTTGAGTAGTCAACCTCTTATTACTGATACTGTAGAAGATGAGTGAAACGAAAGGGTATTACAAAAACTTTTTAACGATGTTCTCAGGGAACATGGTTAGTCAGTTGATTCCTTTTTTAATGGCTCCGGTTCTAACCAGAATATTCACGAAAGAAGAATTCGCTATTCAAGGAAGTTTCTTGGCGTTCGCTGGAATGATTGGAATAGTGGCTGCGGGTAGGTTAGAAGTTGCCATTCCTATCTCTAAAGAAAAAAAGGGAGCGCAAGAAATTGTTTTTACCAGTCTCGTATTGACTGTGATTTTATCCACTTTGAGCCTTGTGTTCCCACTATTTAAAGACTTTTTTGCCGATGTAGCGGGTATTCCAGAAATGGCTGACGTATTTATTTTGATTCCCCTAGCAGTGTTTAGTATTGGACTGTTCGGGATCGTGAATAACTGGGTGATTCGCCATAGGAATTACGGAATAATATCAGTTGGTAAAATCTCTCAATCGATTGTGAATAGTGGATTGGCTGCATTATTGGGGTACATTGGTTGGGGAGCAAACGGACTTATTGCTGGATGGCTAATTAGTCAGTTTGTAAGTGTATTGGTACTCACAATTTCAGTTGATAAAAAGGTCTCATGGAAAGGCTACAACATCACTACAATTAAAAGTACAGTTAAGGAATACAAAGATTTCCCTTTGATAAATTCACTACATGCTTTCACTGATAAATTTGTTTCAGAAGTATTGCTCTTTAGCGTTATTGCCACTGGTTTTGGAGCTGCTGAGTTAGGATTGTTTATCATAATGAATAAATACGTTAAACGTCCAATTGGGCTGATTACTGAGTCGGTTTCAACCATTTTTTTAGCAGAGGCTAGTACTGCGATCAATGAAGGTAAAAGTGCAGTTCCTATTTTCAGAAAAACTCTTTTGACCTCAGGAGCATTTTCCTTACCATTCATTTTAGTACTATTTCTTTTTGGCCCAGTATTGTTTGGTTGGTATTTAGGGGAAGACTGGAGTATAGCAGGAGATTACGCTCGACGATTAGTCCCAATTCTTTTTCTCATTTTTATAGTTTCACCTGTTTCTCACATTCCAGTTTTACTAAATAAGCAAAGGCCGGCGTATGTGATTGCCACAATTGGACACGTGGGATCATTATGTGTTTTGCTCATCTTCAGTAGTTTAAATTGGGATTTTATTGATGCATTAACAATGTATGCGATTGCGTATTCATTTATGCAAGCAGTCTACCTGATTTGGATGTACACTTTAATTAAGAAACACCATGAAAGTACTCGTTAACGGTCTTCCTTTTTTCTCACAGAAATTAGTGCGGGATCTTAACGAATTTGATTCCGAGAATAGCTACGTTTTTTATGATACGTATTCTTCCAAGTTAGAACAGATTAAATTCGCTTTGGCACTACCGACAGCGGGAGCGGTGATTTCATCAAACGGTGTAACAGATCGAAGTAAGTCACTTGATTTAACACTTAAGTTTAAAAAAAAATTGATCATGCAATGGCACGGAACGGACGTAAAGCACGCTGTCGATCACTACCATGATAAGACGATTGATCGCAAATATATTGATGCGGCAAAACATCTAGTGTCTGCGCCTTGGTTCGTTGACGAATTGAAAGAAGTAATACGATCGGTAGAGTATGCTCCTTTTGGATACATCAATGAATACGGAAAAGGAGAAGAATACACGAAAATTAAAGTGCTAAGTTACTTTGCCAAAGGCCGTGAAAATTTTTACGGTTGGAAAGAGATTGAATCAGCAGCAAGAAAATTTCCTGATCTTGAATTTACAATTGTTGGTAGTGAAGGAGAGGGATTGACAGCGCCTAACAACGTTTCCTTTTTAGGTTGGATTTCTGAAGATGAATTATTTGAACTTATGTGCAAACATGCAATCTTCTTGCGATTGACAGAGCATGACGGTAAAGCTATTTCTGTTTCTCAAGCCTTGGGAGCAGGATGCGAAGTCGTTTGGACATATGCTATGGATAATTGTCATCAAGTAACTAAAGGAGATGAAGATTTAATTCGTAAAATTGATGAACTGATAAATCTATTGAAAAACAGAGGGTTAACGCCAAATAAAACGAATATTGCTTTTGCAAAAGAGACCTTAAACCGTAAGGAGGTGATGACTAATTTCGTTGCAAAACTTAAAGGATTGTTGAATGAGTAAGAAGAGACTTGCATTGATTACTGTTTGGTTCCCTCCCAATAATGGGGTGGCTGTCAACCGTATGAAATCTTTTGCAAAGTATCTTGGTGAAAGTTATGAGTTAGAAGTTTTCACCTTGGGAGAAACGCGGAAAACGGAGGATCAACCGTTTGGAAAGGTACATTACTTTCCTTCGAACAGTTTTCTTGAAAAGCATAAACATACCGGTTCAGATAGTAAAGTGAAGCACAAGCTGAAATCAGGAATGAATATTCTTGCAATGAAACTGAATGTTTCCAAATACAGTGATTGGCAAAAATCAGCATTACAAAAATTGCAGGAGCGTCACACTATTGAGGCTTTCGATGTACTGATTAGTTCTTTCTCTCCTGTTGAAGCGCATGAAGTTGCCTTTCAATTGAAGAAAAATCATCCAGATATAAAATGGATAGCTGATATGCGTGATGAAATGAGTTTGAATCCGTTGGCCATTGAAACGGTGCGTAAAACATTGCGCAAGAAGGAACAGCGTTTCGCAAATCACATTACTGCGGTAACAACAGTGAGCAAACCCATTTTGGATGATTTCGTGAAAATCTTTCCAAATGTCAAATATTTCGAAGAGGTCAGAAATGGGTATGACCATACCATAGAACCAGAGAGCGGTTTCAATGAGAAATTCACGATGGTGTACGCTGGAACATTTTACGGCAAAATTAAACCGGATCTATTTCTAGAACAGCTTAGCCTTCTTATGAAAGAGGGAACTATAGGCGATGATATCTCTATCCGATTTGTTGGGACCAGTAAGAACTTCAATCTTCCAATAGACTTAGAAAAGTATGCTGAGTTTGTAGCCAAAGTGCCGTATTTGAAAGCGGTTGAAATCATGAAAGATGCGGACTGTAATTTATTGTTTTGCCCTCCGTTTGATGCAATGGGTCGCTATACTGGGAAGCTTTTTGATTACTTGTCTGTTGAGAAGCCAATTCTCGCTATGATCGACAAAAAAGATGTGGGAGCAGATTTAATAGAAGAACATCAAGGCGGATTTGTTGCCGATTTCTATAATGAAGAGGAGATCAGGGAAATGTTGATCAAAGCCTATACCTTGTGGAAGAATAAAGAACGATTGCCGATCTCGAGAGAGAAAACCAATCAACTACATAGAAAACACCAAGTAGAGAAGCTAAAACAACTCATTGAAAAAATAAGCACATCGTGAAACTGCTAATCATCGGTTCTAAATCCATACACCTTTCATCGTTTATTCAGGCGTTGAACGGTCAGGGTATTCGCCCATATTTTTTGGCGGAAGAAGCGTGTGATTATTCAGAAGTAGAAAAGGAATTCGTTGTTCCATTTCGTTCTAAAAATCCCAGTGCAGTGCTATCTTCAAATAGACAATTGAAAGCCATTTTAAAGGACTTAAAACCGGACCTTGTTCATGTGCATCAAGTGAATCGTTTGGCCTATTTCGCTACTCGCCATTGTGATCGATTAAACATTCCTTGTCTCACAACTGCTTGGGGAAGTGATGTACTCGTGATCCCACAGCAAAACAGTTTCTTCAAATTTTTGGTTAAAAAGACCTTGCAACGTTCCAAGTTGATCACTGCTGATTCGCAAGAAATGATCGACAGTATGCAAAAAATAGTACCATCGTCAGACCGATATACATTGTTGCAATATGGAATTGACTTGATTGATGCTGTTGAGAAAGAGAAGATTATTTATTCCAATCGTCTGCATAAACCAATCTACCGTATTGATCAGATTATTCGCTATTTTGAAGACATTGAAAAAGATCATACAGATTGGCGACTTGTAATTGGAGCTGTTGGTGTGGAAACAGATAATTTAAAAGCATTAGTAATCGAAAAAGGTTTGGAGAATCGAGTGGACTTTGTTGGTTGGTTGGAAAAAGAAGACAATCATGCTTGGTATGCAAAATCGTCAATTTATATTTCAATTCCAGAGCATGACGGAACAGCAGTAAGTTTGCTGGAAGCAATGTCTGCAGGTTGTGTTCCAATTGTTCCTGATCTCGTAGTTTCCAAAGAATGGATCACAGACGGAATAAACGGTGTAATTGAAAAATCTCCGAACAATCCAATAAGAAGAGCATTGGAAATAGATGCAAGTGTATGTGCAAAAACCAATCGTAAACTGGTTGAAGAAAAAGCAGGACGCACGAATTGTACAAAGCAATTTATTGAACTCTATAATCGGGTTAAATCATGATGAAGAGTTGGACATATAAATCAGCTTTTGACAGTTATCTGGGGATGTTTGCAGTTGTGATGATTGTCTTCCCTAAGCTCGTAGCACTCGCCGTTTTACCAATTGTCGGATTCATCGTTTACGGAGTTCGAAAAAAGGTTGTTGAATTCAAATTCTCGTGGATCGCTGCTTTTTTTATGCTCTTTTATATAGCCTATGCCATAGGAGTGCTCTATACAAATCATGAAGACATTGCCTTCAAATACTTGGAGTATAAACTATCATTTTTCATAACGCCCATTTTGCTTTCATTCCGGTACAAGGAAGGAACATTCTCTTTGTCTAAAATTGCAGCTGGATTAATCATCGCTGTTGTAATTTCTGGAGTGTACGGGATTATTAATGCCTCCTTGTGTTATATGGATGAAGGAACGTGGGGTTGTTTTCTCACCGGGACAATTTCTCCTTTGCATCATCCTTCTTATTTCATGTCATTTATCGTGGTCGCCATGGTGATTGCATGGATTGGAGTGCGAAGAAAATGGAAAGGATATAGGCTCTTGTGGGTGATTCCATTTACGCTGTTTGGCTTTGGATTTCATATCATGTCTTTGAGTTTGGCAGGGGTGCTGTTCCTTTTACTTACATTAGGGATTACAGTTCTTTATATCATTTATCGCAAGTGGGGTTGGATTGCAACCAGTATCTCAGTGATTATAGTTCCTATTGTAGGCTATATGTTCATTATGGGGGTTCCACAAATCGAAGGTGAGTGGAACGGTGCCAAATGGTACGCCGAAGAGTATTTTAAGGACTCAGAAAAATTTGTTAGAGAGACTGAATTCCCTATGGCTGGAAGCGCCGAGCGATTGATCATGTGGACTGTTTCCATAGACGAATTTCAGGAGCATCCTCTAGGAGTTGGAACCGGGAATTTAGATGAAGTACTTGGAGCTCGTTTAAGAGACTTGAATCAACCAGAATTGGCTGATAAAGCTTTGAACCCGCACAATCAGTTCATTCAGACGGCTGTGGAAATTGGAGTGTTTGGCTTGATAATCTTAGTGATAATCATGCTGTATGCAGTTTATGTAGCTTACAAAGAACGCAATGGATTGTTGTTACTCATCGTAGGGAATTTAATGTTCAATAGTTTATTTGAATCAATGTTACAACGACAAAGCGGAGTTGTATTCTTTACGTTTTGGATTTGCTTATTGGTCATTCACCGTGGAATGTTGGCTAGAAAAGAACGAGTAATTGAATGAAAATATCAATTGTCATACCGTGCAGAAATGAGGTGAAGTACATTGAAGAATGTATAGAAGCTATATACAATTGTGATCTTCCAACCGAAGCTACGATTCAAACTTTTGTTGTTGATGGAATGAGCAACGATGGGACACGTGAACTAGTTCAAAAATTGACTGAACGCTTTGCGAACTTACGTTTGGTAGACAACGAAAAACAATTGACTCCGTTTGCATTCAACTTAGGGATCTACGCTGGTGGAGTTGTCGATTACGTGCAAATAGTTGGTGCGAGACATATTCTAAGCAAAAACTATCTTCAAGAGTGCTTAAAGACTTTGATTGACAAACCGGATGTATGGTGTGTCGGTGGAAACATTATCAACGAATACGTTAATGAAACTGGCGAAATCATTTCAAAGGCTATGTCTACCCAGTTTGGTATGGGACTTGGAAATTTCCGTACTCTTGAAAAGTCCGGATATACCGACACGGTAACTAGTCCTATGTATCCATATTGGGTGTTTGAGAAAATCGGATTCTTTGATGAAGAGCTGATTAGAAATCAAGATGACGATTTCAACTTTAGAGTAGAAAAAGAAGGAGGAAAGATCTACTATGAGCATGAAATATCATTGAAGTACTACGTACGAGGGGACTATAATGGACTTTGGAGACAGTTTTTTCAGTATGGATATTGGAAGGTTTATGTAAATAGGAAGCACAAGGCTGTGACAACATGGCGACAATTGATTCCTCCGATTTTTGTTTTGTACATTCTCAGTGTTCCTTTTGCTGCGAACTTACTGAATGAGACACTGGGAAGAATTTACAGTACTCCATTCGCAATTTACCTTGGGATAGCTCTATTGACCAGTGTTAGATTGACCGAAACCTTGAGTGAAACGTTGTCTATGATATGGACTTACATTATACTTCACTTGAGTTATGGTTTTGGTTACTGGAAAGGTATTTTTCATTTTTTACTGTTTCGAAGAAAGCCATCAAAAAGGCAAAAACGTTTATCGAGATAAGCACTTAAAGAATCCAGTCAACATTGTTTTCTTTGGCCAAGGAGATGAGTTTTGAAAAATCTTCCTTGACTTCAGGAGTAGAGTCGTAATTGGAAGGGTGAATGAGTATTGGAACTACATTTTGTTTAGCGCAATTCACAACCGATTCCAGATCTGAAAATTGTTCATTTCGATAATCTCGTTCGATCCAAAATATTTTGGAGTAGAAATCCTGTTCACCCATGAAGTCTTGAGTTGAGATGCAAATATCATTACCAAAACGAAAGTCAACATTAAGTTCCTTAGCCCATTCCTTGTAATTTTCTGGTTCGTAAGGCGCATAATGGTACTTTCCCAATTTTAATTGTCCTGATCCATGCTTTGAAAATGAGATTAATTCAATTTCACACTTAGCTGCGACGGATTCCCATTCAGTTTTGAAAGTTTCTAAACTTCTCGTGTTCTCTGCATGAATGCCTGCTTTATGCTTGCCTTGATTCATTAAATCAGCGATGCGTTGATCCGGAACCGTACAATGTCTAAAATAAAAATGACCGCTTACATTTTCTCGGTTACAATGTTTCAGAAATTCTGCTAGTTGTCCCAGATAGTTAGAATTAAACACACTAATATCTGGATACCAATAGTCCTCACTTAACTTGCTTCTGACAGCATTGATTAAATTAGAGTTTCCGTAAGGTTTGTCAACGTCAACACGCAGTATTAATGGCATAATTGTGTTTTATTCAATGGTGCTTAATCGAATTCCATATTTTCTCAGAAAGGAAACAAATTGCGCATAAACATCACTTCTTGCGCGTATTGAAATTGTTTTATCCTGATGATTAATAATGGAAATTCTCTTAGCTGTCATTTTCTCAATTTCAGGGTTAGATAACTTCTTGTTCAACAAGAATACGAGGTCACCGTTTGCTGCTCTTTCGTGATCGTCAATGATGATCTTACAGTTGTCACCAATAAGAGTGTTGTCACTTAATTGAAGTTGTTTGCCAGTCTTGAAATTATATTCTTTAGAAAACGATGAAAGTATATGTTGTATACGTTCCTGTTTTTCTTCATTGCTCAATTCTTGTAAGGCATTTTTGCTCAATTCTTTTGCAGGTGATCCTGCGGCAATAACATTGTCTGCTACTGACCTTGTTACCGTTGAATTGGCTCCGATAATTGCATTTTCACCAATGGTCACATTTGGCATTACAAATACGCGCCAAGGAAGCCAAACATTGTCTTTAATTGTCACTGGTCCAAACGCCACTGGACCTCCATCTAAATAATCAGACCAAACACCATGAGTAAAAATTAGCGTGTGTCCACCAACTCCTACATTATTGCCAATAGTTACCCCTTCTCCAGTTTCAATCCAACAGAAAGGGAAAAATCGAGAATGATCACCTACTTTAAAAATGGAGTTTTCAGTGTGTTCTCCACTAATTATAGCTAAAGGAGATATATGTACGTAATTCCCCACGGTAATAACTCTTGAAGAGACTGCGGAAAGTATTTTTATTTTTGAATAATTACCAATAGTCAATTCTTGAGCTGACACGTATGAAAAAGGGCCGATTTTCGTCTTTTTTCCAATGGTGATTTTCCGAGACATAAGAATGGTCCCAAAACGAATTCGAGATCCTTTTCCAATGGACGCTCCCATCATTCGCCGAATGTTCTTGTGAATAAACGATGGCGTGAGGGCTAGAAGAATTGCGATAATCTTCATTGATACTAAGTAAATACTTGATAGTAAATTTTAACAAATCTATAAAAAACAATTAACAGATTTGTTCCCCAGTTGAAAGTGCTGTAGATTATCTAGATAATATGTAATTTCGCTTGACGTAAATAATTGAAGAACATGATCCCATTTTCTCCCCCACGAATAGATGATAGAGTAATAGCCGAAGTAACTGCGGCTTTACGATCAGGGTGGATTACAACCGGCCCTAGAACCAAGAAATTTGAAAAAAACATTACCGAATACTGTGGTTGCAAAACAACAGTGGCAGTGAACTCTTGGACAATGGGAATGCAAGTGCTACTGCATTGGTGGGGGATAGGTGAAGGCGATGAGGTGATCATTCCAGCTTATACATACTGTGCAAGTGCAAATGTGATTGTACACTCAGGGGCGAAACCTGTATTTGTAGACATCAATCCAGAAGACTTTAATTTAAGCGTTGAGAAGGTTCGAGAAGCTATTACACCTAGAACGAAAGCAATTTTGGCTGTCGATATTTCTGGATTCCCAGCTGATTACGATAAATTAATGGACTTGGTAAATGAAGAGTCTGTCAACGCACAGTTTTCTGCAAATAGTGACTTGCAAAAGAAGTTGGCAAGAATTCTAATCGTAAGTGATGCGGCTCATAGCTTTGGTGCATTGATGAATGGAAAGCGTGCGGCAGTTCAAGCAGATATAGCTTCTTATTCTTTTCATGCAGTTAAAAACTTGACTACTGCGGAAGGTGGAGCACTTTGTTTCAATTTGCCGGAAGCATTTGATCACGATGCAATCTACACTGAGATGTGCGTTAAAATACTTCATGGTCAGAACAAGGATGCATTGGCAAAAACTAAAAAGGGCAATTGGAAGTACGATGTTGAAGAGCCTGGTTTCAAATGCAACATGACAGATCTTCAAGCGGCCATAGGACTGGTTGAATTGGAGCGATATCAAGAAAATTTGGATAGAAGAAAATCTATTTTTCATCAGTATGCTTCGGCGTTTGCAAATGAAGGATGGGCGATTAATCCACTTTTTGAAACAGCAAACAAAACGACGAGTTATCATTTGTATTTGTTAAGAATAGCTGGTGTGACAGAAGAACAACGGGATGCGATTATTCAAGAAATATTTGAACACGACGTTTCTGTCAACGTGCATTTTCAGCCATTGCCACTGTTAACAGCGTATAAGAAACGGGGCTATAAAATGGAGGATTACCCTGAAGCCTATAACAAATACGCGAACGAAATTAGTTTGCCTGTTTATTATGATTTATCTGATGAACAGGTCCAAACGGTTATCGCTGCGGTAAAGAATTCGGTTCAAAAAATAATCGGATGATCCAATCGTGAAGCGCATATTTGACATCGTTGTAGCATGGGTTATTCTAACTTTCTTTCTTCCATTCGGAGTAGTTATCGCTTTGCTGATAGCCTTCAGTTCTAAGGGCGGAGTGTTCTATATTCAAGAGCGAATTGGGAAAGATAAAGTTCCATTTGGCCTGTTGAAATTCAGAACTATGCGACCTGATTCCGACAAAGTTGGAACACTTACTGTAGGGATGCGCGACCCTAGAATTACTCGAATTGGCTTTTTTCTTCGCAAGTACAAGTTGGATGAATTCCCACAGTTTATCAATGTATTGGCGGGAAAGATGAGCGTAGTAGGTCCGCGTCCAGAGGTGAAAGAATATGTTGATCTATATACTGAGGATCAAGAACAAATACTAAATGTTAAACCTGGAATAACTGATCTTGCCTCTTTGGAGTATTTCAAAGAGAATGAAATTCTTGGTCAAGCCGATGATCCTCAGAAAGTATACATAGAAACGGTTATGCCCGCCAAAATAGAATTGAACAAAGAATATCTAAAGAACCCAACGATTGGGAATGACCTGAAGATCATGTGGAGGACTTTTTTGAAGATATTTAGTTAGGTCGCCTAATTCACAATCAGCTTCTTACTTACCCCAGTTCCCTGCGAATCGAGAACCTTTAGGATGTATATTCCAGGGGAAAAAGATGAAAGGTCAACATTTGCAGAATAATTATTGATTTCCGCTGAGTATACACCTTTTCCAGTTAAGCTATAAATCTCTAATTCATTTATGATGGAGGTACTCTCTACAGTGATGTTACCCTCGGTTGGATTGGGGTATATGTTCAATTCTGCTATTAGTAATGAGGCATCATCAATTCCAGTGACGTCCGTGCAAGGTTCAATTGGAATTTCATCGATCAATAAAAATCCAAGATTATCTATTTCCGTACCAGACTTCCCATACATGCCAACAGCTATTTTACCTGCTGGAATGGGAATAGATAAGTAGGAACCACTTTGCGTACCACCTTCTAAAGTATTCCCAAGATTTGTTGTGAATTTTATCCAAAAAACACGATCACTTCCGCCATAGGAGTCCTTGTACATTTCAATTTGAGTAATATTCTCACCGGCTGCCAAACTGAGTGTCGACAATGTTCCTCCAGAGCCGCCATGTTCAAGGTTTGTGGTGTCATTAATCAGAAAGGTAACTTGGTCAACTCGTACTCCTGTTCGAATAGAAATTTCATTTAAAACGGTATTCTCATATAATTCAGGACTGTCATCAAATTCCAAATCTCCTGATCCAAAATGCGCAGTTTTATAGATCATCACATTAATACCGTAATCCTCTTCTTTAACTTCCCACCAATTGGTTTGTTGCAAGGGTGACGAAGGGCCACTTTTATGAATGTAATCATCGAGTAATCCAACAAAACCTCCAACGGTCGCACTCACGTATAAGTCAGATTCGGCATTCCCTGGCAATGAAGGAGTGTCTTCTATTTGTGATTCAGGCATTTTCACACCATAATCACCAATAAAATTCAGCCATTTGTGTGCGTCAGTTGAGTCTGACGGATGATCTACCCACAAAATGTTATTCCAAGTATTCCAAGTTATTGAGTTAAAAGTAGGGTCAGACTCATATGTGTTAACATCAATGTCTCCAGTAACATCGGCATCTTTTAGCCACAAAATACTGAATACAGGAAATGTAGTAATATCAGAATTGCTACGTACACCTTCTGTCGGGTAAGTCGCGTGTGAATTTAAAGCAGCATACATGATTGGGTGTGTTCCATCAAATGAAATAACTCCTGATGCAACACTATAAAAAGTTGAATTCCCGTGAGCAGCACCGAAGACGCCAATTATCGTATCTAAACTTGGAGCTAACCGAACGGTGACATGCTCCCAATCACCTTCGTGCCGAGCAAAATCCCTCCATTCAAAATTCCGTGTTTCTGTTGTGAAAAGATCAAGAATATTTGCTCGGAAGACCTGAAAACCGTTCCATTGATAAAAGAATGAATATACAATATCTACAAAACCTTCATGTTCTAACACCTTCACATAGCATTTAGATGTTACTTCATTGTTAACATCCAAAGGATCACCTGTAATGTCGGATTGAACATTTGGAGGTCCATAATAATTGCCTTGATAATCATAGTTCCCTAATGAGTAGCTAGACTGATTATAGCTTGGGTTCGTTAAATCGTCTAGAGTGACGCTGCTCAATATGATTTGCTCATTGTCATCGTACAATTTAGAACCAGCAATAAAGGTCTCCACATCCATCGGACGGTGAAGATCGTTTTTATGTAAAATTACCTTGGGAGCGTATTTTTCTATGATTTCCATGTAATTGCATTGCGCAGTAACCGAAAATGACAGCATGGATAATAGAACAAAACATCCGATTTTCGCAAACAATGTCACACTATAGGCTTCTCTTTTCATGTCTTGGAATAAACAAAAATCAGTTTTACGTAGCTCAATTTGAGATGAATATACAATTCTTTTATGAATTGGAAAGTGTAGAATTGAAGACGGATAAAGGAGTAACTATACGATACTTTTCTTCCAAGGAATTAGTCCAACAATCACGTGAGCAACGATATATGCCAATATCCCAACCAATGCACCTACCACAACATCTTCCATGAAATGCTGCGACAAATACATGCGAGAATACCCAACAAATACAGCTAGAACTGCCATTAACACTTGATAACGTCTTTTAGATTTAAAAAATGCCATGCTCACAAAAGCAAAGAATGCAAAACCCGCTGCTGTGTGTCCAGAAGGAAATGAATTCATTGAATGTACATCAACACCTGGAACCAAGTACAATAGATCTTCACCAATGAATCTCATTGGTCGTTCAGCGTTTGGATAAACAACTCGTTTCATAAATTGCGAAAACAAGCCTGTAAAAAAAAGTGTTCCCCAACCTAGAGCAAAAGTCGAAAATCTATATTTTTTGAATAGAAAAATCCCTATTGGAAGGATAAGGATGGCTGTTGTCAACCCATCGCCAATGTGGGTTCCATATCTAAAAACTGGATCAAGAACAGCATGGTGCATCTCATTGATCGCCAGCTGTAAAGTCGTTTTATCGGTAATTAAAAGAAAGATTACTCCAATTAGCACGAACACTAAACACGTTATCAGAAAAACTTTAATCTTCGCTATTTCTTGGATTGCTCTTTTCATCTTAGTGAATAAAGAAAGCCAACGCACAACCCCCGAATATGGTCAGCAGCTTAAGGAAGTTGAATTTGTGATTTTCACTTGTTTCAAAAATGATTGTAGTTGAAATGTGTAAGAACATACCGACAACTATTGCCAAGATAATATTGAAATCAAATCCTGTGGCTATCTGACCGGAGTACATTCCGATAAACAAACCTATTGGTGCGGTTATGGCGAATAAGCCTAGAACCAACCACGTTTTAGTCTTGCTTATACCAGAAGTAACTAGTAGTGTCATTAAGGCTATGGCTACTGGGATTCGGTGAAATAAGATCCCCAAGAGTAAAGAATTATCACCTTCATGATGATGACTCGTCGCTATCTCAAATCCTCCCAATTGACTGCCCAATGGAATACCCTCCAAAATAGAATGGATGCTCAGTGCTGCAATCAGTCCCCAAGGAATTTTTGCACCCTTGTGTGCATGAACGTGACCATGTTCTATTCCACCAGAGAAAAACTCCAATATTAGTTGGATTAAAAACCCGATTAGAATGTAGACGCCAATATCCAATTCAATGTGGTCGTATAATTCTGGAATGAAATGAATAAAGGCAATAGAAAGTAAGAATCCTCCACTGAAGGCCAAAGTAAGCTTGATAATCTGCTCGTTATTGGCTTTTTGCAATATGGTTACAAGTGATCCTCCAATGAGAACCGACCCAATCAATGCTATATTTATTATCAATGCCTCCACTATTGCTTACGAGCTACAAGAATTAACCGATCTGAAGTCTCTGAATTATATGGCGCCAAATCGAAGTCGCCAAAAGTACTAAGAATTTCAAAATTATTTGCGTTTAACATTATTTCGAAATCTTCTGCTTTTAGGGCTTGAACACGTTCGGTGAAATCATAGTCATGACCACCGTCCGAGAATTGTATGTTTTTAAAAATATGGGTTCCATCGTAATTTCTCTTGATGGCAAACGAAATCCCATCTACCATTTTTTCTTCTGATTCGACCAATGAGTTAATTATTCGTTGAGCATTCATAAAGTCAATTACAAGAATTCCATTAGGTTCCAGCATTGTATGGATTGAGGAAAGAACGCGGTTATTGTCTGCTGTCGAATCAAAATAGCCAAAGCTGGTAAACAAATTAAAGATTGCACCAAATGATTTTCCTTGGATTACTTCTCGCATATCGTGCACATCAAAATCCAAACCGTCAACGACTGATTTTTTCGCATTGTCAATACTATTTTTGGAAAGGTCAACCCCAAGCACATTGTAGCCGAGTTCATTCAGAGTTACTGAGTGGCGACCCTTTCCACAGGCCAAATCAAGTATTTTTTTAGTTTTTGGAATTGACAAAAGATCCACTAAACGATGTATGAACTTTTTTGCTTCTACATCGTCGCGATTCTTGTAAAGAATATGATAATAGCTGGTGTCAAACCAAGATGCAAACCACTCATTTTCCATGAGGTAAAGTTACATTAAGTTTTTACTTAGCTATTGACTTTTTGTCGCATTGCTCGTATATTTATGCAGTAAACTGATCAATGGCAATAACTGACGTATACGATTTCTACAAAAAAATGGAAGATGAAAAAATCATTCTTTCATTTAAGGGGGAATTTACGGCCGAGTTGTTGACCTCAATTTTACACATCCTAGAATCTAAAATGAATGCTCTGCAAATCACTACGCAGAAAAAGAAACGCGTATTTAATGTGTTGGTAGAATGTTTTCAGAATTTGTACCACCATATAGAAATGCAGGACAGTAATGCTTCCGAAGTGCAAATGCAGAAGTCAGCGTTGATCATCGTAAAGCATGTAGCCGATAAATTCGTCGTACGTACAGGGAATTACATTCACCATGATGGGATTGTTGAGTTGAAAAGAAAATTGGCCATGGTCAATGCATTAGGATCGGATGAACTTCGCAATATGTACAGAACGAAGTTGTCTAATGATCAGCGCTCTGAGAAAGGCACTGCTGGATTAGGATTAATAGATATTGCAAGAAAATCAAAGGGTAAACTGGAATATGAGTTCTTAGAAATAGACGCAAATTCCAGTTTTTTCTGCTTAAATGTTGTCATAGAATAAACACTATATTTGATTATGGAAAAATTTCATCTTGAGGGCTCACCAAAAACACCAACCGTAACGTTCGATGCGGATAATGGAGTACTGGAATTACGCGGTAGATCAATCCCAGAAAACTCTGTTGAATTTTACGGACCGCTCAACGATTGGTTAGAGAAGTACGAGAGTAGCCCAAGTCCGAAGACAACCTTGGACATGAAGTTGGAATATTTCAATACCTCATCTTCAAAATGTATTTTGGATCTATTCAAACGCTTGGAAAAGATGAATGGCCACGATACAAACGTTCATGTAAACTGGTACTTTGAAACAGAAGACGAAGACATGGCAGAAGCTGGCGAGGATTATGAGGCGATTGTAGAACTTCCATTCAGTATCATAGAAGTCGAGGAAATCTAGAAATGATTAAAGTTGGAATTACCGGTGGAATAGGATCTGGTAAAAGTGTTGTGGCCAAAATTATTGAGTCACTCGGCTATCCTGTTTTTAATTCTGATGATGCAGCAAAATCACTTGTCAATTCATTTGAGAACATTCGAGGAGGTCTAATTGATCTTTTTGGTTCCGATCTATACAATGGTAAAGAACTAAACAAACCGCGCTTAGCAGAAATCATCTTTTCGAACGATAAGAGTAGGGCTAAAGTAAACGCATTGATTCATCCTGAAGTTAGAAGTGCTTTCGACAAATTTTGTGCGGAAGCATCAACAGATATCGTATTCAACGAGGCTGCTATTCTCTTTGAAACTGGAGGGAATGAATTCTTGGACCAAATGATTCTTGTAATTGCCCCAAGAGAGCTTAAAATTGCACGTGTTTGCAATAGAGATAAAGTTCAGATGGAAGACGTCGTTGCTAGAATGGAGAAACAATGGTCAGATGAACAAAAAATTCCTTTAGCAGATTATATCATTGTGAATGATGAAACAGAACCACTCTTAACCCAAGTGGAAAAAGTGATAAAAAATCTTGAATCATTTCGCTGAAAAACTTTTTTCCAAAGTCTAATTGTAATTAATCAACTTCTTCGTAATCATCAAAATGATTCTCATTCTGACGATCATCATGATCAATTCCATTGTTGTTATCTCCAGTAGGTCTAGTGCCTCTATTGATTAAAAATGTAAAGGCACTCATCATTTTAAAGATCAAGCTGAGCAAGAAGAAGAAGCCAATCACCTTAAAGATAAATCCAAAAATAGGCGTATTCTCAATGTTCGTGATACTTTCGCTAAACCACGTGGAAACAGGGTTTCGAGCGTAAGTTGGGAAGAACCAAAACAAAGCGAAAATTACCAAAGCCAGCGCGATTACAGTAGTTTCCGCACGCAAATTGAATACCTTTTGAGTTTGAGGCATTCCTGGTCCTGCGAATTTGAACAACATTGATTTGTTTTGACCCTTTTGCAATTTTCCAATAAAATATGTCAGAAGGATAATCCCAGCAAAGATCACTTGATTGGCCATAACGGTTCCAGTTAAATCTCCGTCAATGCAGAATAGAAAAGTTACGTCTACCAATACAAAATACTTGATTGCCTTAATAACATAAACCTCGTTAACGCTACGCTTTCTTCCAGAGCTAAGTATCCTGAGACCAATATCTATTATTCCCCAAATAAAACCATAAATAGCGAAGAGGACACCAAGTCTAAAAACGAAATCAAACAAATTCATAGAACAAATGTAATTCGATTTCTTGAGTATTGGAAGTCCTGTCGAATTAGATTTTTCGAAATATCGAAAGCTGTATCAATGTTACCTATAGTTTCCGATGATCAAACTATCAGACCGCCGAACAATGCTCTAAGTAAATAATCGAACAAACTGATTATCTTTAGGCAAACAAAAAAATAAGAAATGAGAAGAATTTTCGCCATTGCGTTTATTGCCATATTTACTGTCTTCGGAGTAAAAGCTGAAGAAGGAATGCTAATCCCATCATTGATCTCCGCTTTTGAGAGTGATATGCAGGCGATGGGTATGAAATTAACTGCTGATGAGATATACAGCGTGAACAATTCTAGCCTTAAAGATGCTATTCTCCATTTTGGTGGAGGGTGTACTGCTGAGTTGGTTTCTTCACAAGGGTTGCTATTGACAAATCATCACTGTGGTTACTCACAAATTCAATCGCACTCTTCGTTGGAAAATGATTATTTGAAGTATGGGTTTTGGGCGGAGAACCAAGGAGCAGAGTTGGCGAACCCAGGTCTAACAGCTTCACGTGTGGTTCGAATTGAAGACGTAACAGCTACAGTTCTTGCTGGAACAGAAGGATTGGACGATGCTTCTTTTTATGCGAAGGTTCAGGCCAACATTAAAGTTTTGGTAGGTGATGCTACAAAAGGGAATCATTATTCTGCGAAGATTAAGCCGTTCAATTATGGTAATGAGTACTACATGATTGTAAAAGAGACATTTTTGGATGTTCGCTTGGTAGGAACTCCTCCAAATTCAATTGGGAAATTTGGTGGTGACACTGATAACTGGGTTTGGCCAAGACATACAGGTGATTTCTCAGTATTTAGAGTGTATGCTGGGTCAAATAATGAGCCTGCTGAGTACAGTCCTTCTAATCAACCATACGCACCATTACATTTCTTACCTGTTTCAATGAAGAAGCGTACGCCTGGGGAGTTTACAATGGTATACGGTTTTCCTGGGAGTACTGAGCAGCATTTGTCATCTAGACATTTACAGTACATAATGGACATGGAGCGACCAGCAAGAATCGCAATGCGTGAAAAATCGTTGAGTGTAATTGATGCAGGGATGCGTTCTTCTGATGAAATACGAATCAAATATGCATCAAAGCAAGCTAGAATTGCGAACGGGTGGAAAAAATGGATCGGTCAATTAGGTGGATTGAAAACAGTGAATGCACTACAGATTAAATTAGACCGTGAAAAAGAGTACAATGACATGGCTGCCACTAACAAAGAGTGGAAGGTAAAATATGGAAACATCATCAATGAAATGAATGCGCTTGTAGAGAAGTATGAGAAAGCAGAGTTTGGTTATTGGATGGCTGTCGAGTATTTATATGTTGGACCAGAATTGTTCAAACGTGCACGTACTTTGGATGAATTTTTCTTAGAGTTTTCGAAAATGGAAGATGAAGAAGAAAAGCAAAAAGCCATTGATCATCAAATAGAAGTTGCTGAAGCATTTTTTAAAAATTATGATGAGGACATTGACAAGAGAATCTTCGAATTGTTAACGGAAGAATACGTGAACCAAATGGAAGGAAGTCCTTTGCCAGAGATTTTGAAAAACAAATCTGCTTCTGAGTTGGCTGATATGATTTATAGTAAATCAGTTTTAACGAACAAAGAGCGATTCTTGAACTTCATGTCGAAGTTGAAAACTAAGTCATATGATTTATTGAAAAAGAAAGATCTTGGTTTCAATGTTTGGAGAGAAACGAACAGTAATTTCTTGGACAATGTAGTGCCAGACGTACGAATTTTCAAAACAGAAATGAACGGACTTTTGAAAACATATGTAGCTGGAATGACAGAAATGTTCCCTGGTAAGAAAATGTGGCCAGATGCCAATTCAACAATGCGTATCTCTTACGGAAAGCTGGAAGGTTCTGCACCTCATGATGGGATGCAATATACTGAGCATACAACCTTAGATGGTATTATTACGAAAAACAATACTGGAAATCCAGATTACGAAGTATTGCCTAAAATGAGAGAATTAGCAGGGAAGAAAGATTACGGTGATTACGCCCAAGACGGTGAGCTTTGGGTGTGTTTCACTAGTTCGAACCATACAACAGGAGGAAACTCTGGATCACCGGTAATTGATGGAGAAGGAAATCTTATGGGATTGAATTTTGATCGATCTTGGGAGAGCACAATGAGTGATTACATGTTTGATTCTTCGCGATGCAGAAATATCACGGTTGATATTCGTTATGTATTATGGGTGATGGATCGTTATTCAGGTGCAAGGCACTTGGTGGATGAAATGACACTCGTGAAATAATCTAGAGATTTGATGTCAAAGCGATTTACAATAGGGCCGAGGATGTTATTCTTCGGCCTATTTTTTTTCTGTAACATTGCGCTGGCTCAAAATACTGAAATCGACACCCTAGATTTTGCCAATTTTGGAGAAGAGTTTAAATGGGGCGCGGCATGTGCAGCATATCAAATTGAAGGTGCTTGGGATGAAGACGGGAAAGGACTTTCGATTTGGGATGTATTTGCTCAGAAAAAGGGAAATGTTCACGGCAATACGAATGGTAACATCGCTGCCGATTTCTATCACCGTTACAAGGAAGATATTGCTCTTGTGAAAGAAATGAATTTGGATGTATTTCGCTTTTCAATTTCTTGGCCACGCATTTTCCCCAACGGTACCGGAGAAATAAACCAAGAGGGCGTTGAGTTTTATCACAATGTAATTGACGAGTGTTTGAGGCAGGGCATAGAGCCTTGGATTACTTTGTATCATTGGGATTTACCACAGGCTTTAGAAGATCAAGGGGGATGGACGAATAGAGAGATCGTTCGTTGGTTTAACGACTACACAAGGTTTTGTGCCGAAGAATATGGCAACAAAGTAAAGCATTGGTTGGTAATGAATGAGCCTGCCGGATTCATTGGCTTAGGTTATGGTTCAGGATATCATGCCCCAGGAATAAAAAGTATTTCAAAATTTTTAAAAGCAGCGCATCATGCATGTCTCGCGATGGCTGAGGGAGGGAGGAGTCTTCGGTCGATTATCCCAGATGCAGAAATTGGAACAACATTTAGTTGTTCACCTGTAGATCCTATTGACGATGATCCTAAACATTTGGAAGGAGTTGCCAAATTTGATGCAATTTTAAACCGCATGTTTATTGAGCCTTGTTTGGGGTTGGGATATCCTATTGAGACCTTTCCTGCACTAAAAAGAATCAATAAATACATTCTAGACGGGGATGAGGAACGCTTAAAATTTGATTTTGATTTTATTGGTGTTCAGAATTACTTTCGAGTTGTCGTTAAGAAAAGTCCCAAATTGGTAATAGGTGCAAAGCAAGTCACCCCGCAAGAGCTTGGAGTTCCTGTAAACGAAATGGGCTTGGAGATTTACCCAGAAGGCATCTATCGAGTATTAAAACAATTCGCAGCATATGAAGGAGTAGATAGGATCATAGTGACTGAAAATGGAGTGTGTGTACCTGACGAACTTGTTGACGGAAGAGTGCACGATGTTGAACGGATCGAGTTTTTTGAAAATTACTTGGGCAATGTTCTTAGGGCGAAACAAGAAGGAGTACCGGTAGAAGGCTACCTCGTTTGGAGTCTTACAGATAATTTCGAATGGAGCGAAGGATTTGAGCCAAGATTTGGACTAGTTCACGTGAATTACGAAACGCAAGAACGAACAATTAAAGACTCAGGACTTTGGTTCAAGGCTAAGCTGGCTCAGTAGGTATTCTATACTATCAAATGTCGATGTTATCGCTATCTACCATTGTGACCCATTTCCCCATCTTCTTTTGTATTACTCTGAAATGTTGTTTTTCCTCTTCGGAAATCAAAGAAATTGCCTCTCCAGCGTTATCTGCTCTACCTGTTCTTCCAATTCGATGAATGTAATCTTTTGGTGAACGGGGTAATTCATAGTTAATAACACAAGGAAGAAATTCAATATCGATTCCTCTGGCCAAAAGATCAGTGGCAACAAGTACGTTCAGTTTCCCAGCCTTGAACATCTCAAGGGCTTCACGTCGTGCTCCTTGGCTTTTCTTACTGTGAATGGCAGTAGCTTCTATTCCGTTCTTTCGAAGCTTGTCAGCAACATTATCTGCCTTGTAAGTAGATGAGGTGAAAATTAAAACTTGTTTGAGCTCCTTACTTTTTATCAAATGACGAAGAAGAGGTCCTTTTTTATCTTCAGGAACCCAATATCCAACTTGGTTGATTAACTCAAGTGATTCATCCTCCTCCTCAATCTTTACGATTACTGGTTTGTTCAGTAAGAATTGGTGTATATCTTCAACAGCATCATTTAAAGTTGCCGAGAACAGTAAATTTTGTCTTCTTTTGGGAAGCAGATTAAAAATACGATCCATTTCTTCTTTGAAACCAAGATTCAACATCTTATCGGCTTCGTCTAGAACAAGTGTATCAATATCTGATAGGTGAACTGCATTTGAATCGGTCAATTCCAAAAGTCTTCCAGGAGTCGCCACAAGTACATTGACTCCCATCATTGCTTTCATTTGCGGATTGATTGAAGCTCCTCCGAAAACAGATAAGGTTTTTACTTTTCCTTTTAATCCAGCTCCAAACAAGCGAAAGACATCGCCAACTTGCACGGCCAATTCTCGGGTTGGAACTAGGACCAATACGTTAACATGACGGTTCTTTTTTTCTGATGCGTTTTCTAGTTGGGTTAGAATTGGCAATGCGTAACTTGCTGTTTTACCAGACCCAGTTTTGGCTATTCCCAGTAGATCCTTGCCTTCGAGAATTGGTGGAATTGATTTTTGCTGAATAGGGTAGGACTTTACATATCCTTGTTCTAGTAAAATAGAATCAAGAGATTTTGAGAGCCCTAAAGAATCAAACGACTTTCCTTTTTTCTTAGACATGTAGCGCTCTGTCTTCAGTTGCTGCAAGTGCCGCTTCTTTCAATCCTTCCGAATAAGTTGGATGAGGGTGACAAATTCGAGCGATATCTTCTGCGGAGGCTCTGTATTCCATTGCCGTTACTGCTTCCATAATTAGGTCGGCAGCACGAGCACAGATCATATGAACTCCAAGTACTTCATCCGTTTCTTTGTCTGCAATCACCTTAATCGTTCCTGCAATGTCCATACTTGCTCGCGCTCTACCCAATGCTTTTATAGGAAATGCACCAATTTTAATTTCTCTTCCTTCAGCTTTCAGTTCTTCTTCTGTTTTTCCAACAGAAGCAACTTCAGGCCATGTGTATACAACACCTGGAATCAGATTGTAATTTATGTGTGGTTTCTGTCCAGCCAATAATTCGGCAACAAATACTCCTTCTTCCTCAGCTTTATGAGCGAGCATTGCTCCTCGAACAACATCACCTAATGCATATATGTTTGGAACGGTAGTTTGAAGATTATCATTCACTTCGATTTGCCCTCTGTCATTTAATTTTACTCCTGCATTCTCTAAACCGAGTCCTTCTGTAAATGGTTTTCTTCCCACAGCAACCAAGCAGTAGTCTGCTTCAAGAGTAACTTCTTCATCTTTCTTATTGAGTGCAGTTAATACAACACCTTTACCTGTGTTCTTTACAGTTTGCACCTTGTGTTGAAGATGGAATTTAAATCCTTCCTTCTTTAATACTTTCGTAAGTTCTTTGGACATCGTTCCGTCCATAGTTGGTATAATCTTATTGGCGAATTCAACCACTTCTATTTGTGTACCTAGTCGACCGAATACAGATCCTAATTCTAATCCAATAACTCCACCGCCAATCACCAACATCTTTTTAGGGATTACGGTCAGGTTCAAAGCTTCAGTTGAAGTAATAATGCGCTTTTTGTCTGGTTCCATTCCAGGGAAGAAATTCGGCTTCGACCCTGTAGCTAATAAAATATTTGTAGCTGTTATTGTTGTTTCTTTTTTGTCCTTGCCAACAATCTTAACTGTATTCTTGTCAACCAGGGAACCCAATCCATTGATTACTTCAACATTGTTCTTGTCCATTAAGAACTTTACTCCAGAACTTGTTTGAGAAACGACATCATTCTTGCGTTTTACCATTTGCGCAAGATTTGCTTTTACACCTTTTATGTCAATCCCGTGCTCTTCAAAATTGTGAGTAGCGTTGTGATAGTGCTCTGATGAATCCAATAATGCCTTGGAAGGGATGCAACCTACGTTTAGGCAAGTTCCGCCAAGAGTATCGTATTTTTCAATGATTACTGTTTTCATTCCTAGTTGTGCACAGCGAATGGCTGCTACATATCCACCAGGTCCAGATCCTATTATTGCGATATCGAATTTACTCATGTTCTTTTGTTTGTTACAAATTTATTATTTCTCCTTGAACAAGAAGGGAGCTTGTGGTTTTTTTGACACAAAAAAAAGGGCTGTTAAAAAACAGCCCTTTTCGATTAAACTAATCAATCTTATAGTACAACTACCTTACGTGTAGTTTTGTGGTCACCAATAGCTACTTCTAAGAAGTAACAAGCTGAACGAAGATTCTCAGAACCGTTCAATACTTGGTTAACCATTGCATTTGTCTTAGTGATTGTTTCTTCAGCTACAACTTTTCCTTGTGCATCTCTCAATGTAAATGTCACAGGCTCTTCTTGTGCCGTGTAAGAAACATTGATTGCACTTCCTGCGCTTGTAGGGTTAGGATATACATTTAAATCTAACAATGCGATTTCATCAGAAGTCAAACTCAAGGTTCCATTTACATTGATGTTGTCAATGAACAAGTTACTTGCGAAATCCGAAGCTTCAAAAGCGAATTTGAATCGCGTGTGATCATCAGCTGATGTTGAAGAGTACGTGAATGAAGCTGTTCTCCACTCTGCACTACTAACTGGAGTGTAATCCAAGTTTCCAGCGAATCCACCAGTTACTAAATCAGACCCATCGAGACCACCTGGTTGAGGTGATCCGTTTGCAGTCACAGTTTTTGGAGTCCATGTCTTTCCACAGTCTCTAGAATAATAAATTATCAGTTTCTCTTCAAGATTTATTGTTTGAGTTGCGTTCGTAGCATATGCGTAATCGAAAGTAACCGTGATATTTGAAGTGTTTCTCAAATCGAATGAAGGAGTCACCAATTCATCAAGTGTATGTCCTAGTCTTTGATTGTAGAAGTAATCATCGTTTAAGAAATCAGCATTTGATACATCTTTGTAATTGTTCAATTTGAATGCAGTTGTGCTTGCATTATTAATTCCGATACAGGTTACCAATTGGTATGATGCCCAGTTGTCCTCATAGTTATTGTTCAAGAACCATCCACCGTATCCATTTTCTAAAGAAATAGAAGTAGGACCTGTGAAGTCTCCCCAAGTTGGAGATACATAAACATAATTCTCTCTAGTTTCAGTTGAAGATCCAGTAGTGTTAGTTACAGTTAAAGTAACATCTTTCCATCCTGGAGAACTAAAAATCACCAATGGGTTTGTAGGAGTACCAGACATTGTTCCGTCTTCGAAAATCCAATCTCTTGAATCAATTACTGCATTCCAAGAGTGATCCTCGAATGAAACTGATTCACCAACACATACTTGACGAGTTGAAGTGCTATTAGCTCTCATATCAAAATCAGCAACAGGTGTACACAATGGAACTGTTAAATCAGTCTGCGGAAGAGTTTGTATATCAACACCGGTAATGATTGGTGTAAGAGAATCAACAAGTTCGTTACGTTGTCCTGCAATTTCAATCAATGCAATGTGCATTACTTCAGCTTGACCAGGAGAGTAGTGGTAGTTACAGTTAGAGTAGTCCATGTAGTTTTGAACATCTTCAACAAATCCAAAGGTTCCATTAACCATTACATTGTCTACAATAAAGTCTCCAGTAGCATCTTCAGCATTCCATGCATAAATACGGAATGTTAAAACAGCAGTAGAATTAAAATTAAGACCACCAAATTCAACCACTGAACCTAACTCTGTGCTATCATAATCTGCACTAATGAAGAAGATATCATTTGTTGCATCAACAAAAATATCAGGATTTGCAATTGTATTAATCGGTAAGTTACTAGCGTATCCATCTTCACTCCAGCGAACCGAATAAGTTCTTGGTCCTTCTAGATCACGAGCAACATCAAAACGGATATCATCCAATTCCAGTCCTTGACGAGCTTCAGGTGTAATCGTAAACTCATAGTATTTTGATGTATTAATATTTCCAGTAAGGTTCATGTATACTGTTTCTCCATTTGCAGCCCCAGTATCCCAGCCATCGAAACCAAAGGTTCCAGTTGTTGTTGGATTAGCACCAACACCAACAGCTGTGAAATTATTATAGATAACACCTACTGTAGTATCCGTTTCACTTAGTTGGGGAACAGGAACAGGTGTTGGATCTATCATTCCAGAAGTTGGAACAATACTGTCAAAAGTGTAAGTGCCTAATGTATCCTCTATAGCTTGAGTACTACAAGTAATCCAAGATGCTGGGTAACCATTAGGACATGATAGGTGACCTTTTGTAGGAGGTGTATCTTCAATACCATCGTCATTACAAATAGTTGGACCATCATTGATCAAATCAGAATCTCCAAAAACGTGAGGTAAATTTAAGTAGTGACCAATTTCGTGAGTTAAAGTGTTCCCATCTCCACCATTTACATACGCGTCATTTGAAATGATACCATCAATCCAGAAACCAGGACCATCCGTTGAAGCTGGACGATAAGCATATGCAGCGGCACCAGAAACACCCAAGTTATCCGTAATCCAAATATTCAAGTAGTTAGCTCTGTTCCATTGGTTCAATTTCGAAAAATCATCTCCAGCTTGAGTCTCGTGAGAGTAGATGTGATCTATACCGTTTGTACAGTTTCCATCAGGATCAATTGAAGCCAACACGAATTCAATATTAGTATTTGAATGAAGGTTCACGAATTCATCAACAAGATTTACCGAATCTGGATCATTTCCGAGGAATTGATCATTGATAACTTGCATTTCCGTATAAACCTCTGAATCACTCACATTTTCACTTCCATATTGGTGAATAATGTGAAAAACCACAGGGATACGGTAATGATGATTAGATTTATTACCTGCCGCTACTAAAGGATTATCTGTTCTGCTGTTTTGCAACAAAAGTGATGCGTAATAAGCATCTTTCAATTCCGGTTGACGTTTAAATGCTTCTTGCATCATTCTGTCTGAAGCACACCACGCATTCGGATCAACCTGCGCAAATGTTCCTGTAAATACGAGCAGCGTACATAACGCCGTTCCAATTAACTTTTTCATAAGTGTAATTTTAAAGTATAGTTTGATTCTAATATCAAATTAAATTTTAGCGTCGCAAAATACAAATAAATATTGATAATTTGCTTCACGCTGTAACAGTTTCAGGTATAAAATTATAACAATTAGTGATTCCATATATAATCCCTTTTGTCAAGTCCCAAGCAAAAGATACACGTCTAAGCTTAAAACATGTGTTTTTCTGCCCTATACGAGGAACGAACGAGTGGTCCACTTTCAACATATCTGAAGCCCATTTTAGCTCCAAGTTCTTTGTACTCTAAGAAACGTTCTGGGGTAACAAATTCAGCGATAGGAATGTGTTTAGCAGTGGGCTGTAAGTATTGTCCGAGAGTAAGTATGTCGACTTCCACGCTACGCAAATCCTCCATTGCTTCGATGATTTCTTCGTGTGTTTCACCTAAACCTAGCATAATGCCTGATTTAGTTTTCATGCCGCCCTTTTTAAGTCGGAACAACACCTCCAGACTTCTATCATATTTGGCTTGTATTCGTACTTCTTTGGTTAATCTTCGTACGGTTTCAAGATTGTGACTCACAATTTCAGGAGCTACGTCAATGATCTTTTGAAGATTATCCCATTTACCCCCAAAGTCTGGAATTAAAGTTTCCATGGTTGTTTCAGGCGATTGGTGTCGAATTGCTTTCACCGTTTGAACCCAGATGTCAGCACCACCATCTTTAAGGTCGTCACGATCAACAGATGTTATTACAGCGTGCTTAACTCCCATTGTCTTTACACTGTGAGCTACTTTTCCTGGTTCAAATTCATCTACGGCATCAGGTCGCCCCGTCTTAACAGCACAAAACCCACAAGATCGTGTACAGATATTACCGAGAATCATAAAAGTTGCAGTTCCTTCTCCCCAACATTCGCCCATATTTGGGCAGTTACCACTTTCACATATAGTATGCAGTTTGTGTTGGTCTACCAATGAACGCACTTTTTTGTAATTCTCACCAGTAGGAAGTTTTACTCTTAACCACTTGGGTTTTTTAATGCGTACTTTATCTTCTTGATTCACTGTTTCGCTCATCGTTGATTTAATTAAACCGTCTGCTCAATTGGCCGAAATAAATGGCTACTTTTGCCGAGCTGATCATTACGGCCGAGCAGCATTTACAAATGTATGAAAACAACGAAACATGCCGACATCAAAAATTGAATATTTAGGGAATCTTAGAACCAAGTGCACACATCTTAAATCAGGTGTTGAAATTGTAACAGATGCCCCAGTGGATAATAATGGTAAAGGTGAATCGTTTTCTCCAACTGATTTAGTGGCAACCGCATACGTATCTTGTATGCTTACTATTATCGGAATTTATTGTGAAAGTCACGATATTCAATTTGATTATGCTGTTGCAACTGTAAATAAGCTGATGGAATCTAATCCGCGTAGAATTGGGTCTTTGGAAATTGAAATAGATTTCACAAAAAACAATTGGGATGAGAGCATTCAAAAGCGCGTAAGAAATGCTGGAGAGAAATGTCCTGTTGCAAAAACAGTAGCAGAAGGAGTAGAGATAAGTTTCGTTTATCAATTTTAAGTTATGAGTAAGTACGAAGGAAGCAGCAAGTATGATAGTAAGAAGATATACAAGCCTGTAAAGGACGATTTTATTTTCGGTGTTAGATCGGTGATTGAAGCAATTAAGGCCGGTCGAGCAATGAACAAAATTCTCATTCAAAAAGGAATGGATAAAGATCTCTTTTTGGAATTAAAAGAAGCTTTGAAGGCGGAGAATCATCAATTGCAATTTGTTCCATCGGAGAAATTAGAAAGTATAACAGATCAGAATCATCAAGGCGTAATTGCTCTTGTGTCTCCTATTGAGTATTATAAAATAGAAGACGTTGTTGAAGATCTTATCGAGGCAGATAAGAAACCATTTATCTTGGCACTTGACCGCGTTACTGATGTTCGTAATTTTGGTGCAATTGCAAGAACTGCTGAATGCGAGGGTGTGGATGCAATTCTAATTCCCTCAAAAGGTTCGGCGCAAGTTACAGCAGATGCAATAAAAACATCAGCCGGAGCTTTGAATAGAATTAAAGTATGTAAAACAGATAGTTTGAAAGATTCATTGTTCTATGTTCAACAATGTGGATTACGAATTGTCGCTTGTACTGAAAAATCAAGTATTCCTTTGTATCAAGCAAACTTGCGTGGAGCCGTTGCGGTAATTCTAGGTTCTGAACAGGACGGAATTACATCAGATCTGATTAATCTGGCCGATGTAAGTTGTAAGATTCCAATGCGTGGTGAAATCGCTTCTCTTAATGTAAGTGTAGCGGCCGGAATGGTATTGTACGAGAAATTACGCCAAGAGATACTATAGGTATGTAAAATTGGTACTCTCGGCTCCGCTCGATTACCATTTAATTTCTATCATCCAATATCCAATATCCAATATCCAATATCCAATATCCAATATCCAATATCCAATATCCAATATCGTAGATCGAGCGCAGCCGAAATCTACTGTCTTTTTTGCTTAATCCATGGCAATAATTCTGGAATCTCATCCAAATCATTGATGTGCCATTCGTGAGACCCTTCACGATGTTCTCTATGTGGATCAAATAAAACACCGCAAATCCCCGAACGTTCTGCGCCAAGTACGTCAGCCTTGTAGTTGTCTCCAATCATCACACTGTCTTTTGCTTTAGCATCTGCTCTAATTAAGGCTTCTGTAAACACTTCACGGGCGGGTTTGTTTTTCCCAACTTCTTCTGAACAGACAACAACATCAAAGTAATCACGAATTCCACTCTTCGTCAATTTGATATCTTGGATTTCTTTGAAGCCATTCGTGATGATGTGCATTTCATACCCCAAATCGCGCAGTTGAATGAGCGTGTTTTCTGCATTTGGGAAAAGAATTGTTTGATGCGGTGATGTCTCAACATAACCTGAAGCCAATTTCTCCGCTAGCTCTGGGTGGTTGACATCAAACTTTAAAAGTGTTTTGTTGAAACGCTCAAAGCGTAAGTCAGCTTTCGAGAGTTGTCCCAAACCGTATTGATTCCAAAGCTTACGGTTGACTTTCTTATAAGCTGTATGAAACGACTGAAAAGAGCGCAGTTCATTATCTAATTCTAAATTGGCATACAATAACCGAAGTGCTGCTTCCGAGTTTTTTTCAAAATCCCATAAGGTATGATCGAGATCAAAGAATAAATGCTTCATGCGAGGAAGAAAAATGTAAGACCTGTGGTAATAAGTCCATTCACAAAAATACCCATAAGTATAAGCGGATACGCCATAGGTCTATTTCCATAGAACTTTGCAACAATGATACTGCCAAGTGGAATAGATAAAAATAATGGTGCGAGAAACGACATTCCAACAATACCAACTGACCGTTTCATTCGGATCACCAATTTATTTACGAGAGTGAATTTTTTCTTATCCTTAATTTCTAGTCCCTTTTCTAGAAGCTTACGTTCCTTTTCTTTGCGCTTATTAATAGTACGTTGAATGAAGAAGTTAGATGGAAAAAAAAATATCGCCGAAGCCACTGTCGCACCAATAGTGCAGGCTAAATAGGTTTCAATAAAATTTAAATCCAATGCAGGACCTCCCAATGGGGCGAACATGAATTTAATCATTGAAGCTGTAAATATTACGGATAGTGCTCCCCACTTCATAGTTATAATTTTTCTCCGTAGGCCAAATCACCAGCGTCTCCTAAACCAGGAACTATGTACGACTGAGCGGTGAGTTCTTGATCAATGGCTCCGATGTAATATTTTGTTGTTACTGGAAGCCGTTTCTTTAAGTATTCTAAAGCTTCAGGTGCAGCTATTGCCGAAGCAACAATAATACGAGAAGGATTGCCTTGCTTTAATAGTGCCTTGTAAACCATTGCCATTGAGCTTCCTGAAGCAAGCATTGGATCACTGATAATTACAACTTTACCATCAATACTTGGAGAAGCCATATATTCCACAAAAATTTCGAAATCTTCTGCAGTAGTATGTTTTCGATAAGCCGAAACAAACGCACTTTCTGCTCCATCGAAGTAATTCAAAAGTCCTTGATGCATGCCAAGTCCAGCTCTTAAAATGGTAGCTAAAACAGGTTGTTTTTTCAAAAGTTGCGTTTTTGAAATGCCAAGAGGCGTTACAATTTCCACATTTTCGTATTCCAGTTCTTTCGAAATTTCATATCCCATTATTTCGGAGAGACGTTCTAGATTTCGACGGAAACGCATTGCATCTTTTTGAATGTCAACATCTCTTAATTCTGCAATGAAGGTGGAAAATATTGAGTTAGTCTTAGAGAAATCGTACACCATTTATTTAGAATTTTGGATAAAGGTAGCTGATTTTTAAATACTGGAAGAACATTCCGAAGCACAAATTTGAAGCAGACGATATAGCAGCTTTGAATCTTTAAATTACTTTTGTTACCATGGCAACAAAATCCAAATTAAATGTAAACGTCTTCAAGCGACTTCTGTCGTATTGGAAGTCTTACAAGGGATTGTTCACCGTTGCCATTTTATGCACATTAGGATTGGCTGTCTTAGGCCCTTATCGCCCGTACTTGATTGGGCAGATGGTGAATGATTATATCTCATTGAACCAAGATGCGGACATGCTTTTAATGTGGACGTTGATCATCATCGGGATGTTACTTGCTGAAGGTGTTTTGCAATTTTTATCAACGTATTTCTCGAACTTATTTGCACAATCTATCATTCGCGATTTGCGCCAGCGGTTAATGCAGAAGATTTTGACGTTTCGAATGAAATATTTTGATCAAACACCAATTGGGTCATTAGTAACACGACTTGTTTCTGATCTGGAAGCGATAACAGAAGTATTCTCGGCGGGAATGATGGCGGTACTTGGCGATTTAGTGGCGGTGGTTGTTGTCATTGCAATGATGCTGTTTATTAATTGGCAATTGTCGCTGATGGTATTGGTTCCAATTCCATTATTACTTGTTGCAACGCGTATTTTTGCTAGAGTAGTGCGTAAGTCGTTTCAAATGGAGCGAGAGAAGGTTACGAAACTTAATAATTTTGTACAGGAAAGGATAACTGGAATGTCATTGGTTCAGTTGTTCAATCGTCAACAAAAAGAGTTTGAGGAGTTCGAAGGAATAAACGAAGGACATAAACAAGCACATATCAAGGCAATTTGGGCCTATTCAATTTTCTTCCCAATAGTTGAAATATTGAGTTCACTTTCAATGGCATTTTTACTTGTTTGGGGTGGTATGTATGTATTGGGCAAAACTGATGGTCAAATTGAATTGATGTTCGGAGAAATAACTTCTTTTACATTGTGGATTCACATGCTTTTCCGCCCGATACGTCAAATGGCGGATAAATTCAATATTCTTCAAAGAGGAACAGTTAGGGCCGAACGTGTTTTTGAAATAATTGACAGAGAAGATCATATCCAAAATGACGGCACGATTGAAGACGTTCGTTTTGATCAAACCATAGAGTTTAAGGATGTCTTTTTTGCCTATACAGAAGAGGATTGGGTTTTGAAAAATGTAAATATAACTATTGAGCCTGGATCTACGGTGGCCTTTGTAGGTGCTACTGGAGCTGGGAAAAGTTCCATGGTTAATCTTATTGGTCGATTCTATGAATTTCAGAAAGGAGAGATTAAAATTGGCGAAACGCAAATCACTGATATCGACTTAAACTATCTCAGAAAAAACATTGCAATTGTTTTGCAGGATGTCTTCTTATTTTCAGATTCATTGCTCAATAACATCACACTCGGGGATAAAACAATAAGTCGTGAAGAGGTTGTTGAGGCTGCGAAAGCGGTTGGTGTGCATGAGTTTATTGAGCGATTGCCCGGAGGATACGATTATCAAGTGGGTGAGCGGGGAGGAGTATTATCATCTGGTCAACGTCAATTGATTTCGTTCATTCGCGCTTTTGTATACAATCCACATGTTCTTATTTTAGACGAAGCTACGTCAAGTGTTGATAATGAATCTGAAGAGTTGATTCAATTAGCGACGGAACAATTAACGAAAGGAAGAACGGCGATAGTTATTGCGCATCGCCTTTCTACAATTCAGAAAGCAGACAAGATTGTCGTTTTAGACAAAGGAGAAATAATGGAAGTTGGAACACATGCCGAATTATTGGCGAACGAAGGATATTATAGAACCCTTCATGATATGCAGTTTTCAGAAGAAAAATAATATGGTAGGTTTTAAAATTGGCGGAGTGCCAGAACATTTCAATTTGCCTTGGAGAATGGCAATAGAAGAGGGAAAATTTAGAAACGAAGGAATTCAGTTGCATTGGAGTGATATGGGTGGAGGTACTGGTCAAATGATCCGTGGATTGGAGTCTGGGTCAATTGATATTGCCGTGCTTTTGACAGAAGGGATTACTAAAGCAATTCTTCAAGGTTTGGACGCGAAAATCATTCAAGTATACGTAACGACTCCACTGCATTGGGGAATTCACGTTCCATATGATAGTGATATCACTTCTGTAGATCAATTGGAGAATAAAACATTCGCTATTTCTCGTGAAGGATCTGGATCACATTTGATGAGTTACGTAAAGGCAAATCAGGAAGGATGGGATACCAGCAAGTTGAATTTTAATGTTGTCGGTGACATTTATGGAGGATTGTGGGCCCTAGAAAACAACGAAGCCCAAGCATTTCTCTGGGAGAAGTATACAACTCACTCTTATACTGAACAAAAGAAATGTCGCTACATCGATGAGGTGGTAACACCGTGGCCGTGTTTTGTGATTGCCGTGCGAAATGAAATTTTGGAAAAACATCCAGATGAATTAAAGCGCATGTGCGAAATCGTTAACGCGAAAGCTGCAGAATTGAAGAAGAACGAAAGTGTTGTTGACTTGCTTTGTTGGCGATACAATCTTCGACATGGGCAAGTGGAGAATTGGTTGCAGGAAACTGATTGGAATTATGACGGGATTGAATATCCTTTAGCATTCACTAAAACAATTTCTTACTTAATAAAGTTAAATTTGTTGACCGAAGCAGAAGCGGAAAACTGGAGGGAAAAGCTCTTTTAGCATGAAAAAAACTGGCGTATTATTGGTTCAATTGGGAACACCTGACAGTCCTAAAACAAGCGACGTTCGGCGTTATTTGGGTGAATTCTTGAATGACCCTCGCGTTATTGATTTGCCTTGGCTAGGGAGAAAGTTGTTAGTGAATGGTATCATCGTTCCTTTCCGTGCGCCTAAGTCAGCCAAGATATATAAGGATTTGTGGAAGTTTGGAAACGGTATTTCACCGTTGATCTCACACACAGAAAATGTTCAAAAGAAATTGCAAAAGCGATTTGAAGGAAAGAGCGTAGATGTCTACATGGCCATGCGGTATCAAAACCCGTCGATGTACGATGTGATGGAAAAGATGCGCAAAGAAACCTACGATCATGTAATAGTCCTTCCTTTGTTTCCACAATACGCAAGTGCGTCCAACGGTTCTGCCATTGATTTGGCAATGCGGATCATGAGTAAATGGTGGGCGACTCCTGAAATTAGTATCATCAATCAATTTTGGGACAACGAAGGATACATCGACTCAATTGTTGAACGTTCCAAAGAATTTGATTTAAAAGAGTACGATCATATACTGTTTTCTTATCATGGTCTGCCTCAACGTCATGTAGATAAAATCTATGACGGTGAAGATATGTGCTCCGATTCACCTTGTGAAACTGAAATAACCGAACACAACAGTATGTGTTACAAAGCGACTAGCTATGCTACAACTCGATTGATAGCTGAAAAACTTGGGTTAAAGGAAGATGATTACACTGTTTGTTTCCAATCACGCTTAAATAAAAAATGGTTGACGCCTTTCTCTGATGAAGTTGTACGCGAACAAGGGCGAAAAGGAGCGAAGAAACTGTTGGCTTTTAGTCCAGCGTTTGTTGCGGATTGTCTAGAGACAGTGATTGAAATTGGAGATGAGTACCAAGAAATTTTCGAAGAGCATGGCGGCGAAAAAATTCAATTAGTTCCAAGTTCAAATGATCACGATCGTTTCATTGATGGATTGGAAGAATTGGTTAAAAGTAAATTGTAAAGAATGCGAAATAATGACTGTTAAATGGATAATACTCAACATTCAACATTCTGCATCCATCATTTATTTAAGTTTCTTTTAGCGGTAAGTATACTGCTCTTGATTATTCTTAGAATTTCTTCTCCTTGATTTTTAATGGGCTCCATTCTCCTGGCTTCAATATATCCTGTCCTTTCCATGAGTTCTAACCAATAAATAGACTCATCGCATTCTTTTTGAGAAATAGATAATTTGTAAACAAAGTCCTTTTTGGAATTTGAATTGCATGACTCACGAATATTAGCTCCAACTGAGGTGCTAGACCTGAGAAATTGTTTACTCATCACAAACTCTTTGTCGATTACTAATTCTTTGTACAAATTAACTGAGTCGATAGCAAATTGGAAGCTTTTGGTTTTCAGAATATTTTCTTTCATAAATTGTGTAGGTTTCTATTTAAGTTAAATAAAATCATTGGATCTCTCCAAATAATATCCTTGATTTATAATTCAGTATTTTGCATTCAATATTCAACATTGAATAAGCATCATTCTTCATTAATAATTCATTTTTACAATGGAACTTCGTAGCTTTGCAGTCGGAAAAATAGAAAACATATAATTATAGATATGAGTACAATGGAAAAATTAGCGTATAAAGTAAAGGATATTAGCCTTGCTGAGTGGGGAAGAAAAGAGATTACTATTGCTGAAGCAGAAATGCCAGGTTTAATGTCTCTTCGTGAAGAGTACGGTGATTCAAAGCCTTTGGCTGGAGCAAGAATCGCAGGATGTTTGCACATGACAATTCAAACTGCAGTATTAATTGAAACATTAACTGCTTTAGGTGCTGAGGTTACTTGGTCGTCTTGTAATATTTTCTCAACACAAGATCAGGCTGCTGCGGCAATTGCTGCAACAGGAGTGCCTGTTTACGCTTGGAAAGGATTAAGTGATGAAGATTTTGATTGGTGTATTGACCAAACAATTAACGGATTTAAAGATGGTAAGCCATTGAATTTAATTTTGGATGATGGTGGAGATTTAACAAACATGGTGTTTGATAAGTACCCTGAGTTATGTGCTGGAATTAAAGGTTTGTCTGAAGAGACTACAACTGGTGTTCACCGTTTGTATGACAGAATGAAGGCAGGTACTTTAGTTATGCCAGCGATCAACGTAAATGATTCTGTTACTAAATCTAAGTTTGACAACAAATACGGATGTAAAGAATCATTGGTAGATGCAATAAGAAGAGCAACTGATGTTATGATGGCCGGAAAAGTTGCTGTTGTTGCTGGTTATGGTGATGTTGGAAAAGGATCTGCTGCTTCATTAGCTGGTGCAGGTGCAAGAGTTATTGTAACTGAAATTGATCCAATTTGTGCATTGCAAGCTGCAATGGACGGATTTGAAGTGAAGAAAATGGATGATGCTTGTAAAGAAGCGAACATCATTGTTACTACAACTGGTAACTTCAACATTATTACAGGCAAGCATTTTGAGTCGATGAAAGATCAGGCTATCGTTTGTAATATTGGACATTTCGATAACGAAATTGACATGGCATGGTTAAACGGTAAGTACGGTCATACTAAAGATACTATCAAACCACAAGTTGATCAGTACACTATTAACGGTAGAATCATTTTTGTTTTAGCTGAAGGTAGATTGGTAAACTTAGGTTGTGCAACTGGACATCCTTCTTTTGTAATGAGTAACTCATTTACAAACCAAACATTGGCTCAATTAGAGTTATGGAACAACACAGACGCTTACAAAAATGAAGTGTACATGTTGCCTAAGCACTTGGATGAAAAAGTAGCAAGATTACATTTAGCCAAAATTGATGTTGTGTTAGAAACATTGACACAAGAACAAGCTGATTACATTGATGTGAAAATTGAAGGTCCATACAAGGTGGATCACTACAGATACTAGGATTTAATCCTAATTGATATAAGAAGGGGGTCTTCCGATAGCTATCGGAATGGCTCCCTTTTTTTGCTCAATTTTTTCTGCTGATTGTAGCGGTAATTTGAATAAGTAGTAGTTCGATTATTATGAGTATTTTTATCAGCTGAGATCGAAAAAATATATGATTGATTGACTAGTTTAATCACGTCATAACTACTATTTATAAAAGAAAACATGAAAAATTTACTACTTATTGTCTTGCTTCTTGTTGGAAGTAATATTTCTTACTCTCAAACAACTTTGCTTCCTGGTGATATAGCCTTTGTCGGAGTCAATGTTGACGGTTCATTTGATGATTTTTCTTTTGTTGTTTTGGCGGACTTGGATGCCTCTACACAAATCAAATTTACAGATCAAGGATGGATTGATGGA